>NZ_JAZHOB010000004.1:0-390521 GCF_048751585.1 Pollutimonas rozaliensis | reverse complement strand
GCGTTGGCCATGAAAACCCCGGCCGAGGCATTTGCTTTAGCCGCATAATCTGAGCAGATTCTGCTGGGTCATTACACCTTGCGATGCCTGGAACTCTTGCCTGGACACTTCATTGGCTCGTGCCGTGGGTCTGTCTACTACGACGGTCAGGCCACAGCCGTATTGCAGGATCTGGCTGTCGTTGGCGGGATCGATCCGTTCCGGAGTGAAGCCGGCCAGGTAAAGCGTCTTCCAGAAGCGATTGCTTTTATTGGCGAAGTGATGCCCGGATGTTGCCGCGGACAAGCCCGGGTTCAGTCCGCAAAACACGACCGCAAGGCCGCCCGTGACGATGTCGGGGAGCCTGGGCGCCAGGGCGGTGAATGGCGGTGGTTCTGTGGCCATGCGAGGGCTTGTTGCCTTTAGCTTGCGCTCACGCCGTCATAGCCAGGGGGCAAGTGTTTGGTCGGCGATGTCGGCCCAGCCCTGGTTGGCCGTGGGGTTGGCGGGGCTGGGGTGCAGCAGGTAGGCCGTTGGTGTGCCACCGGCTGTGATGATCTGCGCGCGGCCGTGGGCAAAGCGCCCGATACCGATCACCACGCGTGGGTTGATCGCGTGAATCACAGCGCTTAGCGCTGCGTCGCAGATGCCGAATAAAGGCTCGCGTTCGGCCTTGTGCAGTTGTTCGGGGATCAGATTGCGGTTGTTGCGCAGAAAGAGCAAGGGGCAGTAGTTCCAGACGAAGATATCCTGGAAAAACTGCTCTGGACTGCTGAAGCGCCGTCGCGCCCAGCCCCAGAAGCGATCGCCGCTGCCTTCGCTACGGTGGCAGGCGAAGCCGGCTATCGGGTATTTCTCGTGCTGGTCAGGCAATGGGCCACCCAGGGGCTTCTCGATCTTCAGCCAGTCTCGTGCCGCGGAAACCTCGCCAAAGGGGACGCCGGTCTGCGCCATGCCCCACGGGCCGGGGTTCATGCCAAGCAGCAAGATGCGGTTCTTCTTGCCGCCGTAGCGCTGCAAATACTCGCGGTGCGCTTCCCACATGTAGGTCAGCGGGTTGTAAACATGGCTGGCGCTAGGAAACGCCAGTACCTGCAAGCTGCCTGCGAGCACGCGGGCGATGGCCGTGCAGGTGTTGTCTGGATCGGGGTCAAGTCTTGCGACCATGTGTTTTGCCTGAGTGAGCCCGTGCGTGCACGGGCGCTGATTATCTGGTTACGGTTGGAGTGCCGTGGTGCTGCGTCCAGCGCTTAGTCTACTCCGCTGCCCGTCTTCAGCCTGTTTTTATGCTTCGCCCGGTACATGGCCTGGTCGGCGTATTTCAGGAGCTGCTGCTCGTGCTCGCCATGCTCGGGGTAATGCGCAATCCCGATGCTGGGCACAACGCTTAAGATGTGACCGTCCAGCGTGAACGGCCGGTTCAATGCGTCGTGGATTTTTGCCGCGACCACGGTGGCGTGCTCGGGGGCGGGTACGCGCTGAAGGAGCACCACGAATTCATCGCCGCCAATACGCGCCACGGTGTCCGACTCCCGCACGCACTGCTTCAAGCGGCCGGCGACTTCCTGCAATAGCAGGTCGCCCATGCTGTGGCCCAGGGTGTCGTTGACCGGTTTGAATTGATCCAGGTCGAGATAAAGCACCGACAGCCGCTCGTGCTCTCGCCGCGCCATTGACAGCGCCATCTTGAGCCGGTCATACAACAGCCCTCGGTTGGGCAGCCCGGTCAGTTGATCGTATTCCGCCATGTGCTGGAGCCGGGCCTGCATGCGCTGGCTCTCTATGGCGGTGGCGATCTGGGTGGAAATGAACTGCAGCAGCTCCTGGTCCTTCTCGTTGTAGTGCGCGCCGCCCGGGTACCTCTTCAGCACCAGCACACCGATGGTGTCCTGATGCGATTTAAGAGGAACACCCAGTTCGCATAGCGGACTCGGGCCGGCGTGAGCATCCGTATCATCTGTGCTTGCCGCGGTTCCCGGCAGCAGCAGCGGCTGTCCGCTTTCCAGGATTCTTGCGTACAGCGTCCCGGCCATTGGCTTGCAGGGCTCGGGCTTGCTGTCGTACTCGTCGGCGTAATAGGGAAAGCTCAGCAATCCCGTTTCCTTGTCGTAGAGCGCGACGGAAAAATTGTCGGCCGGGAGCAAGGTGCCGACGATCTGATGAATGCGCTGAATCAGCGTGAGCAAATCTCCAGCCCCGTGAGAAGCTTCGGATATCGCATAGAGCGAAGTCTGGATCAATTCGGCGTGCTTGCGCTCGGTGATGTCGCGTGCCACGCCGATTCGAACTTGATCGGTGGGCGACCAGCGTGTCGCCCACATGATGTGAGCGATTTTCCCGTCCTTGCGCACATAGCGGTTCTCGAAATGAAGCTGGGGGCGGCCGGACATGATCTCGGTCACCGATTGCCGGGTTCGTTCACGATCCTCCGGCAGCATGATGTCGAACATATTCATGCCGACCAACTCTTCGGGGGTGTACCCGAAAATGCGTTCGCAGGCGGCGCTGGCGAACAGCACGCGGGCATTGGCGTCGACCGCAAACACCGCATCGATGAGGAGATCGATGAAGTTGGCATCGGGCGTGTAGGTTCTGTTCCGCATGGGAAATTATAGATTGGCTTTCGGAGCTTCGATATCCGAAGCCTAGGAGAACACTTCCCCCTCCGTTGCCCGCAGCAATAGCTGGTTAAGAGGCGGTGTTATTTGGGTGTGCTGGATGGTGATGGCATAGAAGTGCTCGGTAAGCTGGGAAGATTCCCCGATGTGCACCAGTTCACCTGATTGCAGTTCGTCCTGCACTACGACTTGGGGCAGCATGGTGATCCAGCCGCTGTCGCGTGCCACCAGCCGCAACATCGTCATGTCGTCGATTTCCGCCCGAAGCCTTGGTTGTACGCCAGCCGCAAAACACAGGGCATCGAACTGCGTGCGCACGCTGTGCCGCGTGCTCGGCATGGCCATTTCGACGGCGTCAAGATCTTGCGGGACACGCAACGTCGTGCCTGACCAGCGATCGGACCGGCCAACCAGGGAAATGGCCTGACTGCCGAGAAAGCGTGAAGATACCGGCCGGGCGGGGTCGGAAGGAACCGGCTCGTTGGCCAGCACCACATCCAGTTGATGACGCAGTAGGCGCTCGACCAGTGTGTCCAACGACCCCGAGTCCACGGAAAGAACAACCGTCGGGTCGCGGAACAAGGGGCGCAGCCAATTGACCTGGAAGTTGCGTGACATGGTCGAAACGCTTCCTACACGCACGAAGGTCGTGCCTTCGTCGCGGCCTTCCAGCCAGCCCAGCATTTGCTCGCCCAAGCCGAAGATATTGTCGGCGTAGGCAAATACCTGCTGGCCCGTGGCGGTCAGCTCCAGGTGCCGGCCGCGCCGGTCGAATAAAGGCCTGCCCAGGCGGCCCTCCAGTTGCTTGATTTGAGTGGAGAGGGCGGACTGGGACGTGTGGATCTGTTCGGCCGCGTGCGTGAGAGACCCTCTCTTTGCTACGTGCCAAAAGTAAAACAGATGCCGGAAGTTCAGTTGGCTGATGTCCATTGTTCTATTTTAGAGAACTATTCAATATTATAAATGTAATATACAGAACGAATAAAAACTTGAAGAATACCTCCGTTATCTTTCGGAGAGTGTGCATGAGTCTGTTGCACGAGATGAATTTCGCGTTTGCCTTGGCGCCTGCCGTACTGATGTCGGTCGCTTCATTTTGGGCGTGGCGCAGTCGCTTGCCGCTAGCGCGTATGTGGCGGCAATTCAATACATTCGCTTTTGTCGCACTGGCGTTTTCATTGGCGGGACTCGTTTCCGAGCTGTTGCTAGTGTGGATGCGCGACGCAACGGGGCCGGCTCCGGACGGCTGGTTGGCCACAAATCAATTCGGCGCCTGGGTGAGCCTGCTTGTGCAGTTGCTTGGCGGCGCCATCGGCGTTTATTCCTCCAAGCATCTGAAAGGCGAATTGCGGCAAGCGGTGTACATGGCCGCCCTGGCCGCTGTGCTGGCTGCCGTACACCTTCTATTGCTGGCCAATCACTGGCTGGTTCTGATCGCCGCGTGGGCCGTCATCCAATATGCCATGCATTACTTGTTGTGCTTCTACCGCGACCGGCCGTTTGCTTTGCTGGCTGCGCACAAGAAGAGGGTGACGGATCGTGCGGCCGACGTGCTCTTGATTCTCGCCGCGATCCTCGCGTGGTCGCAGGTGGGAAGTGGATCGTTCTCCGCCCTGTGGGCATATATCGCCGCCGGCCATGCTTCCGCAATCCTTGCCTGTAGCGGCATCTGCCTGGTGTTGGCCGTTATTGCGCGTACGGCGCTGATGCCGGTGCACGGCTGGTTGGTCCAGGTCATGGAAGCGCCGACGCCGGTATCGGCACTGCTGCATGCGGGGGTGGTCAATCTTGGCGGGTATGTGTTGGTGTTGTTTGCTCCCTTGCTTGGCGTATCGCTGGCCGCACGCTGGCTGCTGGTCGTATTCGGCTTGGTTTCCGCAATAGTGGCGGGGCTGGTGCTGCTGACGCGGGTCAGCCAGAAAGTGCACCTGGCATGGTCGACGATTGCGCAGATGGGCTTCATGCTGCTCGAATGCGGCCTGGGCTTATACCTGTTTGCGGCGCTGCACTTGCTGGGGCATTCACTTTATAAGGCGCACAGCTTTCTGAACGCATCGAGCGCAGTCAGGGAGTCAAGCCGAAAACTCATCACGGGAGAGACTAAAAATTCCGGTTTGAGCATGATTGTTGCGGTGCCCGCTGCGCTTGTCATCGTATTCGTGCTTCAGGCGCTGATTGACGGGCATGCCTGGCCCTGGTGGTGGAGTGCCGTCCTTGCCCTGGCGTGGGCGCCTCTGCTGTGGGTCCCCAAGGGCGTAGCGGGTCGTTCCGGTGTGGTGCCGGCTCGGCTAGGGGTGGCGCTGGCAAGCGCTGTTTTCCTGACGGTCGCCGCCAGCGTCGTGGATCGCGTGCCAGTTGGTGCGGGCAACGATCCGCTGCATGCCGCGGGCATCGTCGCCTTGATCGGAATGGCCCTGATGTATCTCGAAATGATCGCATTCCAGCTGTGGCCTCAGTCGCTCGAGACGGTTCGCCGCTGGGTATACGCGGGTTTTTACATGGATGAAGGCTATACGCACTGGGTGTTGAGGCTGTGGCCGGCCTCTTGGGCTGGGGCCGATAGCGATGCGGAGCGGATCCCTTGGCGTCTGTACGAGTCCGGCTATGGGCGGTCTGAATCATGAGCTCCATCATGCTTGCACCCGTGCCGGAGACTGTCCCCGCAACGACCGCCGCTGAATCCGATGAGGCGGCAATGCGCCTGGCTGCGGCGCGCGCGTGTTCGCGCATCATGCCCGCTTGGCCGCTCAACCAGGCGGTGGCGGTGAATCCGCATTGGCGTCGCATCGATATGCCGATCCGCCATATTGCGGCGCGCCTGGCCGTGCTGGGTGATTTTCATGTGTTCCCCTCGCGGGATTACATCAAGCAAGAGTGGGAGGCGGATCGTATTACGCGCGCAGACCTTGATACGGTGCTGGAGCGTTACGCTGGGCATGCGCCCGATGCCATGACAGCTGAGCAATGCATTGAAGCGTTGACGAGGCCGATTGGGGTGCGCCGCGAGCCGTTGCTGGTGGACTTGCTGGACGATACCAAGCAGAAGAACAAGCGCTGGCCCTGGCGGGCGGCCCTTGTGTTCCAGTTGAGTCAGGCCTGCGCAACCTACTTCGACCGGCATGAGGCCCACTGGCGCGCGTCGGGCAGCGCCAGCCTGTACGGCTTCTGGCGCGAAAGCATGGTGGGCGATCACGGCCTCAGTTCCAGGCTGGGCCTGCCCGGATTCATGAAGCAACTGCGCACGCTGCCGTTACAGGCTGACGATGCCATACGTTGGGCTCTGACCGAGCTTGAGCTGAAGGAGTCCGTCTGGGAGGACTACTTCGAGGCCTTGCTGTTGTCGATCAATGGCTGGGCGTCATGGTGTGCCTATGTCGGCTGGCAGAAGGTGCCCTCCGGCCAGGAGGATCCCCGCTTGCGCGAACTGCTGGTTTGCCGGCTCGCGTGGGAAGCCTTGCTGGCCCGTTCCGTGCCAGCTGCGAAGGCGCGTGGCGCCCTCGCGGAGCTTGCTGCGAATTGGCTGGATTTTGACCGGCGTGTCGCGCAAGCGGATGCTGCGCTGTCGGTCGATGAGCTTTGGCAGCAGGCGCTGGAAGCGAGCTTCCAGCGAGGGTTTGCACAGACCCTGCACGTGCCGGCAGCTTCGCATGTCATGCAAGAGCCAGAGGTTCAAGCCGTTTTCTGCATTGATACGCGTAGCGAGCGGATGCGCCGCTCATTGGAAGCAATATGGGCCGGTGTCCAGACACGCGCGTTTGCGGGTTTCTTCGGCCTTCCTATCCATTACAACCCATTGGGCACCGACATACACCGACCGCAGTTGCCGGGCTTGGCCTATCCCAGTGTGGCGGCGCAGGACGTGGTGACGGCAGTGGGAGAGGCCGTTCCCGACGGCGAGGCGAGGTCGGAACACGCACAGTCGACTCGTCGGCAGCGGTTGGCAGGCCTTGATCAATGGCTGGGCACGGTACGCTGGTCGAATGCAAGCTTCTCTTTTGTTGAAGCGCTTGGCGTCGGCTATCTCCCGAAGATCGCTCGTTGGATCAGGCCCCCGGCCAAACCACGCACTAATATGGATCACATTGGTTTGCACATTTCTGCCCAGGAGCAGTGCCGGCCGATGCTTGTGGGGCTTGATCTCGAGAAACGCGTGGAGCTGGCCGCCGACGCCTTGCACACAATGGGGCTGGATGACCGTCTGGCGCCATTGGTCATATTGTGCGGCCACGCCGGGCACAGCGCCAACAACGCACATGCGTCGACGCTCGATTGCGGGGCCTGTTACGGGCGCCCGGGCGAGGCCAATGCGCGTGCGCTGGCGCTCTTGTTGAATGATCCGCGGGTACGTGAAGGCTTGCGCATGCGCGCAATCAATATTCCCCCGGAGACAGTTTTCATGGGCGCATTGCACAATACGACCACGGATGAAGTGACGGGCTTCGACCTTGATCTTCTGCCGCCGCAAGCGCGGGCGCGTTGGGAGAAGATGGAGCGCGTCTTTGAACTGGCGGGCGACCGCATCCGCCGCGAGCGCGCGCCGGCGCTGTGGATGGACACGGACCTTGCTCCCGGCGCATTGCTGACGTCTTTCCGGCGCAGAGCCAATGATGGCTCCCAGACCAGGCCCGAATGGGGGCTGACCCGCAACGCGGCATTTATCATCGGCCCGCGCGACCGTAGCCGCGGCAGGGTGCTTAGCCGCGCCTACCTCCATGACTATGACGCGCTGTTCGATGCGGACGGCAGTGTGCTTGAGAAGCTGATGATGGGGCCGATGCTGGTCACCAATTGGCTTTCCTGGCAGTATCACGCCTCGACGTGCGATCCTCTGCATTACGGCGCGGGCAACAAAGTGCTGCACAACGTGGTGGACGGCCATGTCGGCGTCTTCGAGGGCAATGGCGGAGACCTTCGCATCGGCCTGCCCAAGCAATCCGTGCACAATGGCGACGGCTGGTATCACCAGCCCGTCCGCCTGACCGTCGTGATCGATGCGCCCGCGGCTTCGATAGAAAACATCATCGCTCGCAACCCCGTCCTGGGGCGGCTATTCGACCATGGCTGGATGCTGTTGTGGCGTTACGAAGGAAATGAGCTGTTCCGATACGAGTGCGGCCAATGGCTGCCTCTGGGCTTCTGAGTCCAGGGGTGCCTGGGTCGACGGTGGGATAGCGCAAGATTCCCTCTACCGGCTGGGAAAGCTTCTATTTACTATGTTACCGTAACGCACGATGGTTCCTGCGACCGTATCGACCCAATAACCCCGGCTTTACTTAGCCCCTGGCGCCACGGCAGCCCAGGCGTGGAGATTAGACGTGAACCCGCAAAATCAAGGTGTGATGGATCAATCACTTGAGAATCCACCCTCCGGCAATACCGATCAGATGGGAAAACGCTCTTTATCCGCCCGGCCGGCCGTGCATATCAGTATTCTTTTGGTACTGAGCGCCACACACTTGCTGAACGATCTGATCCAGTCCTTGATTCCGGCGGTGTATCCCATTATCAAGGAATCCTACGCCCTGGATTTCATGCAGGTCGGCATGATAACGCTGTTCTTCCAGATTTCTGGATCATTGCTGCAACCGGTGATCGGTTGGTGGACGGATCGCCGGCCGGCCCCCTATTCGCCTGTGGTAGGTATGGGGTTCACCTTGTCGGGTCTCTTGTCGCTGGCTTATGCATCCAGCTATGAGGGGATCCTGATGGCGGTGGTGCTGATCGGCATCGGGTCGTCCATTTTTCACCCCGAGGCTACACGCATGGCACGTTATGCATCGGGTGGCCGGCAGGGCTTGGCACAGGGGATTTTCCAGGTCGGCGGGCAATTCGGCGGCGCGCTCGGCCCGGTGTTTGCCGCCTTGATCATCGTGCCTTGGGGGCAGTCCAGCCTTGCGTGGTTCAGCGTGGCCTCGCTGGTGGCTATCTTGTTGATGTTCTGGACGGGCGGCAAACAAACACGGATCAGCCGGGAGTTCGCCTTGCTCAAGCCGCGCGCAAAGGGTGCTACGGGGGACCGTCAGGCGTATGCCCGCAGCACTATCGTGATCGGTTTGGTGGTGCTGACCATATTGATGTTCTCCAAGAACGCTTATAGCGAGAGCTTCCGCTCTTTCTACACCTTCTATTTAATCGGAAAATTCGGCCTGTCCATCCCCGCCTCGCAGATGATGCTGTTTGTCTTCCTGTTTTCGGCTGCCGTCGGCGTATTGCTGGGTGGTATCGTGGGTGATCGCATCGGCCGTTATCGCATCATCTGGATTTCCGTCCTGGGCCCCTTGCCCCTCACCTTGCTCCTGCCTTATGCCGATCTATTCTGGACGGGTGTGTTGACCATCATGATCAATCTCATTATGGCCAGTGCCTTCGCCTCCATCTTGATCTATGCCATGGATCTGCTGCCCAACCGCATCGGACTGATCGGCGGCTTGTTCTACGGCCTGAACTTCGGCCTGGGCGGGCTGGCCGCGGCCCTATTGGGCAGCCTGGCCGACCGCTACGGCATCAACACGGTATACATGATCTGCTCCTTCCTGCCATTGGCGGGATTGTTGGCATGGTTCCTGCCGCGTCTGGATGAAGCGAAGGGCTGATGTAGGTTAGAGGCTTCGGGTCGATTTACCCGGCATCAGCAACCTGCCGCAAAGCCCGCTCGAAGGTCTCGGGGGCCTGACCGCCTTGGATCAGATGCCGGTCATTCAGGATGATGGAAGGGACGGAATCGATGCCCTGCTGGGCGTAAAAGCGTTCGCGGGTACGTACTTCCGCCGAGTACTCATCGGCGTCCAGGATCTCGCGTGCGCGATCCTGGTTCAATCCCGATTCGCGGCACAGCCCGATCAGAGTCTCGTGATCGCTGGGGTTCTCGCCGTCCGTGAAGTAGGCCTTCAAGAGCGCATGCTTCAACGCCAATTGGTGCCCTTCAAGGCCGGCCCAGTGCAAAAGCCGATGCGCATCGAAGGTGTTGTACGTATGCGTGCGCTTGTCCATATTGAACGTGAAGCCGACCTCAAGGCCACGCGCTGTGATGAGCTCTCCATTGTGGCGGACCTGCTCCGGCGTCATGCCGTACTTGCGCGATAGCCGTTCGACCGTATCCTGCCCTTCGGGCGGCATGTCCGGGTTCAGCTCAAAGGGTTGGAAATGAAGCTCCGCCTCGATCTCGCCCTTGACCCTGGACAATGCCTGCTCCAGCGAGCTCAATCCCACCGCGCACCAGGGACAAGATACGTCGGAGACGAAATCGATCTTGATACGGGTGACCATGCGAGGCTCCTATGAATAGATGGCAACTGCCATATTTTATCCAAGGGTGCGGGTGGAGTGCTTGCGGCCCAAATCAGCGCAGGCTCAAGCCTTCGCCCGTGCAATGCGATATGACGCGTATGGCGCGATCATAAAATTGCCGCGCATGCTCAGTCATGCACCGATCTAGCAGGGTGCGGTCTTGTTTTCGTATTGCATCGATGATCCGGATGTGATCGTCCTGCACTTTCGCATGTTCGGCATCCGCGCTCAATCCCCGTTCGTGCTCCGTTTTGTAAATGAAATACGTAAACCTGGCAGAGTGGTATTCAATTTGCCGGGCAAACGTCATTAAGTGATCATTGTGGGTAGCCTGCGCAATTCGCCGGTGAAAACGGGTGTTCAGGCGCTGCACCTGATCCACGTCCTGATTGTGCTGCGCCACCTCGAGCATCTCATTAAGCTCTGTCAGATTCGCAGCCAGTGTGGGATCGGACAGCCTCGCAAAAAAAGCCACCGCTTTCTCGAGCATGAAATAGGCGTCAAAAAAACTGCGTATCTCCCCCAGATCCAGCGGGAGGATATAGGTACCAAAATTAGGCTCGATGCGTATCAGCCCTTCCGAGGCCAGGCGATTCAGCGCTTCCCGGGCGGGTGTGCGACTGATGTCGAAGCGTTGCGCCAGGATACGCTCGTCGATTCTCGTGCCCGGCTCCAGCGATAAATTCAGTATCGCTTCCCGGATCATCTTGGTTGCGCGCTCGGCCAATGTTTCTTTTTTGGGTGAATCATTCATTTTTCCATTCCCGCTGAAAACGGATAGATAGTCTAGGGATTTTACCTATCTCTGAAGATTCATATTATTAATATACTATATATATACTTTATTGAATGAACTGAGGGAAAAACCGGCATGCCCGGACCGAATCATCCCCCGGCTCCCGCTGTGGGCTCCCAAAAGGTTTCCTTTATAGGCTACGCCATGCACCGACTTCTCGATGTTGTTTACCGCAGCGCCGCAGTCCTCGCCTGCCTGTTTTTGATCGCCATAGCGCTTATTACCCTGGCCAACATCGCCGCGCGCCCGCTGGGCATCGCCCTGTACTCGACCGATGAATTCGCGGGATGGGCCATGGCCGCCTCGACTTTCCTCGGATTGTCAGCCACCCTGCGCCAGAATGAGCATATCCGCGTCGCATTATTGATCGAACGCCTGGCGCCGAATCATCGGAAGTTGACGGAATTTGTCTGCTTGGTCATTTCAACGCTCTTCATGGGTTTGTTCGCCTGGTATGCGGGCACCGCGGTGTATGAGTCTTTTGTTTTCGGGGAAATGACGCAGGGCATGGTCCCCGTCCCGTTATGGATACCGCAAAGCGGAATGGCGGTGGGCGCATTGCTGATGTTTGTCGCGCTGGCGGAAGAGCTGACAAGAAGCCTGCGCGGCGAGCAGCCCTCCTACCTGACGGCGGCCCCAGCCTCCACGACCGAATCCATTTAAGCGTTGGGATCATCATCATGCTCGTCGAAGTCATATTCGTGCTTGGCCTATTGTTCGTGCTGCTGGTGGGCGGGGTATGGATAGCCGTAGCGCTATTCGCCTTAGGCTGGGCCACGTTAGCCGTCTTCACGGATACTTTGCCTGGCGCACTGATGGTCAATACGACGTGGGGCGCGGCCAGCTCCTGGTCGCTCACGGCACTCCCCATGTTCATCTGGATGGGGGAAATACTCACGCGCAGCAATATATCTCAGGACATGTTCAAGGGATTGGCGCCCTGGCTGCTGCGGCTGCCCGGCCGCTTGCTCCACTGCAACGTCATCGGCTGTGGAATATTCGCCGCCATCTGCGGCTCGTCGGCGGCAACGGCCGCAACCATAGGGCGCATGACAGTGCCTGAGCTCAGCAAGCGTGGGTACGATGAAAAAATGGTCATCGGTTCCTTGGCGGGTTCGGGCACGCTTGGCCTCATGATTCCGCCCTCGATCATGATGATCGTTTATGGCGTCACAGCCGAGGTTTCCGTAGCCCGCCTTTTCATTGCTGGAATATTGCCTGGTCTGCTCTTGGTGTTGTTGTTCTCCGGATATATCGCGATCTGGTCCTGGCTGCATCCCCTGGCCACACCGCAAGAAGACGCGAGGCTCTCCCTGCGTGAAAAACTCTCTGCCTCTCGACTGCTGATCCCCACGGTACTGCTCATTATCGCCATCATCGGCGCCATCTATACCGGCGTCGCCACGCCTACCGAGGCGGCGGCCCTAGGGGTCGCTGGCTCTCTATTGCTGTCCGTCTTGTCGGGAAGTATGTCCATGAAAGTGTTCTGGGAAAGCACTATGGCGGCCATGCGCGTTTCCTGCATGATCGGCTTCATTATCGCGGCAGCCGGTTTTTTGACTACAGCGGTGGCGTTCATCGGCCTGCCTACGGCTGTCGCTCAGGGGGTTGCAGGCCTGCATCTGTCGGCCGGACTGCTCGTCATGGTTCTCGTCGTCATTTTCGTCATCCTCGGCTGCTTCCTAGACGGCGTGTCGATGATCGTCCTGACATCCGCCGTACTGCTGCCCACTGTTCAGGCAGCCGGCTTGGATCTGATCTGGTTCGGCATTTTCGTGATCCTTGTCGTCGAGATGGCGCAGATCACCCCGCCCGTCGGCTTCAACCTGTTCGTCCTGCAGTCATTGACGGGGCGCGACATGCTCTATATAGCACGGGCCACGATGCCATTCTTCATCCTGTTGCTCACCGCCGTCGCGGCCATCTGGTTTGCGCCCTGGCTGGCCACCTGGCTTCCCAAAGCCATGCTTTAGCCTTGGCCGCGAAACGGCCCTTCGCTTGTTAATTATTGCCTGCGCCATCAGGCGCATTTATTCATAGAAGTCATCCTGGAGCAAGACATGAAACTATTGACCGCCCTCTTTTCCATGCTTATCGGCGGCTCGGCCGCAGCACAGGTAACTTGGACGATGCCCACTGCTTATCCGGACAGCAATTTCCACACGAAAAACATCCGCTTGTTCAGCGAGCAGATCAACAAAGAAACGCAGGGCAAGCTGAATATCGTCGTCCACAGCGGCGGCGCGCTCATCCGCATGCCGGAGATCAAGCGGGCCGTCCAATCCGGCCAGGTCCAGATAGGTGAAATTCTTATCGGCGCCATGACCAACGAAGCTCCCATTTACTCATTTGAAACCATACCCTTCATGGTCAGCGGCTATGATCAGGGGTACAAGCTATGGACGGCCGTACGTCCTCTGATCGAAGCGCGGCTGGCCAAGCAAAATCTGAAAGTGTTGTATTCCGTCGCGTGGCCGACCCAGGGTGTCTATTCAAATGAAGAGCTGAAGGATATTTCACAACTCAAGAGTTTGCGCTTTCGCTCCTCCTCGGCAAGCGCCGCCGAGTTCGCAAAGCGCATTGGCGCCTCGCCCGTCGTCGTGCAGGGCGCCGATGTGCCGCAAGCTTTCATGACGGGCATGGTCTCCGCCATGATGACGTCGGCGGCCACAGGTGTGGACACGCAAGCCTGGGACTACGTTAAATACTATTACGACGTGCCGACCATGTCTCCTCAGAGCATCGTGTTTGTCAACAAGGCGGCCTGGGAAAAGCTGGACTCCGCAACACAGAAAATCGTCGAGAACGCCGCTGCCAAGGCCGAAAAGCGCGGATGGCAAATGAGCCGGGATGAAGCCACGGGGGGAGTCAAGCGGCTCAAAGAAGAAGGCATGAACGTCCTGGTGCTCAACCCTGCCGTGGAAACGGAAATGCGCAAAGTCGGTGCCGAAATGAAAAAAGGGTGGCTGGAGAAACTGCAGCCCGAAGAGCGCCAGGCAGTCGAAAGCGGACTGCAATAGCTTCTTCACAGATTTCGCGGCACGCCGCGATCACACCTATACGCCCAGGCCCGCGCCTGGGCGGGCCGATATGTCAAGAAATATGAAAAGCATCGATATCAACTGTGATATGGGCGAGGGGTTTGGCGCCTACAGGATGGGCGACGATATGTCCATGCTGCAAGTAGTGTCCACCGTGAACCTCGCTTGCGGATTCCATGCGGGGGACCCGTCCATCATGGCGCACATCTGCACCGAGGCCAAACGCCTGGGCGTCGCGGTAGGCGCGCATCCCGGCTACCCTGACTTATGGGGTTTCGGACGCCGCGACATGCCCTATACCCTGCCGCAGTTGAAAGAGCTCCTGGCGTACCAAATTGGCGCAGCCATGGGTATGGCGCGTTTTGCGGGGCACCGGCTTACTCACGTAAAAGCCCACGGTGCCATGGGCCATCTTGTTTCGGACGACCCGTCAGCCAGCGCGGCGTTGGTGGACGTGATCGAATCGATAGACTCCGGCCTTATCCTGTCCGTCATGGCCAGCAGCGAACTGGAACGGGCGGGCGCTGCATCAGGCCTGCGGCTGGCACATGAAATTTACGCGGACCGCGCCTACCTGGATGATGGCAGGCTCATGCCCCGCGGCCAGCCCGGCGCGGTCATTCATGATGCGGGCGAGTCGGTCGAGCGCGTTCTGAATATGGTCGAGGAACAAAGCATCATTTCCTATACCGGCAAGCGCATTCCGGTAAGCATCGACACCGTTTGCGTGCATGGCGACACCGAGGGCGCAGTGTCGATTGCGAAGCGCATCCGCAATGCGCTCGAACATGCGGGATACCGGATCGCTCCTTACGCCTCTACACGGCCCTAGTCTATGTGTTGTCTTTGAAATGGCTGTATTCCACAACCAGAGCGGATCCCATTCTTGCCCCTTGGCGCAAGCCCCGGGAAGCAGCATCCGTAGCAAGAGCGTCCTGTTCCAGCCTGGCGTGGCTGACCCCATACGTATCAGCCATGTCGGTGAATGCTCCCTTCTATTCGAGTTCTGCTCGAAGCCGGATCTTGAAGTCCAACGCCGGATATGGCTGCTGGCCGATGCCCTGCGCGGCGCCTACGATACCTTTGAAGTCACACTGGGCGTCGGCAACCTCCTGGTCATATACGACCCGCTATCAACGGAACCCTCCATCATCCGGGATATCGTATGTAGCGCATGGGAAGATACGTACGGTGCCAAGGCGCCCGGGCGGCTGATCGAGATTCCTGTCATCTATGGCGGCGACGGCGGCATCGACCTGGTTGGCGTTGCCGAGGCGACCGGCCTGCTCCCCTCGGAAGTCGTGCGCATTCATGCAGACGCTGAATATGTGGTCGCCGCCTTGGGGGCTCATCCTGGCTATGCCTATCTGATCGGCCTGGACGACAGACTATTCATCAGCCGGCGGACGGTGCCCCGCCAATCGCTGCCTGCCAACTCGATTGTGATCGCCGGCGGGCTGGGCGGTATCACTGGTTGTGCTTCAGCATCGGGCTGGCATGTATTGGGGCGTTCTCGCCTGACCTTCTTTGATGCATTCCGCCGCCCCCCCGCGCTATTGTCCGCCGGAGACCGGGTCAAATTTCATGCGGAAAAAGTCATAGCATGATGCGCGTTTTGGCCTGCGGCCAACTAAATACCGTTCAAGACCTGGGTCGTTTGGGTCAGCGTGCCATTGGCGTGGGCACGGCGGGCGCCATGGATCAGATGGCGTTTGTACTGGGCAACCGCCTGGTGGGCAATCCCCCCGGCTTTGCGGGGATAGAGCTGACACTTCCTCCCTTTCGCGTCCGCTTTGCGCGCGACACGCTGGTTGCATTGACGGGCGCCGACTTCCAGGCGGAACTGGATGGGGTTCGCATTCCAGCATGGTCCGGCATCAAGGCGCAAACCGGCCAGCGGCTGGAAATCACTCGCCCGCCCTGCCATGGCGCCCGGGGATATTTGTGTGTGCAGGGCGGCATCAATGTGCCCACATCAATGGGCTCGCGCAGCACTGACCTGAAAGGCGCGTTCGGCGGCTTTCAAGGGCGTGGCTTGCAAAAAGGAGATCGTATCTACACACAGCCGGGTGAGTATGCCGAGCTCTGGGCGACGAACCCGTATCCAACCTTGTCCAGCCCGCCCTACGGCCTGTCCACCGGGCTCGCGGACTTCACCCGGGACGCCTGTCTGCCAGTCAGGGTGCTCCCGGCCGCCGAATATGCATGGATGGATCAAGCCAGCCAGGAAACTTTCTGGGACGCCGAGTGGACCATCACTCCTGCCAGCAACAGAATGGGCTATCGGATGGCGGGGCCCTCCCTGGCATTCAGGGCGGGAAGCAGCCGAGAGCTGATGTCGCACGGCATACTGAACGGCGTCATCCAGTTGCCGCCTTCCCGGCAGCCCATCATCCAGCTTCACGACAGCAATACCGTCGGCGGGTATCCCAAGATCGGCGGGGTGATCAGTGCCGACCTGCGCGTGCTTGCGCAAGCTCCCCTGGGAGCACGCATCAGATTCGTTCAGGTCGACTATGAAAAGGCCGTACAAGCGCTCAGGCAGGAAAAACGCCTCATGGTGGACCAGTGCGCGCATATTGCATCGTTATTGCCGCGCCAAAGTGCGGCAGCCGGGCCGGCTGGTCACCAAGCCTAGGGGGCTTATCGCCGGGCGGAGGAATGCATGGGTGCTGCGGAAATGGTGAAGAGCCGAAAACAAAAACGCCAACCGATAAAGATTGGCGTAAGTGTTTGAATTCGTTGGTGGCCTGGGGCGGAATCGAATAGATCCGGGAAAGCCAGTATCTGTGGGCTTTCTCCATCGAATGGGAACGGTGGGGTACAAGCTGGGGTACAGGTGCTAAAAAACAACGAAAGCGGCCCGTGGTTCGATTCCAAGTTGCTTCGGCCAGCAGTATCTCTGTGAATTGCAGAGTATGCCATGTGCTTACAATCCGCTCACTTCAGATGCGTATTCAAGCGTTCCTCCAGGTCAGCGACGACTTGAAGCACATCTCCGATAGCAGGAAGCGGCCCGAAGATCATACCGCTCATCGCTTCGTAGTCTCGGGCCAGTGTCTCGTGCATCGAGTGCGACGGGGCGAGGGTAAAGGAGCCATGTGCTGCCGTGTCCAGCCGGAGGTCCGCACCGCCGAAGAACAGCCGGGCATGTTGCGCACAGTCTTGTGCCAGGGTGCGATCAGCCATCCATGCGTCGGCGTCGGGGTGCTGCAAGAGCCGGTGCACGTCGTAATAGTGCCGGGAGACACGTTGACCGCCGTGGCGCAGTAGCCCTCTGCGATCATGCCATTGGCGCAGGCCATGCAGGATGATGATCTTGTCCCAGAAGGTGCGTTCTGGCTTGACTGTTGTCACGTTGCGCACTGCCATATCCAAATCGGGCAGATCGTTGGCAACGTAGGGAGACACAACGGCAGCTTCATGCGGATCTAAGGCCGATTTTGCCCCCGCCTCAATTTTTACGGCGGAACGGATATAGTCGCCGGGGGTGGCCGTCACGGCGGGGTACCAGAACAGCAGCGTCTGCTGGTCGGGATCGTCCGGGTCCAGTTCCAAATGGAAGCGGTCGGCAGGTATGACCTGAGCTGCGATAGCATGGAGCCGCGTTGTCATATCGTCAGCAATATAGCGCTGGCAGGCGGTGCGGATGCGGTCCAGCCGGATACGGCGTTGCTTGCCGCTCAGCGCGTCCAGTTCTGCAGTTTCAGCGGGTTCACCAATGTCTTCGCGGAATACGGTGATGTCGATGTCCTCGGAGAACCTGAAAATCAAGCTGTATGCCTTGGACAACGATGTACCGCCTTTGAACAGCAGGCGAGGGCCGTCTGGCGGCAGGCCGTTGAATAGTACGTCCAGCGTCCAGCACACCCAGAAGTCTTTTTCGACATTTTGCACAGCCGTGCCCAGACGAGCGGCCGTTGTCAGGAACAGGCCGCGCCGTTCATCGTCGGCGGCCTGGATGATGGTATGAAAGTTCGGGTTCATGCAAAAGTGTCGGTGTGCGTCCGGCCGTTGGTGGCGCTGAGTGGCGCTGTAGAGCCTTCGACGCCGGTTGCAGCACAGCCCGGCAGTTCGCGCACGATGGCCTGCATCCACGCGGGCAATGTATGGAAACCTGCTAGTAAGTCCTGGCGTATGGCTTCGCCTCGCTCGGAACTTTCCAGCAGCTTTGACAGCCGTTTGATGATTCGGGGTTTGTCAGCGGGTAGGGTGTCCTTGAGCCAGTACAGCCCCTGTACGACCCGCATGGCGGGTCGCCCGGCCCAATACAGGCGGCTTGGCGCCGTGAGCTTGAACGTGATGGTCAGATTATCAAGTTGAATGGTGCGTCGGCGTGCATCGGTGTGGATGATGACGTTCGCTGGCACGGCATCCGTCAGGCCAAGGTCGTTGGCTGCGGTCATTCCATCGACAAGCAGACGCAGTTGATCGCGCCGCGCGATGGCGTCCACGACGGCGCGGTAATCTGGGGGTGTTGCCTGTTTGGTCAGGCTGTTTACTTTGGGTCTGTCGTACAGTCCACGGTCGATACGGCGCAATTGGCCCGCCGTGAGCAGGCGTTGGAGCGCCTTGTCCACGGCGTCTCTGCCGCCAAGTTGGGAAAAGTCGGCTGGCACCCATACCTGGTCGGGCCCGGCTGCATCAATGTGAGTCATGATCTGCGTCTTGAGATCGTTCATGGCGGCACCTCTGTCCGATATTTGTAGCTTTTTTTCGGACAAAGAGCAAGTCCGTCCGAAATTTGTGTACGATTTTCAGACGGACTCCAAAAGATCAATGCCGCAATGGCCTAACTGACAAGTGCCTTGTTGCGCTCGATGAGCGCGTGTAGGCTGGCTGCTGTGATTCCGCTGGACCGTTTGCCTATCTTGATCAGTACTAACTCGCCTTCATTGACCAGCCGATAGATAGTTGATCGGGATACCCCAAGCTTGGCTTCGGCCGTGTGAATCCGGTAGAGAAGTGCTTGGTCGGGTGGTTGCTGGGTATGGTATGTGGTTGACGGGTGGCCAAAAATTTGTGGCTGGACCTGCTGTTCCTTCATTTCTTCCTCCATTGGACCTTGGGAAGCACCCTGGGAGAACGGGGTTCAGGATGCTTTCCAAAGCAGGCGCGACCCGCGCCTTCGTGGACGGCCCTCCAAGATGCCGCGATGGGGGCCGGATGCTTCGATCATTCTCGGCGGAGCCCGCCGCTGGCCCGCTGCTGCGGTTCGGCGGGATGCCGAGAACTGCGGTCTTTGCCGCTGTCATCAACGGATTACGCGCCATCCGTCGAGGGTGGCCTGCCTTTGGTGGCAGTGCCGGCGTCCGTGGGTACGGATCGTCACCAGTTCCCCCAGTTTGCGCCAGTCTCTACCGGCCCGGGGGAGTGATGATTTTTCACCTGTTTTGCTCCTACCCAGGTGCCTGTCGCCCCGCAGTATGCTGACGACTCGGGTAGCCGCGCACTCGCACCGCCCGTCGTGGGGCAGGGCGCGGTATTCATCGGTGTTGCGTTGTTAAAGAGCAGGCTTGGTGCAATCATTACGTATCTATTTAGAAGAGTCAATACAAAACTAATATGAACGAGTCATATGGGTCATGTAAATTTGTAGAAGGTACGCTTAATCTGATTCGGAATGAATCAAATCGGATCGCTCTGACCCGTTGTAGGCCGAAGGCCAGCCTGCGGGATTTGTGTAGCTTTTCAGCGACTATCTAGAAGCGACGGCTGGCTGCGGCGACTCGTTTCTGCAGCTGTCTAGTTGCCTTATTCTGTTTTGCCGTCGCCGCTGTTCCTGCCATGTTTAGAGAGCTTCATCTCGATGTAATCGCCAATGTCTTCCAAGACCAGCGTTGGCAACTTTGATACGGATTCCCGAGATATTCCAGGCCATGGCCACTCATCCTCGAACATTTCCCCTTCTCCGGTAACGAGCCACTCGGCGCGGACTCGAAGGGCTGCAGCGATCCATACTATGTGGCGTGAGGACTCGCTTCGGCCGCTTTCTATATGTGCGATGGCACCCTGGGTCAGGGGAGCCTGAACCAGACCGGCCAACGCTTCTTGGGTTAGGCCTCGTTTCGTACGTGCGATACGTAGGCGCTCGCCGATGCTCATGATGTCGAGGGTCAGGGGTTTTTTCCAGTAGTTTGATACATTATGACATGATGGTGAATCAATATATGACTGTCAATAAAATACTTAACTAATAAAATTACACGATTAATCATATGGCTGAATCCAATTTGGGTCATTGTGACAGCTAACGGCACAGCATGAGAGGCAAAGATTGTAAAGACAACGACCTTTCTTTACGGGAGACCGCACTACCAGCCGTCAGCATGCAGCGCGCCGTGACCAGCTTGTGGCGGATCAGCTGAACGCAGATGGGAAATGTCGCGTGTGAGTATCAGCTTTGTGATTCGACCGCCGCTCTGGAGCAGGATAGGCTTGCTTTCGGCACGAGGCGATACGAGCCATAGGAATCAGGAGTGCTGCTAGCGTACTGAATATTGCGTCGCTGGAACACTACTTCGAACCGGGTTGCGTCGGCCGTCGAGCTGGCGCTGACTCGGCTTCTATGGGCCTCCACAATAATTTTCACGATAGCTAAGCCGAGCCCCGAGCCTTCCCTATACAAGTCGTCACTGTCATCGCTACCATGCAGCTGGCCTGGTTGACCGCCCGAATGTTCGATCGACAGATTGCCTTACAAAGCCGCAGGGTCAATGATTCTTGATGCCGTGTTTTGGAGGTTGTTGACCGCACGCTTGGCATACATCGCACAATGGCGGGTGGAATACTCGGCCACACCGAGATCCAGGATCGCCATCGGCGATGGTAGATTTATTGGTTGGGTCGGCGTGCGGGTGGTTGTGCCGAGATCTGGCGGCGGACCCGATCCGTTCAGATCTTGCGCGGCCCCGTGATGGCAGGCGTCATGGCTGGAGTCGTCGCCTGGGCCATCGCGGGCGGGGTACTCGCTTTATTGCTGTGCTCCGCGCCGCCTTTGCCAGACCTGCTTCGAAGGCATTCACTGGGCATCGAATTAAATCGTGCGCGGAAACCCTTCGTTCGGCGTGCTCGGCAAGCAACGGTCGACACGCCGAGCTTGTTGATGCTCAACAAGCCTTTCGACGCTCTGACTCAGCTCAGCGACGACCAAGGCCGGGCTACGCTTAAAGACTTTGTAGACGTCTCGGACTTCTACCCAGCCGGGCGGCTGGATCGAGATAGCGAAGGCTTGCTTCTACTGACCAATGACGGACGTTGCAATCGCGAATTGCAGATCCTCGGCACAATATTCCCGAGACCTATTGGGCTCAAGTGGAAGGCGAACCAAGCGCAGAGCAGCTGCAGCGTTTGTGGAACGGCGTGCAGTTGAAAGACGAGCCGACTTTGCTGGCGCTGGCGCGGTTCATCGATGCCCCCTAGATTTGGCCTAGGACGCCGCTGGTTCGGTTCCGCAAACGCATTCCCACCGCCTGGCTCGAACTGCCTATACGAGAAGGCCGCAAGCCTTGGCCACCAAATTCCGGTGCGTGTTGCAAGCCCTGCCACCCGCCTTCGGCGTACTGCCGAAAAGTCTGCTTGAAGCCGGGGCTGGTGGTCACCTCGCCGGCATTCCACGTGGCGGGCTTTGTGTCGCCCACGACGTTCAGCTGCGCGATGGCTTCTTCACCGAACCGCGCATTCTTTGAGCACGGCTTGAGCCGTATCCAGATCCGCGTCTTCAAAGCGCGGCATCTGGGCCAACGTGTCGATTTCCGCCAAATGCTCGATGTTGAACAGAAGGTCCTTGACGGGGGCTTTGTAGTTGATAGGTGTTTCCCGGAAAGTACGGCGGGCAGTTAGATTTTTTCGATCAATTCCGGGACAGCGATGAACAAGTCGGCTACCAGGCCGTAGTCCGCCACCGAAAAGATTGGGGCTTCTGCGTCCTTGTTGATGGCCACGATGACCTTCGAGTCCTTTATGCCGGCTAGGTGCTGGATGGCGCCGCTGATACCTACAGCGATATACAGGTCTGGTGCCACGACCTTGCCGGTCTGGCCTACCTGCAAATCGTTGGGAACGTACCCAGCGTCGACGGCGGCACGGCTCGCACCGATAGCCGCCTTCAGCTTGTCGGCCAGCGGCGTGATGACATCTTGAAATTTTTCTTGGCTACCCAGGGCGCGACCACCCGAAACTATGATACGGGCGGATGTCAGCTCGGGGCGGTCGCTCTTGCTTTCCTCGCGACCAACAAGGCGGCTCTTACCCGAATCTGCCGTTGCCGTCACTGCTTCGACGGCGGCTGACCCGCCGGTTGCTGCCGCTTCATCAAAGCTGGTGGCCCGCACGGTGATGACTTTCCGAGAGTCCAGGCTCTGCACGGTAGCGATTGCATTGCCGGCATAAATGGGGCGCTCGAAGGTGTCGTCGCTCAGCACTTTAGTGATTTCGCTGATCTGCGACACATCCAGCTTGGCGGCTACGCGTGGCGCCACGTTCTTGCCGGTCGAGGTAGCGGGGAACAGGAAGTGGCTGTAGCCGTCGGCTATGGCGAGCACCTGTGCAGTGAGATTCTCTGCCAGAGCATGAGCCAGGGATTCACCGTCGGCGTGCAGCACTTTGGATACGCCCTGGATTTGTGCGGCAGTTTGAGCGACGCTTGCGGCTTGATGACCGGCAACCAGCACATGGATTTCACCACCCAGAGCGGCGGCGGCTGCGACGGTGCAGAGCGTGGCGGGCTTCAGCACACTGTTGTCGTGTTCGGCAATAACGAGAGTTATCATGGTGGACCTCTTCCTATCAGATGATCTTGGCTTCGTTCTTGAGCTTGTCGAGCAATGCGGCGACATCCGGCACCGTAATGCCCGCGCTGCGCTGGGGCGGCTCGGTAACCTTGAGGACCTTCACTCGAGGGCTGATATCGACACCCAGGTCGAAGGGGGTGACCGATTCCAGTGGTTTCTTTTTGGCCTTCATGATGTTGGGCAATGTGACGTAGCGCGGTTCGTTCAGGCGCAGGTCTGTGGTGACGACCGCGGGTAGCGATACCGTAAGGGTTTCCCGCCCGCTGTCGACCTCCCGGGTGACCGTGGCCGTGTCGCCGTCGAGTTGCACCTTGGATGCAAAGGTGGCCTGCGAAAAATCCGCCAAGGCAGCAAGCATCTGGCCGGTCTGGTTGGCATCGTTGTCGATTGCTTGTTTGCCAATTAGCACCAGTCGCGGTTGCTCTTTGTCGACGAGTGCCTTCAGCACCTTGGCCACGGCAAGCGGCTCCAGTTCTTCTGCGGTTTCGACTAGGATTGCGCGATCGGCGCCGATCGCGAGCGCCGTTCGGAGAGTCTCCTGAGCCTGTACCACCCCCACGGAAACGGCGATCACCTCGGTGACAGCATCATTTTCCCGCAGGCGTACGGCTTCTTCCACCGCAATTTCATCGAAAGGGTTCATGCTGTGCTTGATGTTGGCGGTGTCCACACCGCTTCCATCGGATTTCACGTGCACCTTGACGTCTTTGTCGATCACGCGTTTGACAGGAACAAGGATTTTCATGCTATTTCCAATATGTGTTGAATTGCGTTATTGAACCTGGACGTCGGCGATCCTGACCGCCTCGCCCCACTTGTCGTATTCGGATTGATGAAATCACCGAACTGCGCGCCGCTCATGTGATCAGTCACAGCGCCGTATTTGTCCATTTGCTGCGCCCAGTCTCCTTGTATTTAAGCCCTAGGGATGGAAGGCTATGTAAAGGGCTGCATGCGGGGTTGTAGTCCCGCGTACCACTGCCCTCCCAGTCGGCATAGTGGGTCAAGCAGCCTACCGTCGATTTTTCCATCCTGCATGCATTGATCGGAAAGATGGAAGTTGACGACCTCGCCGACGATGAGGCGCGTCTTGAAGCGTCCGAATTCCAAGCAATCGGCCAATACGCATTCAAGATGGACGGGGCTGGCGGCGACGCTGCGTGGGCGCACTACCTGGCTGGGCATCATTTCTATGCCCAGCGCTGCGGCTTCGTCGATGCCGGCGGCAAAGCGCGCTGAAGATGCATGCATCTTGTCCATGAGCGCGACCGTGACGAAGTTGATCACGAACTCCTTGGTGCTAAGAATGTTTGCGGCAGTATCCTTGTCCTGTTCCTGTGCTGCGCTGATGCTCAGGGCGACCAGAGGCGGTACTGTCGATACCAGCGTGTAGAAACTGAAAGGAGCCAGGTTGGCGGAGCCCTGCGCGTCTTCTGTCGACACCCAGGCGATGGGGCGCGGCACTATGCATGAGGTCATAAAGCGATAGATTTCGCGTGGACTGAGTTCTGCAGGGTCAAGGCTGGTGTACATGAGTCATGTCCACCGGATAACGGAGAAACTTGGCATCTTTCCCGACCAGTCCACGGCTGCGGACGTGTTCGGATTCCAGGAGCTGCGACGGGAGTACCAAAGGGGAGATCGGCACGTCGGCGTTCTGCAGCAACTCAATGGCCTGCTGTTCGGAAAGCTGATGAATTCGGGCGGCGATGGCATCGTTGATGCGGTCGGCCATGAGAGCGCGCTGTGCGTACGTTGCATAGCCCTCGAACTGGTCAAGTGACAGGGCGTTCTTGAGCCTGGTCCAGAAGTGGTCCTCAAGCGCACCGATGGCGACATGGCCGCCGTCGTTCGTGCTGAAGACGCCGTATCCTGGCTTGCTCAATACCTCGCTGCGCTGTTCGGCCAAGGTAGCCTGGCCCGCCCATCCGAACTGTCCCAGGCGTGGGTTCATCCAGTGGGCGACGCAGTCGGTCAGAGACACATCGAGATAGCGGCCCTGGTTCGTGAGCGCGCGGGCAAGTAGTGCGGCCAGCGTGCTGGACAGTGCGTACATGGCGCCGGCAAGATCCGCCACCGAAAGACCTGCGCCGGAGGCGGGAAACTCGCGGTCACAGCCGCCGAGCGCCAGGGCACCAGCCATCGCCAGATAGTTCAAGTCATGCCCCGGCAGTTTCGAGTTGGGTCCCGTTTGGCCATAACCACTTAGCGACACATAAACGATACGCGGATTCAGAGTGCGTACTTCATCGTAACCCAGCCCCAGGCGGGCCATTACGCCGGGGCGGTAGCCCTCTACCAGAACATCCGCCGTTCTCACCAAGGATCGTGCCTGTTCCAGGCCAGCTTGATCCTTGAGGTTCAGCATGATCGAATGCTTGCCTCGATTGACCGACTCGAAAATGCCGGGATACAACAGACGGGCACTGTCGCCGTTCGGCGGTCGTTCTACTTTGGTGACCGTGGCACCAAGTTCCTGAAGGTTCTGGGTGAAGAACGGCCCAGGCAGCAGTTCGGAAAAATCAAGAACCTGCAGGCCTGCCAGAGAAGGTTGGGGCGTGGATGTCATAGTCATGGCTCAAATCGTCTTAGCGTCCTTTCTCTAGGCCGACAGCCTTCACGACGGCGCTCCACTTTTCGGTTTCTTCGCTGATGAAGTGGGCGAACTCGCTGCCTGGCTTGTTCAGCGTCGCGCCACCGAAGTTGGCGTAAGCCTTTGCTACATCGGGATCCGCTATGATCTTTTCAAAGGCAGTTGTGAGCGTGTCGATTGCGTCTTGGGGAGTGCCTGCGCGGACAAACACGCCCATCCATGAAACGGAGGTCGCTTTGGGATAACCCAGCTCGGTCATCGTGGGAATATCGGGCAGGTCGGGCAGACGTGCTTCACCCGTGACGGCCACGGGTTTCAGACGGCCTTCCGTGATGCCGCCGCGCGTGGATACCAGATAATCGAAGGACAGATCCACTTGTCCGCCCATGAGATCAGTGATGGAGGGGGCACTGCCTTTGTAGGGAACGTGCGTGAAAGACACACCGGCCACATCCTGGAACAGCTCGGCGGCTAGATGAGTACCGCTACCCGTGCCGGCCGAAGAGTTGGTCAGTGCGCCTGGATTCGTTTTGGCATATTGCACCAGGGCGTCCAGAGTCTGGTAGGGTTTCTGGCCGTTGACGACCACTACATTGGGTATGGCGGTCAGCCCGTGAACGGCCACGAAGTCCTTCTGGGCGTCGTATTTCGTGCTGTCGTACATGAGCTGGTTGGTGATCTGGGTGCCTTGTGTGCCCAGGAAGATCGTATAGCCGTCCGCTGGCCGACGCAGAACGTAGTCCGCTCCAATGCTGCCCCCGGCACCCGAGCGGTTTTCCACGATGACCGTCTGGCCTAGCTCTTTTTCCAGCTTGGCTGCGGCGGTACGAGCTACGTTATCCGTGATGCCGCCCGCCGTGAACGGCACCACGAATACGATAGGTCGGTCCGGATAAGCTGCGACAGCACTGCCGGCCATCAATGTTGCGGCAATCAGAGCCGGCATTGTGAACTTTTTGATCATCTTTTGTTTCCTCCTGGTTGGTATAAATAATATGAGTTGGTGAAACTAGCTATTGCGCTTGCTTGCAATGAGAACGGCATCGACCGCAATGGCACCTTCGCGGCCGACGATGACAGGATTCAGATCCAGTTCGTGTACGGATAAGGGACCTTGGATGACGAAATCCGAGACGGCGAGTAGCAGTTGGACAAGTGCTTCGATGTCTGCCGCTGCCTGGCCACGCACGCCCTTCAACAACGTGTAGCATCGCGTTTCTGCGATCATTTCCCGAGCTTGCGCGGGTGTCAGCGGAAGCAGGCGGCGGCTGACGTCACGGAATACTTCGACAAATATCCCGCCGAGACCGAAGGTGATGACGGGGCCGAAAAGAGGGTCTTCGTGTACGCCGACAAGTGTTTCGACGCCGCGCTGAGCGATCATTTCCTCGATCAGGATTCCGTCGATGCGGGCGTGCGGATCAGCCTCGCGGACATTTTCGAGTATGCCGTGCCAGGCATCCGTGATTTCGGCATCGGTGCGCAGCCCTGTACGCACCCCGCCAATATCCGATTTGTGCAGAATGTCCTGGCTGACGATTTTTGCCACGACTGGTCCTTCGATACCAGCAGACAGATGCAGAGCTTCTTCCAGGGTGGCGGCGACGCCGCCGGTAGGCACGCGCACACCGGCGCGAGCCAGAATCGATTTCGCTTCGCGCTCCGTGTAGGTTTGATAATCCTGGGCCGACTCTCCGGTTTCTGCAGACGCTTTCAAGGCCGGTTTCCATGACGAATCGAAACCCGCACGCCAGCGCCCATACTGGTTCCAACGCGAAATGGCCTTGATGGCGCGCGACAAGCTACGGAAGGGAACGAGCTCTTGCTGGACGAGTGCGTCATAGCCTGTTCCGGTCTTGTCGCTCATCCATACTGGAATGATGGGTTTATCAACTTCCGCTTGCACGCGCACCATATCGGTACACGCCGCCAATGTGGTATCACCATATTCCATGGGGATGGGATAGAGCACGGCGTTGACGTTGGGGTCTCGTGCTACTTGCAGCAGCGAGGCGTGGCTGATGTCTTTATTCACCAGCACTTCAGCAGTCGTATCTACTGGATTATGGATGGCGGCGAAGGAAGGCAGCAGGCGGCTCAGTTCGTCCAGGGTGTTCGGCGTGAATTCCGCCAGCTTCAGTTGGGCTTCGCCGAGCATGTCGGCGGCGAGGGCGACGGTTCCGCCGGAAAAAGAATAAATGGCGACGCTCAGGTCGGTGGGTGGAACGGCACGCGCCAACAAGGCTGCGGTGTCAATCATTTCATCGATGTCGTTCACTTCTATGATGCCCAGCTGCCTGAAAGCGGTGCTGTTCACTTCGGCGCTGCCGGAAAGCGCCGCCGTGTGAGACTGCGCAGCCTTGATTCCGTATTCTGACTTGCCGACCTTGAGCGCGACGATGGGCTTACCCGAGCGTGCGGCATTGAGGGCGGCTTGCACGAAGCGCTCGGGGTCGTTGATCCCTTCCAGCAAAGTCACGATCACTTTGACTTCCGGCATGCTGACCATGTGGTTGATGTAGTCGCTGACGGTCAGGTCGGCCTCATTGCCGCTCGAACACCATAAGCCGATGCCCATACCGCGGCCGCTAGCCTGCAGGAATGTACGGCCCAGCCCGCCTCCCTGGGTGACCAGCCCGATCGGACCGGCCTTGCGATCCAGCTTGTAGGCGGGGGAAAACGTGAACCCGATTCCCCGGTTGTTGTTGACCAGACCTGGGCAGTTGGGGCCGTATACCCGTATCCCGGTTTGCCTGGTGATGTCTGCGATTTCTTGCTCCAGCCGTTTCCCTTCATCTCCGGCTTCGCTGAAACCCGAGGTCAGCACCACAGCGAACTTGATCCCTTTCTGGCCGCATTCGCGGATCACGCCGACGGCAGCGGCTGCAGGCACCACGATGACCGCCAAGTCGGGCGCGCAGGGCAATTCTGTTACTGAGCGATAGGCGCGGCGCCCCATGACTTCGTCTTTTGTGGCATTCACAAGGAATAGTTCGCCGACGAAGTCAGAGTGTTCGACTAGGTTGGTGACGGTTCGTTGGCCGATGCTGTTGGGGCGATCCGAGGCTCCTACCACGGCGACAGACCGAGGGTCGAAGAGGGCTGATAGGTTTAGAAACATGTTGCTTTCCATTAGAGCCTCAGGCATTTCTTGATTCGATGTTGTGGATGGTAGTACCAAATACTGAATTTATCAATCATTATTCGACTTATGATTCGAGATGTCGTATTATAGACCAACTTACGGATGGCGACGCTGCGTCCAATGTTCAAGAGACTATTTGATAAATTTCGATATGGTGCGGAAGTATGGATCTGAAAATTCGAGGCAAAGTTGCCCTGGTGACAGGGTCAGGCCGGGGGATTGGCGCCGAGGCAAGTCGGCAACTGGCGCAAGAAGGGGCTCGCGTAGTGATTTGCGACATCGATGTGGAAACAGCCGATGCCACTGCGCAGAACCTGCGGGATGAAGGGTTCGAGGCCATGGCTATTCAATGCGATGTCTGTGACAAGGATCAGGTACAGGCCGGCATCGATGCCGTAGTGAAGGAATGGGGCGGCGTTGATATCCTGGTGAACAATGCCGGTTTCACCCGCGACAAGTATCTGACCAAGATGTCGGAAGAAGACTGGGATTCGGTGGTCGACACCATTCTCAAGGGGGCCTTTCATTTCAGCCGTGCCGTTTTGCCGGGAATGATGGAACGCAAATGGGGACGCATCGTCAATATTGCGTCTCGTTCTGTCTTCGGCAACCCTGGTCAAACCAATTACACGACGGCGAAGTTAGGCTTGGTTGGTTTCACTCGGGCGCTTGCGCTGGAGCAGGCTCGCTTTGGCATTAC
Source organism: Pollutimonas rozaliensis (assembly GCF_048751585.1). Taxonomy (NCBI): domain Bacteria; kingdom Pseudomonadati; phylum Pseudomonadota; class Betaproteobacteria; order Burkholderiales; family Alcaligenaceae; genus Pollutimonas; species Pollutimonas rozaliensis. The sequence continues at coordinate 361,570 of NZ_JAZHOB010000004.1, read as the reverse complement.
AGTCAATGCGATAGCGCCCGGATTCATCGAGACGGAACTGATGCGTTCTTTGCCGACCTATCCCGAGCTGCGTGAAATGGCGTTGGCGCGCAATCCCGTCGGCTTCCTCGGAGCGCCCGAAGACATCGCGTCTTCGGTGGCCTTCCTATCCTCGGAGCATGCACGTTATATCACTGGGATCACGCTGTATGTAACAGGCGGACGTTTCTCCTCCTGAACCGCGTTAACTGACTCTTTCGTAAATAATCATCGAGACAAGCATGAATTTTGAATTCGATTCCGATCAGATCGCCCTGCGTGACAGTATTCGTCGATATATGGTCGCTGAGATTGTTCCCCGCATTGCGCTGTGCGAGCAAGAGAAGCGTATCCCGCTGGATGTGCTTCAGGGTCTGGCGCAATTCGGCTATATTGGCGGCCAATTGCCGGAGGCAGATGGCGGCTACGATCTGGATTCCATCAATTGGGGCATGATGATGGAGGAAGCCGGCTACCATTGGGGTTCGCTGCGTACCATCATCAACATCACCAGTATCTTCCTGCGCTTGCTTAGCGAGCATGGCACCGAGCAGCAGAAAGCCAAATACATGGCTGACGTACTGGAATCGCGCAAGGCCTCATGCATTGCGATCAGCGAGCCCAACCATGGCTCTGACGTAGGCGGTATCGAGTTCAAGGCAGAGGACAAGGGCGACCATTATTTGTTGAACGGCAGCAAGCTGTGGATCACCAACGGCCACTATGCCGATTATGCAATCGTGCTTGCCAGGACTTTCAGCCCGAGTTGTGATGGCAAGTCGTCGATTTTTGTCATCGATCGTGCTGAAACCCCCTTCGATTCCCGGTTGGTGGACAAGATGGTGTTGCGGGCCTCCGGCACGTCTGAACTGACTTTTGCGGATGTGAAAGTGCCCAAGAGCGCCCTGTTGGGTACTGAAGGCACCGCCTTGAAAGAAATGCTCAAGGGTTTGAATCACGGACGCTTGAATATTGCCATGGGTGCGGTCGGCGCGGCCCAGGCTGCGCTGGACATGTCGGTTGAATATGCAAAGACGCGCAAGCAGTTTGGGCGACCGATCGGTGAATTCCAGTTGATACAGAAGCATATCGTGGACATGCTCATCCAGGTCGAGTCGGCGCGCGGCCTGGCCTACAAGGCTGCGGCTGCCGTCAAGGCAGGCAAGCCTGCGCGCGTTGAATGTTCGATCGCGAAACTGCATGCGGCGGAAGCGGCGCACAACGTGGCGCGCACTGCCATTGCCGTCCATGGCGGCCTGGGCTATTCAACGGAATATGGGCTGGAAAGAATCTTCCGAGATACCAGCGGCGGCGTCATCCCCGAGGGGACGGCGGAAGTCCAGACCCTGATCGTCGGGCGCGAACTGCTGGGCTTGTCGGCCATCAACGCCATGGAGAAAAAACAATGATCGCAAGCGAAATCTCACCGACGGATCTCGCATCCTTCCGGTATTTCTGGGAAGACCTTGAGCCGGGCATGGTATTCGAGACGGCAGGCCGCACCATCACGGCGGCTGACGTAGGTGCTTTTGCGGGTCTGAGCGGCGACTATAACCGCCTGCATACCGACGATGTCTATGCCGAAAACACGCCGTTCAAGCAGCGCATTGCCCATGGTCTACTGGTGGGTTCGATCATGTCCGGGCTGACGACGCGGACCGTGATGAATCAGTTTCTTGAACCCTCGATACTGGGGCTGCTGGAGGTTAATTTCCGCTTTCCCAAGCCGGCTTTCATCGGCGATACGATCAGCGTCAGAATCGTCGTGGCGGACCGCAAGGAAACGTCGAGCGCCGATCGCGGCATCATCGAATTCGAAAGGCAAGGCATCAACCAGCACGGCGAAACCGTATGCATCTGCATGGTCAAGATGCTGGTGGCGCGCCAGCCCGCTGATTCGCAAAATTATTGAAGGACAAGGCATCATGAAAAAGATCGAACTCAAGACTGAAATTGGATACACCACTCCTGAAGCCATTACAGTGCGGGGCGAGAACCTGGCGCAGGATCTCCTGGGGAAAATGGACTTCGTCGACATGATGATGTTCACGATCTTCGGCAAGCGCCCCAGCCAGAATGAGAAAACGATGATCAATCACATTCTCGTGACGGCCTGCGACCATGGTCTGACGCCCAGTGCGATGAGTGCGCGTTTGACTTATCTCGGTGCCCCCGAGGCGCCGCAGGCGGCTGTGGCCGCAGGCCTGCTGGGCGCAGGCAGCGTTTTCCTGGGAACCACGCAGAATTGCGCGGAGATGCTGGGTGGCGCAGCCGCCGATCTGGACGAGGATGCGGACGATGATGCCTTCCTGGCGTGCGCCCGTCGCGTGATACAGAGCAGCCGCGAGAAGAAGCAGTTCGTCTATGGGCTGGGCCATCCCATCCATATCGACGGCGATCCCCGCGTGCCGACGTTGCGCCGCCTTTCCCAGGAACTAGGCTATTTCAGTAAGCACTGGAAACTGATGGAAGCCGTGCAGAAGGCGCTTTTGCTCGACCGCCAGAAAAAACTGCCCATGAACGCCGTGGGGGCGGTTGGCTCCATCATTTGCGACATGAAGCTGGATCCGATGATTGCGCGCGGCCTGATGCTGGTCGGGCGTGCCGGGGGGTTGGTCGCCCATCTGTACGAAGAAAAAAATAATCCCGTCGGACAGAAGATCTGGGACGTGGTGCTGGCGCAGGACGAGCGCAATATTGCTCCCCAGCGTTAACGCTCAGTACAATAGCGGCCTTGTCATCACCATTTCCGAGGTAATAGTCAATGCCGACTCTTGTCAGTGCCGCAGCTCGTGCATTGGCCGTCTTTGAAACGTTCGCGCGTGAAAAGCGCGAACTTTCGAATTCGGAACTGGCCAAGCTTCTCAACCTACCGGACAGCAGCTGTCTTGATCTCGTGTATACCTTGCATCATCTGGGCTATCTGGTCCGCTGCAAGCAGACGCGCCGTTATTACCCTTCCGGCAGGCTGATGACCGTCGCCGAGCATATCGGTGCTGAAGATCCCATCATCGCCGGCACTCAGGATGCGCTGGATTTTCTGGCTGAAAGGACGGGGGAGACGGCATACGTTGGATGTGTAGACGGGGCGGCGGTCAAGGTGGTTGCTGTAAAGGACGGTCGGCATATGCTGCGCTATGTATTGGCAGTGGGCCAGCGGGTAGCCTTGCATGCCTCAGCAATGGGCAAGGCTCTGCTGGGCATGCTGCCGGTCGACGAGGCGGCTGATATGCTGGGCGCGCGCCCCTTGCGCAAACTGACCGATACGACAGTGGTTGATATTGAACAGTTACTTGCCAGCGTCGAATACGGTAAGCGGCGAGGCTGGTACGAAACACGCGGTGAGGGCGAGCCTGGCGCGGACGCATTTGCCGTTTCGGGCATGCTGGGGATCGTTCCCATCGCCATTTCCATATCCGGTCCGAGTGATCGCTTCCAGGTAAATGAAGAGGCCTATGTCCGCCTTTTACTTACTGTAAGCGAGAACGTTTTCGGTGCGCGGTGTTTAGATATCGGTTTGTCGAATTCCTTGATTACCGGCTGACGACAGCTTTCTTTCAAGGGAAACGAGCAAAGCATCGCATGCGCCGCAGGCTTCCGACCTGCGGTCGGGACGTGTCCGCACGCTATGTTTTCGAGAACGTCTCGATTCGTTCACGGGCTCCGTTTTCCACTGCTTGCCGCTATCAGATTTGACAATCTTTCATGGATGCAGAATCAATGACTTATCGTGTTCCACTTCAAGAAATCCGCTTTGCAATGAAATCTCTGGCGGGCCTGGGCGAGGTTCTCTCCTCACCAGATTTCAACGAGGCCGACGAAGAACTGATTGATGCCGTACTTGATGAAAACGCGCGCTTTGTCGAAGAGGTACTCGCGCCGCTGAATGCTATCGGAGACCGCACTCCTGCGAAATGGAACGACGGCGGCGTGCGCACCTCGCCCGGCTTTCGCGCTGCTTACGCGAAGTTCGTCGAAGGCAGTTGGCAAAGCCTGCCGCATGCGCCCGATGACGGCGGCCAGGGCCTTCCAAGATTGCTGAGCGCGGCCGTAAACGAAAGCCTGCATGCGTCCAACATGTCCTTTGCGTTGTGTCCGATGCTGACGGACGGGGTGATCGACGCATTGAGCCGAGTGGCAGGCGCAGAGCAGAGGGCGCTCTATCTGCCGCACCTTCTCGAAGGTCGATGGACCGGTGCAATGAATCTGACAGAGTCGCAAGCCGGTTCCGATCTTTCGCAAATCGCGACGCGCGCCGTTCCGCAGGACGATGGAAGTTATCGTCTTTTCGGCCAGAAGATATTCATCACCTACGGCGAGCACGACTTCGCTGAAAACATCGTTCATCTCGTCCTGGCGCGCGTTCAAGGTGCGGCAGCCGGCATTTCCGGCCTGAGCCTGTTCGTCGTCCCCAAGTATTTGGTCGCTCAAGACGGTACGCTGGGGCCACGCAACGATGTGTGGTGCGCGTCGCTGGAGCATAAACTTGGCATTCATGGTAGCCCTACGGCGATGCTACTTTTCGGAGACGGAAAAGGCGAAGTGGGACAAGGAGCGGTCGGGCATCTGATCGGAGAGGCTGGCCAAGGCTTGGCCAACATGTTCATCGTGATGAATTCCGCCAGGTTCAGCGTCGGTCTGCAAGGGGTGGCGGTTTCCGATCGGGCGTTTCAGCTTGCCTTGGGATATGCGAAAGAGCGCTTGCAGGGCAAGGGGCGCAGCGGGGGCCCGCAGCCCATTGCCCATCATCCCGATGTGCAGCGTATGTTGATGACCATGAAATCCTTGACGGAAGGCATGCGCGCGCTGGCTTACGCGACTGCAGCCCACCAGGATCTTTCCGTACATCATCCCGATGCGGACATGCGTGCACGGCACGCGGCGTTTTTCGAGTTTCTGATTCCGGTTCTCAAGGGATATTGCACCGAGACCTCGCTGGAAGTCACCTCCCTTGGTATTCAGGTCCATGGCGGGATGGGTTTCATAGAAGAAACGGGCGCTGCCCAGTATTATCGCGATGCCCGTATCCTTCCCATCTATGAAGGCACGACCGCCATTCAGGCGAATGACCTCGTGGGGCGAAAAGTCCTTCGACATGCGGCATTCGTTGTGCATGAGCTGTTGCGGCAAATGAATGCTGCCGGAGAGGCTCTTGACGCTGCCGCAGCCGAGCATCCTGCATATCGGGACGGCTTGCGCATCATGGCAACCGAGTTGCGGGCGGGCGCGCAGGCGTGGAAGGAGGCGACGGACTTCCTGCGACAGACAGCTGGCAAGGATGATGATGTGGTGCTGCTCGGCAGCGTTCCTTATCTGATGTTGACTGGTGAACTGCTATGCGGCTGGCATATGGCTCGCGCCGCTTTGGTTTGTTCCGAAGCGCTAGCAGAAGGAAAGGACGACCATTTTTATGCCGGCAAATTCGCAAGCTGCGTGTTCTATGCAAGCCATATTCTTCCGCGTGCCATGCAGCGTGCGCGTGCTGTGCGTTACGGCCTTGTCGTCAATCGCCATATGGCGCCGCTTTTCCAGTCCTAACGCTCGGATCGATACCCCGACTGTCGCGAGACTTCATCCGCGCAGGCCTTCGGCGCTTGCGCGATGGGGGTAAAAAGCGGACCACTTCTCAATACACGCCCTTTGACTTGCTTGTTGTTGTGCTCCTCCATTCCTGGCGTGGGAATGCTCACTGCAATGAGCTTTAAAACGGCAGTCGATGATCCCGCACGGTTTAGCAGTGTTTCAGATGTCGGTGCGTTTCTTGGCTTGACGCCGAAGAAGTATCAATCGGGAGAAGTTGACAGAAACGGCGGGATATCAAAACATGGGAACCGCCAAACGCGATCACTACTCTATGAGGCTGCCTCGTGCCTGCTCTCGCGTTACGGTACCGAGACAACGCTTGCGAAATGGCCAACTCGCTGCGACAGCGTATGGGGTACAAGAAAGCCGTTGTCGCGTTAGCGAGAAAGCTTTCAGGTCTGATGCTCAGCATGTGGAAATCTGGCGAGTTCTACCACGACGATCAGGGAAAACTGGCTGCGTAACGGTATTTGGGAATGTCGCATATGGAGGTTGTTCAAAGATCATACTGAGTTCGTCGCCAATTCCAATTCCGAGACTCGCTTTGCAGGATGGCAACAAACTTGCGTGAATCACATAGGAATGGATGCGACGTCTGGCTGCATGTTGTAGCGCCTACTGGGCGACTACGGAGACGACAAAGACCACAGTTGATTTTTGATTGACCAATTAGACGACAAAAGAATTTACCGGATCTATCGTGAACTGGAACTGAATCTGCGCATCAAGCCGCGTAAACGCCTGGTGCGCGAGCGTCCCGAGCCCTTGGGGACCGCCACCGATATCAATCAAATCTGGTCAAGTGACTTTATGCATGATCAGCTTGCCGACGGTCGCGGCATCCGACTGTTCAATGTCGTTGACGACTTTAACCGCGAAGGCTTAGGCATTGAGGTGGACTTCTCCTTGCCGGCCGAGCGCGTGACGCGAGCCCTGGACCAGATCATCGAGTGGCGCGGCAAGCCGGCGTGTTTGCGGTGCGACAATGGCCCCGAATACATCGGTAAAACGATGCTGGAATGGGCTCTAAAGCAACGTATTACGCTCAGTCCATACCCAGCCCGGCAATCCGCAGCAAAACGCGTACGTCGAGCGCTATAACCGAACCGTGCGTTATGATTGGCTCGCTCAAAATCTGTTCGGCAGTCTAGACGAAGTTCAGCACGGCGCTACCGCTTTGCTCTAGACTTACAACAACTATCGGCCCAACATGGCCTTGGGCGGCATCACTCCGAGACAGAAATTAGCCCGTAAATATTTAACTGATTCTACTGTCGCTTACTACTGAATATGGGGGGATTGCCGTACTCTGCTTTCAGTCATTCCCGTTCTCCATTAACAAGAAACTACCATCTTCAAACCGGGCAAGTTCACACATTGTCGGTACTTATGGGTACTTGGAAGCTAGACCGGATGCTTACTGTTCACGTTGCTCAGCCAGCGCCGGGTGGGAGACCGACCAGAGTGATGCGAGCCGCGAATGCGAAAACGACGGTCAAATACGATCCATAGTCGAAGATGGATCGCAACCAGGCTCGCTGTCAAATACATTGCCACGAGCGTGATTAGTAGCTTAGGTAAGTGCCATTGGAATTGGGATGAAGCCCGCAATTCGACGCCAATCGCCCCGAAAAAGCGCCGCAAATCAATAGATCTAGTGCGCTTACAGCACCGCTTAATCCGGCACCAAGGCTTGCCCTTTAATACTTGCCGGTGAGCCCGCCGTCTACGATAAGTTCCGTACCGGTGATATACGAGGCGTCGTCAGATGCCAGGAAGGCGACTGCTTTGGCGACCTCCCACGCAGTACCCATGCGCTGCATAGGAACCTGTTGATTGCGCTTGTCGTTGACTTCTTGTTCGTTACCGTCGGTTGAAAATGCCGACCATACATTTTTCTTTATGCGTGGTGTATCAATCAGGCCGGGTATGACGGTGTTCGCCCTAATGCCTAGGGTTGCATATTCTTGTGCAATCATTCGGGTAAATTGAATCAATGCCGCCTTGGTCACGCTGTAAGCAAGATGCGGATAGCCTATATAGCGGATGCCAGCAACGGACGATATGGTCACTATTGCTCCGCCGCCTCTTTGAATCATGTGGGGAATTATCAATTTGGACGCGGTAAGCAGGCTTTGGACGTTGACTTGGTAAATGCGATCCAGATCAGATGTTTGGGTTTCAGCAACCCCACCTATTTTTCCTATGCCAGCATTGGCGACATAAACATCGATGCCGCCAAATTCACGGGTAGCCAGTGCAACGGCCCGCTCTATAGACGCCTGGTCGGTGACATCGGCTTGAACAGCCAATGCTTTACCTCCTGCCTTTTGTGCTTCTTCTGCTGCGTCTTGCGCAGCGCTGATGTTGGAGTCCACCGCAACAATGCTGGCGCCGTGTTGGGCCAGTGTGACGCATGTCGCTTTTCCTATACTCCAACCCGGCGCGCTACTTCCTGCGCCGGCCATAAATACAACTTTATTAGCAAACTTCATGGTTGAATTCGCTCAAGAAAAGGTTACGATGCATTCCCTAAGCCTATAGTCATGCCTCCGCAAACGTAAAGCACTTGGCCCGTCACGAATCCCGCACGGTCGTCAAGGAAAGAATACACGGCATGAGCGACTTCGGCGGGTTCGCCCAGGCGCTGTACCGGTATTGTGCTCAATATTTGCCGGGTTAGAGGCGAATCGGGTGGATTGACGGCTCTGAATAGTTCGGTGGCGATAGGGCCGGGGCCGACCGCATTAACGGTAATACCGTTGCCAGCCAGCTCGAGTGCCCAGGTTCGCGTCATGCCCAAAAGCCCTGCCTTGGAAGCGGCATAGGCGGTGCGTCTTTCCTTGCCTAATGCCGCCCTACTGCTGATGTTGACGATACGGCCAAAGTTCTTGGCCCGCATGGCAGGCACGAATTGTTGAGCAATTAGGATAGGGGCTTCAATATTGAGCTTTGCCACGGTTCTTACGTCGTCGATCAGAGTGCTTTCCAATAATGCCGGCTTGACCATCCCGGCATTATTAACGATACGCAAGACCTCGTATTCTTGGGATAGCTGCGCAAGAACGCGGTTTAGCGCGTCCGTGTCTAGTAGATCCACAGGAATATGGCGATCGTTGGCCGATGGCCGGCAGGGGGCATGTCTGTCAAGATTTAAGGTATGGAAACCTTCCATTACTAGCCTTTCGATAATGGCTTTTCCAATACCGCTGGACCCGCCGGTGACCAAAACATACTGTTGCACTATTGTTACCTTTGATTAATGATTGAAAGGCTGTTTAGTCCGTGCGTTGCTTGACATAAGGGATCGCCCCGTCAATCGTTTCCCAAATGAAGCGGCCGGTGGGCACGCGCTGTTCTTCCGCGATATGCGATACCAGCCCGGCTGCCCGGGAAATCACGGCAAAACCGCGCATAAGCTGTGTGGGAATGCCAATCTCGCCAAGCAGTGCGGCAACGGCGCCGGTTGCATTGATCGTAATGTGCTTGCCGTATACCGAGTCAACCGCCTTGCTGAGCGCCAGCAGTGCGTTCACGTGATCCTGGGGCAGTTCCGTTTCTTTTTGGGCCAGCTCGATAAGCTTGATCGAACGGGGATCATCGGGTTTGTGCAGGTGGTGGCCAAAGCCGGGCAGGTGCTGTTTATTAGTCTTGTATTGTTGCGCGAGCTCAAGTGCTGCCTGCTCCAGATCGTTTGATTTCAGCAAGTGGGCGAGCAGCCCAGAGCAGTTTTCCATGGTGCCCACAAACTGGCTTCCAACTGCCAGTATGCCGGCCGATACCGCGCCCTGCAGGTTTTCGGGTGCGCTCATGTAAATCAAACGTGTGGCGATGGCGCTGGGGGTCAGGCCATGCTCCATCAAGGTAATCAGGACCGCGTCGATAATGCGCAGGTCGACCGGACGCGGTCTGCGGCCCATGATCTGGGTGAACATGACGTCAGTAAAAGTACGTTCTCCGATCAGATCATTGACAAGGTCCTTGTCGCGATAGCTCATGCCGGTAAGGCTGTGCGTGCATAGTTCTGTAGTAGGGGTGTTGGCCATGGAAGCTCCGTTTATATTGGGTTATTGGGTGGCGCCGGTATGGGCGAGCGCTGAATTGACGTCCTGGTCCTTGATGACCTTGTCCTTGATGGCGGTTTTCAGAACCTTACCCACTGATGAGCGTGGCAGGCTGTCATAAAAGTAAATGCTCTTGGGCGTAAGCACCGGCCCCAGCTTTTCCCGGACGAAGGCTTTCAGCTCATCGCCGCTGACCGATTGGGAAGGCTTCAGCTCAATGGCGGCATTGACGGTTTCACCCCATTTTTCATCAGCGATGCCGAATACCGACGCTTCATGCACGGCCGGATGCAGCGACAGCGTATTTTCGACGTCTATGGGATAAACGTTGAAGCCGCCGGTGATAATCACCTCGCGCAGCCGGTCTTTGATATACAGGAAGCCTTGCTCGTCCAGATACCCCACATCGCCGGTATGCAGCCAGCCGTTCTTGATGGTTTCCCCGGTTTTTTCAGGCAACTGCCAGTAGCCTGTCATGACCAGATCGCCCTTGATCACGACTTCGCCTTTTTCGCCAGTGGGCAGCAGCTTGCCCTCGGGTGACATGACGGCAAGCTCGGATAGCCAGGTGGCTCTGCCGACAGATGAACGGTAGCAGGGGTTGGCCAAGTCGTCTGGGGCCAGCAGCGTGGCTATTTGAGGTGCTTCAGTCTGGCCGTACGTGGTCGCCACGACAGGCCCGAAGAAAGCCTGCGCATGAATGATTTTTTCTACTGGCATGGGAGCGCCGCCGTAGATCATGAGGCGCAGCGCCGGGAAGCTGGATGCGTCGATGCCGGCTGCGGCCATGAGCTTATAGATGAGCGTAGGGGGCATGAACGTCATGGTGCCGCCCTGCTGCTTGAACGCGTGGGCAATGTCTTGCGCCGAGTTGGAGGCGCAAAGCAGCAGCGTACCGCCTTGGGCCAGCAAGGGCATCACATAGGTGCCGGTTCCGTGGCTGATGGGCGCGCAAATGACGAATTTGTCTTGCTGCGTAATTTGCCAGCCGTGAATTTGATTGATGATGCCCGCCACCCAGGCTCTGTACGGCTGCATGACCCCCTTGGGTATGCCGGTTGTGCCGCCGGTGAACTTGATGGCCTGAGTGTCATCGCGTGATAGCGCGTGGCGCTTGGGCATCAGGCCCCGGTGCGTATCGATCAGCTTGGGGAACTGTTCAAACGCGATCTTCAGGCCTTCCTCGCCCTGAATCAGCGCATCGCCGGTATCGTCTACCAGCAGGGCGGTGGGTGCGGTGGTGTCCAGAATGCGTCGGATCTCTGGGGAGGTGCTGCGGTAATTCAAGGGCACCCAGACTTTTCCCGCCGCCAGTATCGCCAGCATGCCAACGATGTAACTGGACGAGTTTGCCGCGCATAGACCGACGCGCGATCCAGGGGCAGGATCTCTCTCTTGCAGTATTACGGCCAGCGCATTGACTGCTGTTATCAACTGGGCGTAGGTAATGCGCTCGGTGAGGCTTTCTATGGCGATTCGGCCAGCGTGCAATTGTGCCGCGCGATATAAAAAGTCAATGGGAAACATAATGCCAGGGCGCCTTTAAAGGGTTAAGATCTAAGTTGAATTAGTTGGCTGCGAGATTTGCCTTTTTGACGACTTCAGCCCATTTATCGATTTCCGATTGTGTGTATTGTTTGAAGCTGTCAGGAGAATTGGGCTGTTCGGGAACAGTGAAGTTGTTCTTGTCGTAAGTCGAGATAATGTCGGCCTTTACCAGTGCTTTATTTAAAGCATGATTTAGCTTGCTGATAATGGGCCCCGGTGTTCCTGCTGGAGCGTATAGACCGAACCATCCTTCGACTACGAATCCTTTTACACCCTCTTCTGTAAATGTAGGAGTATTGGGTAAAGTGCTGACACGAGCTTTTGTCGTGGTGGCTATTGGACGTAAGTTGCCAGCTTGTATGTGTGGCAGAGATGAAGGTACGTTATCGAACATGGAATCAACCTGCCCACCCAATAGGTCGGTGACTGCGGGCCCGCTACCGCGGTAAGGGACATGCAGGAGATTGGTTCCTGTTTGAATCATGAACAGTTCGCATGACATATGAATAGATGAGCCTATGCCTGATGATGCGCACGTTAATTGACCAGGGTTCCTCTTTGCGTAATCGATATAGTCTTGTACAGAATTAACTGGCAGCTTGGGATTAACAACGAGGACATTAGAAATAGAAGCCATCATGCCAATGGGTGCGAAATCTTTTATGAAATCGCGATGCGGGTTGCTGTATAAGGCTTGATTGATCGTGTTCCCGATTATGCCTACAAAGATGGTATACCCGTCTTTCTTAGAGCGAACGACATGCTCTGCGGCGATATTGCTGTTGGCCCCAGCCTTATTTTCAACGATGACTGGCTGCTCCAGCTCATCTGTCAAAGCCTTTGCAATAAGACGGGCCAGCATGTCTGTTGCGCCGCCCGGGGCATAACCGACCACCATGCTGATGGGCCGGTTAGGGTAGTTGTCATGGGTTGTGGCCACCGCACTGTTTGACAATAATGCGGGTATGAAGGCGCCAAATAGGCTTGCTTTCAGAATTAATTTTTGCAGTTTGAGTCTCATGTAGTCTCCGTGTGTCTATAATTTGAACATTGATGATGTCCTTCAGCTTGATAGTATATAGAAAGCCAATAACACACAATGTACATTGTCTATTTTTTGGACAAATTAAATTATGAAAGATTTTACAGATAGATCGGGACCTAAAACACTCAGACGTGGACTACAGATCATTGAAGTGCTGCGGGCTGCGGGTGACGAAGGCTTGAAAATTACCGATATTGCGGCATTAACGGGCATACAGCGCACAACGGTTTATCGGTTTCTCGACGTGCTGGTTGATCAGTGTTACGTACAGCCGCCAACGAGTGATCGGGTGTTTATTTTTAACTATGCGCACTTTAAGGGCGAGCTAGCTATTACATACAGCGTCGAGCGACTAAAACCGGTGCTGGCGCGCATCAGCGCACAGACAGGTGATTCAAGCTTTTTGGTGCGCCGCGAACATGATGATTCATTGTGCGTACACCGGGAACTAGGGTCTTATCCGGTGCAGGTTCTGTCGGTGACTCTTGGGCACAGGCAACCATTGGGGGTTGGCGCTGCCGGTCTTGCCTTGTTGGCCAGTTTACCCAACGAAGATATTCAACAGATTTTAGGTGCCAATAGAGCCATCCTGTCCAAGTTCGGCGGCATGACTTGCGAGCAAATGGAGCGATTGATCAAGTCCACACTGGAACGCGGCTGGTCAGCAGTAGGCAATGCCGTCGTGCCGGGAGTACTAGGGGTAGGGGTGCCAATACTGGATCGGTCCCGCCACCCTATATTCGCCATCAGCGTGACCAGTGTGATAGATAGAATGCCCTTGAAGCGGCAGCGTTCCATTGTCGAACTTATAAAAAAGGAATTGAGCACAATATGATTGGTTGACCGCTTGGCGGGGCATCGTTTTTGGTGTTCTGGTCGGTAGTTTGTCGGATTACAGGCTTCGCCCTAATCCCAATGGCACTTATTCCGTTTCTGAATCTATTAATGCAATAGTAGATCCATTGACACAGACGGAGAAAGCCATGCCACGTGCCGCCAGTGGAGATGCCGAGGTTTTGATTAAGGCGCCTCAGGCCAATGCTTCAGCCTAGACGGTAGAGCAGTTCCGTCAGGCGCAGGCGGTGGTGTTACCATTGGACTATGGGCTGAGCTTGACCGGCACGGCCTAGGTGATTGGCGGGTCACCCGGTTGGGCTGTTAATTGCGCCGCCGCTACGATTCTCGTAGCGAAGACCTACGATAGTAATCACACCGCATGGCGCCGATTCCCAATTTAAAGTTCGCGCCCTAGAATCACACTGATTAGAACACCTTAAGGCGACCCACGCCTTCTTGCCTGCCTGGCGCAAGGCGGCTTCGAGCTGTACGCTTGTCGCGGATGAGGTGACTTGCACGCTGCGCGTGGGCGGCTCGGTGATGAGTTGCGCGTTCGGATCGACCGAGTGGATGGCTTTGCGGTGGAAACCATTCGGTATTACGAAAAGGAGGGGCTGCTGCCGGAGACTGCTCGTAGCGATGGCAATTATCGTTTGTATGGCGAGGCGCACATTGAACGCATACGATTTATCCGGCATTGCCGCACGCTCGATATGGCGTTGGACGAAGTGCGAACTTTGCTTCAGCACCGGGATACGCCCAATGAAGAGTGCGGCGATGTGAATGCTTTATTGGACGAGCATATCCATACAGTAGAAACACGCGTCGAAGAATTAATGCAATTAAAGCAGCATCTATTGGCTTTGCGCCAAAAATGCGCGAGCACGGCACCGACGGCTGAGTGCGGGATATTGCTCGCCCTTGCTGATAATTCTTGCCATAGTTAAAAGCATCGGTTGCACGGCGTAGGGGCTCTTTGAATGGAAAGTTATTTGACGTTGACGAACCGTTGTCAAAAATGGATCGTGGTCCTATTTGAAAATTCACGTCTTATTTAAACGCTTGAAAATCCGGTTTTTGGGTTTTGATATTTGTATGTGAGGATTTGCAGCGTCAAGGACAGACACCCAAGTTAAGTAGTTGGGTTAGTCAAACAGCCCGCCAGGCCGCACCTCTGTATATGTTAAGTCAACCATGCGGGTGTATATGATGTCCTGAAACGACTGCAATCGTCTGAAGGCATATCATTTTGCTTTTCTTTTCCCGATAAATTGTACGACGCTGGCTAAGCCCGTATGAAATTTGCCTTCAATGACTTCTCGCTCTATTTCGCGGGACAAGAGCACTTCGAAATCCGGGAATTCCTGTTCGATATCCGACTGAGCCAGCAGCATGTCGGCATCTTTCGGGCCACCTGTGTTCCGGTTGATCTGTGCCTGGCTGTAACCCTCCAGTACTATCACCCCGCCGAGCTTTATTGACTGCGCGACCAGCCGATGCAATCTTTTGCGGACATGGCTGGGCAAATGAGCTGAAATAGACACGACAGCACCGAAGGAATCAGCTGGCGGCGTATAAGTGGCGAGGTCGACCGTTGCCGTTCGAATTGATACCCCTTTCAACGCTGCAAGCTTCTGTGCCTTCGCTAGTCCTACAGCCGAGCCATCGACACCCAAGACCTGAAGGCCCAGCGACGCTAAATAAACTGCGTTTCGCCCCTCGCCTTCCGCCAGGCTTAGCACCGGACCAGAAAGCATGCCTGCATGCTCCATCAGAAAATCATTTGGTTCTGTCCCATACGCAAACGTATCACTGGCATAGCGTTCGTCCCACATAGTATTTCCTCGACGGTTGAAAGCAATCCGTTTATTGTACGTAACGGATTCACTTGGCTTGCTCTGGCGGCGACCCAGGGGCGAGTATTCTGGTCAACTTGAGCAATCTCGGCTGGTTCGGGGATACATGGGCGCTCCGCCAGCATCTACAAATTGGCCGACTGCGCAGCATCGAGACGGCTCGCCCCATGGTGACCTCCACCAATACCGGTATTACTGCCTCGATTGATCCCCATGGCCGGGTGATGGCCGAAGTGCCGCCGCACCAAGCGGGGGTGCTACCGGTCACCGTACAAGGTATGGCCGGCTTGACGCCGTATACGCGCTTCGGAGATGCGCCGATGCTGCTGCTGGCTGGCGCGTTCCTCGTCATCGCTGCATTGTGCCGTTGTAGGCGTGAATCTTCCGGCGAAACAGTAATTCGGGAGTCCGAGGCGTGATCGATTTGTTAATTTTGTCATGATGGAAATGTCCGAGGAATGCTGTTCGCCAGGGCTGCTGCAGATACGCGCGTGAGCGGTGCAGATTTACTGTTTCTATGCCCCGTTGCGCTTTTGCGTTGTCACATGGCATCACCCGTCGCCACTCACCTTGCTGGTTCCGTCGCGGGCATGCTGCTGCACTGGAGCAGCTAATTCTGGGTGGTGGTGAATCCGCCCCGCGGGCTCAATTAGATCGCCGTTGGCGATGGAGGCGCTCGCCGCGCGGGCCAGCATTCGCAATCAGTGCATATCGGGCCGTCTGTTCCCGTTGCCATGAGCGCGCCGCCCAAAACGCCGACTGTACCGCCATCCGTTGCCGCTGCCCTGGCTTTCGCGGCATAAACGGCTTCCTCCCCGCCGAGCGGGTCCCCTCCATATATTCCACGTTCCCGTCATCAGCCCCGGCCAGCAGTTCAGCACGGCAAGGCGACGAACTCACGGCAACGGCGGCAACCCCGCAGGAACCGTATTACTGCGAACGCCGAAAACCTACGACCAGGCTCGGAATCTTCGACTCCGGTCAGCAGGAAAATCAACCGGCTTTTGAAGGAACAGGAAAATGGAACATGTTAACCATAATGCAGCTTTGGGCTATGACAACATGAACGCAGGGCAGACGCTGTATGTGCGTAGCCCGTCAGGCCGATATCATGCTGCGACCGATTCGCACGTACTGGCCGCCGCGCGGATCGCAGCCGAAAGCTTGATCGGTGATCGGGCCGACATGGGGAACCCGAACGCCGTCAAACGGTATTTTCAGGCCAAATTGTCGGGCATGGGTCATGAAGTTGCCGCTGTGCTGTACCTGAACAGCCAGTTTAAGGTGATCCGTTACATGGAAATGAGCCATGGCACGTTGACGCAGGCCAGCGTATACCCGCGTGAAATCGTTAAAACGGCGCTGCGCTTGGATGCGGCAGCAATCATCATGTCGCATAACCACCCCAGCGGTATACCCGAACCCAGCGAAGCCGATCTGGCGCTGACGCGGCATTTGAAGAATGCCTTAGCACTTGTGGATGTTCGCTTGTTGGATCACATCATCGTGACTGGGCAGAACACGACTTCGTTAGCGGAACGAGGTCAGGTGTAAATCTGGGGGGAGGTGAATCCTCGTCTGCCCTAGTGGACGCCGCGCTATGCGGCGCGCCGATTGGACCTGTGCTGTCGCACAAGTAGTTATCCGTTTTCTTCCTTCTCAACAAAAGCAGCCCGTCCTGGTGCGCCAGGACGGGCAATAGCGGCTTGCCGGCGCAAGCAGAAAGCAAGGCCATAACTGCATTTAATCAAGTTAGATCACCATCTTGGTGATTGAGGCGCTCGCCGCGCGGGCTGTTGTGGGATTGCGTACGTTGAATCGCAAGCCTGGTCCTGAGCGTTCCATCGCCCCAAAACGCCGACTGTATCACTTCGCTCCGGCGCTGCAAGAGGCATTCATAAAAGCCGCAATGCGACTTTTACAAAGCTTCCTCTTTCCGCTAGTCACTGCATGACCCAGCGCGGCAAGGGCGATGGAACTCACAGGACCGGCGGCACAACGCGTTGGACACAGCGCACAACCCGGCAACAGAGACCTACAAACGGGCTCAAGAATCTTCAGGCCTGGTCAGCAATCACTACCGCGCCACCGCGCATTTTTGAAGGAGCAGAAACATGAACCATTACGAACAAAAGCAGGCAGAGCGCAAAGCCAATCTAGAGGCAAGGGCGGCACAGGCCCAGACGCAGGCCGCTGCCGCCTATGGCTGGGCGCGGCAGATGGGTGAGGCGATTCCCTTCGGCCAGCCGGTCTTGATTGGCCATCATAGTGAAGGGCGCGACCGTAACTATAGGCAGTGGATTCATAACACTTTTGGCAAAACCTTCGACCTGCAGAAAAAGGCCGATCACTACACGAAAAAAGCGGCTTCAGTAGGTGATGGCGGCATATCCAGCGACGACCCGGACGCAATAGCAAAACTCCTGCGCCAGGTGAAGCAATTGACAGCGAATCAAGAGCACATGAAGAAAATCAATCGGGTAATCCGTAAACATGGGGCTGATCCAGAGGGCCAGCGCCATGCTTTGCTTGAACTTGGATGTTCGGAAGACAGCGCACAGAAGCTGATCACGCCGGACTATGCCGGACGTGTGGGCTTCCCGTCTTATGCCTTGTCCAACAATAACGCGAATATTCGCCGTATCCAGCAGCGGATCAAACAACTGCGGGCTAACCAGGAGCGTGAGCCGGTCAGCGTGCAGGGGACAGGGTATGCATACGCCGAAGACGCGGAAGAGAACCGCGTGATGTTCATGTTCGAAGGGAAACCGGAAAAGGCCACCCGAGAAATATTAAAACGTCACGGATTTCGGTGGAGCCCAACGCGTAGCGCGTGGGTGCGGCAATTGAGTAACGCCGCCATTTGGCAGGCAAAAGCTGTCATGCAGATTCTGGACGGATCGACCGGAAACTAAACCGAAGCCCCAGGCCGCTTTATCGGCTTGGGAAATTTGTCGGCGAGATTACGCCGAACCGCTATCAGGAGCAACAAAATGGCATCAGTCAACAAAGTCCTCATTATCGGCAACTTGGGCCGCGATCCAGAGATCCGCTACAGTGCGGATGGCGCCGCGATTTGCACAATCTCCGTTGCCACATCGACAAGCTGGAAAGACAAGGCGACCGGAGAAAAGCGAGAGGAAACCGAATGGCATCGGATTGTGTTCTATAACCGCTTGGCAGAAATTGCCGGCGAGTACCTGCACCAAGGTAGTGCGGTCTATGTAGAAGGGCGATTGAAGACCAGAAAATGGCAGGATAAGGAAACAGGCGCTGACCGTTATAGCACCGAGATCGTAGCCGAGCAGATGCAGATGCTTGGAGGTCGTGGTACAGATGGCCAAGCGTCGTCAACTAAACCGGCAGCGCGTAAGGTCACTACTGTCCTTGCGTCCACGGGTGGAGGCGCTATAGCGGCCGATGATATTCCGTTCAATCTTGCAGGTGCAGGACGCGCCTGGATGTGTATTTAAGAAATTTGCCCCGGCATCGCCGGGGTGTTGATTGGCGCGGGAGAACAGAATGGAAGCCGGAAAACGAACCGGACCACGGACCGATTGGGAAAACGCTGTTTATGACGCGCTGTGCGAGCAGGGCGACATGACATGGTCAGATGCTCAGGCCATCATAGAAGCACAGGAAATGGAGGGTAATGAAGTGTTGGCGTCTGCTTGGACTGACGGACTGACAGTGTCCCAGACGGTTAAACTGTTGTTGGATATGCCGGAGTAGCTACCACAGCGGCTGCTGTGTGGTGGCGCTGGCACCGGCCTGCGATGCTGCCCGTAAAGGCGCGGCATCGAAAGTATGCTCTGGTGCCAAGCGCAGAAGGCTGCTAGCTTCATCAGTCGAGCCGGACAGCCAGCAATCCGCGTCATCCACTTCAATTGGAATGACTGAGCGTTTGCCTTGGGCACTGCCAGGCTTCCTTGGGTCAGGCTTGTGCATGCGACGCATCAACGGGTGTGTGTCGGCGTTGATCGTGAGCATGGTGTAGCTTTCTACGACTTCGCCCGTTGCCGGATCAGTCCAGGTATTCCACAGCCCGGCCAAGCCCCACGGGGCACCATCTGATCGCCGGAATTGCCACCATACGTTGCGGCCAGTTTCCCAGCAAGGCTCGTCGAAAGACAGCGCCGGAATGATACAGCGCTGGCCACGCTGCCAGGGTTGGCGATAGCTTGCCTTGCTGGATAATTCCTCTGAACGAGCGTTATTCGTTTGATACGGCAGCTTCGCCATCTTGGCAAAGTGAGGAATGAGCGCCCACTGGCCGGTCACCAGCTCGCGCCCGCTTCCGTGTGCTCGAATAAACGGGCCGACGGCGCGCGGGTGGATGGCAGCTTCCCACCATTGAGGTTGGTTTCGGTTACCAATATGCCAAAACCTCTCGATCTCAGCTTGGCTCGGTGTGACATATCGATTGCACATACTTTATTGTGACAGAATCGTATTCCCATACATCGAATGGATTATGGCTAGTAGCTATTCCCATCTTTGATGGGCCCCTGTCATGAGACGTTGCCAGCTCTTCGACCTGGCTGGCACTTTCAAAACCCCAAATTCGCTTTCGCTCATTTGTGGCCTTAAAAGCGCCACACAAGACGCACCCCGTGCGGGGTAAGGAAACTGCTTGCTTTTCAACTGCTTGCGACCAAACGGACGTTTGCCTTGGTGTAGGACATACAGGGCAACAAAGATGCGCAAGAGATTGATTTATTGGAAAGACATCTGGCCACAACCGTGGCCTCGTGATGTGTAGACGGTGTGGCCGCTATGCGCCCTCAACACGATGACTACATGCGAGCTGCTTTCCATCTGTGCTTTGACTGCGTGCAGACAGCATGGAAATTGCGCGCGGACTGCAAACAAGCAGCAATGGACATACAGGGTTCCTGCAATGCGACTACCAATACGGGAGTCATCCTAGTTCCAGCCCGGATTCCACACGTTGCGGAAGCGGCCCCAGTTCGTTCTGACCATGTCCCAGATGCTTAGATACCATCGGCTGCAGGTCATGCGCCAACCCTTTGTACGTCAGTCGATCCACCCTTTCAGGCAAGTTCTTGGCATCGTCAGTAAATACAACAACCTCGTGCCGTTCGCGTGAGATGCTGACATAGTAGGTGTCCTGGGCGGTCGTGCGGCTGAAACTTTCGGCGTTGTAAAGCACCCGGTCGCAGGTCAGCCCTTGGGCGCTATGCGCGGTGGCAGTGTAGGCATAGTCCATGTTAAGCGGTCGATCTGTGGACAGCTGCACGCGGCGACCGTTGGTTTCGATGGTGACGCTGCTTGTATCAATCGCCGCGACCTTCGCCAGTTGGCCGTTGACCAAGTCATTATGGGCATCATTGCGTGTAATGCGGACTTGGTCGCCGACAGACAGCTCTGCTCGGCTCAGGTGGTAGACGGATAGCTTGGACATGGTTTTGGGAATGATTTCCATGGCTTGAGTAGGCGACTGGTCGGACTGGATCGATTCGACGGTAAGGCGATCATGGCGTGTACTGCCGGTTACGCGATACATTTCGCCGCGTTTCAGCCCGCACTGATAGTCCCTTTCTGGCACGACGATGTCTCCCACGGTGTAATACCGCGCAACGCTGCGTTCTGCGCGAGTGGTGTCATGTCGAGTCAGCAGTTGGCATCGCCGCCCTTTTCCTTCCAGACCGAGCAGGGCGTGGATCCGTTCATTGATGGCTACCCGAGACGCGTTGGTTCCAGTCACCACGATGGTGCCCGCTTGGTCGGCCGCTGAAAGCCGCGTATAGGCTTGGGCAATGGCTTCATATCGTGCGGAACTGTCCCGGCTTTTGTAGCCATGCTCGTCAGTAGTGAATTGATCCGGGATGCTAAGCACCTGATCTAGGAGCGGTAGAGATCGGCTGGCTTGGCCGTCGGCGGCCAGCTGCACTGCTTGGCGGAGCCGTTCAGAGCGTTGTCGCTGGATGTCTGCCATCAATACGGTTTTCATGCCGTTTTCCTGCAGCATGGCAAACGCGCGGCCTGCCTCGATGGCCTTCGTCTGGGCGGTGTCGCCCAGCAAGACCACTTTAGCGCCTGTTGGTTGAATGAGTGCCAGCAGCTTGTCCATCTGCCGCACGGGCACGACCCCGGCCTCGTCGATCACTACGATGGTTTTTGGCCCTAGGGTGTCGATGAAGGGGCGTTTGTCAGACGCAGAAAGTACCGATGCAATCGTGTTGACCGGTATGCCATCTTCGCGCAGATTGCGAACCATGTTCCCGTAAGGAGCCAGGGCTGCCATGGTGTGTCCCTGGCGCTGTAGGATCATTTGAGTGTTTTGCAGAGCGAAAGATTTGCCAGTACCAGCCAGACCTTGGATACCGGTGATCTGATCGGAGTCGGTTGCGATCAACATGACGGCCTCGCGCTGTCCCGGTGTCAAGCGCGTGTCCAAATTGCTTTCGGCGCTGGCGTCGGAAATGGTGGCGTGCCAGGCACCGCGGCCGGCTCGTTCGGCGGCGAGTATTCTGGACTCAGCCTCAAAGGACTTCCGCGTTGCATAGCGTGGACTTTCCATCACCAGACGTCCTTCGGCAATGGCTTGGTCAACCAGCTGCAGAGCGGTGTCCCGGGGCAAGCTGCGCAGGCGTATGACTTCTGTGGCCCAGTCTTCGCGCGTCATGGGAGAGGCCTGCATGTCCTGGGCGCTCCGGTAGTGCGGCGCTTCCCGGATCAGGGTGCCGGAATCTACATGGCTCTGGATCGCTGTCTGAGTGGCCGCAATATCCGTATAGCCACCGGCATGGCGAACGGCGTTTTGCAGCAAATCCGCCAGAGGCATGACAGATTCCCTTTCAGACAGATGTTGGATCGCCCAGTTCAGTGAGGCCTGCGCCACTAGGTCGGACCGATGCTCCAATTCCTTTGTCGGCTGGATATCCCCTTGTTGCCATGCGTGGTCAAACTGCATCCCGATTCCTGCAGCGGCATCACGCCATTGTCGATGCAGTTCCGTGCGGCTGAGTTCTTGAGCCTTCTCTTTGCGGTGGGCCAAAGTGATGCCTTGGCGCAGGGCGTGAGGGGCTTCTTCCCGACAGGTGCCGCGTGCAGACAGTTCAGCCGTGATGCCGGCACTGCGTTTACTGAAAAACTCGATCTGCTCGCGGCTGATGTGGGCTAGTTCGATATGGTTTTTTTCATGGCGAACCGCGTACCCCAGCGCACGGACATTGCGTTCCAGTTCCGCCTGGTAGATAGAGTCTGTCACGCGCAGCAGTTTGAAGATTTCTTCATTGGACAACGCCACCCAACTGCCGTCGGCCCGCTGGGTCAGATTCATCAGGAGGGCGTGGACGTGCAGGTGAGGGTCGGGGGCTGCGCCTTCGGTAGGGCGTGCGGTTTCGTGGCGGAACTTGGCAATGACGAGATTGCTGGTGTGTTCCAACCGCGACTTACCGTTTTGCTTGTGACGGCCCATGGTTAGGTGCTGTTCGACATAGGCGAGAGCCGAGGCGACCGCTTTATCGTTGGCGTGAATCAGGCGTTCGTCGCCACCGATCAAGGCCTGCAAGGTGATGCTTTTGGGCGCACCGAACGTCAGATCGAGCGCGGCACGGGCCTTCGCATCCTTGCGGATCGACCGGCCCGCTGCGATGCCACGGCCAAAGTCGCCCTGCAGCATGGCTTTGAAGCGTGCGGAATCGATTTCACCGACTGCATCAAGACGTCGGGCTCCTTCCCCTTGCCAAGTGGCGGCGCTGCCGTCACGGCTGTAGTAATCATCGGCTTGGTCAGCGTAATAATGGGTGGCGAGAGACGCGTGGGCGCGATAGATCTGGCTGTGCGAGATCATGAGGGCTCCGGAAGAGAGGGAGGAGGCGAGAAAGTCACCAGCAGACTTCGCGCGTGGTTGGTGGCTTCGGATATATGCCGGACGCTGGAGGCTCTGCGGCATGGTTCAGCGAGTCCGCGACCGATAGAGCAGACGCTCTATTGCTACCGGCTTGTGTCGTAAACTCTTACTTATACAGGCATCCAGATAGAGGAGACGCAGTGCGAATCGCGTTAAGAACGAGCGGCGGGAGAGGGGAATATGAGGCGGCGGGTAGCCATGAGAACATAAGAGTCCATGATGTCCTCAACCGCCAGATCACCCTAGAAATTATTCCCGGCTTTAGGCTTCACACAAATAACTTCATTCGCCATAGTCAGGGGAAGCCCCGGATAAGGCTGGCCGACGCTCATGAAGATAAACATATTTATCTGATACTGTCGGCGTTGTTGCTGCTTCCTAAACCGAAGAGAGAAATAGGAGCTACGCCGGCAGGAAAGCTCCAGTTATTTAAAGATAATTTCTCTGTTTTTTCTATCTTATTTGACATAGTCGAGTTTTCAGATCATGAGCTGGTGATCAGTCCAACCCAACTGATCTTGTCGAACTCATCATCGGACTATGTCCGACTGGACGTTATTGAGCGCTTCAAGATGGTTATGCAGGCATGGGAAGGGGCATTAAACGATCAGAGCGCGGTGGCGGAAACGCTTAGGCGGCATAGAGTGGCTTTCCGCTCGGTCAATGTGAGAGGAATACTGACGGCCTGTGAAGAGCTGCGGCTGATGAACGTAGAACAGGACGATCCTCTGCGTTATGCCGCACGGGCTCTTGAACTACCGAATTTGGATGGGTTTATGTGGATGGGCATTCACGCCACTGAAACCGAAGAAGTGATGGGCCTCGGCGAAGAGAATCTTGAAGATTTGATGGAGGCTGCGCGCAACCGCGTCAAATCGTGGAGGCTGCTGGCAGAGCGGGGTTCGGGCGGAGCGAGATTCAGCAGAGAAGTAAAAATAAACTATCGAAACACTTGCCTTTTCACCGGGTTTCGCCTGCCTAAAACAGACTTGACGGGGCCGGCGGGGGTCGATGCAGCCCATATACTCCCATGGGCTGAATATGATCTGAATCAGGTCAGCAACGGTCTATGCCTGAGTAAGCTTTGTCATTGGGCTTTTGATAACGGAATCGTCAAGCTCGACTTCAACGGCGCGGCTTCAAATTACAGGCTGTCAGTATCGGAGAGGGCGAAAGAAGCTGAATCTAAAGGGTTAATCGACTTAGCGCCTTTCTACGCCATTGAAGGCGACATTTCTGCTTCGCTACTACCCAGCTCAAGAGCCAACTGGCCGAATCCTTCATTCTTAAAAGCGTACAACGAAGCAATGAACCGTTGATCTTCTTCTGGAACGTCCCTGGATTCTAAATATTGTCGGATCCGCAGCGCAAGCCACTCGGCAACCGGAGGCGTTACAGCGTTACCTAGAGCATGGTAGCGAGCCGAATCTAGGTCATCAGCACTCAGATCTGTATGGGATGGCAGCGTCCATCCTTTTGGAAAGGCCATTACGCCTTCGCATTCGGAAGGGATTAGTCGGCGAACTGCTCCAATTTTCGGATAGCAAACATAGTTTCTGCTCCAGTCTGTGCCCGTGTGGCGCGCAGAGGTTGCATATAGACAGTAAGCAAGGGCCTGGATTACGGGGCCTTCTCCGCTAGGATCTCCAATGATGTCCTGAAATGAGGCCGCAAGTTCCTTCCCATTCGGTCTGCTCGACGGAGTATCCCCCTCGCCGCGTTCGGACTCAAAAAGTATTTCTCCGGGACCGCGCCCGTCTTCACGACATCCGACAATGTAGACCCTCTGCCTTGACTGGGGTACTCCGAAGTATTTGCTGTTAAGAGTACGCCATCCGACAGAATACCCGAGCTCTGCCAACGTCGAGAGCACGATGCCAAAATCTTTTCCTCCGTGGGAGCTGAGTAAGCCCGCAACGTTTTCGAGAAGAATAACTCTGGGCTTGCCTTCTCCAACCAGTCGAGCAAACTCATAAAACAGTCCGGACTTGCTGCCTCTAAGTCCTGCGCGTTTACCCATTCGAGCAAGAGAGAGGTCTTGACACGGGAACCCGCCGACCCAAACGTCTGAAGAGGGGATTTCATGGCTTTCAATTTTCGTAATATCGTGATGTAGGGGAGTGTTCGGCCAATGCTTCTTTAAGATTGACTGGCAGAAGGGTTCGACTTCGCAGTGCATCGAAATGGAAAACCCCGCCGCTTCGAAGCCGATATCAAATCCGCCTATTCCCGCGAAAAAAGACGCGACAGAATACGGCGATGGACTGGTTGAACGGATGCTTCCGAGAAGGCCGGATGCCCTGCCACTCTTCTCTTCGCTTGGCTGTTGTTGGGCGAATCTTCGTATGCGCTCAATATCGGCGTCCGAGAATACGCGCCAGTTATTGCGGTTACGAGCAACGTCCTCGACTTTTCCGCTGAGAAGCCATCTCTTGAGGGTTATCGCAGAAATGCCAATAGCTTTGGCTGCTTCGTTAAGGGTCATAGTTCTGAACGTCGTCTATTTATATATGGTAGGTGGAACCCGTATCAACCCGTATCATACAGGAAAAATGGTTCTCCCGGCGTGGTACGACATGGGCGGTCATAAGCTTAAGCGGTACTGTCCCCCCGTACCAGGCGAGACATGACATAAAAGTCATGTACGTCTAGGGCGCTACTTACAAGAGAGCCGAGCTAGGATATAGTTGCCTATGGACACGTTCACCCCGTCTCAGCGCTCGGCGCTGATGAGTCGCATTCGGCACAAGGACACGAAGCCTGAAGTCGTTGTACGTTCGCTGCTGCACGCCCTGGGTTACAGGTTCCGGCTGCATCGTAAAGATTTGCCGGGCAAGCCAGACATTGTCCTTCCTAAATACGGAAAGATCGTGATGGTGCATGGCTGCTTTTGGCATGCGCATTCATGCGGACGCGCATCAAAGCCAAAGTCGAATCAAGAGTATTGGATACCCAAGATCGCTGCAAACCGGCAACGAGATGAGCGTAATGCCGCCGAACTGGAGCGGCTGGGTTGGTCGGTGCTCGTGCTGTGGGAGTGCGAGACCAAAGATCTTTCGGCGGTAGAGCAACGGTTAAGAGAGTTCCTTGGGCCGAAACGATGAAATGTGCATCCCATTGTGATTCGAGGAGATGGCCAAATGCAGGTTGGCTGTGAGAATCGAAGAGCTGCAGGGTGAGCTTAGGCCTTTGCACGTTTCCGTCCTATCGACAACTCGTTGAATGCCGCTGCAGCGTTCGTAAAGCCTCTCAACCGCATGCTTACTCGTGCGATTGGAAAGTCCCCGGCAAGAGCGACGTACCCATCCAGCGATGGCAGCGACTGTATCTGCGCCGCGGTTACCACGTCTTCCGTCGTCCGATCCATGTTATCCGACGTATTTCGATGATCCACACTTCGGCTAATGCTGTACTTGGGGCGCTCGACCTCGTGCTTTCCCAGGCTTTCACTCATATCTTTCGCCGTTTGGGGGTCGGTGCGGGAGCCACCGAGCACAGCCAAGTTGCGGAAGCTGGCACGGATGGTGGTGGCCATGGTTCGCCCGTAGATGTGCTCCAACTGGGAGGTGCTCTGCAGCCCTGCCACGATGCGCAGGCCGTTTTTCCGGCCTTTGGTTAAACCGGCTTCCAGTGAAGGCAGAGCTTCTAGGCTAGCAAGCTCATCAATGAACAGCCACCAGCGGCGGTGGGCGCTTTCGGGCATGGATAGAATCGACGTGATGAACACGTCAGCCCACGACGACACCAGCGGCTTCATGGAGCTCATCATGTCTTCGCGCCAGTTGATATACAAATTTCCGCCGTCTGATTTGCCCAGCCAATCCCGAATAGAGAATTTTCCCGATTTCATGCCTGTATGTTCCGATAGCTTGTTCGACAGCACAAAGCGGGCGGAAGACAAGGCTTTGCTGGCTTCGCTGGAGCCGACAAACAGGGATTCGGCCAGAGTGCCTTCCAGAAATTGCTTTAACACCTTCGGGTCTTCGATGGTGCACAGGCGAAACAAGTCCATGATGCTGGCTTCGTCGCCTTGCAGTTGATGCAGTTTCTTGGCCGTCTCGCGCAGCAGCAGACGACCGAAATCATTCCATTCTTCTGCGTTCTTGTCCTGGCTCATCGGAACCATAGAGTGGGCTAGCCGCTTCCAGTCGTAATCGGCGCGAACCTCATTGAAGAACGACCAGCCCTGGCTGCGGGCATCGTATGGATTTAGGATCACATCGTTGGGTTGCCAGAATTTGCTGAGTAGGTCGCCATTGGGATCGATCACGATCATCCGATCGTTGCGCTCTGGCATTTGGCCGAGTAAACGGTTGTTCATAGTGTGCCTTGAGCGCCTGAGCACCGAAGCGGCCATGTTGCGCAACAGCACCGATTTGCCGGAACCCGTCGCGCCGGTGATGAGCAGATGCAGGTTTTCATTGGCGATCGGCATGGGGATGCCCCCCACGTCGATTTGCTGTTTGCCACCTTCTTCGCACTGGAGAGCTAGGCTTTTTGCAGAAGTGGTGCGCGTGCCACGTACAAAGCGCTTATAGGCAGCGCCCTCAAATCCTTCAGTTCTGGTGGTGCGCCCGATAAGCAGAATCAGCACCAGGGCCAGGACCAGACCGATGCCCAGCGCACCGTAGAGCACTGGGTACTGCGGCGTCAGTATCATAAAGTGCCAGAACGTTTGGGCGTTCCAGTCTCGCCAGTGCATGTGGCTACCCCAGGTGGCAGCGGCCATCCAGGCGGCGGTGGGCAAGAGTGCCAAAGAAAAGGCGGCAATTCGCCGCCGGGTGATGGGTGAGATCAAGGCGGACATAAGTGCCGGTCCTCAAGAGAGTAAATTCTGGCCCAGGGCAAGGCCTGCCAACAAGCCGCCCAGAATGCCTGCTGCGCCGCCTACGATCAGTGCGATGATCGCCATACGCCGCGCGGACTGATGGGCGATGCTGGCGTACTTCGCAGCATTCTGGGCCAATTGATCCAGCCGGGCGCCGGTGTCATCCAGCATGGTCTGAATGACGTGTTCGACATGCTGGTTGATGGGTTTGGCTGCCGCTTCCATCGTGGCGGTGAGATGTCGGCTGAGTTGCTGAGGCAGGACTTGCTGAACTTCGCCCATGGTCTGCATCTGCTTTTGCACCGCATCCAGGTTTTGGGTGGCGCTTTCCAGTCTGTCCACGAGGCCGGCTACTTCACCCAGCACCTCGTGGTACAGCAAATCCAGCTTGGTACGAGCGCCACTGGAGTTCAAGTGTGATTCCATGCTGGCCGGGCTCAGGAAAACAGCGCGGTGAAAGCCGCGTTCATTTGCCGGTCCACTGGCTTGGCCAGCGCACGCAGGGCGTGTCGGTTGCTCAATTGCGAAATGCGAACATGGTCTTCAGGATCGGCAGACCGAAGCAATGCGCGGTAGTCAGTCTGGTCAGCCAATACGTCGGCAATCGTGGTGCGTTGGTCGGCGAGCAGCTCGAAGACTTCGTTTTCGTAAATAGCGGCCTGAGGGTTCGCCTGCACTTCACCTGTTTTGGCGGCATAGGCAAGGATGGAGGGAAACTCATCCTGCACGCTGGTATCGACACGATTGAAAAGGATTCGTACTCGCTCTGGATCAACGCCCAGTTCCGCTAGTGCAGCCACGGTCTTGATGGTTTCGCGCTGGGCCTTGCCGGTATTGATGACGGGCAGTACGAAGTAGTCCATTTCTTGGTGAGCATCTTCATAGCGCATCATGTGCGTCAGAAAATCTTCGATGTTGCTGGCGCCTACATCGACAATCGCATCTTCGCGGGTGAGCAGTTCGCGGAATAATCGGCCAAAGTGTTCACCGCGTAGCTGATCGACATTGAGGCCCAGGTCGGCGCCCGTTTCGTTGGTAGATTCCACTGCAAAGATCTGTGCGCTGTTCATGCGTGGCGCCAGAAGGTGAGAGGCGGCAACTGTCTTGCCAACGGAGCCGGTGTAGTTCAGGACGGCGACTTTCATGGTTTATTCCTTTTGGTGGGGTTGCTGTCAGCAGTCTGTGTACGATTGGCCAGGCCTTCACGGCGCAAAGCCTCCAGGTCTATCTGCATGTCGCGAATCTTGCGCAAATCGCCGGGTGTCTGGATGTTGCGCGGTCGGCCTTGGATAGCATCAAGTGCCGGAGGAGATGAGGACGGTTTCACTGTCGAGGCTGGTTGGCTGGCTGCTGGCCGCTGGGCCTTGCGCCAGCGGTACAACGTGATGGCGTAGGTGCTGCGTTGTACCGTCAGGCCTGCGGCGGCCAGATCGTCCAGCACGGCGGCATGGGGAACACCGACAGCCAGCTCAGCCTCGATCAAGGGAAACAGCGCGCGCAACTGTGCAGCGAGGCTGATACGAGGATCCAGGGATGCGAGTGTGTCCCGGTAGCGCGTTATGGATGGAGATTCATTCATAGGTTTCCAGGGGTTGAGGTGAACACGGGGTCGCTCAGTGCGACCGTTCGGGAAAGACCTTGGCCTGCTTGCCTGCCAGCCACGAACAGCCTGCGGCCAACGCTTCGTCGTAGGCGGACTGCTCGTCAGCGAATCGAACCGACTTACCCTGTGCAGAGAACTGTCCGCCGCCGACTTCCTGGCCGTCATCAAGCAGGCGCAGGGTGTAGCCGCCGGTCTCGGGGTGGTGGGGAACGATCTCGAAGGAAAATCGAGATCGGGCTTGGGTCACGTTGGTGTGAAATTGCCTGGCCACCTCGGGGAGGCGGGCCGCCCAGCCCGGGCCGATTCGATCCAGAGCTTCGGCGATGCTATAGCCTCGCTCATGGAGCCAGTCGCTGCGATCGAGCACTAGAGCGGCGGTCAGGGCTTCGCCCAGGCTCATGGTGCCAATGCCGTAGTGAGTGGCTCTCTGAACAATGTTGAGCATGCGGGTGTCGATGGTCGTGCTCATGAAATTTCCTTTGCCCTGTGTCTTGAAGGGCAGTGATGAGGGATGAGAGAGGAGATGCCCGAAAGGGCGAATGTGCTCCGTTGCTGACCGATGCAGCCGCTGTGCGGATGCCCAGCGTGATGATTCAAGACGGTCGGAGTTGTGCAGACAGGATGGTGCGTGTTCGGTAAGCGGATAGCCCGACTTATTCACAGGCCTCGTTGGTAGAAGTAAGGTAGAAATAAGGTAGAAGGCGTTTTGATGGCTGGAAAGCGCCTGTTTATGCGGTTTTCCAGAAATGATGCGCGATGCTATGACGATAAAGCGCGATGCTGTGACGAGAAGCCGCGATCTTATGACGATGCAGGCGCGATGCTATGACGACGGTAGAAACCACTTATCCACAGCCCGGAAAAGACCCTTGAATCGGCTGTTTTTGGAAGTCGGGCGCGATGTTATGACGATGGAGAATCTAGCGATCCAGTCGTGTCCAGACCGCTTGTTCATGGCCCCGGGTGGCGGTTTCTATGTGGGGTTCTGCGATTACTTGCAGCGCTTCCAGTTCTGTCAGGCTGCGCTCCAGGCTCGTTCGAAAATCACGCATGCGACCGGTGTATTGGGCGCGTTGCTTGAGAATGTCCAAGCTATATTTTTGCTGGATGTCGGCGGATGTGCCGATCAGGCGCTGCAGGCTTTTGGACAGGTCATGGCGCATTTGCAGGCGCTTGGCCCAGTCCACCAGGGCATACTCTCGGTTGCCGAAGATTTGCGCCCAACGAGGATCGGCGTACAAGGTATAGCTGCCGGTAGGTTCGTGGTAATCGAAGCCGCCCAGCATGGCAAGAACTCGTGTTGACGGGTGTTTGCCATAGCTGTATTTGACTGAGCCATCCTTTCTGCGGGCCTCAATGCACAATGTGAAGCGAGCCAGGTCTTTCATGCCTTCATGCAGCCATTCATAGGCGCTGCCTCCTGTGGGCCTGCCCATGCCGCGCAGGAAATCCGCTCGGTTGATGACAGGCGCTTCGCCCAGCAAAGCCGTGGTCTGTAGGTACATGGCGTGCATCCAGATGTCGGCGTGGTCTTCGCTCAACTGCTTGCCAGAACCTTTGAGCAGGATGTTGCTGCCTTCCAGAAACACGGCGTCATCGTGCATGGTGCGCCATCCACGACGAACCGGCGCAAAGATGGCGCTTCGGGCGATGTAGTTGGGGATGGCGCGCGCCGTTTCATTGATGCCCGGCAGCATGAATGGCGTTGGAGTTGAGGCCTGTCTTTCTGCGGCGGCGGCCAGGGCTTGAGTGGCTTTTTGCTGAGCGCGTTGCATGGCTGCTGACAGGCGCAGCAGATTGTTGTCCTTGTGAAAAGGCACACGGGTGGATGAGGTCATGGGTAAAGCTCCAGGCGAGCCCATACAAGGCCTGCCTGGATCGTGTGCAGCGCCTCACACGGGTTCAGGGGTAGATGCGAGCGAGTAAAGCGATGCCCGGCCGCAGTGATGGAAATGGATGCCCTTCAGGGCGTTGTTGGCTGCGGTTCAGCCGATGGCTTGTCGCCTGGGCTCAAACCAAAGCTCTTTCAGCCTGAACCGCTCGAAATGCAGCACGATGTCTACGGTCTGGCGCAGAAATGCTTGAATGGTTGGCAGATCGAGGTTGCCGCCCGTGGGTGATTGCTTGATGAGCATCGCCAGGCGGTCAAAGGCATCGGCGGCCCCGTTGGCGTGGGTGGTGGTGACGGATCCTGGATGGCCCGTATTCAACGCTGCCAGGTAATCCCAGGTTTCAGGGCCGCGTAGCTCGGCAAGGAATATCCGGTCTGGCGATAAGCGCATGCAGGCGGCCAGGCTTTCGGTGGCCGAAACCCTACCGCGCCTGCCGCCATACATCAGATGAATGCGGTTTCTGTGCCGGGGCAGAATGAGCTCATGCACGTCTTCGATGGTGACCAGGCGTTCATCGACGGGCACACGGTCGATCAGCGATCTTGCAAAGGTGGTTTTGCCCGAACCTGTCGCGCCGGAGATGACCAGGTTTTTGCGAGCCTGAATGGCAGCGAGCAGGAATCCGGGAATGTCACCACCGTCCTTCAGGGCCATCAGTTCTTGATCGGTTCTCGAAATACCGTCCGGCGTGTATTGGGCGGCGGCGTCATGGACGGCCTCAAAAGCACCTTGCGACTGCAGTTCCTCCAGGGAGAGCGCCACTTGGGCGTGCTTGCGGATATTGATGGCCAAAGTGCCGTCAATGCAGGCTGGTGGCAATACGATCTGGCCGCGCTCGCCATCGGGCAGGACGACAGATTGAATGGGGCTGCGTGCCATATGGTTGTACGCGGCCAGTGCCGTGGCCAGGGCCTCCAGGTGCGGGTAGGAAAGCTTGGGGCACTCATGAAGCTGCCAGGCACCGCGTGTGCGGGTGTAAAGCTCACCGGCTCGCACGATGGCGATTTCAGTGACATTGGGATCCTCCTGATGTTTGGACAAAGGTCGCAGAAAGGTGCGAACCGCAATGGATCGATCAAAGGGGATCGCTTCAGTGGATGGGTTCAAGCTCATAGACGTGACTGAAATCCAGATCACGGGCGACCATGATGCCGATACGCTCGCCCTGGTTCTTGTAAAGGGTGGGGGGAATGTCCAGGGACTTCTCCAGAATCTTTGCAACCGCTTCCTGACCGCCTTCGGCGGTGTTGTCAAAGCGGATGTTGTTGCTGCCCGATTGCCCTTGATTGGATGCCCAGTTACCGAAGTCGCCCACCAGAGAAAGCAGGATGGCGTTGCCAAAGCGTTCCCAGAAGTGGTTGTCGATATGTCCGCCCAATCCCGCTTCGCCCAGCGGGCCTGTGCCGGGCGAACTCAGGTTCACGATGACACCGGTAGGCGTTTCCAGTCGGTTCCAAGTCACAAAGGCGCGGGCCTGGCCTTGCTGTATGCCTCCAGACTGATAACCCGTGAACTTGGTGCCGGCATCAATGAGCTTGACCTTGCCGTTGGCGCTCATGACATCATGCGTGGCCAGACACGTCAGAAGCCCGGACTGGGTGCTGACCAGTTTTGTCTGCAAGGTGCAGTCGATCATGGTGCCTTGTGTGAGCAGGAAGTTGCGGTCACCCAGTTGCCCGGCCACTGATGGGGCCAGCTCCAGCGGGCGCAGCTTGTCGGCCAGGGGACCAGCATCGCTATAAGGGCCTTGAGGGCCATTTGACTGGCTTGGGGTCGTGCCGCTTGCGTCTGCGCCACCCGCCTGTAGCGGGCTGGTCAGCCGACGCTGGGTAAGCTCATCGATGGGAGGCGGAGCTGCGGGCATGGGTGGCGGGACGTTGTAGCTGGGCGCCACCGTTGGCTCGGGCGTCGGAGGCGGCAGTGCTGGAGGTGGCGCGGGACGCTCTACCTTGGGGGCTTTGAGGCGATTGGTAATGCCGCTTTGATCGGCTTCCAGGCCGCTATCGGCTTTTGTTGTTGGCTCTCGGCTCCAGACCTTCATGAGTACGCCGGCAGCTACTGCCACAGCGATCAGGATGGTGAGCCACAGAAATGCGCGGGCACCACGTGGGGCGCTGCGCCCGGTTGCTTCCAGATTCAGCGTTTGCCGCTCCAGGTTAGCGTCTTTAGGGTTCCCCTCTTGCGAGGCTTGTGCCTGGTCTTGTTCCTTTTCCGTCATGGGGACTTCCTTTCTTGCGTGGCTTCGCGTATGCGGATGGTGGGCACAGGTGCCGCAGCGGGCGCCTGCGGGCCCGCTGCGCCTTTGACGCTGCGTCTGACTGCTGGTGATGCCGTGCCGGTATGTGCTGGTACGGGTGTGGTGCCGTAGGCGCCGTTGTGAATCGCCAGCACTTGGTCGCCCAGGCGCAGATGCCATAAGGCAGACGTGCGATGTAGCACCATGGTGCGTTCATCTTTCATGTGGTGATTGGTGATGACTTCCTCGCCGTCTGGTGTGACGCGGTACACGGTCGGGATGTCGGCTTGCGATGCAAACTGCAGCCAGGTCTGACGGCCATCATCCCAGGCGTGTACCGGTGCGATGGCCGCGTCGCCGCTGCGGGTGTAGGCCTGCCAGTTCATGTTCGCGCTGACGGCTTGTAAGGATCGCTCAATCGCAGCCTTTTGTGCGACCTGGGTCCGTTGCCTGGCTTCAGCCTCTGGATAACGAACCACGAGTTTGTACAAGGCGGCTGAATTGCGATTGTCGCTGTACGAGAGCCGGAAGCTGTAATCGCGCCTGTCAGTGACGACGATAAGGTTGGTGTTGGCGTCTTCTGCCGTGGGTTTGAAGAACAGATGATTGTTCTTGTAGGTAAACGCATAGGCTTGGCTATCGCCAAAGACGTGGTAGACGTATTTTTCGCCGGGCTCCAGCACGATATGGGTGGCCACGCCGATCACGGCATTGAGCTGGATGACATTGGCGTCGTTGTAATTGACATAGCGCACGCGGTGGTCGAGCCGCGAGGAACGAGGGGTCTCCAGCGCCAGGGCGCTGGCAGGGATGGCCAGGCAAAGAAACAACGCCAGCGCCTGCCGACTGGGGAAATGTTTAAACATAAGAATTCCTTCAGATCCTTGTCGGTGTCAGCGCGACAGATCGGCAGCCAGGTCATAGCGCATGACCTGAAAGCCCAGCGGGTTCAGGCGGGCGACCTCTTCGGTGAGCGGCACGTCGGTGTACTGATACGCCATGGTGGCAATCAGGTGCTGAGCCTTGGTGATGTTGCCCGTGGTGACTTCCCGCTCTGTCTTGGTAAAGCGTACGATGGCGGCCTGGTTGGCACCCAATGTGATCGAATGAACCTGCACATCGATGGTGCCCTGGGTACCGAGGCGTGTCGTGACGGCGTCCTGCCCTTCGAATCGTTTGCCGTACTGCGTCTGGATGGGTGCAGAGGACAGCAAGGCGCACGTGTCGAATTGCTCCTGTATCGTCTGCCAGCTGTAGCCCTCGCAGTTCAGCACGTACGTGTTCAGAAAATACTTGGCGATGCGCTGGCCGTAGTCTTCCAGCGGTTGGCCCAGGCTGCTGACATGGTCGATGGAGCCGGTGGCGCTATCGACGCGGACCACATACATTTCAGGTGGCTGTTTCAAAGGGGTGAGGCCCGCAACAGCAGCGATGGAGGCCAGGGCGATCAGGCCTGCACCGAGGGCCACCTGCCAGGCACGCTTACGGCTGCTAACGAGCTCGCCGAGGTGATCCCGTTCCAAGCCGCGCGACTGCTCCAAGTAGGCGGCAACGTCTTCGGATTTAAGAGATGCGGACACGAGTCAAACTCCTTTGAAAAGAGGCGGCGTAGCATTGACCGGCACGCGAGGAGAGTCGGCAGGTTGCGGCGGCTGCGGCGCATGAAAGGCGCAGCCAGCCAGCAGCCCGGCCAGCGCAAGGGCGGCAAAAAAGTTTTTCATGGAAAGATTCCTGTCCTGCCGGACCGGCAGAAGGATTGGGGATGGAAAGCCGGTTGATTGGCCCATCATGGGCCGACAAGCAGAATGCCTATTTGGCACGCAGGCGCAGCATGCTGCGCAGTCGTAGCATTGAAAACGCCCCTCTGGCAGCGGTACCCACACCGAGCTGAGCGCCGAAGCCATTAGATAGCCCGGCTGCGAGGCCTGGAATCATGACCATGATTACAAGGCTTGCTGCTCCAACCAGCACTTGGGCTCCAAACAGCGAGAGAACGTCGGAAACACCCGTTTCAATCTGGTCGGCGATCATGCGGATCAGTTGAATGTTGAGCTGCAGGATGAGGCCAAAGACAAGACCTGCGAGCAAGGCCAGGAATATGAAGTTCAGTGCCTGAGATACCCAACTGTTGAAAAGCTGCTTGGTTGGTTCAAACAACGTGGCGGCAATAAAAATTGGGCCTGCAGCGACGACTAGGGCCATGCCTACTTTGCAGACCACGACAATGACCATGATGATGCTGCCTACTACGGCGGCATTGATGCGCAACAGCGTCGCCAGAATGCTGACTAGGACTTCCTTCGTTGAAGGCATGAAGTTGTACCAGGGACGGTCGCTAGCGCCGAGCATGGCATTGGATGCCTCACTTGTTTCATTCTGCAGTCTGTCTACTTCCAAGGCCACGTCACCTGTGCCGAGCGCCAATTGTGTGACATTGTCCGGCAGCGCGATCATCGTCTTCGCGATGTCGGCCTGATACAGGCCACCAGCACCAAAAATCATTGAAATAATGACCACAAGAATTGCTTTACGAAAGAACTCAGTCACGGTCAAATTGCTCTGCCCGTGCATAAGGG
Source organism: Pollutimonas rozaliensis (assembly GCF_048751585.1). Lineage (NCBI taxonomy): Bacteria > Pseudomonadati > Pseudomonadota > Betaproteobacteria > Burkholderiales > Alcaligenaceae > Pollutimonas > Pollutimonas rozaliensis. Next base: position 325,605 of record NZ_JAZHOB010000004.1, on the reverse strand, counting down.
CAAATGCGTACACCACAAACTGCAGTGTGAGGCCCACAACGATAACGGGCATAAGCGCTTCAAACAGCGCCTGCATGGGGCTATTGATGGCATCGCTCAGTATGCTTTCAGTCTGAGTTGTGACCCATTGTGCGATGTCGCTCGGGGCCGAGGGAGGTGCGACGGGGGGGGTGAGGCTGGCCATGATGTTCGGACCTATTCTGCAGGGCCGGTGGAGCTGCTCGATCCTGAGCTGTTTCCAAACCAGCCGCCATAGACCCGTTCGGCTCTTGCCTGCAACAAGTTACGTTCTGCTTCCAGTTGCTGAGACGCCAGTTCAATGCGTGTCTGCTCTGCGGTGATATTGGCCTGTTCAATCTGGATGCGAGCTTGTAATTCGGCGATCTCTTTGGGATTGGTAGTTTCATTAATCTTGCTTTGTAGCGTATCCACATTCGCTAGACGTTGAGTCATGGAGTCATAAGCACGTTCGCTCATGGCCTTCGCGGTGGCTTCAATGTTCAGTGCACGTTTTGAGAGCTGTTGGCGATCCTCGCTGAAGTCCACTGGTGCCATAACATCATCAGTGATTCGGGAGACATCCCCGTTAAGGCCCGAACTGCCGGAGCGATCCAGGAGGTCTTGGGCGCTGGATGGCAGCGCGGCGCGTAGTTGGTTGCGGATATCGAGATCGCTCGCGACATTTCCGTAACCGCTAGACTGGGTGAAAGCCGCCAGTTGGCTTTTTGCCGTTTGCAGCTGTTCGGTCAGGTTCTTCAATTGGTCGCGGGCGGTGAGCAACTGTTCCTGCAGTTGCGCGATGGTGGCTGCATCGACGGTAGGGATACCACTGGCGTGGGCCGGATTCAGGAAGGTGACGGACAAAGCAATGCCCGCCGCAAGGAATTTGCAGCGTGTCATGAGGGCTCCAGGGGGAAATGATGACGGCGAACTAGGCCGCCGCTTTTTGTGTCGTGCTCGGGAAGGAGTAGTAGAGGTCTACTTTTTGGAAACGGCGGCCTGGTATTCGGCTTCTGTAATGCGCCGGGCCTTCAGGCTGTCGGAAACAATTTCATCATCTGCTTCTTTGTAGGCCACCTGGGCAGCGTCGGCCACCACGAGGATATTGTCTGAACTCTTGAGCGTGGCAGGCACAGTATTGGACCGGTAGCCAACTTTGCCGAGATTATTCCAGGCGGTTTCTGTGAACAGAAAGCTGTCGCCATTGCGTTCAATGTGAACCAGGGTTGGGGGATAGCGACCATTGTCCGAGAACCAGTACCCGATGAATTTTTCCCCGTTGGGCTCAGTCTTGCAACCTGCAAGAATTGCTAAGGCGCTGACACCAGCTGCAGTGATGAAATGTCGTCGATTCATTGGGTTTCCTATGGTGAACGGTTAGGTGGACCTGAGTGCGCTAGAAATCTTCCCAGGCGTCATCACGCTGCAAACGTGCCCGGCCTTTGTAAGCCAGTCGGACCCTTGCTCATGTTTCAGAATGTACCGACAAAGTGTGCCATGGCGTCATTCGCAACAGGGACTGGTGTAGGTTGAATGGGTTCATGAGCACAGGTCTGGACCTTCTTGTTCAAGCCCCTGTTCCTGCTGTAGTACAGCTTGGTCAAAGCGAACGCCGACCAAGTCAGCCACCCGTTGATACTCGGCGGGGCCAGGTGGGTGGCCGTTCACTTCGTGAATGTGTAGGCTGTAATATTTTTCTACACCTTGCTCAAAATAAGCATGGTCTTCGCGCGGATACGCGGAGCGGAACTAGATGTTCGGGGTCATGCTGGGATCGGTGCTCGATGGTTCGGAAATTCCGTAATCCCGGCTATGGCGCACTGGGTCATCGGCATCGAGGGTGACGCGATCGAGTTCGATGTCGCGCGTACTGGTCACACCTGCTTCCAGATCTGGAAGATCCCAGCGTTCGCAGTGGATTGAAATGACATACGCATCCTCTGGGGTGCTGCTGTCGGGACCGGAAAGCCCGAGGCGGGCATAGAAGTCCTGATCTTTCGTCGCCTGCAGATCATCGCGGGCCTGTGCCTGGCGCTGGTTATGTCTAAGCGCTGCTAGCTGCTTTTCCCGGTCATGAGTGTCTTGTTTCATAGGCTACCTTCTTATGAGATGGCGGTTATCTGGCGGCTTTGTTTGACGAGGTCCAGATACACAGGCAACCAAGCGACCGGATCATGCCCGGCCTGGGCCACGGCCTGCTCCGCTATCTCAGCCATGTCGGGGCTGCCGGAGAACACCAGCAATTCGTCTTCGCAGCCGGACAAGTCCAGTTGCGCGACCGTGACACTGGAGCCTTGCTTGACAAGGAACTTGCGGCTGGCTTCGCCCAAAGACTTCAACAGTTCAAATTCAGTGGGCGACAGGCCGAAGCCCTCGATGTAGTCGCGGGCCTTGGCTCTGGGGTTGGGCAGCAGTATCAAGGTTGCCGTCTGTTGAACCAGTGAGGGGCCGACTGGGTTTTCCGTGATGGCGCCCGGCTCCTGGGTGGCGAAGGCCAGCACGCCGTTTTTCTTGCGGATGGTACGGCTGGCATCTTGCATGTCTTCCTGAAAATGCCTGTCCTTTAATGGGTGCTGGCATTCGTCATACAGGTTGATGATGCGCCGGCCATCGTGCAGGGCATCAACGCGGTGCTTCAGATACATCGTGGCTGCGCCCCGCACCGCGTCATCATCGAGCAGTTCGGTCAGATCAAATCCGAAAATGGCGGATTTGCCCATGTCGGTGCCTAGACTCAGTTCATCGGCAGGGTTATCGAAAACCCAGCCGTATTCACCGCCCTGGCACCACGGGGCCAGACGAGCATGGATAGTGCTTGTGGTGTCATCTTCGCTGTACGGGTTGGGCAGCAAGGTATTCAGGGTTGATAGTGTGCGGGCCTCCCGGTCGATCAGTGTGGTCAGCTGTTGCACGGCCTGGGTGATATCGGCCTGCTGTCGTGTGGTGACTGCTTCGCCCCGGCGCTCGGCCAGGAATACGACTAGGCGCACCATGAAGGCGACGTTTCCTTTGGTGGGCTTCATCTGGAACGGATTCCAGCCTGTTGCTTCACCAAGTCGGATGTTGAAGTAGCGGCCCTCCAGCGCCATGATGAGCACCTGCATGCCCTGATCCTTGTCCCAAACAACACACGTTGCACCAAATTTCTGCGCCTGGGTAATCAGCATTCCCTGCAGCACGGTTTTACCCGTGCCGGTCATCCCAATGATCATGGTGTTGCCCGGGCGACGTTTTCCGGTTTCGTCCAAGTCCTCGGTAGAGGCATGGAAGTTGAAGAAGAACGGGCTGCCTGTCTGGGTTTTGAGCATCGTGACCGCTGGTCCCCAGGGGTTGCCGACCGGTTTGCCGGTCAGTTGGTTATGCAGGCTGGAAAAGCACAGGAAGTTGAGCGATGTGATGGGTACCGGGCGTGGCCGCCAGTGCCAGTTACCGGGCAGTTGCGCCCAGAATCCGGCTTCCAGCGCTCGGTCCAGTGGCCGGAAGCCGACCGCCTCTTCGGCTAGCGCTGTGGCGGTCTGGGCCAAGGCCTGGCGCACCCCTTCAGCCGTGTCGCCATAAATCAGCATCGTAGCATGATGGTCGCCCAGGCCCAGGCGAGCTGAGGTCAGGTCGTCCATGGCCTCAGTCAGTTGGGTAACTTGGCTGATCGAATCGTCGCCGGAATCGACCAGCAGCTTGTGATGTTTTTTGACCAGCTTCTTGGCTGCAGCCCCAGTATGGCTGCCCCACGATTGGGTGAGTACGAACTCGTGTGGCAGGCCCAGCAGCCGATCCAGGTGTCCGGCTTTCGTCGCTTCGGGGTAGTCGCGCAACTCCATCATGCCAAAGATGCGAGAGCTGGCGACGGTTCGTAGTTCCCCCAATTCTCCATGGCGGCCAAAGATCGGTCTGGCGTAGGGTAGGGTGTCTCGCAAGCGTTCTCGGCTGATCGGTACGGGCCGGTGCGTACCGGAAAGCAGAAATCCCAGGAACTCGGCGGCTTCGCTGAAGGCAAAGCCTTTGCGATCTACGATGCCCAGGGTTTGTGGATCGTAGCGGTAAAGGCCAGCGCTCAAGGCACGTATGATGCCGTTCAGGCGTTCGATGGATTCGGCTTGCCAGTGCGCAATGCGTTGCGCGTCGGCTTTTTCCAGGCTGGCGAATGTGCCTAGTATCGGATCCTGTACCGGATGAATAAGGACTGTCAGGTATAGGTCGTTGATCATGAGGCCCGAGGCATCGAATGTGGCACGGTAGGCGGCATCGAACCGGGAAGCAAAAGGCTGGTTAAAGGTGCTGTCGGGGTATTCCGTGACGCGGCGGCGCACGATGTGGGAGTACAGGCCAAGCGATCCCATAGGCAAGCCGCGTAGTACGTTATGCAGCGCTTCGATCCAATCTTTCAGCTCATCTCGTGCATAGGCGTCCGGCGCGCGGCCCGTTACCTTTATGACCGCCAGGTATTCATGGTTGTCGCAGGCAATGATCTGGTCGGTGACATGATGGGAATAGGGCAGATAGCGCGAGACGCGCCGTTCGTCCACGGCCAAGGTGGTAGCAGCAGTCATGGAAACATCCTTTACTTGATGAGCGTGCGCCAGGGCCGACGCCGGTCGTAGCCTTGCACGGCGTAACTTGAGCCGTGCCAGAAGCGTTGATTGCGATTGCGCCGCCGCGTTTTCAGTTCGAGCCACAGCACATCCAGAGCTTTATCGTCATCGCGGGTGAGAATGGCAAGCGTTGGTATGACGACGAAGAGCAAGCCCCACCAGGCCAGGCCTGCCGTCATGGCGATCATGGCTACGCAGGTAAAGGCGCCAAGTAACAGCTTGGTGGGAACGCCCATGAATGTGGCCTTGCGGCCCAGTCCTCTGAAGACCGGATAGGTGTTGGTCGCCATGGTTTACTTCCAAAGCAACACAACCAGTTCGGCAACTGATCCGGCCAGCAGCACGCCGATGCCCCAACGGATGGCATCGTCTTTGCGCATGACCTCTGCGGAATACAGTACAAAAATGATCAGACCGATGATGATGGCTGCGATGGGCAGGATGACATCCAGATTGTCTCGGAGCGTCTGTAATGTCGTTTGCGCTCGGGAAAGTCCGCCGATGGATTGTGCAAATGCAGCCTGATGGATGCCGAACAGCAGTGCGGCTGCAGTCAGTTTGTTGACCATGCGCAGGAAGGGCATAGTGTTCTTGAAGTGTTTCAGTAGAGACATGCAAAGACTCCTGCCCCTAGGCGCGAAGAGGCGCAGGGGTGATGGTTGGAAAGAAAAGGAATGAGCGCGGCCAAGTCGGCCAGGGATGCGTCAGGCGTCGGAGTTAGGGCTGCTTTCTGGTTCGCCGTCACGCGTTTGCGAAAAGCCGTCGGTCGCCGGGTTGGCGCTGAAACCGTCCGGTGCGCCTTCGGGTTGAGCAGGTAGTTCTTGATCAGGTTTTTGCGCCGACTCTGCCGGTGTGGCATTTTTCGCGGACTTGGTCGTTGCATTGTCCAGGGGTGCCAAGGCCGGAACCTTGATCTTGGCCTGGGCTAACACTTTGCCGACATAGCCATTGGTGAAGCCGCGCTTGAAATTGCCGGTGTTGTAGCAGGACAGCGCGGCGCGTAAGGCATGCTGCGGATCCGTCTGCCGGGGCAACGCTCTGGCATAGCACTCTGCCAGTACCGTCTGGGCGGCCGCCAGATTGCGGCAGGGATCAAAGACGGTCTTGCTATCCAGATTCAACCACGCCCAATTGCGAACATTGATCTGTCCCAAACCGGCATCGAAGTCGATGCCTTGGTCAATGAGGCGGTCAGCGGCTGCGGTCGCTTCGCCCAATGTTTTGGGTTGCTGCCGTAGGTGCCGGCCTTTGCGGTTTACGCCGATGGCGTATTGCTGGACTCGGGACTCATGACGAATCAGTGCTTGTAGCGTGACTGGGTGGATGTTGGGTGCGCAGGTCATGGCCAAAGCTGCAAGTTCTGCGATCATGCCTGGCTCCTTCAGCGTCCGCGTCGGTGTCTGGGGTCCGTCAGGGAAAAATTCCAGCCTTTAGCCCATAGCCCACTATGGTCGGCATCCCATTTGGCTTGCGCTGCCTCGTACTCCTCGGCTTTGACCCAGTGCCCGCCCATGGTTGGCTTGCCGACGTAGCGAACAGCCAACTCATACGTCCAAGCGTGATCGTTGTAAACGACACAATAGGTGGGCAGTTGGTCGAGCGTGACCGTAGGTAGCGGATAGACCTGGTAGACGGTTTGCCCGCTGTCGCCGCCGTATTCACGCTTGCGCCATTTGTATGCTGTAGCGGCATAGGTTCGGTTCAAGAAATCCGCGTCGCATTTGCCAGCGCCGCGTGAAATAGCGTCAATGCGGTCTGACATTCCTGCATCGCCGGACGCCGGGCACTGGGATAGAAAGGAACGTCTCGCTGCGACGGTGGCAGACCAGTCCAAGCCGTGCTTGTTGTACTTCTTGATGTCGAAGTAGTGGTCCAGGGAGGGACTGCACTCGCCAGGTCGCAAGCTGGAAGACAGGCATAGCGTTGCTTCGCATGCCAGACGTGGGATGCCCGTGAGCAGCTCAGCAGTGCCAGCAGCATGAGTGACAGGAGCCAGGACGCAGGCGAGCGCCAGCGACCCAGCACGCAGGGCGGGAAGGGTTTGCATGAAGAGGTCTCCGGGGAAGGGGTGCGGCAGGCGGCCTTGGAAAAGACCTAGGAGGGTCAGCGTTGACGCTGCAGATTCTGTTGGGCGATGGCGATCTGTTCAGGCTTGGCCATGGCTCGCACGAGATAAGCAGTTTCGACGGCAGCCACGCGGGTTTCGTGCAGATGGCCCAGGTCGGCCACTATCTGGCGCAGCAGCGTCAGTTCTTCCTGCAGCGTGTCGTCGGCAGACAGTCGCCGCCTTATGTAGTTGGAGAGGGAAAGCCCGGAAAGGGCGGCAGCCTCGCCCAGACGTGCAGCATGAGACGGGGTCACCCGGATGCGGATGACCTCGGAGAGAGGTTCATTCATAGACAGGCTCCTTGGGGAGATACAGCTAGCGATCTTGCGGGTGTGGCCCAGGTGTCAATATAGATAGCAATGGCCTGAGTCCTGTCATGCCCTAACCCGTAGCGCAGGCCGTGGCCGATAACGGATGAATTGCAGTATGTTGTCCTCGGGCATTGGCATCTGCCCAACTTCCAGTTCATCCAGAAAGTCGGCCCATTGCTGCACCATCGTTTTGCGCTGGGCAATAAAGGCAGCGCGGTCATAACTGCTGCCGAGCTCTTCGTCTGAAGTGTGCGCCAGATGGCGTTCGATGACGTCGGGCTCCCAGCCCAGATGTTCGCGGATCATCGTGCGTGCTGTGGCGCGAAAGCCGTGACCGGTTATTTCTTCCTTGGTGTCATAGCCCATGGTGCGCAGCGCCGCGTTAATCGTGTTGTCGCTGATGTAGCGACTTTTCTCCGAGCGTCGTGACATGCTACGGAATACGGGGCCGGTCGGGCCAGTCAACGGGTATAGCTCGCGCAGGATTTCCAAGGCTTGGCGAGGTAGCGGGACGATGTGTGCCGGCGTGCGGCTATCGCGTTTTTGCCACTCGCGCATCTTCATTTTCTCCGGCGGGCAACGCCATAGTTCAACTTCAAGGCTGATATCCTCCCAGTCGGCGAGCCGGATCTGGCCTGGCCGCTGAAACATCATGGGCGCAAGCCGCAATGCACACCGCGTGATGAACTGGCCGTGGTAGCTGCGAATATCGCGGAGCAGTTGCCCAAGTTGGGCCGGCTCGGTAATCGCTGCGAAATGCCGACTGCGTGGCGGTGGCAGGCCGCCGGTGTTCTTGTTGACGAAATTCTTGCTCGGCTCCAGAGCGCCGACATCAACAGCGTACTGGTAGACATGCTGAACGGCCTCACGCACACGTTGAGCAGTTTCCAAGTTACCGCGATCTTTTGGACGGTGCAGGCATCGGACTATTTCCGTTGGAAGAATCATCTCGATCGGTTTGTGTCCGACCCACGGGAAAATGTGGATCTCCAGATGTCGTATGACCTTCTGGGCATAATCCTCCGACCATTCCCTGTCTTTCTTAGCACTGGCGTGCCAGGCGCGCGCCAGTAGCTCGAAGGTATGCAGACGAGCGATACGTGTCTGTTCTGCTAGTTGTTCACGGACTTCCTTCGGGTCTAAGCCATTGGCTCGCTGACTATTAGCTTCATATGCCTTGGTTCGAGCTTGTGCGAGCGTGACTTCCGGGTATGGCCCCATTCCGAGTTTTATGGGTTTGCTGTCCTTCATATAGCGGTAAATCCAAGCTTTACCGGTGGATCGTACACGCAGGTACAGATTGTCCCCGTCGTTCAGCATGTATTCTTTCGGGCCAGGCTTGGCCGCTTTGATCTGAGTTTCGCTTAGTAAACCCACGACTTGTACCCCCAAAGGCTGTTTTTCAAGAAACTATTGTGGGGTACAGACGGGGGTACAGACAAATGCGGGATGTAGCGACGCGCAGTGAGACGCCTTGGGCAATAACTCTCGCCTAAGGTACTGATTTGTCTGCGGTTTGGGATGTTTTGAAGCGTGCTGGAACAGCGGGGTGGTGGCCTGGGGCGGAATCGAACCACCGACACAAGGATTTTCAATCCTCTGCTCTACCGACTGAGCTACCAGGCCATCAAGAAGGCGAAATCATACACGAAAAATAAAATGTGTGCTTTTCCGCCACAGGAACCCGCTATTCTTGCATAAGTTTGCGCCAGCGCAAGCCGAAATTTCAGGAAAAGTTCAGTGGCGACTATAATCCCGTTTGCATATGCACAGCTTTCCGCCTATTTAACGATACATGTCTGTCGACGTCTTAACTTTCGGTCTGAATCACGTTTCCGCTCCGGTATCGGTGCGCGAACGCGTGTCGTTTCCGATCGATGTCTTAAGGCCTGCGCTGGACGGCCTGCGATCCGCATTCGGTGCGTCCGTCAAAGAAGCTGCCATCCTGTCCACCTGTAATCGCACCGAAATCTACTGTGCGGCCGAACCCCAGGTGTCCGAGCATTTGCCGGCCTGGCTGGCGGATTTCAATCGCCTGGAAGCGGGCAGCCTGCAGCCCCATCTGTACCAGTACCAGCAGAACGATGCGGTCCGCCACGCCTTCCGCGTGGCCAGCGGACTGGATTCCATGGTGCTGGGCGAGCCGCAAATCCTTGGTCAAATGAAGGATGCGGTCCGGGCAGCCGAGCAGGCCGGTGCGCTGGGCACCCTGCTGCACCAGCTTTTCCAGCGGACCTTCTCGGTAGCCAAGGAAGTCCGTTCGCAAACCGCCATCGGGGCGCATTCGGTGTCCATGGCGGCGGCCGCCGTGCGTTTGGCCGAACGCGTATTCGGCGACTTGTCGCAAGCCAATGTGCTGTTCATCGGCGCCGGCGAGATGATCGAACTCTGTGCCACGCACTTCGCCGCCCTGAATCCCAAACATGTCGTCGTCGCCAACCGCACGCTGGAACGCGCCGACCTTCTGGCTTCGCGCTTCGTGGCCAAGACCATGAAGCTGTCCGACATCCCGGACAAGCTCGCCGACTTCGATGTCATCGTTTCCTGTACGGCAAGCTCCTTGCCCATCCTTGGATTAGGGATGGTCGAAAGGGCTACGCGCTCGCGGCGCCATCGTCCGATGGTGATGATAGACCTGGCCGTGCCGCGCGACATCGAGACCGAGGTCGGCCGGCTGGCCGACGTATACCTTTATACCGTCGACGACCTGGGCCGCATGGTGCAAAGCGGCACCGACGCGCGCCGCGCCGCAGTGGTGCAGGCCGAGGCGATCATCGAGACGCGTGTGCAGAATTTCATGCATTGGCTGCAGAATCGCGAAATCGTTCCGGCCATCATGGACTTTCAGCAGGCGGCCGACCAGGTTCGCCGCAACGAGCTGGAGCGTGCCCGGCGCATGCTGGCCCGCGGCGATTCCCCCGAACAGGTTCTCGAGCAACTGGCCCACGGCCTGACGCAAAAATACATGCACGGCCCGCTGGCCGCGCTCAATCGAAGTGAAAGCGACGACCGCCAGCAACTGCTGGCCCTGCTGCCGCGGCTGCTGCCCACGGTGGAACGCCGTCGTTAGCGATGCTGTTTCGGGCCATGCCCGCTTTTTTCGCGTCCGCTTCATCAACTGTTTGATTCCCTTTTTTCTATGAAAACATCCATGCGCAATCGGCTGGAGCAGCTTGCTCACCGATTAATCGAGGTCGACGCATTGTTGGCCGAACCCGAAATCGCCGGCGATATGGACCGTTACCGCAAGATATCGCGCGAACGGGCCGAGCTGGACCCGGTGGTGACGGTGTTCAATGCCTATACCGCGACGGAAGAGGACATACAGGCCGCGCAGGACATGGTGTCCGATCCGGAAATGCGCGCCATGGCCGAAGAGGAGCTGAAGCTGGGCAAGGCCCGGCTGGAGGCGCTGGCGGACGAGCTGCAAGTGCTGTTGCTGCCCCGCGATCCCGACGACAGCCGCAGCGTATTCCTGGAAATACGGGCGGGAACCGGCGGCGACGAAAGCGCCTTGTTTGCCGGCGATCTGCTGCGCATGTACAGCCGCTATGCCGAGAATAACGGCTGGAAGGTGGAGCTCATGTCGACCAGCGAATCCGAAGTCGGCGGCTATAAGGAAGTCATTGCGCGGGTGGACGGCGACGGGGTGTACGGCCGCCTGAAGTTCGAATCCGGAGCGCATCGCGTGCAGCGCGTGCCCGAAACGGAAACCCAGGGGCGCATCCATACTTCGGCCTGCACGGTGGCCGTGCTGCCCGAGGCCGACGCGCAAAGCGATATCGTCATCAATCCGTCGGAATTGCGCATCGATACCTTCCGCGCCAGTGGCGCCGGCGGTCAGCACATCAACAAGACGGATTCGGCCGTGCGCATCACGCACTTGCCAACAGGCATGGTGGTGGAATGCCAGGACGATCGTTCGCAGCACCGCAACAAGGACAAGGCCATGCAGGTGCTGGCGGCCCGCTTGAAGGACAAGCAGCAGCAGGAGCAGCACGATAAAGAGGCGGCGCAGCGCAAGAGCCTGGTCGGCACGGGAGACCGCTCCGAGCGCATACGGACCTACAACTATCCGCAGGGCCGGGTAACGGATCACCGGATCAACCTTACGCTGTACAAGCTGGGCAGCATCATGGAAGGCGATCTGGACGAATTGACCGGCGCGCTGCTGGCCGAGCATCAGGCCGAACTGCTGGCGTCCCTGGGACAGGACTAGCGCCATGGAGACCCTGCGCGGCCTGTCGCTGGACAGCAAGCTGCCGCGGCTCGAATTCCAGATGCTGTGGCAGCATGTGCTTCAAGTGCCGCGCGTGTGGCTGATTGCCCATGACGGCGATCCCATCGCTCCGGAAAAACTAGCCCGCTTCCGCGAATTGGAGGCCCGCCGGCTGAACGGTGAGCCCATGGCCTATATCATTGGGGTCCGCGAATTCATGGGCCGGGACTTCCTGGTGTCGCCCGCCGTCCTGATACCGCGTCCGGAGACCGAGCTTCTTGTGGAAACGGGCTTGCGGCATCTGCAAGGGCGCATGGCGCCCCGGGTGCTGGACTTGGGTACGGGCACCGGCGCCATCGCCATTTCGATTGCCCTTGATCGTCCCGATGCGCGGGTGCTGGCCTCCGATTCAAGCGCCCAGGCGCTTGATGTGGCGCAACAAAATGCGCAAACCCTGGGCGCCGCGGTCGAATTTTTCCACGGTAATTGGTACGATGCCCTGCCGGACGTTGGGGCTTTTGACCTGATTGTTTCGAATCCGCCGTATATTGCAGCGTCCGATCCGCATCTGCGGCAGGGCGATCTGCGTTTCGAACCGCCTTCGGCCCTGACGGACAACGGCGACGGCCTGGCTGCCTTGCGTGCGATTGCCCAAGGGGCTGGACACTGGCTGGCGTCCCAAGGTGGCCTGTTCATGGAACATGGCTGGGACCAGGCGGCGGCGGTACGTGGAATAATGGAGTCATCCGGCTTTAGCCGGGTGGCCAGCCTGCCGGATCTGGCGGGCATAGAACGGGTGACCGGCGGTATCTATAATTAGGGATGGCCCATCAAGGCCGTCCGCAACCTTTTTTCTGGAAACGAGAGCATCATGAGCGAAGTTCAAGATTTTATTCGTGAAACTGTCACGGCAAACCCTGTTGTGCTGTTTATGAAGGGCACAGCCCAGTTCCCTCAATGCGGCTTCTCGGGCCGCGCCATACAGGTGTTGAAGGCGTCCGGAGTGACCAAGCTGGTTACGGTCAATGTGCTGGATGACGACCAAGTACGCCAAGGCATCAAGGCCTACTCCAACTGGCCGACCATCCCGCAACTGTACGTCGCGGGCGAATTCCTCGGCGGCTCCGACATCATTGCCGAGATGTATGAAAACGGCGAACTGGCCACGGTATTGAAAGAGGCCGGGGCGCTTGCGTGATTCAAAAACGCCGGCTGGTCGTCGGGGTAACGGGCGCCACAGGCGCCATTTACGCCGTGCGCATGCTGCAGGCGCTGCAGGCTGTACCCGATGTTGAAACGCACTTGGTGGTGTCTCCGCCGGGTGTGCTCAATATCAAGTACGAGCTGAACCAGACCCGGCAGGACGTTCATGCCCTGGCGGATCGCGTCTACAGTTTTCGCGATGTGGGCGCCACACTGTCCAGTGGGGGCTTTGCCACCGCCGGCATGGTGGTTGTGCCGTGTTCCATGCGCACGCTGGCCGCTGTGGCCCACGGCCTGTCCGACAATCTGATTACCCGTGCCGCGGACGTCACGCTCAAAGAACGCCGGCGCCTGGTCATGATGGTGCGCGAAACGCCGCTGAATCTGGCGCACTTGCGCAATATGACCGCCGTGACCGAAATGGGGGGCGTCATCTTCCCGCCGCTGCCGGCCTTCTATCATCATCCCAAGACGCTGGACGATATGGTCGATCACACTGTGGCTCGCGTGCTCGAACTTTTTGATATCCATGTGCCGGGACCCCGATGGGACGGCATCGCGCCTGAGTCCGGGCCGCAGGCCGCTTCCGAATAGGCGCAACCGCCAGGCCCCGGCCTGGCGGCCTTGGCCGGCTATCCTTCATCCAGGGCCGGTCGCATGGTTTGCCCGGGCGCGGGCGTCGTGCCCGCCGAGTGCTTCAGGGCATCGACTCCGCGCACGTCCACCGGCGCGGCATAGCCCAGCTTGTCGCGTCCGAAATGCAGCACGGTTTGCGGATACGGCAGCTCGATGCCGGCCGCGTCGAAGCGCTGCTTGACCAGCCGGTTGAAGCCGCGTTGTATGGCCCATTGATTGCCCGGCGTGGTCTTGATCAGCACCCGTATGGTGAAACCGCGCTCGGTCAGGCCGGTCACGCCGGGTATGGAGATGTCTTCCAGCACTTCGCGCGACAGCTCCGGGTCTTGCATCAAGTCCTTGAACGCCAGCTCCAGCTGCGCAATGGCCTCATCGACATTCTCGCGGTGCGCGATGTTGTACTCGCCGTAGTGATAGCCGAAGTCTCGTGTGTGATTGGTCAGCTTGTCGATGGTCGAGAAGGGGATCAGGTGGTAGCCCCCGTCCAGGGTGCGGATGACGACCGAGCGGATGGTTATCTTTTCCACCGTGCCGAAAATGCCCGCCAGCTCGACCACATCGTTCTGGTTCATGCCGTTTTCCAGTTGGATGAACACGCCGGTAATCACGTCCTGAACCAGTTTCTGGGCGCCGAAGCCGATGGCCAGGCCGGCTACGCCCGCGCCGGCAATCAGCGGGCCGATGTTGATGCCGATTTGCGACAGCACGATGAGCACCGTCATGGTGGCGATGACCACCGCCGCCGCGTTGCGAAACAGCATGAGCAGTGTCTTCTCGCGCTCGCTGGGCCTATGGGTGTCGCGGGACAGGCTCAGGCGATGTTCGATAAGGCTGGCCAGCACGGTCCAGCTCAGCGCGGCCATGGCCAGTATGATACCCACGCGGAAAATCAGTGCGACGGTGGCGCGGCCATCGGCCGATTCCAGCCAGGCAAGCAGATCGAACGCGTGCCATGCATCCAGAACGACCAGCGACACCGTGATCAGGATCAGCAGGCGCAAGGCTTTCAGGGTGGCCGGCACATAAGCGTTGATGCGCGATTCCAGCAAGGGCAGGGTGCGGCGCCAATCATCGGGCAACTGGATGCGGCGCGACAGCAGCGCCGATAGTGCCGCAGCCAGGGCCAAGCCTATCGCCATGGCGGCAACGGTCTGTATCGTGGCGCGTGTCATGAAGACCAATGCCTGGTCCTGATTTGCCTGGCTGACCGCCAGCAGCATCGTAAAGTACGCCAGTGCGATCAAATGCCAGACCCGGCCCAGCACGCGAAGCAGGGTGCCGAATACGGCGGTGCCGGATTGCTCGGCCCGCTCGACCAGCCCGGCCCGTACCGCCTTGCGGTTCTTCCAGACCACGCGCACGCCATAGACATAGACCCCCAGCATGATGACCAAGCCCAGCATCTTGGCAGCCGCGGGCAGGAAGACCGCTTCGGCGATCGGCACGGCGACCATCAGCCCGTAGCCGGTCAGGCCGATCAGCAGCGTCAGCCAGTGGTTCCAGTAGGCGGCCGCCTCGGGCGACAGCGGCAGCAGCCGCAACTGATCGTAGCGGGTGGCAAACACCCCCCGTGAAACGGCCTTGGCAATTTCGATCATGACAAAGGCGGCCAGGAACTGCAGTGCGAACAGGGACTTGCCGCCGGCGCCATCCGCCAAGACCGTGGACAGCACATAACCGGCCAGTGCCGCCGACAGGGTCGCCGCCACATCGATCAGGAAAGCGGCCAGCACGCCCAGCAACTTGCGGCTCAACGCCAGCGAGGCATAACGGTAGCGCTTGACGGTGGACGTCAGTTGGGGCGGCGGATCGGTCTTTCCTTTGTCGTCCAGGATCCAGCTATTCAGGCGGGCAAAGCCGAACTTGGCCAGCGCGCGAAAGACTGCATAGGCCAGCAGCGTGCCCAATAGAGTGAACAACAGCACGTTCAGGGCCGGCAGGGATGCGCGCAGATGGTTGCCGGGGACGGCCTTGCCGCTGAGGGCTGCGCGCACGGCCGCCATGGTCGCGGCGGTGTCGTGCAATACGCCGGCGGTAAAGGTTTGCAGCTGTACGGCCAGGCGTTGCGACAGGGGCAGATCGGCGGGATTCCGGTTGGACTGGGCTTGAGCCGGCGAGGCGACGCTGCCGGCCGCCGGGTCTTGCGCGTCTGCCGGGGCCAGGCTACGCAATTGTTCAATGAGCTTGTCGCGCGCCTTGTCGTTTTCCAGCAAGTCGGCCAGCGCGGCATAAGAAGGAGTATTGCGGGCCGGAGGCGCCGCAGCCGAGTCGGTTTGGGCGATGGCGCGGGTGGGGAAGGCCGCGCCGGCCAGCAAGATCAATACAACGTAAAAACAAGAGAAGAAAAGGTGAGGAATGAAAGAGTGTCTGTTTCTTGGTGCCACTAGGCAGACTCCTTGCGGGCAGTGGTTGGCGCGATGCTGCGCCTTACGGTTGGGGTATCGTCCAGGTCCGGGTACAGGCCGATGGGCGGTTCAAGCGGCTCTTCATCAAAAGCCTTGTCGCCATTGTCGTCCGCCTGGCCGGTGGCGACAAGGCCTGCAAAGTCGAACAAGTCCTTGTCCATCAGGTGCGTGGGTACCACGCGTGAAAGCGCGCCGAATACATTCCATGACCGGCCCGGGAACTTCTTGTCCCACTCGGCGATCATGCGTCCCACTTCCTGGCGTTTCAGGTTTTCCTGGGAGCCGCACAGATTGCACGGAATGATGGGGAACTGCTTCAACTGGGCGTAGGCGATCAAGTCTTTTTCCGGCACATAGGCCAGGGGGCGGATCACGATATGTTGGCCGTCGTCGGACATCAGCTTGGGCGGCATCGCCTTCATGCGTCCGCCATAAAACAGGTTCAGGAAAAAAGTGGCCAGGATGTCGTCGCGATGATGGCCCAGGGCGATCTTGGTGGCGCCCAACTCGCTGGCGACACGGTACAGGATGCCCCGGCGTAGCCGCGAGCACAGCGAACACATGGTCTTGCCTTCCGGAATGACCCGGGTGACGATGGAGTAGGTGTCCTGGGTTTCGATATGGAAGGGTACGTTCAGCGAGCGCAGGTAATCGGGTAGCACATGGTCGGGAAACCCAGGCTGTTTCTGGTCCAGGTTGACCGCAATAATATCGAAGTCGATGGGCGCGCGCGCTTTCAGGGTCAGCAGGATGTCCAGCATGCCGTAGGAATCCTTGCCGCCCGACAGGCACACCATGACTTTGTCGCCATCCTCTATCATGTTGAAGTCGGTGATGGCGCGGCCGGTTTCGCGTATAAGGCGCTTGGCCAGCTTGTTCTCGTTGATGCGCTGTTTCTGTGCGCGGCGGCTATCCGGACCGGGATCTTTTTCTAGGCTTGGGGAATGAATGGTTTTGGCTTGCATGGTATTGATAAACAGGTTCAGCGGCTGCGTTGCAGTTCGATTCCCACGGCGGCGCAGTCGGAAAATGCCAGCGGTTTGCTGATGCGGATACGGGCGAAGGTAACCTCGGGAAATTCCAGCAGGATCCGGTCGATGACGCGTTCGCTAAGCGTTTCCAGCAAATTCACATGAGCCCGGGTGCATTCGTCCACGATGGCGCTGCGCAGCATGCGATAGTCCAGAACAGTGGCGATGTTCTGATCGTGTACCTCCTGGGCGATATCCACGTCGAACTCGGCATCGATATGCAGCGGCTGCGTGGCTCGTAATTCGTGTTCCAGGATGCCGATGCGCGCGTCCAGCGCCAATTGGCTAAAGAAAATGCGTCGGGTGGGCATAATGGTGGCCTTGTAGAATTGTTCGAATTGTAGTGCTTTAGCATGGCGTGTATGGAACTCATGACGAATTTGCCGGAACCCGCCCGCGGCGGCGGTAAGAACTATGACGCCGCCATTATCGGCGGAGGCCCGGCGGGCGCGTCTTGCGCCGTTTGGCTGGCGCGGCTGGGCTTTTCGCCCGTGCTGATCGAGGGCAGGGATGTGCTGGGCGGCCTGTGCCGCAGTAATCCTTTCCTGGATGAATGGAATGCCTCCCTGCCAGGTATGACGGGCCCGCAGGTGGCGGATAATCTGGCGCTCAGTGTAGAGCGGGCTGGCGTGGCGGTACGCCTTTCCTGCGTGGTCGAGCGCGTGGAAGCGGCCGGGCAGGGTTTTATCGTGACGGGATCGGGTCTGGCCGAACCATTGCGGGCCCGCCATCTTGTATTGGCGACCGGCGTGCGGGCGCGTTCCCTGGCAGTGCCGGCGGATTGCGCTGCGCCGTTGCAGTGGCCGGAAGGCATACTGACCGGCCCAGGCGAGCATATCGTGGCGCAGGATTTTCGCGGCAAGCGCGTGGCCGTCCTGGGCGGTGGCGACAATGCGTTCGAGAACGCCCTGTATGCCCTCGAGAAAGGGGCGCAAAGTGTGCAGCTATATGCCCGCAATGTGCGGGCTCAGCGGCAGTTCGTCAGCAAATTGCCGCAGGCTTGCGTCGCCCTTGGGCCTTATGCGGTCGATCCTAGGGCGCGCACGGTCAATGGCCAGGCCTACGACATGATCATGGTGTTCTATGGATGGGAGCCCTGCGTGGGCTTTGCGGACGCGCTGGGCCTGCAGCGCAGCGCCCGGGGGTTTATCGCAACCGATATGCGGACCGCGCAAACCGGCTGCCCCGGCGTGTACGCCATAGGCGAAGTTGCGCAGCGGCAGCACCCTTGCGTGGTCACGGCTTTGGCCGACGGGGTGACGGCGGCCAAAGCCATTCAGGCCCGGATCGAGGGCCTGCCTTTTAGCGTCTAGGAGTGCTTGCCAACCGCCGAAGCGGGTTCCAGCACGCACTCGCTTGCGAGGGGCGCATTCAGCACCAGGTCGAAGGCGCGCAGCTCGTCGCGCCGGAACACATGCACGATCACGGTATCGCCGGGCTGATAGGCCGCCAGCAGGCGATCGAATCCGGCGCTGTCGCCGACCTTCAAGCCATCGACGGCCACCAATACGTCGCCGGCGGACAAGCCGCCGCGATGCGCGGCGCCGCCTTCATAGACCGTGGCGATCTGCGTTTCGCCATGGCTGTTGCGCAAGCGCATGTCCAGCGTCGGATTGTCGGATACCGGCCTCCAACTGATCGATATGCCCTGCAAAGGTAGCAGACGCTCCAGCGGCACGTCTTCGCGGCCGTAGGCGTGGCGCTCAATGAAGTCCCGCACGTCCACGCCGGTCGCCTCGTGTATCAAGCCGGCCATGGCGTCCTCGTCTATTCCGGCGCCTGCTCCGTTGTAGAAGTCGCGCCCATAGCGCTCCCACATCAGCCGCATGACATCGTCCAATGAGTGCCTGCCCGCGCTGGCATGGCGTATGGTGATGTCCAGGCCCAGCGCGACCAGCGCGCCTTTGGTGTAGTAGCTGACCAGCGCGTTGGGTGAATTTTCGTCCTGCTTGTAGTAGCGCGTCCAGGCATCGAACGAGCTCTCGGCCACGCTTTGCTTGAATCGCCCGCTGGCGCGTTGCACGCTGCCTATGGTCTTGGCCAGCAGCCGCAGGTAGTCGGATTCACCGATGACGCCCGAGCGCAGCAGCATCAGGTCGTCGTAGTAGGAAGTGAAGCCCTCGAAGACCCAGAGCAGGCGGGTATGATTCTCGCGGCTCAGATCATAGGGAGCAAAGACGGCGGGCTTGATGCGCTTGACGTTCCAGGTATGGAAGTATTCGTGGCTGACCAGCCCCAGGAAAGTCTGGTAGCCCTCGCCGGTCTTATCCTGCCCGATGACAGGCAGATCGCGGCGCGAGGCCATCAACGCGGTCGATGCGCGATGTTCCAGGCCTCCGTATCCGTCGCCGGTGACCATGGTCATGAAGACATAGCGGCTGGCGCTGTCCAGGAAGGGCGCCTGTTTGGTTTGGGGTTCGAACAGAGCGATCTGCGCCGCGCATATCTTTTGCACATCCGCGGCGATGCGCTTCAGGTCCAGGTTGGGCGCCACGCCGGTAAACACCATTTCGTGCTCGGCGCCATGCGCCTTGAAGCGCAGGACCTGCGGCGTGCCCATCTCAATGGGATGGTCGATCAGGGCATCGTAATTGGGCGCCGCATACATGCCGAAGCCATGGCGCCGGGCGCCGCGGGGATGGCCGGCGGCTTCGGCAAGGCTGGTGTATACCTTCCAGTTTCGCGCATGCGGCGGCGGACAGATGTCCACGTGGCAGGCTTCCTGTTCCCGACCGGCGGGACAAAGGAAGATGCTGGTGCCGTTCAGGAAGGCATGCGTCTCATCGACGTGCGCGCCCCGCACGGAAAGATCCCAGGCATACACCGTGTATTCCAGCTCCAGCGTGCTCTCGCAGGGATCGCATTGCCAGGTGTGGTTGGATGTTTTCCTGATGCCCACGGGTTTGCCCCGGCTGGATGCCTGTATGGTTTCTATCTGCCGCGAGAAATCTCGAATAAGATAACTGCCTGGAATCCAGGCGGGCAGGGAAAAGGACTGCCCGCTTGGCTCGGGGTTGCGCAATGTCAGGCGGACCAGGACTTTGTGACCATAAGGGTCGAAAGGCGTTACGCTATAAAGTATCGATTCTTTTTTCATTCCACTATATTACTGTGCAACAAGGAGACGGCATGGAAGCGCCATTGGTAAAAGTAGAGGTTCACGGCCGCGTAGGCTTGCTGACGCTGGATCGGCCCAAGGCATTGAACGCCCTCAGCAACGAAGTGATAGACCAGTTGGCGGAAGCCATGAGAACATTCGACGCCGACGACAACATCGGCGCCATCGTGCTGACCGGAAGCGAAAAGGCTTTTGCCGCCGGCGCTGACATCGCCGCCATGCAGGGCTGGTCCTACATGGATGTGTACAAGCAGGACTACCTGGGTGGAAATTGGGAGTCGCTCAAGCGCATACGCAAGCCCATTATCGCCGCGGTGGCGGGCTATGCCCTGGGTGGCGGGTGCGAACTGGCCATGTTGTGCGATTTCATCATCGCGGCCGAGAACGCGCGTTTCGGCCAGCCCGAAATCAAGCTTGGCGTCATTCCGGGCTACGGCGGCACGCAACGCCTGCCGCGCGCCGTCAGCAAGTCCAAGGCCATGGACCTGGTGCTGACCGCCCGCATGATGGATGCGGCCGAGGCCGAGCGCGCCGGGCTGGTTTCGCGCGTGGTCCCGCTGGAGAGCCTGATGGATGAGGCCATGGAGGCGGCCACCATCATTGCGTCGATGTCGCTGCCCTCGGTCATCATGGCCAAGGAATGCGTCAACATGGCTTACGAGGGATCTCTTAACGAAACCCTGATGTTCGAACGGCGCAATTTCCATGCCCTGTTCGCGACCGAAGACCAGAAAGAGGGCATGAAGGCCTTCGTCGAGAAGCGCAAGCCCGACTTCAAGCATCAATAGGGCGTTCGTCCGCTCCGGGATTTTTTCCGGAGCGGATATGCCTCAATACAGCCAGCGGGCCGGAACGATTATCAGCTGCGGGAATATGACGAAGGTCAAGAGCAGCAGCATGAAGCTCAGCAGGAACGGCCATACTCCGACAATGACCTTGTCCAGGCTCTGCCGTGAAACCCCTGCCACGACGTTCAAGACAGTGCCCACAGGCGGCGTCAACAGGCCGATGGCATTGTTCATGATGAACATGACGCCAAAATAGATCGGATCGATGCCGGCCTCCAGGACAGTGGGCATCAGCACCGGGGTCATGATCATGATGGTCGGGATCAGGTCCAGCGCAGTGCCCACGATCATGACCAGCAGCATGATGATAAGCATGAGCAGGATCGGACTGTCCATGAATGGCGACAGCAGTTCAGTGACCTGGCCCGGGATTTCGGCAATGGTGATCAGCCATGCGGAAGAAAGCGAACAGGCCATCAGGAAAAGCACGGCGCTGGAGGTCTTGGCGCTGTCGAGCATGGCGTCATAGAGCTTGCGCAATGTCAGCTCGCGATGCACCAGCATGCCTATCAGCAGTGCATAGATCACCGCGACAACCGCCGCTTCAGTCGGGGTGAAGAAGCCGAACCGCATTCCACCGATAATAATGACGGGAAGCAACAGGGCCCAGATGCCTTCGTAAAGGGCGGCGGCAAGTTCCGAACCATCGAAGCGGCCGATGGTGACCGCTGTTTCCTTTTTGGCGCAAAGCGCCCATGTGCAGGTCAAGGCAACGGCCATCATCAAGCCCGGCGCGATACCCGCCAGGAAAAGCTTGGTGATCGATAGCTGAGCGGTTACGCCAAAGATGATAATGGCAATGGAAGGGGGGATGACGGGAGCGATAACGCCTCCGGATGCGATCAGTCCGGCGGCTCTGGGAACCCCGTACCCGGCATTGCGCATCATGGGAATCAGCAATGCGGCGACGGCCGCTGAATCGGCGACCGCGGAGCCGGAAAGGCTGGCGATGAAGGTTGCGGCCAGGATGGCCACGTAGCCCAACCCGCCGCGCACATGGCCCACCAGGGCGGTTGCCACCCGCACTATACGAGCCGACAGCCCTCCGGCGTTCATCAGGGCGCCCGCGAGAATGAAGAAGGGGACGGCCATCAACGGAAAGTTGTTGACGCCTTCTAGCAGATTCTGGGCCAATATCTGTGTGTCGAAGTTGTCGAGATGAAACATTAGGGCCACGCCGGATACCAGCAAGGCGAATGCGATAGGCATGCCCAGGGACATCGCCCCTAACAGGGAAAGCGCAAATATTAGAATTGTCATTCTGATTTTTTCCTACTCGCCAAGAGAAGATTCTTGGGGTACCAGTTCCGCATCGCTCATGCGACCGGTCAGTTGACGATAAAGAGAATGCGCCAGCATCAAAGACATGCCCACGCTGCATATCAGTAGCGATAGATACACGATTCCCATGGGGATTCCGGTCACCGGCGATCGTTCATCCATGGCGATAACGACCAGGCTCCAGGTCCCATGCGCAAGAAGGCCGCAACATAGCAGCGCAACACTGTCGCTGATGAAGCGGCTTGCACGCTGGCCGCGCACACCCAGGCGCCTGACCACCAGGCTCATGCCCAGGTGCGCGTTTTCCCGCATGACAAGCAAGGCGCCCAGCAGGGTCAGCCACATGAATAAAAAGCGGGAGAGTTCTTCCGATGACACAAGCCCCGAATTAAAGGCATAGCGCAGCACCACGTTGCCAAAAACCAGAAGGATCATCAGAGCAAATAGCAATACCAGAAATTGTTCGGACAGTTTGACTAGGCGTTGTTTCACGCTGAGCGCTCCTTGATTGGCGGCGACGTGCCGGTTTATAGCGAAATCCGATAAAAACGCTGGGCGTTACCGGACCAGATCGCGGTCTGGGCCTGGCTGGGCAGGCCGCTTATGCCATGGCGGACGGTGTCGACCAGGGTGGGGAAATCCACGTTAAGGCCCGAGACTGGCAGATTGCTTGCGAACATGCAGCGCTGCCATCCGAACAGGGCAATGGTTTCGCGGATGATCGATGCGTTTTCATGGACGTTCCACTTTGCGTCGCGCAAGCCAAGCTCGGATAGCTTGACATGCACGTGCTCGGACCGAGCCAGGGCGGCCATGCCCCGACGCCAATGCTTCAGGCCGGCCTCGCTGCGATCCCAAGGCAGGCCGGCGTGGTTCAGCACGATGGGTATGTTGGGAAACATGGCCGCAACCTCGGCGGCTTCTTCGAGATGCCAGAATGGCACCCGCAGGTCCCATGAATAGCGCAGACGTTCCAGTTGGGACAATCCTTGCAGCCACGCGTCGTCTTGAAGGGTGCCCGCCTGGCCAAGGATGCTGATATCGGGGCTGGGGCTCGTGCGGGGCTTGCATCGTATCCCGCGCACCAGGGGATAAGAGGCTTGCCGCGCAAGAGCTTGCGCAACATCCTCCGCGGCGAAGTCCACGTAGGCCACCACGGCGGCGGGGAAGCCGCTGTTTTTGGCGTGCTCCGCGTGCAGCCACAGCGTTTCGGCCTCGGATTCGTCGCGGGCCCGCTCAGCCTCGATATGGACGCTGGCCTTGATCGTATAGCCCGCGGTGCGGCGCAGATAGGCGTCCGCGTCGAAATCCGCGCATAGTTCGGCATAGTCGCCCAGGAAAAACTCGTTGGGATCGTAAGCCTCTTGAAGCCAGGGAAAATGGCCCTCTTTCAGTCGCCAGAAATGGTGGTGGGCGTCAATGATCGCGGTGGGCGCTTCCGCGATCATGGTTTCGCTGCCGCTGCTCACGTCAGGGCTGCCCTTGGATGGCTTTCAAGACCGTATCGCCATACTTTTCAGTGAATTCGGCATGCACCGGGCCCTTGACCACCTTGCGTATGCTTTCGACATCTGGATTGGTAGTGATCTGAACCCCGTGCTGCCGCAGTTCCGCCAAAGCCTCTTCTTGATGCTTGGCATTGAGTTCGCGCTGATAGTTTGCGGCCGCCAAGGCTTCTTCCAGCATGATCTGCTGATGTTCGGGCGTGAGCTTGTCGAACTTGCGCTTATTCATGAAAACCAGCCCGGCGGTGTAGGCGTGGCGTGTCAACGAGAGGTACTTCTGGACTTCATACATTTTCGACGACAGAATAAGCGTCGGCGGGTTCTCCTGGCCATCGATGGCGCCCGACTCCAAGGCGGTGTAGACCTCGCCGAAAGCCATGGGCTGGGGGTTGGCTCCCAATAGCTCAAAGGCCTTTATGTGGGCCGGATTGGGCGTCGTCCGGACCTTAAGTCCATCCATGTCCGCAGCCTTGGTCACGGGCTTTTTATTGTTGGTGAAACTGCGAAATCCTATGTCCCAGAATGCCAGGCCCTTCAGTCCGTAATTGTCCAGATCGTCCAGCAGGCCGCGACCAATAGGGCCGTCCAGCACCTGGAATGCCTGTGCTTCGTCATCGAACAGGTAAGGCAGGTCCAATACATTGAGGTTGGGCGAAATGCCCGTCAGGAAGGGATTGCCCGTTACTCCGATGTCAATGGTTCCGCTACGCACGCCTGTCACCAGCGAGCCGTCGTTGCCTAATGTTCCGTTGGGAAAGACGCGGACTTTGATTTGGCCGTTGGTGCGCGCTTCGACGCGCTTGGCGAACTCTTTTGCCGCGATATTCTGTGAATCCGTGGCGGGAAGCGTGTGTCCGAAGCGGAAGGTTACAGGCTTGTCCTGGGCCATGGCGGCAGCGCTGCCGAAGGACGCGATTGCCAGCAATGCGGTTGCGAAATAGTGTTTAATCATAATTGTCTTGAGGAGGCTGCGGCCCCCAAACCTCCTTTTGAGTATGGACAGTATCTGGTCCGAATGCCGATGGCCGACGGTCAAAGGCGCGGGGCGGGCATCGGAAGCCGGCACGATGGGATGTTCCGTCTGTCGTGTAAACGTATGGATACACAGCAAGCCGTTCGAGGGTGACGTAGGGCCGTTGTGGGGCAGATCGCGCAGTTGGATGTCTCCGGGCGTCTGTTTTTTATGTGCCGCGGCTGATGGAATCTTGCCGGCACATTGTTGTCGGGCCAGTTTATCGTTCAGCTTTGCCCGGTCGCAAGGCAGAAATATTTAGGCCATTGCTTAGAAAAACTTGGCGTATGCGAATTCAACCAGCCGCGCCTTGGCTGCAAAGCGTTTTGTGCGCTTGGCCTTGAAAAAAACGAGCTGACAACTTGCTTACATGCAAAAAATAAAGCTATACTCTATGAGTTTGACGCCACGTGGGTGTAGTCCTTTAGGCCGATGGCGGGAATGGCATCTTGGGTTCGCCAGCCTCGGGTTTGCAGTTGCTGGGTACACAACGAATCAAGACTATGAATCAAGACCAGGCGCAGCTCGTGCTTTCTGATCGGGATCGCGAAGCCCTAAACCTGCGAGCAAGCAGCGGCATCGTCCGTACGCTTGTCGCGCAGGCGGTCATGCTGGTGGGGTCTGTCTTGATTTCCTGGCTGGTGTCAGGTGGTGAGGCTGCGGTTTCCGCCCTGATTGGCGCCGCGGCCTATTTCGTGCCCAATGCGTTGTTCGCTTTACGTTTGCTGCTGGGCCTTTTGGGTCCGGTAAAATCCAGTCCGCTTACTTTTTTTGTGGGCGAGGCCTTCAAGCTGGGATCGGCCATTCTGATAATGGGCCTGGCTGCGTGGCTGGGGCGGGGCTGGCTGGTGTGGCCCGCCATGCTCTTCGGTTTGGTATGTGTTTTAAAAGGCTATGTGCTGTTGCTGATGTTCCGCAAACTGCCATAGTTTTTTTGTGTGTTAATTCATGGGCTTTGCACGCTCGTCAACAGGATAAGGGTTCAGATGGCTGCTAGTGATATTTCGCCACAGTCTGAGTATATTCAGCATCACTTGGTTCACCTGAATAACGTTGGTGCCAAGCAGTCGGCCATCGCCAATTTCAGCTTCGTCAATTACGACTCCCTATTCTGGTCCATTCTTACCGGTCTTGTGGTCGTCTTCCTGATGTGGCGCGCTGCGAAACTGGCCAATGCGGGCGTTCCAGGACGCTTCCAGGCTTTTGTCGAGATGATGGTCGATATGGTCGAGGAACAGGCTAAAAGCATTGTTCCCAACGAAGTCTCGCGCCGCTTTGTCTCTCCGCTGGCCATGACCGTGTTCTTGTGGATCATCCTCATGAACATGCTCGATCTGGTGCCGGTCGACTTCCTGGCCTGGGTGTTCAAGCTTACCGGCCTGGGTTCGCATCATGGCGATCCGCTCTATTACCACCGCATCCTGCCTACGGCCGACCTGAATGTGCCCATGGGCATGTCGCTGGGTGTGCTGCTATTGATGTTCTATTACGGCATCAAGATCAAGCATCCGGGCGGTTTTGTCAAAGAACTGTTTACAGCGCCTTTCCATGCGCCCGGAATTGCCGGCCTGGTCCTGGCTCCATTCAACTTTCTTCTGAATTGCATCGAGTACGCCGCCAAGTCGGTGTCGCTGGGCATGCGGTTGTTCGGCAATATGTTTGCCGGCGAACTCATCTTCATGCTGATCGCCTTGCTGGGCGGCGCATGGACCGGATTTAATGGCGCAAGCATAGGCTTGGGTATCGGGCATGTTCTGGCGGGATCCATGTGGGCAATCTTCCACATACTGATCGTGCTGTTGCAGGCCTTTATTTTCATGATGTTGACCCTGGTGTATGTGGGTCAGGCTCACGAAGGCCATTAATAGTTTTCGGTCCGGGCAGTTTTGTCCGGCCGGGGTGCAAGATGTTCTTGCAATGCATTTTTTTGACTTTTTGATTACACGGTTTTTAACCAAGGAGTTGTTATGACCAACGTTGCTTTCGTTGCTCTGGCTTGCGGTATTATTATTGGTCTCGGCGCTATCGGCGCTTGCATTGGTATCGCTCTGATGGGTGGTAAATATTTGGAAGCTTCGGCTCGTCAGCCCGAGCTGATGAACGCACTGCAAACCAAAATGTTCCTGTTGGCCGGCCTTATCGACGCAGCATTCCTGATCGGTGTCGGTATTGCCATGTTGTTCGCATTCGCCAACCCCTTCGTCGGGTAAGCATTGCAGCTCGCCGCAAGGCGGGTTAAGCAGCCGCAGTCGGCCGTGTGGCGCCGGCCTGCGGCATGGACATTAGGTGTCTTGCGGCCAGGCCGCCCGGCACAAGTGGTATTAAAGGGAAACGACCGTGAATTTAAACGCGACTCTCTTTTTTCAGATGATCGTGTTTTTCGTGTTGGGCTGGTTTACGATGAAATTCGTATGGCCGCCCCTTACGAAAGCAATGGATGATCGCCGTCAGAAAATTGCCGACGGCCTCGCGGCCGCCGACAAGGGCAAGGCCGACCTGGCCCAGGCCCAGGCGCGCATCAGCCTGATCGAGGCGTCTGCAAAAACAGAAAACCATGCTCGCATGGTCGAGGCCGAGAAACAGGCAGCGGCTCTTATCGACCAGGCTCGCCGCGAAGGCGAAGCCGAGAAAGCGCGTATCGTTGCACAAGCCCAGCAGGACGCGGCCCAAGAGGTCCAGCGTGCGCGTGAAGGCTTGCGTGCCGATGTCGCCATTCTGGCGGTCAAGGGTGCAGAGCAGATTCTCAAACGAGAAGTTGACGCACAGGCACACGCCGAGCTGCTGAACCAGCTCAAGGCTCAACTTTAAACTCAGGGCAAGCCATGGCTGAACTATCGACAATTGCCAGACCGTACGCCGAGGCGCTGTTCGCCACGGCGCGCAACGACCAGGCCAGCCTG
This sequence comes from Pollutimonas rozaliensis, assembly GCF_048751585.1. NCBI lineage: Bacteria > Pseudomonadati > Pseudomonadota > Betaproteobacteria > Burkholderiales > Alcaligenaceae > Pollutimonas > Pollutimonas rozaliensis. The sequence continues at coordinate 298,440 of NZ_JAZHOB010000004.1, read as the reverse complement.
GCATCGTGGTCGGATCTGGCGTCCGAGCTTGCGCACGTGGCAAGCCAGGACGATGTGCGCGAGGCACTGACCGATCCAAGGCTCAACACCGCCCAGCGTACTGAACTGTTTACGGGTTTGATCAAGTCTCCGCTTTCGGCGCAGGCGCGTAACTTTATTGAATTGCTCGTCAGCAACAACCGCATCCTGGTTTTGCCGCAAATCGCCGAGCAATTCGAACAGTTGAAGAACCAGCAGGAAGGTACGGCGCTGGCACAGATCATCAGCGCTTATCCGCTGGCCGATGATCAGGTCCAGCAGCTGGTGTCCGGGCTGGAAAAAAAGTTTGGCCTCAAATTGAAGCCGGCTGTCACGGTGGATGCCGATCTTATCGGCGGCGTGCGCGTGATCGTTGGCGACCAAGTACTTGATACTTCTGTGCAGGCCCAGTTGGCCCGCATGCGCGACACTCTGGCCGCCTGAAGCGCGCCAGATAACAGGATTCCAGGAGTCTGAACATGCAACTTAACCCGTCAGAGATCAGCGAACTGCTCAAGAGCCGCATAGAAGGCCTGGGCGCGTCCACCGACGTACGTACGCAGGGCACGGTCGTTTCCGTGACCGACGGTATTACCCGCATCCACGGCCTGTCCGATGTGATGCAAGGCGAAATGCTTGAATTCCCGAACAACGTGTTCGGACTTGCGCTCAACCTCGAGCGCGACTCCGTCGGCGCGGTTATTCTGGGCGATTACACTGGCGTTTCCGAAGGCGATCCGGTCAAAACCACCGGCCGCATTCTTGAGGTGCCCGTCGGTCCCGAGCTGCGCGGCCGTGTGGTCGACGCCCTGGGTTCGCCCATCGACGGCAAAGGCCCCATCAATGCCAAAGCCACCGACATCATCGAAAAGGTTGCTCCCGGCGTTATTGCCCGTAAATCGGTATCGCAGCCTCTGCAGACCGGTATCAAGGCCATCGACTCCATGGTGCCTATCGGCCGCGGCCAGCGCGAGCTGATCATCGGCGACCGACAGACCGGCAAGACCGCCGTCGCCGTGGACACCATCATCAGCCAGAAAGGCAAGAACGTAACCTGCGTTTACGTCGCTATCGGCCAGAAGGCATCGACGATCAGCAACGTGGTCCGCAAGCTCGAAGAGCACGGCGCGCTTGAATACACCATCATCGTCGCCGCCGCGGCATCCGACTCCGCCGCCATGCAGTATCTGTCGGCCTACTCGGGCTGCACCATGGGCGAATACTTCCGCGATCGCGGCGAAGACGCCCTGATCATTTACGACGATCTGACCAAGCAAGCCTGGGCCTACCGCCAGGTATCGCTGCTGCTGCGCCGCCCGCCCGGCCGCGAAGCCTACCCCGGCGACGTGTTCTACCTGCACTCGCGCCTGCTGGAACGTGCTGCGCGCGTCAATGAAGAGTACGTCGAGAAGTTCACCAATGGCCAAGTCAAGGGCAAGACCGGTTCGCTGACCGCGCTGCCCATCATCGAAACTCAGGCCGGCGACGTGTCCGCCTTCGTTCCGACCAACGTCATTTCCATTACCGACGGCCAGATCTTCCTGGAAACCGACTTGTTCAACGCCGGTGTCCGTCCCGCCATCAACGCCGGTATCTCGGTGTCGCGTGTCGGTGGCGCCGCCCAGACCAAGGTTGTGAAGAAGCTATCGGGCGGCATCCGTACCGACTTGGCCCAGTATCGCGAATTGGCCGCCTTCGCCCAGTTTGCGTCCGATCTGGACGACGCCACGCGTCGCCAGCTCGAGCGCGGCAAGCGCGTCGTTGAACTGCTCAAGCAGCCGCAGTACCAGCCTTTGCAGGTTTGGGAACTTGCCGTCACCTTGTTCTCGGTCAACAACGGCTACCTCGACGACCTGGACGTGGCTCAGATCCTGCCTTTCGAGAAGGCACTGAAGGATTACCTGAAGTCCAAGCACGAAGGGCTGATCAAGCGTGTCGAAGACACCAAAGAGCTGTCCAAGGACGACGAGGCCGAACTGGTTGCAGCCATACAAGAGTTCAAAAAGCACGGTGCTTTTTAAGGTTGACTGGCGAGGGTGATGAAGCACCAGCTTCAGTATCCATACGTACGGTGGGGCTTGCGCAAGCAGCCCCGCTATAACGCCCTTTCAGGAAAGAGCGATGGCCGGAATTAAGGAAATTCGAACCAAGATCAAGAGCGTGCAAAACACGCGCAAGATCACCAAAGCCATGGAGATGGTCGCGGCATCCAAAATGCGCAAGGCGCAAGACCGGATGCGTGCGGGCCGTCCCTATGCAAACAAGGTGCGGGAAATCGCCGCCAATCTGATGCAGGCGCATCCCGATTACACGCACCCCTACATGATCGAACGCAATGATGTGCGTGCGGTGGGCGTTGTTGTCGTTTCGACCGACAAGGGCCTGTGCGGCGGCTTGAACACCAACATCATGCGCCTGGTGCTGGCCCGCCTCAAAGAGTTCGACCAGAAGGGCATTACGGTACAGGCGACGGCGCTGGGCAACAAGGGCGCGGGCGTTCTGACGCGTATCGGCGCCAACCTGGTATCGCAGGAAGTCCAGCTTGGCGACAAGCCCAATCTTGAACGCCTTATTGGCGCCATCAAGGTGCAGATCGACGACTTCATCGATGGCAAGATCGACGCCATCTACCTGGCTACGAACCGTTTCGTGAACACGATGAAGCAGGATCCCAGCTTTATCCGCTTGCTGCCTTTGCCCTGCGGCCTGGCCGATCCCTTCCAGTCCGAAGGCGACGCCGCCGACGTTCCGGGCGCGGCCAAGTCGACCTACGGCTGGGACTACATCTACGAGCCGGACTCCAAGACCGTTATCGACGAACTGTTGATGCGCTACGTGGAAGGCCTGGTGTATCAGGCCGTTGCGGAAAACATGGCCTCCGAGCAGTCCGCCCGGATGGTGGCCATGAAAGCGGCATCCGACAACGCCAAGAAAGTCATCGGCGATCTTGAACTGGTCTACAACAAGACCCGCCAAGCCGCCATTACCAAAGAAATTTCAGAAATCGTGGGGGGCGCTGCCGCTGTTTAAGCATTAACAGAAAGGCATCCCGTCAAAGATATTTAGCAAGGACTAAACATGAGCAACGGTACCATCGTTCAGTGCATCGGCGCCGTGGTGGATATTCAGTTCCCCCGCGACCGCATCCCAAAAATCTACGACGCGCTCAAGCTCGTCGACACCAGCTCGGATTTCGCCGAAGCCGGGCTCACCTTCGAAGTCCAGCAGCAATTGGGCGACGGCGTGGTGCGCACCATTGCCATGGGTTCCTCCGACGGCCTGCGCCGCGGCATGGAAGTGGCCAACTCGGGCGCTCCCATTTCGGTACCGGTCGGCGAAGGCACGCTGGGACGCATCATGGACGTGCTGGGTCGCCCCATCGATGAACGCGGCCCCATCCAAAGCGAAGAAGTGCGCGCCATCCACCAGGACGCTCCCAAGTTCGACGAGCTCTCCCCTTCGGTTGAGCTGCTCGAAACCGGCATCAAGGTTATCGACCTGGTCTGCCCGTTCGCCAAGGGCGGCAAGGTCGGCCTGTTCGGCGGCGCCGGCGTGGGCAAGACTGTGAACATGCTGGAACTGATCAACAACATCGCCAAGGCGCACAGCGGCTTGTCCGTGTTCGCCGGCGTGGGCGAGCGTACTCGCGAAGGCAACGACTTCTACCACGAAATGGCAGAAGCCGGCGTCATTCAAATGGACAACCTGAAAGAGTCCAAAGTGGCCATGGTGTTCGGTCAGATGAACGAGCCTCCCGGCAACCGTCTGCGCGTGGCCTTGTCCGGCCTGACCATGGCGGAAAAATTCCGCGACGAAGGCCGCGACATCCTGTTCTTCGTCGACAATATCTATCGCTACACCCTGGCCGGAACCGAAGTGTCCGCACTGCTGGGCCGTATGCCTTCGGCCGTGGGTTATCAGCCTACGCTGGCCGAAGAAATGGGCAAGCTGCAAGAGCGCATTACCTCGACCAAGACCGGTTCCATTACATCGATCCAGGCCGTTTACGTTCCTGCCGATGACTTGACCGATCCTTCGCCCGCAACGACCTTCCAGCACTTGGACTCCACCGTCGTGTTGTCGCGCGACATCGCCGCCCTGGGTATCTACCCCGCGGTCGATCCGCTCGACTCCACCAGCCGCCAGCTCGACCCGCAAGTCGTGGGCGAAGAGCACTACGCAGTGGCCCGCGGCGTGCAGCAGACCTTGCAGCGCTACAAGGAATTGCGCGATATCATTGCAATTCTGGGCATGGACGAGCTTTCGCCGGAAGACAAGCAGGCTGTTGCCCGCGCGCGCAAGATCCAGCGCTTCCTGTCGCAGCCTTTCCACGTGGCCGAAGTCTTTACCGGTTCGCCCGGCAAATATGTTCCGCTCACTGAAACCCTGCGCGGCTTCAAGATGATTGTCGACGGCGAATGCGATGCATTGCCCGAGCAGGCTTTCTACATGGTCGGATCCATCGACGAAGCCTTCGAAAAAGCCAAGAAACTCCAATAAGGAACCAACATGGCCAACTTGCATGTTGACGTAGTCAGCGCAGAAGAATCGATCTTCGCCGGTGAGGCGAAGTTCGTGACCCTGCCTGGCGAGTCTGGCGAGCTGGGCATACTGCCCGGCCACACGCCGCTTATTTCGCGCATCCGGCCCGGGACCGTCAAGGTCGTCCTGGCCGACGATACCGAAGTCAGCATTTTCGTTGCCGGCGGCATACTCGAGATCCAGCCAGGTACGGTCACGGTGCTGTCCGATACCGCCATCCGTGCCGAGGATCTCGACGAAGCCAAGGCTCTCGAGGCGCGCAAGCAAGCCGAAGAGGCCCTGCGCAACGCCAAGGACAAGGCCGATATTGCCGTGGTCGAGGCCGAGCTGGCCATGCTGGCCGCCCAGGCGGCCGCCGCGCGCAAGCTCAGCCAGACACGGCGCTCGCACTGATCGGAACGCGAGCCGGCCCGCTAGCGCGGAGCCGGTTTCGCCCTAAGGGTGCCCTTTGCGGGGCGCCCTTTTTCTTGCCTGCGCATGATCTGATATTGCGTAGGTACTTCCCGAGTTAAGAGAACTCCGAATTGTTGGCGTCCCCGCGCCTCACTACTCTTGCGCTATCTGCTCGATAACCTGGGAGGACATCATGAGGGAACGTTTGGACTGCGCTGTGCTGCGCACCGCTTGCACCGATGATTGGATCATGCCGTGGCTGGGATCGCATGTGGGCGGCCGGCTGCATCTGCAAGCTCTTGGCGACCATGGCGTCGACCTGGCCGCAACCGATTCGATGCGCGCGCTGGCGGATCTGTCCATGCATCTGCGGCGGTTCGACGTCTGCCTTTTGCCGGTTACCGAATCCAACCTGCCGTGGGTACGCACCACCCTGTCCGCCGCGAAAGGCGTGGTCCAGACCCCGCTTGTGGCGCTGGTGCGAGGCCTCAAGGCCGCCGCGCTGAACGATCTCTACTCCCTGGGGCTGGCCGATTTCATGCGCGACCCGGTGTGCATCGAAGAACTGCGCGCCCGCATCGAACGGCTGCTCGATACCCGCCGCTACCTTGGCTTGCCGCCCGCCGGCACCAGCGCATTGGCCGAAACCAAGGCCGGCTACGGCGCCGTCGCCCGCAATGCGGCAAAGTCCGGCCAGGATGCTTTGTGCGAAACCATTCTTGAACGCAGCGGCATGGAGCTCGAGGCCTTCGCCATCGCCTCGGCGTCCCGCTGCGCTACATCCCGGGAATCGTTCCGGGCCGCGAAAAGCCAGGTCATCGAACGATTCGAGCGGGCCTACATCACCGCGGCGTTGGGCCGCCATTCGGGCAATATCGCCATGGCCGCCCGCGCCGCCCAGAAGCACCGCCGGGCGTTCTGGGCCCTGATGCGCAAGCATGAGATCGATGCGGCTCCGTTCCGCCGCGAACCCGCCCCCACCCACCCCAGAGACGGGTAAAATCAATAGTCTTGAATAAGGATAGACGTGACTGCACCAACTTTAAAGAACGATGTCTTCTTGCGCGCCTTGATGCGCGAGCCGGTTCCCTATACCCCTATATGGCTGATGCGCCAGGCGGGACGTTATCTGCCTGAATACAACGAAACCCGGGCGCGTGCCGGCTCGTTCATGGGGCTGGCGCAGAATCGCGAATACGCCTGTGAGGTCACCTTGCAGCCCTTGTTGCGCTTCGACCTGGATGCCGCCATTCTGTTTTCCGACATCCTTACGGTTCCCGACGCCATGGGGCTGGGCCTGGACTTCCTGGCAGGCGAAGGCCCCAAGTTCGCGCACCCCCTGCGTCACGAGGACGATGTCAAGAAGCTGGCGGTACCCGACATGTCGCGGTTGCAGTACGTCTTTGACGCCGTGTCGCTGATCCGCAAAGAACTCGACGGTAAAGTCCCCCTGATCGGTTTTGCCGGCAGTCCCTGGACCGTAGGCTGTTACATGGTCGAAGGGCAGGGCTCCAGCGACTACCGACTGATCAAGACCATGCTGTACAGCCGCCCCGATCTGCTGCATCGCATCCTGGATATCAACGCGCAAACGACCCAAAATTACCTGAATGCCCAAATTCAGGCGGGCGCGCAGGCCGTGATGATCTTCGATAGCTGGGGCGGCGTGCTGTCCGATGGCCTGTTCCAGGAGTTTTCCCTGGCCTATACGCAAAAAGTCGTGCAGGGACTGATCCGTCACCACGAGGGGCGGGCCGTGCCGGTCATCGTCTTCACCAAGGGCGGCGCACAATGGATAGAAGGCATTGCGGCCAGCGGCTGCGATGCCGTGGGACTGGACTGGACAGCCAACCTGTCCCAGGCGCGCCAACGCCTGGGCGATTCTGTTGCACTGCAAGGCAATCTTGACCCCATGGCGCTGTTCGGCGGGGATGCCGCCATCCGTACCCAGGCACGCAAGGTCATCGACGACTTCGGCACAGTCGGCCAAGGGGGCCACGTCTTTAATCTGGGCCATGGAATCTCACGTTTCACCCCTCCGGCGGCGGTCCAGTCGCTCGTCGACGAGGTTCATACCTACAGCCATTCCAAGCACTAATTGTGCTTGCATGCAAGGGGTAAAACCCCTATTTTTCCTGCCCGAATATCAAGGTTGTTCACAGTTTACGATGCTGTGCAACATTTTTTTGGGCAGGCGTTTCAAGCTCTCTGTTTTTTATATAAGCTATTGTTTTAAATGGAATATCAGGCTGGGTTATTAGCTTGGTTCAACTATTTCAGGTTCTGGCGGTTGACTTTTTAAAAGTTGTTAAAAGGATTTTCCCCAAAGTTATCCACAGGCTCTCAAAAAAATATCGAACTCTCATGGCGACAGGTATTTAAGACGCTAAACAAGAATCTACTTTAAGTATTGATGTCCCCATCCACCCCATCCGAATCACCCACTGCACTGGCCCCCGATACCGCCGCCGGGCCGGCCCGCTGGGTGCAGGTGGCGCTCGACGTTCCCTTGCAGGGCGTGTTCGATTATCGGGCTCCCGCCGAAGCGTGTGTCGGCGCCCGGGTCATCGTGCCTTTCGGGCGCCGCAAATTGGTGGGTGTCGTAGTGGCGACGCCGGCCCAGCCCGCATTCGATCCCGCCCAGGTCAAAGAGGTCGAACAGATCCTGGACGACACTCCGCCCTTGTCCTCGGACTGGTTGCGGCTGGCATCCTTCGCGGCGCAGTATTACCAGCGGCCTTTGGGCGAAGTGATGTTGCCGGCGCTACCGGCGGGCTTGCGCAAGGTATCCGCCTATCAGGGCAAGCGCTCTGCGGGAGGACCCGTGCAACGGCTCGATCGGCGCAAGCCGGTCCTGGCGGATGCCGTGGCAGCCGACCAGGCTCCCGTGCTGAATGCCGAGCAGCTCGCCGCCGCGCAGGCGATAGCGGCGCTGCAAGCGCATAAGACCGTGCTTTTGCACGGCGTGACCGGCAGCGGAAAAACCGAAGTCTACCTGCATGCCATCCAGGCGGCGCTCGCACGCGGGCGGCAGGTCTTGTTCATGGTTCCCGAAATCAACCTGACCCCGCAGCTTGAGCAGTCCTTGAGGGCGCGGCTGGCGGGCTTGGCCGGTGCCGACGCCTTGGCGGTGATGCATAGCGGCCTTGCCGACGGCGAGCGCCTGCAGGCCTGGCTACGCATACAGCGGGGCCAGGCCCGGGTACTGCTGGGTACGCGCCTGTCCATTTTTGCGCCCATTGCCGATCTGGGGCTGATCATTGTCGACGAAGAACATGACACATCCTATAAGCAGCAGGACGGCTTGCGCTATTCCGCCCGCGACCTGGCTGTCTGGCGAGCGCGCGACCGCGATATACCCATCGTCCTGGGCTCGGCCACGCCTTCGCTGGAAAGCTGGAAGCATGCCGACAAAGGCCATTATTTGCGGTATACCCTGGCGCAACGGGCCCGCGACGTGGAACTGCCCAAGGTGCGCCTGGTCGACACCCGCCGCCTTGCCATGCAGCAGGGTTTTTCCCCGCAATTGGTCGAAGCCCTGGGCCAGCGGCTGGATAGTGGCCAGCAATCGCTGATATTCCTGAACCGGCGCGGCTATGCCCCGGTCCTCAATTGCGCCTCTTGCGGGTGGGTAAGCCAATGCCCGCGCTGCACCGCTTATACAGTGCTGCATCGCAGCGCGGGGCGACGCAATTACCTGCAATGCCATCATTGCGGCTATCAGGCGCGGGTGCCGCATGCCTGTCCCGACTGCGGCGACCAGGACCTGAAGCCGATGGGGCGCGGTACGCAACGGGTCGAGGAGCATCTGGCCGAGCTCTTTCCCCAGGCGCGCATCGCGCGCATCGACGCCGACAGCACCCGGCTGAAAGGCAGCGCCGCCGCCTTGTTCGCCAAGGTGCATGCCGGCGATGTCGATCTGCTGGTCGGCACCCAAATGGTCGCCAAGGGGCACGACTTTACCAATCTGGGTCTGGTGGGCGTGCTGAATGCGGACGCCATGCTTTTCGCCCAGGACTTCCGCGCGCCTGAACGGCTGTTTGCCCAGCTGATGCAGGTGTCGGGCCGAGCCGGCCGCCATGTGAAGGGCGGCGAAGTCATCATCCAGACCGATTATCCCGAACAGCCGGTGTATCAGGCCTTGATACGCCACGATTATCAGGGTTTCGCTCGTTATGCCCTGGATGAGCGCGAAGCGATCGGGCTTCCTCCTTTCGCCCATCAGGCCTTGCTGACTTCCGAGTCCCGGCAATTGGCGGACGCGCTGGAGTTCCTGACGCTGGCGCGGGCCCTCCCTGAGCAGGACGCCGCGAGCTATCCCACGGCGTCTTCGCTGACGCTTTACGATCCGGTGCCGCTGCGGGTAGTGCGGGTCGCCAACGTGGAGCGTGCCCAATTGCTAGTGGAAAGCGGCAGCCGGCCGGCCTTGCAGGCTTTCCTGTCTACCTGGTCCGTTGCGGTGGCAGAGCTGGCGCGCAAGCGCCGCGTACGCTGCAATCTTGAAGTCGATCCGCTGGAAATATAGGAAGGCAGGCATTGAATTCGTCACGAGGCCATACTGTTGCACAGGACATGAACGCGATGCAGCGTCAGGCGGTGTTGTATCTGGACGGCCCATGCCTGGTGCTGGCCGGCGCGGGTAGCGGCAAGACACGCGTGATCACGCAAAAGATCGCCTATCTGCTGCGCGAGTGCGGCTACCAGGCAAGACAAGTGGTGGCGCTTACCTTTACCAACAAGGCCGCCCGCGAAATGAACGAGCGGGTCAAGCTGCTGGTCGACTCCAAGCTTGCCAAGGGCCTGACGGTCAGCACCTTCCATTCCCTGGGCTTGCGGTTCCTACGTGAAGAGGCCGCACATGCCGGGCTGAAGCCCAGTTTTTCGATTCTTGATTCCACCGACGCCCTGGCGATTATCCAGGAACTGCTGGCTACGACCGACAAGGCGCGGCTGCGCGCCGTCCAGCAGAATATTTCCTTATGGAAGAATGCGCTGATGGATCCCGATGCGGCCGATCGCAGCGCATCGTCGCCCAGTGAAGTCGAGGCGGCCAAGGTCTACCGCAGCTATAGCGCCACCCTGGCGGCTTATCAGTCGGTGGATTTCGACGACCTGATCCGCCTGCCCGCCTTGCTTCTGGAGAATAACGAGCAGGTCAGGCAGCGTTGGCAAGCCCGCGTCCATTACCTGCTGGTGGACGAATACCAGGACACCAATGTCTGCCAGTACCGGCTGGTGCAATGGCTGACAGGGCAGCGCGCCATGTTCACGGCGGTGGGCGACGACGACCAGGCCATCTACGCCTGGCGCGGCGCAACGGTGGAGAACCTGGCCAATCTGACGACCGATTACCCCGGCTTGCAGATTATCAAGCTCGAGCAGAACTACCGGTCGGTGCAAAGGATATTGTCTGCGGCCAATCAGGTCATCAGCAAGAATCCCAACCTGTTCGGCAAGAAACTGTGGTCCGATCTGGGCGTGGGCGAGTCCATACAGGTCACGCCCATGGACGACGAGGAGGCCGAGGCGGAAGCCGTCGCGGTGCGCCTGTCGGCGGCCCGGTTCGAGCGGCAGGCCGAATGGCGGGATTTTGCGGTTTTGTACCGCAGCAATCATCAGGCGCGCATTCTGGAGCAGGCATTGCGCAATTTGCGAATTCCCTACACGATCTCGGGCGGCCAGAGCTTTTTTGAAAAACCGGAGATCCGCGACATCCTGGCGTATCTGCGCCTTATCGCAAACGATAGCGACGACCCCGCCTTTATCCGGGCGGCCACCACCCCCCGACGGGGGATAGGGCAGGCCACCTTGCAGGCCCTGGGCCAATTTGCCGCCGAGCGGCAGCTGTCCCTGTTCGAGGCGATTTTCGAGATCGATACGGCGGAAAAACTGGCGGGCAAGCAGCTCGAGCCCTTGCTCGTATTCGGCGAATTCATACAACGCATCCAGTCGCGTGCGGGGCGCAAGGCGGGGGCCGTCCTTTTGCGTCCGGCCCAGGCCAGCCTGATGGTCGATAATCAGGACGACTCTGCCGTGGCCGGCGTGGACGGCGCGGTGCAGGATTCCGCGGGCGCCATTTTGGACGACTTGTTGAATGCCATCCAGTACGAGCGCTATTTGTACGACACTCTGGAAGAGCGCCCGGCGCAGAATCGTTGGCAGAATGTGCTGGAGTTTGTCGGATGGCTGAAGCGCAAGGCCGATGAGGCCGATATGGGCCTGCTGGAGCTAGTCCAGCACGTGGCCCTGGTGACCATGCTGGAGCGGGGCGACGACGACGAGCCCGATGCCGTCAAGCTATCGACCTTGCACGCATCCAAAGGCCTGGAATATCCCCATGTCTACCTGGTGGGGGTCGAAGAGGGTTTGCTGCCCCACCTGGGCCGGGACGAAGAAGACCTGGATCCGGCCACAGCCGCCGAGGCGCTTGCCCTGCGCGTTCAGGAGGAGCGCAGGCTGATGTATGTGGGCATTACGCGTGCCCAGCGCAGCCTGCACCTGACTTGGTGCAAGAAGCGCCGCCGAGCCCGCGAATATGTAGTGCGCGAGCGCTCGCGCTTTATCGAGGAAATGGGCTTGGGCGGTGTTGCGGCAAGCGAGGATCCCGCGACTCAGTCTTTAAGTCCCAAAGAGCGGCTGGGAATGCTCAAGGCCATGTTGAACAAACCTTGATGCCTCTTACGCGCGAGGGGGTTGGTTTGCACCGGCTCAGAAAAACAAAAGCCTACCCAAATGGGCAGGCTTTTAGCCTACAGCGCCAGTTTCAGCGCTCGATCGTGATTCCGGGATTTACCACTGCGCCCGGGAAAAACGCGCATCTTTGGCACGTGCCTCGTCCATGGCCTTCGTAACGGCGATCATGTAGTTGGACACGGCGATTACGCCTTTCTTGACGGACGCCAGCGCCTTCTTGCCCGCGGTAACGATCGAAATAGACTCTCCATCAGTCAATGCTTTACGCATCAAGTCACGCTCAAGAGAGTCACTCAAACGGCTGTACTGGTTGAAAGAAAGATCCGACATAATTACCTCACCTATTAAGGTTATGTGCTGACAGAACAGAATGTTATGTGCTGACATAAGTAATTATAGGGTTAACCCTAGGTAAAAGCTAGGGGTAAACCCTAATTAGTCGGAAAGTGTGGTTTATCGGTCCCAAAACATGCGGCGGGGCCGGTCCACCGCTCCGATTCCACAGGTAATTGGAGCTTATTTCTTCTTGCTCTCGAAAAACCGCCGGAATGCCGCCTGCGCTTCTTCCGAGCGCAGCCTTTGGGTAAAAAGGTCTCTTTCGTCGTCGAAGGCCCTATCCAGCGCGGCCCGGCCGGCATTGCGCAGAATCCGCTTCGAGTCGCGCAGGGCCTGCCCTGGCTGGGAGGCCAGTTCGGCGGCGATCCGCCTGGCGTGCTCCAGCGCTTGGCCGGAGGCGGTGGCGGCGGTGATGAGGCCGCTGTCCTGGGCTTCCCGGGCGGAGAAGGGCCTGCCCAGCAATAGCCATTCGGCCGCCCGGCGCGCACCCGCAATTTGCGCCATCAGCAGGCTGGAGCCGCCCTCCGGGCAAAGGCCCAGGGAGACGAAGGGCAGGCTGAACACGGCATCGTGCCCCGCATAGACGAAGTCGCAATGCTGCAGCAGGGTCACTCCGACTCCGACGGCGCGGCCCTCCACCGCTGCGATGACAGGCACATCGATGCCGGCCAGCCTGCGCAGAAAGGCAAGGGCGGGGCTGTCGCCCGCGCTGCGCGCGGTTTGAAACTCGGACAGATCGTTCCCCGCGGTGAAATGGCCGCCCGAGCCGGTCAGGATGACCGCTTTGCAGCCCGCGTCCGCCTGCGCGGCCTGCAAGGCCAGGTCAAGTTCCGCATACATGGCATTGGTCAGCGCATTGCGCCGTTCGGGGCGGTCGATGACCAGTGTTACGCAGGAGTCGCCCTGGATGATATTGATCATGCGCGGCCTCGCTGGAAGCCGTCATCCAGTTGCATATAGGCCTGGCGGTATTCGGCCTTGAGGTTCTCCACGATCTGCTCCACGGGCAGGATGCTGTCTATGCTGCCCACGCCCTGGCCGGCGCCCCAGATGTCGCGCCAGGGTTTGCTGCGGCCGGTGCCGAAATTGGTGTGGTCCGAGCCGGGGATGGGCAGATTGTCGGGGTCCAGGCCGGCGGCCGCTATGCTGGGCTTCAGATAGTTGCCGGGGATGCCGGTGAAGAACGGCGTGTAGATGATGTCTTGGGCCTGTGCCTGGACCAGCATCTGCTTGTAGGCCTCATCCGCCCGGGCTTCAGGGCTGGCGATGAAACGCGTGCCTATGTAGGCGAAGTCGGCGCCCATGGCCCGTGCCGCCAGAATGTCCTGCCCGCGTGTGATCGATCCCGACAAGGCTATCGGGCCATCGTATATTTTCCGTACTTCGGCCAGCAGGGCAAAAGGGCTGAGCGTGCCCGCGTGGCCGCCAGCGCCCGAACACACCAGGATAAGCCCGTCCACGCCCGCATCCAGCGCTTTCCGGGCGTGACGCAGTGTGGTCACGTCGTGGAACACCTTGCCGCCCCAGGCATGCACAGTATCGACGACGTCATCGGGAGCGCGCAGGCTGGTAATGATCAATGGCACCTTGTGCTGAGCGCATACCGCCAAGTCCTCGGCCAGCCTGTCATTGGATTTATGGATGATGTGATTGATGGCATAGGGCGCAATGGCGCGCTGCGGATCCTGAGCCTTCAATTGGGTGAGCGCAGTCTCGATCTGCGTAAGCCACTGGGTCAGGACGCCTTGCGGGCGAGCATTGAGTGCCGGCATCGACCCCACGATGCCGCTGGCGCACTGCGCAATGACGAGCTCGGGCCCCGAAACGATGAACATGGGTGCTGAAATAACAGGTAGTGCAAGATGGCGGTAAAGCTCCTGGACAGTGCTGCGTGGCATGCTGGGGAATCTCCTTTCTAGGCTCGCCTGCGGGTGTATTGTGTTGACGTATTCTAGGGCCAAATCACAATACGATCAGGCGCCGCAGGTTGGCCATGAAACATGTCCGCGCCAGATCAGGCAAAATACCAGTTTTACTTTTCGAGCACGCAGTCGCCATGTCTTTACGTCCAGCACCTTTGACCGGAATCCGGGTTCTTGATTTGACGCGTGTGCTGGCGGGCCCCTGGTGTACCCAGAATCTGGCCGACCTGGGCGCCGAAGTCATCAAGATAGAGCGGCCGGGCGCGGGGGACGACACCCGCGGCTGGGGGCCTCCGTATATCAAGGATGCGCAGGGCCGCGATACCACCGAGGCCGCCTACTACGCCTCGGCAAACCGGAACAAGCAATCGGTGGCGCTGGATATATCCAGCGAACGCGGTGCGGAACTGGTACGCGAACTGGCGGCGCAATGCGACATCCTGGTCGAGAACTTCAAGGTCGGCGGCTTGCGCAAGTACGGCCTGGACTACGAAAGCATCAAGGCGGTCAATCCGGCGCTGATCTATTGTTCGATTACCGGGTTCGGCCAAACCGGCCCTTACGCCAGCCGGCCGGGCTACGACTTCATGATCCAGGGCATGGGCGGCTTGATGAGCATCACCGGCGAGCGCGACGATTTGCCGGGAGGCGGCCCCCAGAAAGCCGGCGTGGCCGTGGCCGACCTGATGACGGGCATGTATTCGACGGTCGGGATACTGGCCGCGCTGCACGAACGCGCCCGCAGCGGCTTGGGGCAGCACATAGACATGGCGCTGCTCGATTGCCAGGTCGCCATGCTTGCCAACCAAAACCTGAACTACATGACCACCGGCGTTGCGCCCAGGCGGGCCGGCAATGCGCATCAGAACCTGGTTCCTTACCAGGTGTTTGCCGCCGCCGACGGCCACCTTATTGTCGCCGTGGGCAACGATACGCAGTTTCAGGCTTACTGCCGAGTCATAGATCGGCCGGGGCTGTCCGACGACCCTCGGTTCAAAACCAATTCGAATCGCGTGATCAATCGCGAGGTGCTGGTGCCCATGCTGGTCGAAGCAATGAAAACGCAGGCGCGCGATCATTGGCTGGAGGCCCTGGAGCGCGTTGGCGTTCCCGCCGGCCCCATCAACACGATAGATCAGGTATACGAGAACCCCCAGGTGCGGGCGCGCGGCATGGTGCAGTCCCTGCCTCATGCCACCGCCGGAAAGGCGCCTGTGGGGGCCAGTCCCTTAAGGTTTTCCGGCAGTCCCGTCAGCTACAGGCATGCGGCGCCCTTGCTGGGCGAGCACACCGAAAAAGTGCTGCGCGAGCGCCTGGGACTTTCGGACGAAGAAATCCGGGAATTGACCCCTTAACCGAATTCGCGCGGCGCGCAATGCAAAATCAGGAGCAAACGAAATGAAAAGCATCAAGACGGTGGGAATAGTGGGCGCGGGCGCGATGGGGCGAGGCATTGCACAGATAGCGGCGCAGGCCGGCCTGGACGTGCTGTTGTTCGATCTGAATGCCCAGGCCATCGAGGCGGCCCGCGAGAACCTGCGGCAGATGTGGGGCAAGCTTGCCTCCAAGGGAAAGCTATCGGAACAGCAGGCGGCCGAATCGCTGGCCCGCGTCGCGGCTTGTTCCGATCTGCAAGACATGGCCCGGGCCGACTTGGTCATCGAAGCCGTGGTCGAGCGCCTTGACGTCAAGTGCGATCTCTTTCGCCAATTGGAAGGCATCGTCGCACCCGACTGCATCCTGGCATCGAATACTTCGTCCTTGTCCATCACGGCGATTGCGCAGGCCTGCGAGCGGCCCGGGCGCGTTCTGGGCTACCATTTTTTCAATCCCGTACCATTGATGAAGGTCGTCGAGGTGATCGACGGCTTGCGCAGCGACCCCCAGGCGGGCGATGCATTGATGGGCCTGGCGCGCGTGATGGGCCATACGCCTGTGCGCGCCAAGGACATGCCCGGCTTCATCGTCAACCATGCCGGCCGAGGCATGAATATCGAAGGCCTGAAGACGGCACAGGAATCGGTGGCGCCGTACTATCAGGTCGACGCGATCATGCGCGAGCAGGCGGGTTTTCGTATGGGGCCCTTCGAACTTATGGATCTGACGGCGCTGGATGTATCCCATCCCGTCATGGAATCCATCTACCACCAGTTTTACGATGAGCCGCGTTTCCGGCCTTCGCCGATCGCGGCGGTCCGCACGGCGGGCAAGCTGCTGGGCCGTAAAACCGGCGAAGGCTTCTATGCCTATCCCGAAGGGCAGAAGCAGGTGCCCACGGAGCCGCCCGTGCCTGTCTTGCCGCAGGATTTGAAGGTTTGGCTGGCCCCTTACCATTCTATTGGGCACAAGCGCGCCGCGGCCTTGCTGAAGAGCCTGGGGGCCACAGTCATTGCGGCAGAGACCGCTCCCGCGGATGCGTTGATTATCGTGACGCCGTATGGCGAAGATACAGCCAGTGTCGTTGGGGAGCATCAGCTCGATGGCGAGCGTACGGTCGCGCTGGACACCTTCTTCGGTCTGGAGCAAGGCCGGCGCCGGGTGTTGATGTGCTCGGTGGCCACACAGCCGAAATGGCGCGATGCCGCCCATGCCTTGCTCGCCAGCGATGGCACTGCCGTTTCAGTCATCGACGATTCAGCCGGTTTTGTCGCACAGCGCATTGTGGCGGCCATCGTCAACGTGGCCAGCGATATTGCGCAGCAATCCATCGCGACGCCGTCCGATATCGACCTGGCCGTGTCGCTGGGCCTGGGCTATCCAAAGGGCGGTCCGCTGTCCATGGGCGATGCCCTGGGCGCTGCGCATGTATTCGAGATCCTTCGGGCCATGCACCGCGTGACCGGCGACATGCGCTACCGGCCCAGCCCCTGGTTGCAGCGCCGTGTGCAATTGGGCTTGTCCTTGCGGGCCGAGCCGGCCTGCATCGCCCGCTGACGGGGCAACCGGGAGAGAGGGCCTGCTGATTAAGGCGGGCCTCTGTCAAGAAATCATTCTCTGGACAGTCAATGCAAAAAGCCGCGGCAAAAAAATGCCGCGGCTTTTTGTTTTGGATGCTGAGCCGGTTACTTGGCGGCGTGCACCATGTATTCGACAGCGGCCTTGACCTCGGCATCGGAGGCTTGCGAGCCGCCGCGAGGAGGCATGGCGCCAACGCCATGAATGGCATTCTGGACCATCGCATCCATGCCGGTTTCAATGTACTTGGACCAGGCGGCCTTGTCGCCGAATTTTGGCGCGCCGGCTACGCCGCTGGCGTGGCAGGCAAAGCACACGGCTTTGTACAGTTTTTCGCCGGCCGGATCGATGGCCGCGGTTTCAGCGGCGGGCGCTTCGGCTTTGGCGGCAGGTGCGGCGGCTGCTTTAGCGGGTTCCGCCTTGGGTGCCGCAGCGGCGGGCTTGGCGGCTTCGTCGGCCTTGCCTTCCACGGCGGGTTCCTTGGGCTCGTCGAACGAAGCGCCGGACTTGTTGGCGATGTAGACGACCGCGCGGGCCACTTCAAAATCGCTTAGAGATGGGTTTCCGCCCTTGGGAGGCATGGCGCCGATGCCGTGGATGGCATTCTTGACCATGTCTTCGTAGCCGGCCTTCACGAAAGGAGCCCAGGCGGCGCTGTCGCCAATCTTGGGCGCGCCCGCCACGCCGGCCGTGTGGCAGGCTGTACAGGTCGATTCGAACACTTGCTGGCCGGTCTTGAATACTTTGGGCGCGTTGGCGTCGACAAGGCTGAATCCGGCAACGGGCTGGATGCGCTTGGCAATGGCTTCGGCTGTCTGTGCATCGGAACCGCTACCCATCTCGGAACTGGCGGCGACCAGATTGACGAGCAGCATGATGATGAAAATCGGCACAATGAAGGCCAGAATCACGGTTACGATCAGCTGCTTGGGCGTTTTGATAAGACCTTCGTGCTCCTCGATGGTCTCTTCGACGTGTTCTTCCGTATTGTTCATAATCGAATCCTGCGTGTTCCTAGTCTGAGGGCGCCAAGGCCTGAATTCCGTGATGGTCTATCTACAGGAGAACGGTCTTTGCGCTTGCACGCAGGTGTTTCCGGAAACTCCTGAATAAACGATTATAACTAGACTAGTGCTTCAGTGCATGAATGGGGGTATGGCCCCCGCTGCGCCGCGGTTTCGGGGCATCGGAAAATTTTCCCGCAAACACGCTACAATGACGACCCTGCGCCCGTAGTTCAATGGATAGAATGAGAGTTTCCGAAGCTCTTGATACAGGTTCGATTCCTGTCGGGCGCGCCATATATTTCAGAGAGCAGCCTTTGGGCTGCTTTTTTTGTAGGTATCAAGTCGCGTAGCGGTTCCGTTTATTCAGGCATGCTCAAGTGGCCGTACGTCTTTGATGATGCGTTCGGCAATCTGAGCTTCTACCGATTTCAAGTCGTAGGCCTGTTGCAGGTTCAGCCAAGAGCTTGCATCGCCTCCAAAAAAGGCGGCGAGCCGTAGCGCTGTATCGGGTGTAACGCCGCGACGCTCACGCACAATTTCATTCATGCGCGTAGCCGGCACATGTAGATGAGTGGCCAAAGCGTTGACGCTCATGCCCAGAGGCGTGAGGTATTCTTCGCGTAGTATCTCGCCCGGATGAATCGGACGCATGCCATTTTTGATCATTATGGACTCCGTTCAATGGTAATCGACGATTTCGACGTATTCCGGCCCTTCTGCGCTCCAGATGAAACAAATCCGCCACTGATCGTTGATGCGGATGCTATGTTGCCCGACTCGGTTGCCCTTTAGCGCTTCCAGCCGGTTGCCAGGCGGTGACCGCAGAAAATCCAGCGTGCTGGCGCTATCGAGCATTTGCAACTTGCGCTCCGCCACAGTCCGGAAACTCGTAAAACGAGCGATTCGTTTGCCTTTGTAAAGAGCTTGGGTGTCGTGGCAGCGGAAGCTTTTTATCATGGTCTGTATTTTATGGCGTTTATCGTTTAACGTCAAACGATAAATTCAGCCATTTTCTTGAAATGCTATACAGGTTCGATTCCTGTCGGGCGCGCCAGAATCAATGGCTTATGTCGCCTGTAATAACAGCGTGACAGAAATCAACTAATCGCAGTTCGCCGCTTTTGTTTCGGCGGCAATGCGAATAGAGCGTCCATCTTGGCCTCCTCCCGGCCACGGGCTGCACCATCTTTTCCCCTTCCTGTAGACCTTAAAGAACATCCTGAGATTGGTGTGCCCCATGGGGGGTGTTCCGCCATAGCCATGGCTAGGCATTGGGCTAGGTGCGGGCCTTCGGGATTTGCGTTTCAGGCTTCCGCCATCTCGTGTTCGGCACGTGGCAACGCCTGGATATCATCGGCACCAGCAAAGCAACCTGGAATATCAGGAAAGGTAGCGCCGTAGGCGCTGTTGCCTTCCTTATGCACGTAGATGGGATAACGCAATTTGCTTCCTCCTGGTCTGATCATTTCAGGCCGGCTTGTTTAAGGATGCTGCGTACTGTCGGCGTGGGCAAATCCTTTTTTTGATCGCGGCACGGCGGCCGCCGACCGGGATGCACGCAGCGGGCAGCGTCCCGGGGAAGGGGATTACGCCGCTATACAGGCGGAAGGCACGGCGGATGCTCCCGGCGTGGAGTGAGCGAAGCACCCGGTATCCTCGGGTGATGAGAGCACAGGCGGCAAGCCCGGGAAAAAGCCGTAGTGGAAACGGCGCGGCCGTCTACCCCTTGGCATTAACTTGATGAACCGCAGGACAACCCTTTGTCGGTGTTCTTGAGCGCGGCGTGGTAGCGCGCCACGTAGCTGTCGAAATCCTCGGTGTCGCTGTCTTCCAGTCTTTTCTGCTCGACTAGCGACTCCTTGGCGATTGTCTCGTATTCGTCCTGCTCGGCCGGTGCCAGCGCCTGCGCGCGCAGGGTTTCGCGATGTTCCAGGCTGCGCTTGAGCGAGTAATCGTGCAGGCTCAGCTTCTGGTCGCGCAGGGTTTGCAGCAGGCGCGCCGAAGGCGTTTTTTCGCTGTCCCGCACTTTTTCGGCCTGGATGGCCAGCGCCTGGGCATACAAGTCGCCGCCCTGGGCCTGGTCGAGCAAGCGGGCGTATGGAGCAATGCCTTCGATCAGCTCCGCACCCCATTCCTCCCGGGTCGTGGCCACATTCTGGTTGACCAGAACCAGGCCGGGCTTGCGGCCTTCTTTCACTACCACGCTGAAATTATCGTGGCTATCCATGCAGTAGCCGTTATTGGGGAACAGCTTGCTTTGCTCTGCCGCGCAGAACAGCAAGAAGGCGTCCATGAAGCGGCTGGTGCCGGCCGAAATGCCTATGGGCGATTCAGGGTCGATATCCAGGCACCGGACTTCAATGTATTGCACGCCGCGTTCGGCAAGGGCGGTGGCGGGGCGTTCGCATCGGCCGGTGGCGCGTTTGGGGCGGATATTGGAGTAGTACTCGTTTTCGATCTGCAGAATGTTGGTGTTCAGCTGTATCCATTCGCCGTTGCGATGCGTACCTATGGCCTCGTAGGCGGGCCAGGGCTTGGTGACGGCGTTCAGCATGCGGGCCAGGAATGTTTCCAGATCGTTGTAGCAAAGCTGCAGATCGGATTGCGCTTTATTCTGATAACCCAGGTCGCTCATGCGCAGGCTGGTGGCGTAAGGCAGGTATAGCGTGTCGGCGTCGAGTTCCAGCAGCGGATTGGGCAGGCCGCGCATGAAGTTCTTGGATATGGCGGGCGAGGCGCCGAATAAATACATGAGCAGCCAGGAATAGCGCGTGAAATTCCGGATAAGCGCCAGGTAGCCCTTGGAGCGCTGTTCGCTTTGCGAAGCGCCCTGTATGCCGATCAGGTCCCAGAATGCATCGGGCAGCGAAAAGTTGTAGTGTACGCCGGCGATGCATTGCATCGCCTTGCCGTAGCGTTCGGCCAACCCGCGTCGGTATACATGCTTGAGCATGCCGGTGTTGGATGTGCCGTACCAGGCAATGGGAATTTCGGCTTCGGGCGGCAGGTGCGCCGGCATGGACTGATTCCAGATCAGTTCGCTTGGCAACTGCTGCGCAACGTAGCGATGCGTCTGCTCCAGCTCGTGGACCAGGCTTTCGGTAGAATCGTGCGTTCCTGTAATCAGTTCCAGCAAGGCTTCCGAGTAGTCGGTGGTGATGCGCGGGTTGGCCAATGCCGAACCAAGGACCGAGGGGTGGGGCGTTGTTGCCAGCGCGCCTTGCTCTGTTACGCGCAGGCCTTCTTTTTCAATACCGCGCAATATGCCTTGCAGCACCGGCAAGTGAGAGCCCAGCACGGCAAGGCGTTGGTTACTTGAAGTCATTCAGGGTATCTTTAAAGAAGTGTCTGTCGCTGGCGATTTTACCCGAGGTGTGGCCGTGATACGTATAGGTGTGATTATGCTGCTGTCCAGCCTGTTGGTGGCATGTTCGCCGCAATACAACTGGCGGCAGCTTACCGTGGGCGATGGCGCCGTGACGGCCTTTTTCCCCGACAAGCCGGTGACTCAGGAACGCCGCCTGAAGTTTTCCGGGCACGATATTACCTTCAGCATGACCAGCGTGACGGTGGACGACGCTCTCTTTACTGTGGCCTATGCGGCGCTGCCCGACGCTTTGCGGGCGGACGAGGCCGGGCGCAAGGAATTCGCCTTGGCCGTGGTGGGATCGTTATACAGGAATCTGGGCCAGGAGCCGCCCAAGGCATTGCCGGCTCCAGGAGAATCGTTCACCGTGAAGGGCCAGTCTCCCAGCGGCGCAATCACCTTGCAGGCCAGGGCCTGGCTGACGGAGCAAGGCTTGACGGAAGGGATTGTTACCGCCGCGCGGGATCGGTTTCCCGAGAGCCAGGCCGCCGAGTTTTTGCAGGGTGTGAAACCGGCCCGATAAGGCCTGGCAGCAAGCCTGCCTGCAAGGCGGCAGTGATGGCGGCTTGCCGTCCATGGACGCCCAGCTTGCGGCAGGCATTATGGATATGGAAATTGATGGTTCTTTCCGTAAGGCCCAGGATCATTCCCATTTCCCAGCTGGTCTTGCCGAGCGCCGCCCATTGCAGGCACGACACCTCCCGTTGCGTGAGCGGCTTCATGGGCGACTCCTCCTTATATCTCCGGTATTATTTACATTTATTTATGGAATGTATCAAGTTTTATCATCCGGGTAAAACCGTCCTGGATAAAAGCGCAGCGGCAGCAAGTCCGGTCTGCGAAAAGCCGTGTTTGGCAGGAGTGATAAAATAACAGCCTGAAACAGCGCCGATTTGCTTGATCTGCTTGCGGGCGCCTCATAAATCCAGCTAAAGAGGTCCATATGGCCGAACTATCCGCAACCGTCATTTCCCCTATCGCCGTGCCCGCTACTGCGGAAATCCTGCCTTCCACCACGCCTTCGGGTTCGGTGGGCATCGTATCCCCCCAATATATATCGTTCACCGAGCCGCTCGCATTGACCAGCGGCCAGGTTCTGCCCAGCTACGAGCTTGCTGTGGAAACCTATGGCGTGCTGAATCAGGAACGCAGCAACGCGGTGCTGGTTTGCCATGCCCTGAACGCATCCCACCATGTTGCGGGCATTGCCGCCGACGATCCCAGGGACATTGGCTGGTGGGACAACATGGTCGGGCCCGGCAAGGCGGTGGACACCGATCGCTTTTTTGTGATTGGCGTGAACAATATTGGATCGTGCTTCGGCTCGACTGGTCCGGCCAGCATCAATCCGAAAACCGGCAAGCCCTGGGGCGCGGCTTTCCCCATGCTGACGGTCGAAGACTGGGTGCGTGCGCAGGCCAGGCTTGCCGATCATTTCGGGATTGAAAAGTTCGCGGCGGTGATGGGCGGTTCTCTGGGCGGGATGCAGGCCCTGAGCTGGGCCATAACCTGTCCGGAACGCATAGGGCATTGTGTTGTGATCGCCAGCACCCCGCGCCTGTCGGCCCAAAATATAGGCTTCAACGAAGTGGCCCGGCGGTCCATCATCAGCGATCCGGACTTTCATGGCGGCGATTACTACGCACACGGCAGGGTGCCGAAACACGGTTTGTCGGTGGCCCGGATGGTGGGGCACATTACGTACCTGTCGGATGACGACATGGCAACCAAGTTCGGCCGCACCCAGCGTGCGCCGGCCGACAACGGCGAATTCCATTATGGCTACGACGTCGAATTCGAGGTCGAGTCCTATCTGCGCTACCAGGGCGAGAAGTTCTCCACTTATTTCGATGCCAATACGTATTTATTGATTACGCGCGCACTGGATTATTTCGATCCCTCGCGCAACCATGGCGGCGACCTGGCGCGTGCGCTGCAAGGCGTCCAGGCTGATTTCCTGCTGGTTTCCTTCAGCACGGACTGGCGCTTTCCACCGGCCCGCTCGCGCGAGATTGCGCGAGCGCTGCTTAAAAACAAGCGGCCCGTAACATATGCGGAAATCGATGCGCCGCATGGCCACGATGCCTTTTTGCTGGACGATGCCCGCTATCACGCCGTGGTGCAGGGCTATTACGACCGGATCGCTGCCAAGCTGGGGTTGCCCGAGCGAACCCGGACAACAGGAGTGCTAGCGTGAGCCAGTCAACTGTGGCGCCGCGCCATGTACGCGCCGACCTTAGACGCATTGCAAGCTGGATAGAGCCGGAAAGCCGTGTACTGGACTTGGGCTGCGGGGATGGCACTTTGCTGGCCTATCTGCAGGCCGACAAGAAAGTGGTCGGCGCCGGCGTCGAGCTGAACGACGAACATGTGATTGCGTCGGTGCGCCGCGGCGTGCAGGTGATCCAGCAGAACCTGGAAGAGGGCCTGGCGCTGTTCGACGACCAACAGTTCGACACGGTGGTGCTTTCGCAGACCCTGCAATCCATGCATCGCACCGAGCATATATTGCGAGAGATGGCGCGGGTGGCGCGCTACGGGATAGTTTCCTTCCCCAATTTCGGTTACTGGCCGCACGGCTGGTCGATATTGCGGGGGCGCATGCCGGTAACCGGCGAGATGCCTTACCAGTGGTTCGATACGCCGAATATCCATCTATGCACGCTCAAGGATTTTGAGGCGCTGGCGCTTGCGCTGCAATTGCGCATAACGCATCTGGCCACCTTCAACGGCAACAAGGAAATCAAGTTCTTGCCTGGCTGGCGCAGTACCCTGGCGGTGTATCGCTTCGAATCCCCCAACTGATCAGAGAGGTGCATCATCGCTACATTTTCCAGCGTTTACGCCAGCCCCCGCGTGATTCCCCTTCTGGTGCTGGGGTTCGCAAGTGGGTTGCCGTTGGCCTTGACCAGTGGAACGCTCCAGGCCTGGGCCACCGTTGATAATGTATCGCTGCAGAACATAGGCTTTCTGACGCTGATCGGAACGGCATACACCTTGAAGTTCCTTTGGGCTCCGCTGGTCGACAGGTATGCGCCGCCCGTTCTCGGCCGCCGGCGCAGCTGGATATTTTTCACGCAGATATTGCTGGCGGCGGCCATCGCCTGCATGGGCCTGTTTTCACCCGCCGGACACCTGGGCTTGCTGGCCGCGCTGGCGGTATTGGTGGCCTTCCTGTCGGCGACTCAGGATATCGCCTTTGACGCCTACAGCACCGATGTGCTGCGCAAGGAAGAGCGGGCGGCGGGGGCGGCTGTCAAAGTGCTGGGATATCGCCTGGCCATGATCGTGTCCGGAGGGTTGGCCCTGGTGCTGGCCGATCAGTGGCTGGGCTGGCGGAACATGTATTTCCTGATGGGCGGTTTCATGGCGGTGTGCGCCGTTGCCACCGTCCTGGCCCCGGAACCTGAAGTGGTGGCACGCGCGCCGCGATCCCTGGCCGTCGCGGTGGTCGAGCCGCTGGTCGAATTTTTCAAGCGGCGCGGCGCCCTCACCATCTTGCTGCTCATCGTGCTCTACAAATTGGGCGATGCGTTCGCCGGGGCGCTGTCGACCACCTTTTTGCTGCGCGGCGCGGGCTTCAGCGTTTCGGAAGTGGGAACCATCAATAAGGTGTTCGGCCTTGCCGCCACCATCGTCGGGGCGCTGGCCGGTGGGTCCATCATGGCGCGGCTGGGCCTGTACCGTTCCTTGATGCTGTTCGGCCTTTTGCAGGCCGTGTCCAATTTCGGCTATTGGGTGCTGGCGGTAACGCCGCCTCACGTTTATTCCATGGCGCTGGTCGTGGCGGTGGAGAATCTGTGCGGCGGCCTGGGCACGGCCGCCTTTGTCGCCTTGCTGATGGCCTTGTGCAAGCAGGAGTTTTCAGCGACCCAGTTTGCCTTGCTCTCGGCATTGTCGGCGGTGGGGCGCACCTACCTGGCCGGTCCATTGACGCCGCCCCTGGTCGAGTCGATAGGCTGGCCGGGCTTCTTTGTGATTACGGTGCTGATCGCCTTGCCGGGCCTGATCCTGCTGCGCTTGCGCAAGGCCGAGATCGACAGCCTGGATACGGTGTCCTGACATGCTGCTGGCCCTGTACCTGATCGCCATCACCGCGGAGGCCATGACCGCCGCCCTGGCGGCGGGCCGGCGCGACATGGATTGGATAGGGGTTTGCATCATTGCCTGTGTGACGGCGCTGGGCGGCGGCACCTTGCGCGATGTGGTGCTGGGCCATTACCCGGTAACCTGGGTGCTGCATCCGGAGTACTTGTGGATAACGGCGGGGGCGGCGTTGCTTACCGCCTTGATCGCGCCGGTCATGCGGCGCTTGCGCAGTCTTTTCCTGTGGCTGGATGCCCTGGGGCTGGTGGTCTTTACTGTAATCGGCTGTCAGATCGCATTGCGCATGGAACTGCCCATTACGGTGGTGCTCATCAGCGGCATGATTACCGGCTGCGCGGGCGGCATGCTGCGCGACATCCTGTGCAACGACATTCCCCTGCTGTTGCGCAAGGAGCTGTATGCCAGCGTTTCGGTATTGACAGGCGGCTTGTTCATAGGCGCGCAGCATCTGGGAGTCGGTCTGAATCTCTCGATGATCGCGTCCATGTCGGCGGGCTTGGCCCTGCGCATGCTGGCGCTGCGCTTTAACTGGCAGATGCCCAAGTTCGTTTACCGCGACGAATGGCGCTGAGCCATCTTATCCAACGAGTCGCCCTGAACCAAGTCGCGGCCGAGCGGCATTGACCTGCGGAGTTGATCTGCGTAATAATGCGGATCATTCTCAATATCAATTTCTATCCAGGCCCATCATGCCAACACGCCTATACCTGCACGCGGCGATCATCGCCGCCTTTGCGGGCGCTCCGGTCTATGCGCAAACCTCTTCGGCGGACACATCGGTCGAGACCTTGGCGCCCGTTACCGTGCAGTCCAGCGCCGATGCCTCCGCCGAGGGCCTGTTGCCCGCCTATGCCGGCGGACAGGTGTCGCGCGGCGGGCGCATGGGTTTGCTGGGCAATCTGGATACCATGGATAGCCCGTTCAACAGCACGCAATACACCAATCAATTGATCAAGGACCAGCAGGCGGCCAGCGTCGCGGACATCTTGCAGAACGATCCCGGTGTGCGAAATGCGCGGGGCTTCGGCAATTTCCAGCAGGTTTACATGGTTCGGGGATTTCCGCTGTTTTCGGATGACATAACCTATAACGGGCTTTACGGATTGTTGCCGCGCCAGTATCTGGCCAGCGAATTCATCGAGCGGCTGGATGTGTTTCGCGGGGCGAATGCTTTCTTGAACGGCGCGGCACCGGGCAACTCCGGCATGGGCGGCTCCATCAACGTGGTTCCCAAGCGGGCGCCGAATGAGCCGCTGTCCGAACTGACGCTGGGTTGGGAAAGCGGCAATCAAGGGTCCGCAGCGGTGGACCTGGCAAGGCGCTTCGGTCCGGACGACAGCACCGGCATCCGGCTGAATGCGGTGCGCCGCGACGGCGGTACGGCCGTGAGCGACGAAAAGCGTGAATTGAGCGCCTTCGGCCTGGGGCTGGACTGGCGCGGCGAGCGTGTTCGGCTGTCGGCGGATTTGGGGTGGCAGGATCACCGCTTGAAGGATCCCCAGCCCAGCATCAATGTCGATGCGGGCCTGCCCATACCGTCCGCGCCCAATGCCGGCACCAATTTGGGGCCGGGCTATATCTATTCCAACGAACGCGACTTGTTCGGCACGATACGCGGGGAGTTCGACATTACCGACAAGGTCACCACGTGGGCGGCGGTGGGTGGGCGCAGCAGCGACGAGTCTTCCTTCATGTCCACGCCCAAGGTGATCAATCAGGCGGGCGACATGACCGTGTCCGGGTCGAAGTTCGCGCGCAAGGATATCGTAAAGACGGGCGAAATAGGCATAAGGGCAAAGTTCAATACCGGCAGCGTCGGACACACCATCAACGCGTCCGCCAACCACTATCGCTGGGACAGCCGCAACGCCTATGTGTTCTATGCGGACAGCGGGAATTCGAATTTGTATGATCCGGCGCGTGTGGCGCTGCCGCAAACGCCGAGCCTCGTCGGCGGAGACCTGGGGAGCCCGCTGCTGACCGATAGCATACGCACCACCAGCTTCGCCATCGCCGATACCATGTCCTTCTGGGACGACAGGGTCCTGTTCACGGCCGGCTTGCGTCACCAGAAGATTTCCAGCAGGTCGTTCAACTACAACACGGGCGCGTCCAACGGGCCTTCGAATACTTCCAGCCGCGTAACGCCGGTGGCGGGCCTGGTCGTCAAGGCCAGCGACCAGATCTCGTTCTACGGCAATTACATCGAGGGCTTGTCCCAGATAAGCGCGGCGCCCAATACATCAGGCTTTCCGGCGCGTCCGGTCATGAACGCCGGCACTACCTTCGATCCAGTCCAGACCAAGCAGAAGGAAGTCGGCATCAAATACGACGGCGGCAAAATCGGCGGCAGCCTGGCGCTGTTCACCTCGGATCAACCTTCCGCTTATGTCGACCCGCAATCGCTGGTTTATGGCGTGTACGGCAAGCAGCGCAACCGCGGCGCGGAGCTGAGCGTCTACGGTGAACCTGTGCGCGGCTTCCGGGTATTGGGCGGCGTAACCTTGCTGGATGCCAAGCAGGTCAGCACGGTGGGCGGCATCAACGATGGCAATCGCGCCATCGGCGTGCCCAGGACCATGGCGAATCTGGGCCTGGAATGGGATGTTCCGGGCACCGGCGGCCTGACGCTGACGGGGCAGGCGGTGTATACCTCGTCCCAATATGCCGATGCGGCCAATAAGCAGGAACTGCCGGCCTGGACGCGTTTCGACCTGGGTGCACGCTATCTTACGGAGCTTGACGGACACCTGCTGACGCTGCGCGCCAATGTCGTCAACGTCGCCAACAAGAACTACTGGGCGTCGGCAGGCGGCTATCCGGGCGCCGGCTACCTGGTCCTGGGCGCGCCGCGCACCGTCATGCTGTCGGCTTCATTGCAGTACTGATCGGCATTTTCATGAGATTGTTTGCGACACTTATACACCGCTGGGCCGGGCTGTTCATTGCTTTGTTTCTGATCGTCTCCGGCTTGACCGGCGCGGTGATTTCGTGGGAGCACGAGATCGATGAATGGCTGAACAGCGATCTGTACAAGATCGAAAGCCAGGGCGAGTTCCGTTCGCCCATTGACCTGATCGATGTCATCGAGGCCGACGACCCGCATGCCCAGGTGGTGTATGTGCCCCTGCATTTCGAGGAAGGGCATGCCGCCACCTATCTGGTGCAGCCGCGTATCGACCTTGCCACGGGCAAGCCGTACTCGCTGGACTATACGCAAGTATTCGTCGACCCGGTAACGGCGGCCATTGTGGGCAGGCGCGATGCCGGCGAAGTGTCGCTGTCCAGGCGCGCCCTGATGCCGTTTCTGCGCGACCTGCATGAAAGCCTGCACATCCCCGCATTCTGGGGTTCCGACCGCTGGGGCTACCAATTCATGGGCATTGTTGCCCTGGTCTGGCTGCTGGACAGCTTTGTGGCGCTATACCTTACCTTGCCGCAGCGCCGCAAGCAGGCGGGGGCCCGTGGCGGATTGGTCAATTCGGACGCGCCGCTGCCCTCGAACGGCCGCGGTTGGTGGCAACGCTGGATGCCGGCCTGGCGCGTGCGTTGGGCAGCGGGCGGCTACAAGCTGAATTTCGACTTGCATCGGGCCGCCGGGCTGTGGGTGTGGGGCGTCATTCTTGTCATTGCCTTCACGTCGTTTTCGCTGAACCTGTACCGCGAGGTGTTCTTCCCCGCCATGTCCCTGGTTTCCCAAGTGACGCCGGGCCCATTCGAAACGCGCCCCATGTCGCCGTTGAATCAACCCATCGAGCCGCGTATCGGTTTCGGACAGGCGCTGGAACTATCCCGCGAGCAGGCCGGCCGGCAAGACTGGGAGCGGCCGCCCGGCGGCATTTTCTATGCGCGCAATCTGGGCTTCTATAGCATTGCCTTCTTCCATCCCGGAGCCGATCATGGCAGTGGCGGCATGGCAATAGCGAATATGTATTTCGACGGCACGGACGGCCGTTATCTGGGCGACTACCTGCCCTGGAAGGGCACGGCGGCGGACATCTTCGTCCAATTGCAGTTTCCCTTGCATTCGGGCCGCATCCTGGGCTTCCCGGGCCGGGTCATGATGTCGCTGATGGGACTCGTGGTGGCCATGCTGTCGATTACCGGAATAGTGATCTGGGCGCGCAAGCGCCGCGCCCGCAAGCAGGCGGCAGGGCGTGATACTTACGATGGCGTCGCCAATCTGTAATGTCGGCGGGATAGCAAAACAGTTGGAATTGTGTTCATATATATCTGACTGTTTCTCCTGGTATACGTAAATGGCTTCCTATGTCCTCGGCACGATGGCAGGATGAATTTCAAGACGATAAAGTTTCGCATACTCGCCCTGGGCGCCGGGCTGATGCTTGCGAATATCGTTTTTCGGTTCATCGTCGCGCTTCCATTCGCACAAGACACGCTGCATCAGCTTATTGACGATCAGCAGCTTGCCATCGCCTCGTATATTGCGCGCGATGTCGAATATAGCGTCAGAAGCCGGCGGGAATTCATTGCCGAGCTGGCGCGCACACTGCCTGCGGAACTGCTTGGCCAGCCCAAGCCATTGCAGGAGTGGCTGCACGAGCGCCACCGCCTGAATCCGCTTTTCGCCGGTGGAATATTTCTTGTCGATCCTCAGGGCAAGCGGATAGCGGTCGGCGAAGGGCCCTGGCCTCCGGAAGAAAAACAGGATTTTTCGGATAGCGCCTGGTTTCAGGCCGCGCTGGCAAGCAATATATCGATTCTTAGCCGCCCTGAGCGCTCCAGCGTGACTGGCCAGCCGATCATTATCGTGAGCTCGGCGGTCCGGAACAACAGCCATCAGCCTGTAGCGGTATTGGGAGGCATCGCGGACCTGAGCGCAGACGGTTTTTTGCGCGACATACAAGAGAATCAATTTGGCCATCGCGGGGGCTTCTTATTGATTTCTCCTGGGGATCAGCTTTTTATCAGTTCCAGTGTGCCCAAGATGATCTTGCAGCCTACGCCGCCGCCGGGAGTGAACCTGCTGCACGACCGTGCGATGGCCGGCTATCGCGGCACCGGCGTAACGGTCAACGCACAAGGGGTTGAGGAGCTTTCCGCCATGGCCAGCGTACCCGGCACCGGCTGGTTTGTGGTGGCGCGCATACCCACGCAAGAGGCGTTCCGTCCGGTGAATGAGTTCCGGATCTTGGTCGTGCAGAGCACATCGGTGGCTGTGATAGGGGTCATGCTGCTTTTGCTGCTGCTGTTGCCGCGCATATTGCGGCCTCTTACCGAAAGCGCTCAGTCCATGCGGGAAATGGCCGATGGAAAGCGCCCGCTGGAGGCCTTGCCCATCGTACGCGACGATGAGGTCGGCGGCCTGGTGCGCGGCTTCAATTATCTATTGGCGAAATTGCGCGCGAACGAGCTTGTGCTTAAAGAAAGGGAAGAGCGCCTGTCTTTCCTGGCGCACCACGATACGCTGACGGGCCTGTACAACCGGCAGATGCTGGAAAGCCGCCTGCAGTACACGCTGGATCTGGCCAAGCGCAATGGGACGAGTTTCGCTCTGCTGTTTTGCGACCTGGATTGTTTCAAGCCCATCAACGACGAGTTCGGCCATTCCATGGGCGATGCCGTGCTGATCCAGGTGGCGCGGCGCTTTCTCGAGGGGCGGCGGCGTTCCGATACGGTGGCGCGCCTGGGCGGGGATGAATTCGTGATACTGCTGGCCAATCTGGCGGACCCCCGCCCGGATGCGGAGCGCCTGGCTCGGCAATATATGGCTTCGATCTGTGCGCCTCATACTGTCGGCAATCACCAGTTCACGCTTGGCGTATCCATAGGGGTGGCGCTGTATACCGGCCAGCCCGTTTCGGGATCGCAATTGATGACGCGGGCGGATACGGCCATGTATCAGGCCAAGCGGGCTGGCCGCTTGCGGATCTGTTTTTTCGACTAGACAATGCGTTTGGCCTCCGTTATGCTGGACGCTGGTTTCTTTACCCAACCGGAGTCGCCATGGATATGTCTGTCGAGAGCACCGTCAGTGCCGCCTTAAGCCTTCAAGGATTCAATGCCGCTCAAGAGCAGCAAAATGTCCTGTTGCGCAAAGTGCTCGACAATCAGGCTCAGACCATTGCCAGCATCATGGACTCCATGCCCAAGCTGGCCACTTTTGGTTCGGTGGGAACGCAATTGCACGTGACGGCCTAGTTTTCCGCGCATCGGCTTTTTTAGGCCTGCATACATTCGGCGCAAGCATATGCTTGCGCCGTTTGCTTTCAGGCCGCTACCTCTTGGCAAAGATGCGCGTCCCCGCCACGCAAGCCACTACGGCAACCGTTGCGGCCATCATGGGCAAACTGACGCTTTCTCCCAGGATGGCGGCGGCCAGCGCCAAACCCATGAACGGTTGCAGCAATTGCAATTGGCCCACGGCGGCGATGCCCCCCTGGGCCAAGCCGCGATACCAGAAAATAAAGCCGATCAGCATACTGAACAAGGACACATAGCCCAGGCCTATCCAGGCGGGCATGCCTATCTGCCGCCATGCTTGCGGCTGCGTGGCGATGCCCAGGGCCGCCATGAAGGGCAGCGACAGCACCAGCGCCCAGGAAATCACCTCCCAGCCCCCCATATGGCGCGATAGGCGCCCGCCCTCCGCGTATCCGTAGCCGCAAGTCAGGATGGCGCCAAGCATCAGCAGGTCGCCGCGCCACGAGGAATGGGCGTCCTGCGCCAGGGCGAATCCCGCCACGCAGGCGCTGCCCAGGATCGCGAACAGCCAAAAAGCGGGGCGAGGCCGTTCCTTGCCGCGTATGACGCCGAAAATGGCGGTGGACAAGGGCAGCAGGCCGATGAAGACCAGGGAGCGCGCCGCTGTGATGTGTTGCAGGGCCAGCGCCGAGAAAAGCGGGAATCCGACAACCACGCCCAGTGCCACGGTCGACAGACTGGCCATGTCCCGTGACGAGGGGCGCCCGCTGCGCTGCATGATAAGCAGGGCAAGAGCCAGCATGCCCGCGATGGCGGCCCGGGCCGCCGTCAGGAATACCGGATCGAAACCAGCCACCGCCACACGGGTGGCGGGCAGCGATCCGCTGAAGATGGCCACGCCCACCAGTCCGTTCATCCAGCCCTTGGAAGCGTCACGCATTATTTCCCCTGTTTTGATTCAATGGCTGGAATAATGATTCTTTCCGTTTCGTCTTACCAGATACACATCAGTACAATTATAAAAATCCGTACTGGTACATATATAAGTACAGTCCAGAAAATACAGTGATGGAAACCCGGAGGTCACATTGGAAGCTATGACGCTGACGGCGCATGTCATGCGCGAAATTCATCAACGCATTGCCGGGCGCCAGTTGATTACCGGAGCCCGGCTGCCGTCCATACGCGCTCTGGCCGGCTATATGAAAGTGTCCAAGTCGACGGTCGTCGACGCTTATGATCGCCTGGCGGCGGAGGGGACGATCTTTGCCAGGAGGGGTTCGGGGTTCTACGTATCGGCGCCCACGCCCCCCCTGTCACTGACCGATATCGGCCCCAGGCTGGATCGCGAGATCGATCCCTTATGGGTGGCCCGCCAGGCGCTGGACTCTGAAGAAGGGCTGCTCAAGCCGGGTTGCGGCTGGCTGCCGCCGTCATGGCTGCCCCAGGACAGCATACGCCGCGCCTTGAGATCGCTTGCCAAAGCCGATGCCGGAGCATTGGCCAACTACGACACGACTTTGGGTTTTGCACCGCTAAGGAAACTGTTGGCCCGCCGGCTTCATGACAGCGCGATCGATGCCGCGCCCGACCAGATTCTGCTGGCCGATTGCGGTACGCAAGCCCTGGATCTGCTGTGCCGATTTCTGCTGGAGCCGGGCGATACCGTGCTGGTGGATGACCCCTGCTACTTCAATTTCCATGCTTTGCTGCGTGCGCACCATGCCAGGGTCGTGGGGGTGCCGTATACGCCGACGGGTCCGGATCTGCCGCGTTTCGAGCGGGCCCTTGCCGAGCACCGGCCGCGCCTGTACCTGACCAACTCGGCGCTGCACAATCCCACGGGCGCGGCGCTTTCGCCGCTGGCGGCCCACCGCGTGCTCAAGCTGGCCGAGCAGTATGACTTGACCATCATCGAGGACGACATCTTCGCCGATTTCGAACCGGAGCCGTCGCCGCGCCTGGCCGCCTTCGATGGCTTGAATCGGGTGGTGCATGTGGGCAGCTTTTCCAAGACGCTTTCGGCCTCGGTGCGCTGCGGCTATATTGCCGCCCGGCCCGAATGGATAGACGCCCTGGCGGACCTGAAGATAGCCACGACATTCGGCGGCAGCCGGCTATCGGCCGAGCTGGTTCATCGGATGTTGAGCGAAGGGAGCTATCGACGGCACACCGAAGGCTTGCGCCTGCGGCTGGCGCATGCGATGGGGCCGGCGGCCGAGCGGCTGGCGACCTTGGGCATACAGCCGTGGATGCGGCCCCGGGGCGGAATGTTTCTGTGGTGCGGCTTGCCCGACGGCGTCGACGCGTTGACGCTTAGCCGCCGGGCGCTCGATCATGGAGTAGTGCTCGCGCCGGGAAATGTATTCAGCTTGTCCCAGTCGGCCGGATCGTTTTTGCGCTTCAATGTGGCGCAGTCGGAAGATTCGCGTCTATTCGATGTGCTGGAGCGGTTGCTGAGCCGGCCTGGCCAAGGGCGCGGGCAGGCGGCCAAGGATGCTGCTCCCAAGCCGCATGGCGCCAGCTATAGCGTGGTTTCGTAGTCTATCGTCAGCGGCGCATGGTCGCTGAAGCGCTGTTCTTTATAGATGGAGGCCGTTTTCGCCGTGGCGGCGATTTCAGGCGAGGCGATCTGGTAGTCGATGCGCCAGCCCACATTCTTGGCCCAGGCCTGGCCGCGATTGCTCCACCATGTATAGGCATCCCCGGTTGCCTCGGGGTATAGGCGGCGGTACACATCCACCCAGCCGATCTCATCGAATACGCGTGTCAGCCAGGCGCGTTCTTCGGGCAGGAAGCCGCTGTTTTTCAGGTTGCCCTTCCAGTTCTTCAGGTCGATTTCCTTATGGGCGATGTTCCAGTCGCCGCACAGGATGACTTGCCGTCCGCATTTGACCAGATTGGTCAAATGGGCAAAGAAATGCTCCATGAATACGAACTTGGCCGCCTGGCGGTGATCGCCGCTGGAGCCCGACGGCAAATATACCGAGATGATCGAGAGCGTGTCATAGACGAGTTCCAGATAGCGGCCCTCGGCATCGATTTCAGGCACGCCCAGGCCTTCGATGACTTGCAGCGGTTGACGGCGTGCATAAACGCCAACTCCGCTATAGCCCTTCTTTTCGGCATAGTGGAAATAGCCGTAATAGCCGGGGGGATTAAGCATTTCGGCCGTCATGTTGTCGGCCTGCGCCTTCAATTCCTGCAGGCAGATGAAATCGGCGTCTTGGGTGGCAACCCAGTCAAGCAAGCCCTTGCTGACGGCGGAGCGGATGCCGTTGAGATTGGCGGATATTACGCGGAGCATCGTATGGCTACTCTGTATCGGTCAAAGCATAGACTTTAACCGATACAGCACCTTATGCGGCGCGATCGTGTTGCGGGCAACCGCTTAGACGGCCCCGAAGCGAAAGCTCGATGCGGTGATGCCGGCGAAGGCCTGGGTCTCGTGGTACACACAGGTTACGGCTTCATTTTCGGCCGCGCCTGCTGCAACCATAAGAGGGATCAGGTGGTCTTCCCTGGGATGGGCCAGCCGAGCCGCCGGCGCGCTCTCCCAGCCGGCAAGCGACTGCGCACGCTGTTCCGTCGGGCTGTGCAGCAGGACTTTTTGCAGCCAGGCATCGAATTGCGCCGATGCTTCGGCCCCGCCGCCGTATATTTGGCGCAGGTTATGGTAGCTCAGGCCGCTGCCTATGATCAGCACGCCTTCGGCGCGCAAAGGGGCCAGGGCGCGGCCAAGCGCCATGTGTTTTTCCGGATCGTAATGCGCATCGATGGACAACTGCGCCATAGGCACGTCGGCGTCGGGGTACATGACAAAGGCCGGTACATAGGCGCCATGGTCGAAACCGCGCTGGCTGTCTTTCTGGATGGGCAGACCGGCGGCCTGAAGCAACTGCAGGACGCGGTCGGCAAGGTCGGGCGCACCGGGAGCGGGATACTGGATGTCGTAGGTATGCGCTGGAAACCCATAGTAATCGTAGACCATGGGCGGCTTGGACGCGGCCATGACCATGAATGTACCGGGAGTTTCCCAGTGTGCCGATACCATCAGGATAGCCTTGGGTTTGTCGCCGATCTGCGCCGGAATGTCGGCCAGCGAGGCGGCAAGCGCCGCATTGCTGGCTTGCATGTCGGGCATATAGGGCCAGGGGCCGCCGCCGTGCGAAATAAAGTAAGTGGGCAGTTTCATATCTAGTCCGAACCGTTCCCGGCGCTGGCCGGGAACGGTGTAAAGAATGCTGGCTTATTCCGATTTGCCGCGCAAAGCGTCGATGCTCCAGGGGCCGGGGCCGGCGAAGATGAGGTAGAAGAAGATGAAGCAGAACAGGACGGCCGCTTCGCCGCCGTTCATGACCGGGAAGAGCAACATGCCTTTGCCGGCGACGTGACCGATGAAGTAGGCGGCTGCCGTAAAGCCCGATGCGACGAACGCGGCGCTGCGCGTGAACAGGCCGATGATTAGCAGGACGCCTGCGATCAGCTCAATAAGTCCCGCAATGCCCATCAAGGAAAAGATCTGCAAGCCTTCGATGGCGTTGCCGGGCATGCCGAAGTACTTTGAGGTTCCGTGCCACAGCAGGCAATAGCCGGTCACAATACGCAAAATGCTCAATACACGTGGAGCCCAGATAGTGCATGAATTGGTCGTCATAGTAATCCCCGTAGGTTTGATGGTGCCGCGTTGAAAAGATGCTGCTTGCTAAAGGCTGGACATTGACCGTCGATGGCCGGCCGGTTGAAAGATGGTTTCGTTGACGAACGGATATGTCAATGATTTACAGCAAGAAAGTTTAATAGAATAATAATAGGAAATATATAGCCTATTTATTATTGATTCATTTCTTTTTAGGAAACAATGGATACCTTGGTCAGCCTGCGGGTGTTTCGCGAGATCGCCGATGCAGGCAGTTTTGTGGCGGCCGCCGAGCGGCTTTCCATATCGGCTCCCATGGCAAGCAAGCATTTGGCCCATCTGGAGCGCGAGCTGGGTGCCCGCCTGTTGAACCGCAGCAGCCGCAAGATCAGCCTGACGGAAGCCGGCGCGCTTTACTACGAGCAATGCCGCAATGCCCTTGAAACGCTTGAGCTGGCCGCTGCGGCGCTGGGTACCGGTGTCGAGGCTCCTCGCGGCACGCTGAAGGTAACGGCGCCGGTCTGGTTTGCCAATCCGCGCATCGTCCATCTAATGGCGGACTACAGGCGCAGGCACCCGGAGGTCGTGCTGGATCTGCGGTTTACGAATCGCAAGGTCGACCTGGCGGCGGAAGGGTACGATCTGGCCTTGCGCGTTACCCGGGACCCTTCGCCGCAATTGATTGCCCGGCGAATTTGCGGGATACGCTTCTATCTGGTGGCGTCGCCCAGTTATCTGATGGACGGAATGCCGGCAACGATTACCGATTTATCCCGCTATAAGGGCATCGTGCCCAATTACCTGAATACCGATGCCTTCGAGTTCGAGGGACCCAAGGGAAAGGTCCGGATACGTTTGGATCCAGCGATGAAATCCGACGATTCCACCTTTTCCTACCATGCGGTGCGAGCAGGGGTGGGGATAGGTTTTCTGCCGGGCTGGCTGGTCGAGGACGACTTGAAGTCCGGCGCGCTGGTGCAGATTCTGCCGCAGTATCGTCAATTGCCTTACGAACTTTATGCCAGCTACATAAGCCGCAGGTACCTGACCTCGAAAGTGCGCTCCTTCATCGATTTCCTGGCCGAATCGTTGGGCAATGGGTCGTTATGACCGATAATGTTGGCTTTCCTCTTCCTGGCTGAATGATGGCTGACTCTTCCAACCGTACGGATTTCGTGCGTTTCTCCCTGGATCAGGGAGTCTTGCGTTTTGGGCAATTCAAAGTCAAATCAGGGCGGATCAGCCCCTATTTCTTCAATGCCGGCCTTTTCAATACGGGTCGGTCGATAGGGCGCCTGGCGCAGTTCTATGCGCAGGCGCTGGTGGACTCCGGCCTGCACTTCGATATGCTGTTCGGCCCCGCCTACAAGGGTATTCCGCTGTCCACGGCGACCTCGGTCGCGCTGGCCGGCCACCCGTCGATGGCGGCCCGCGACGTGCCCTTTGCGTTCAATCGCAAGGAAGCCAAGGATCATGGCGAAGGCGGCATGCTGGTGGGGGCGCCCCTGCAAGGCAAAGTGGTGATCATCGACGATGTCATCACCGCCGGCACCTCGGTGCGCGAATCGGTGGAAATCATCAGGCAGGCGGGGGCCGAGCCCGCCGCCGTGCTGATTGCGCTGGACCGTATGGAGCGTGCCGGGCCCGACGGCGCGCTGTCGGCGCATTCTGCGGTGCAGGACGTCGCGGCGGCTTACGGAATACCGGTGGTCAGCATCGCGTCGCTAGCCGACATCATGGCCTTGTTGGACGGCGATGCTCAATTGGCCGAACACCGCGAAGCCGTAGCGGCCTACCGGGCCCGCTACGGCGTATAGGGCTAGCCCAGCTTTTCCTTGAGCAGGTCGTTGACCTGCTGGGGGTTGGCCTTGCCCTTGGCGGCTTTCATGACTTGGCCGACCAGGGAGTTGAACGCCTTTTGCTTGCCGGCGCGGAACTCTTCCACGATGGCCGGGTTGGCGGCCAGCACCTCGTCGATCATGGCGCCGATGGCCCCGCTGTCGCTGATCTGCTTCAGGCCGCGAGCCTCGATGATGGCGTCCGGGTCGCCGTTGTTCTCGCCGGCCCACATGGCGGCAAAGACATCGCGCGCCATTTTGTTGGAGATGGTGCCGTCGATGATGCGCACGATCAGCGCGGCCAGGGCGCCGGGGCGGACCGGGCTTTGCCCGATGTCGATTTCGTCGCGATTGAGCGCGGCGGAAAGCTCGCCCAGAACCCAGTTGGCGGCCAGCTTGGCCTGGCCTTCGGGCAGCAGGGCGGCGATTTCCTCGAAATAATCGGAACTGGCGCGGGCCATGGTCAATTGCGCCGCGTCGTAGCCGCTCAAGCCCAGCTCCGTTTCGAAACGGGCCCGTTTCGAGGCGGGCAGTTCCGGCATGGCCTGCCGTACCCGTTCTATCCAGTCGGGGGCGATGATCAGGGGAGGCAGGTCGGGATCGGGAAAATAGCGGTAATCGTGCGCGTCTTCTTTGCTGCGCATGCTGCGGGTTTCGTCGCGGTCCGAGTCGTACAGGCGGGTTTCCTGGACGACTTTGCCGCCGTCTTCGATGAGCTCGATCTGCCGGCGCGCCTCGTACAGTATGGCGCGCTCCAGGAAGCGGAAGGAATTGACGTTCTTGATTTCGCTGCGCGTACCCAACTCGGCCTGGCCCTTGGGGCGGACCGAGACGTTGGCGTCGCAGCGGAAGGAGCCTTCCTGCATGTTGCCGTCGCAAATGCCCAGCCAGACCACCAGCCCGTGCAGCGCGCGGGCATAGGCCACGGCTTCGGCGGCCGAGCGCATTTCAGGCTCGGATACGATTTCCAGCAGGGGGGTGCCGGCCCGATTCAGGTCGATGCCGGTGGACGATTCGCCATGCGGTCCGGTGAAGTCCTCGTGCAATGATTTACCGGCGTCCTCTTCCAGGTGCGCCCGGGTCAAATTGACTGTTTTTTCTTGATCGCCGACGAAAAAAGTGATGGTTCCGCCTTGTACCACCGGAATTTCGAACTGGCTGATCTGGTAGTTTTTGGGCAGATCGGGATAGAAGTAATTTTTGCGCGCGAAAATGGAACGGGGCGCGATATGCGCGCCCACAGCCAGGCCGAACTGGATGGCGCGTTCGACCGCGCCCTGGTTCAGGACGGGCAGGCTGCCGGGCAGGGCCATGTCGACTTCGTTGGCCTGTGTGTTGGGCGCCGCGCCGAAGCGCGTGCTGCTGTCAGAAAATATCTTGGATTCGGTGGAAAGCTGCGTGTGCGTTTCCAGGCCGATGACGATTTCCCATTCCATTATTGCTGTTCCGGTTTGCGTTGATGCCAGTCGGTGGCTTGCTGGTAGCGGTCGGCCACGGCGAGCAGGCGGCCCTCGCTGAAGTAATTGCCTATGATCTGCAGCCCGATAGGCAGGGGGCGCCCGGCGCCGCCGAAGCCGCAGGGCACCGACATGGCGGGCAGGCCGGCCAGGCTGACCCCCAGGGTGTAGACGTCGGCCAGCCAGTCCGCGGTGGGGTCTTCGCGGTTATCGCCGATATGCTTGGCGACGCTGGGCGTGACGGGCCCCATGATGACGTCGCAGTGGCTGGAAAACGCCTGCTGGAAATCGTTGACGATCATGCGGCGCACACGCTGGGCTTGCAGATAGTAGGCGTCGTAGTAGCCGTGGGACAGCACATAGGTGCCGACCATGATGCGGCGAAGCACCTCGGCGCCGAAGCCTTCGCTGCGTGAACGGCTGGTCATTTCGGCCAGGTCGCGATATTGCGCAGCGCGGTGTCCGTAGCGAACACCGTCGTAGCGCGACAAATTGCTGGATGCTTCGGCCGGTGCGATGACATAGTAAGTGGGGATGGAAAGTTCCGTACGCGGCAGGGAAATGCCGACCCGCAGGGCGCCGAGCGACTCGAACGTTTGCAGGGCCGATTCGACGGCGGCGGCAACATCGGGAGCCAGGCCGCCATTGAAGAATTCCGAAGGCACGCCTATGCGCAGTCCTTTCAGGGGCTGGCTGCCCGCCGATTGCTGGGCGGCGAGCGCGGCATCGAAGTCCGCCCGGATGCGGCCGGGCGCGTTCGGGGCGCCGTCGCATTGTTCCAGGCTGGTCGAGTCGCGCGAATCGAAGCCGCTCATGGGGTCGAGAAGCTCGACCAGGTCTCGGGCGTGCCGCGCTATGGGGCCGGCCTGGTCCAGGCTGGAGCCGTAGGCAATCATGCCGAAGCGCGAAACCGTGCCGTAGGTGGGCTTGATGCCGCTGACGCCGCACAGCGCCGCCGGCTGGCGCACCGATCCGCCGGTGTCGGTGCCGGTTGCGGCCATGACCAGGCCGGCCGCGACGGCCGCCGCCGATCCGCCCGACGATCCGCCGGGCACGGCGTCGGTATCCCAGGGGTTTCTGGAGGGTCCGAAGGCGGAGTTTTCATTGCCCGAACCCATTGCGAATTCGTCGCAATTGAGCTTGCCGATGGAGACCGCGCCGGCTTGCTTCAGCCGGGCCACCACGGTGGCATCGAAAGGACTGACGTAGTGTTCCAGCATTTTGCTGGCCGCGGTGCTGCGCCAGCCTTGTGTAACGAACACGTCCTTGTGGCCAATGGGTATGCCGCTGAGGGAGCCAGCCTGGCCTTCGGCCAGCTGCTTGTCGGCGGCGTCGGCCTGGGCCAGGGTGAGTTCCCGATCGATGTGCAGGAAAGCATTCAGGTCGCTGCGGGCCAGCGCGGCGTCCAGCGCGCTGCCGGCCAGGTCGCGCGCGCTGATCTCGCGCGCTTGCAGTGCCTGGCGCAGCGAGGCGATGCTGTCGAATTGTGTATGTAATGGCGTGCTTGGCATGGTTTACTCGATGACCGTGGGGACCAGGAACAGGCCGTTGTCCTCGGCGGGCGTGTTGGCCATCAGCGCCTGGCGCTCTTGCAGCGTCCGGGTGGCCGAGGCCGAGTCGGGGCGCAGGCGCAGGGCAATGTCCTGGTGGGCGGAAAGAGGGTGGGCCATGGGTTCGATGCCTGCCGTGTCGACGGCTTGCAACTGCTGGATCAGGCTTAAAATGCCGTTCAGTTCGTTTTGGGCGCGGGCGCTTTCATCCGGCGAAAGCTCAATGCGCGCGAGCTTGGCTATGCGTGCCACATCTTGTTCGGTGATTGCCATGGGTGTCTTTACAGGAAGAGGGTTGCGGCCGGCAATGTATTAGCGTGTAACGCGTTGTGCAGCGGGCTGGTTACAGAAAATAATTTGCCGTTATTCGACCTTATCAAGAATCAATTATAAGTTATCATTGTCGGTTTAATTCGTTGGTGAATTCGGGCGCCTCGCGTTTGCGCTTGATGGCAGCACCGATCCGACGGACTTTTTTCAATTATTGATATCACTGGGCGCCCATGTTCGGATTCCTTCGTAGTTACTTCTCCAGCGATATGGCGATCGATCTCGGGACCGCCAATACCCTTATCTATGTTCGCGGCAAAGGGATCGTGCTCGACGAGCCCTCGGTTGTAGCCATCCGCCACGACGGCGGCCCCAGCGGCAAGAAAATCATCCAGGCGGTCGGCCGCGAAGCCAAGCAGATGCTGGGCCGGGTGCCGGGCAACATCGAAGCCATTCGCCCCATGAAAGACGGCGTGATCGCCGACTTCACCGTGACCGAGCAGATGCTCAAGCAGTTCATCCGCATGGTGCATCCGCGCAGCATGTTTGCGCCCAGCCCCCGCATCATCGTATGCGTGCCCTGCGGCTCCACTCAGGTCGAGCGCCGCGCCATCCGCGAATCGGCCCTGGGCGCCGGCGCAAGCCAGGTCTATCTTATCGAAGAGCCCATGGCCGCGGCCATCGGCGCCGGCTTGGCTGTTTCCGATGCCAGCGGCTCCATGGTGGTGGATATCGGCGGCGGCACGACCGAAGTCGCCATCATTTCCCTGGGCGGCATGGTTTACAAAGGATCGGTGCGTGTCGGCGGCGACAAATTCGACGAAGCCATCATCAACTACATACGTCGCAATTACGGCATGCTTATCGGCGAGCCCACCGCCGAACTCATCAAGAAGGAAATCGGTTCCGCCTTCCCGGGCTCCGAGATCCGCGAGATCGAAGTCAAGGGCCGCAATCTGTCCGAGGGCGTTCCGCGCAGCTTCACGGTTTCA
Source organism: Pollutimonas rozaliensis (assembly GCF_048751585.1). Lineage (NCBI taxonomy): Bacteria > Pseudomonadati > Pseudomonadota > Betaproteobacteria > Burkholderiales > Alcaligenaceae > Pollutimonas > Pollutimonas rozaliensis. Next base: position 256,189 of record NZ_JAZHOB010000004.1, on the reverse strand, counting down.
TCCAACGAGATACTTGAATCCCTTACCGACCCCCTGAACCAGATCGTCTCGGCGGTCAAGACGGCGCTGGAGCAAACGCCTCCGGAGCTGGGCGCCGATATCACCGACAAGGGCATTGCCCTGACAGGCGGCGGCGCGCTGCTGCACGACCTCGACCGCCTGCTCCAGGAAGAAACCGGCCTGCCCGTGGTGGTGGCCGAAGATCCGCTCACCTGCGTCGTTCGTGGCTGCGGCGAAGCGCTGGAACATCTGGAACGGCTGGGTACGGTATTCATTTACGATTGAATTTGATTCTTTAAGGGTCGGGTGCCCCTTCGTGTGCGCCGGGCATATTACGGCGCAGGCGCGACTATTCCATGCAAGAATCCGGTACGATCAGGCTATTCAAGCGCGGCCCTACCGCTGAATTCAGGCTGTTCGTCTTCGTCTTGCTGGCACTGACCTTGCTGGTGGTGGATTCCCGCTGGCAGGCCCTGGATCCGGCCCGCCAGGCGATATCGGTCGTCATGTATCCTTTTCAGCGCCTCATGATGGCGCCCCGGGATGCGCTCGAGCACATCGACAACTGGACCGAGGCGGCGGCGTTGGCCCGCAGCGAGAAAGAAGCCTTGCAGCGCCAGCGCATCGAACTGGCCCAGATATCCACGCATGCCGCCCAGCTGGCCGCCGAGAACGAGCAATTGCGGCGCCTGCTGAATGTCGCCGACGCCGTGGTCCAGCCTTCGGTGGCGGTCGAAGTCCTGTACGAACCGCCCAATGCGTTTTCGCACCACCTGATCTTCAACAAGGGGTCGTCCAGCGGCATCCAGCCCGGCATGCCGGTCATCGACGAAGGCGGCATCGTCGGCCAGATCGTAAGGGTCACGCCTTTTACGTCCGAGGCGGCGCTCCTGACCGACGACAAGGTCTCGATTCCTGTGCAGGTGTTGCGCAATGGCTTGCGCCTCATCGCGTTCGGGGGCAATGTCTCGGGCAAGGTCGAAGTCCGCTATCTGACGGCTAATGTGGATCTGGCGCCGGGCGACACGCTGATCACCAGCGGGATCGGCGGGCTGTTTCCCGCCGGCCTCTCGGTAGCCACGGTCGACCATGTGGAGCGCGACGTTGCAACAGGCTTCGCCCTGGCCGTGGCAACGCCCTTGTCGCACCCCGAGCGGCATCGTCATTTTCTGGTCCTGCGGGTCGACATCTCGGCCCAGGAATCCAAGCAAGAGGAGGGCGTGTCCAATGCTACGCAAGCAGGACAATAGCGTTTCGGCAATGGGGCCGCCGCGCTCCGGCCTCAGTTCGCTGCAGCCCATCGATGCGTCGCCGTTCAAGAAGCCGTCGAGCCTGGTGTTCATCTGGATCACCCTGATGCTGGTCTGGATGGTCTCGCTTTTGCCCTGGCGTCTTTGGCAGCCGGCTCCCGATCTCTTATTGCTGGTCATCGCGTTCTGGTGCTTGAACGAGCCGCAGCGCGTCACCATGCTGACCGCCTTCGTGTTCGGCCTGTTCATGGACGTGCATGATGCCGCGTTGCTCGGAGGCCAGGCGCTTACGTTTACGCTGGTGGCCTACGGCGCCATCGTCCTGCGTCGGCGACTATTGCGTTTCAACCCCATTGTGCAAGCCATACACCTATTGCCCATATTCGTATTGGCCAACGCCATTACCCAGTTCATATGCGCCTGGCTCTCGGGGGAATGGGCCGGCTGGGGCTGGCTGTGGTCGTCGCTGTTCACGGTGGCGCTATGGCCGCTTGCGGATATTTTGCTCCATTTGCCGCAACGCCGGCTCGATGAAACCGACGCCGGCTCGGTCTAGGGCCTATGTTCGAATTCAAGAAAACCACTCACCATCAGAAGCGGCGCATGCTGTTGCGCGTGGCGGTGGCGGGTGTGCTGGCCTTGCTGTGCTTCATGGGGCTGGCTGGCCGCCTTTGGTATTTGCAGGTGGTGCGCTACGACGGCCTGGCCGCGCGCGCCGACCAGAATCGCATTGCGGTGGTGCCGATACCGCCGCGCCGCGGCGAGATACTGGACAGGAATGGTGCCGTGCTGGCGCGGAATTTCCGGGACTACACGCTGTCGGTCGTGCCAGCCAGCGTGCAGGGCGACATCAAGGAGCTGCTCGATGACCTGGGCCGCCTGGTGTACCTTAGCCCCAACGACCGTCGACGCTTTCTTCAGCACCTGAACCAAAGCGGCCGCTATAACCCCGTCCTGCTGCGCAACAATCTCAATGATACCGAGGCATCGTGGTTTGCGGCGCACGCCTTCAAGTTTCCCGGCGTCGAGCTCAGCGCCCGATGGGTGCGCGAGTATCCCGAGGGCGAATCGGCGGCGCATGTCCTGGGCTACGTGGGGCGGATATCGGAGCAGGATGTCACCCGGTTGGAAGAAGAAGGCCGCTCGGGCAATTATCGCGGCAGCAACATCATTGGAAAAAAAGGCATAGAGAAAACCTGGGAAGAGTCGCTGCATGGCCGCACGGGTATCGAAGAGGTGGAGGTCACCGCCACGGGCCGTCCGGTGCGCACGCTCAGCCGCATCGATCCGGTGCCCGGGTCCGATCTGATCCTGTCGCTGGACATAGGCCTGCAGAAGATCGCCGAAGAGCAGTTCCAGGGCCGCCGGGGGGCGCTGGTGGCCATCGAGCCCAAGACCGGCGATGTGCTGGCCTTTGTCTCGGCGCCCTCGTTCGATCCCAATCTTTTCATCGACGGCATCGACGTGGAGAATTGGCGCAAGCTTAACGAATCGCCGGATCATCCCTTGATCAATCGTCCTTTGTACGGCACGTATCCCATCGGTTCAACGTACAAGCCGTTTGTGGGCCTTGCCGCCCTGGAGCTGGGCAAGCGGACGGCGACCCAGCGCATTTCGGACCCGGGCTATTTCGAGTTCGGCGGCCAGCGCTTCCGCAACGCCGGCGGCGCCGCTTATGGCCCCACCGATATGCACCGCGCCATTGTGGTGTCGTCCGATACCTATTTCTTTTCCCTGGGGCCGGAAATCGGCGTGAACGCCCTGCACGATTTCAGCAAGCAGTTCGGATTCGGACAGATTACCGGCATCGACTTGGATGGCGAACGGCGCGGAGTGCTGCCCTCGACGGAATGGAAGCGCAAGGCGTACAAGAAACCGGCGCAGCAACGCTGGTATGCGGGGGAAACGGTTTCGGTGACGGTGGGGCAGGGTTATAACGCCTTCACCTTGCTGCAGCTGGCCCAGGCGACGTCGGTCCTGGCCAATAACGGTACGTATATGAAGCCGCATCTGGTCAGTCTGGTCGAGAATCCGCAAACCGGCCACCGGGTGCGCACGGTCACCAAGCCTTCGTACACCATTCCGCTCAAGCCGGAAAATCTGGCCGTCATCCGCAATGCCATGGCCGACGTCATGCGCTTCGGCACCGCGCGGCGAGCATTTGCGGGCACCTCCTACCAGGCGGCCGGCAAGACCGGGACCGCGCAGGTCTACAGCTTGAAAGGGGCCAAGTACAAGGCAAGCGCCGTGGACGAGCGCTTGCGCGACCATGCCCTGTTCATGGCCTATGCGCCGGTGGAGGACCCGCAGATAGCGGTGGCCCTGATTGTCGAGAATGGCGGCTGGGGCGCGACCGTTGCGGCGCCAATCGCGCGCAAGGTTTTCGACTATTGGCTTTCGCCCAAACGGGCCGATCAGAGCAACCGGGCCGACGCCGCCGCGAAATCCGAGCCCTCGGCCACTCCGCCGCTGGAAGACGAGGGCGCCAGCGGCGAGTCGCAGGATGCCGTGGTGCGTCCCGAAGATTTGCCGGCCTCTGACGAGGACGAGCCCGGCGATGGGCACGAATCGCCGCTGGCTGGGACCGACCCCCGACTTCCCTCGCGAGGTATCCAATGAAACGCATCATGCAATGGGTGATCCGCGCCGTGACGGCGTTCGACTGGCCCTTGCTGAGCCTCCTGGTCTTGATGACCATACTGGGCATGACGGTGATGCATTCCGCTGTCGGCGGCACAGATTGGCGCTTTGCCGATCAGTCCCGCAATTTCCTGATCGCCTTCATATTCATGTGGGCCGCGGCCATGGTGCCTCCGCCTTTGCTGATGAGGCTGGCGCCGTACTTTTATGTGATGGGCGTCATCCTGCTGCTGGGAGTGGAATTTTTTGGGGAAACCAGCAAAGGGGCCACACGCTGGCTGGACCTGGGCGTGGTGCGCATACAGCCTTCCGAAATGCTGAAGATTTCCGTGCCGATGATGCTGGCCTGGTACTTCCATCGGAATCAGGGCAGTTTGCGCATACTGGATTTTTTCGTGGCTGGCATACTGCTGGCGATTCCATTTTCGCTAATCGTGATGCAGCCCGACCTGGGTACGGCCTTGCTGGTTTTTGCATCGGGTTTCTGCGTAATCTATTTCGGAGGGCTGTCATTCAAGCTGCTGGTGCCCATCGCCGCCGTCGTGGTGGTCTGCCTGGGTACATTGGTGTACTACGAGACGGATATCTGCCAGCCCGATGTCGATTGGGTGGTGCTGCATGAGTACCAGAAGTATCGAGTGTGCACTTTGCTGGATCCCAGCTCCGACCCCTTGGGCAAGGGCTTTCACACCATACAGTCGATGATCGCGGTGGGCTCGGGCGGTGTCTACGGCAAAGGCTACATGATGGGCACGCAAGCGCATCTTGATTTCATCCCCGAACGCACGACGGACTTCATTTTCGCGGTCTATGCCGAGGAATTCGGCCTGTACGGCGGCGTGATGCTGCTGGTGTTGTATGGCTTGCTGATTGTGCGCGGATTGACCATCGCCGCCAGAGCCCACACGCAATTTGGCCGCTTGCTGGCGGGCTCGATGGCGATGATGTTCTTCGTCTATGTATTCGTCAACATCGGGATGGTGACCGGAGTCCTGCCCGTGGTGGGCGTGCCGCTGCCTTTCATGAGCTACGGCGGCACCGCGCTGCTGACCCTGGGCATAGCCTGCGGGATACTCATGAGCATCAGCCACTACCGGCCGGTCAGGCAGTAATTCCGTTTCTATATCAACGTGCACTTTGTCGGTTCCGCTTGCCTTACAACAGTAAAGTCTGCGCTTCGCCTTCGCGTTGACGTTTGATCTAGCGCATTTTCGGTTCAGGTGCATACGTGCTTGCGGGTTCTGGCGGCGCGATATTCAGTGGTGACTCAAGATCCGTGTGCGGTGCTCTCTGACGCGTGCCGGGTGGCGGGAGCCGGCCTTGCTCCTCGTGTCCGGTTCGGCGCCCTGCGCGCCGAACGCCGCTGCGCCTGGCTCCTGCGCCCCTTCGGGCTGCGTTCGCCGACGGCTTGCTCGGCCCCGAAAGTCGCCGCGTCCGGCCCCCGCCACCCGACCCGCTGCGGTGTTTTACGTTAGCGGCGCCGCCGGGGCGGTTTTTGTGCTTGGCCTTTTTGTGTGGCGCTCGGTGCTGCTGGAAGGGGTCTTGCGCCGTCCCGGCCTCGCGCGCCTGCCGCGCGGGCCGGGGCATTCCGAGCTTGACGGATGGTCCATCGTCAACGGTGCTCATCGCCCCAGCGGTGTCCATCGCCAACCGCGTCCATCGCTAAGGGGGTTCATCGTCAACTATGTTGCCAAGGCGCAGCCGGTGGGCAGGGGCTGGGCGACGTTTGAGCAAGCCGGCGCAGATGCTTTGCGGCGGGGGCGTAAGAGGGCGCGCATGTTTGAGCCGGCCATCAGCCCACAGGCGGCTGATGGCTGGCGAGTTCGCGCCCGACCCCGGCGCAAAGCGGCTGCAAGGGAACCCCGAAGGGGCGCAGCGATCCGAGCACGGCCCCTGCCCACCGGCTGCGCCGGTTTGATAAGCTGGAGCAGAGCCACACGCTTACCGGCCATAAAGCTTTGTAAACACCTGAACCGAAGATGCGCTAGAAAAGGAATGACTCGTCGAACAGCCCGCCCAGTATCTTCTTCACGGGCGCGGGCAGGGCGGTGGCGGACAGATCGCCGACGGGTATCCAGGCCTGCCGTGGCGCCGGTTCAGCGGCGATAGGCGTTTCGGCCCGCAAATACCAGGGTTCTATATGCAGCCGAAAGTGCGAAAACACATGCACAAGACCGGCCATTTTCTGTGCCGTTCCGGGGCTTTGCCCCCAGTTTGCGCAAGCCGTTGCCAGGGCCTGCTCGTCCTCGTACTGAGGCAGACTCCACAAGCCGCCCCAGATGCCGGGCGAGGGGCGTTGTTCCAGCAGAATGGCACCCGACGAGGCCAGGATAAGCATCTTGCATTGACGCTCTGGACTGGTTTTTTTCTTCTTGGGAGCGGGCAGTTCCCTTTGCCTGGAATGTGCAAAGGCATAGCAATTCGATTGCAGGGGGCATTGCGGACAGTCGGGCCGGCTGCGGGTGCAGCATTGTGAACCCAGGTCCATCAGGCCCTGGGTATACGCCGCCATGTCGGGAGCCGGCACGGCTTGGTCCAGGGCCGCTTCGGCGCTGCGCCACAGCAACTGCTCGGTGGCCCGCTCGCTGGTGATGCCTTCTATGCCGAAGTAACGGGTGAAGACGCGCTTCACATTGCCGTCCATGATGGGGCAGCGTTCGCCATAGGCAAAGGCGGCTATGGCCGCGGCGGTCGAGCGGCCTATGCCGGGAAGGGTAGCGATTTCGGCCGATGTCTTGGGGAAGGCGCCGCCCCAGTCGGTGCATAGCGCCTGGGCACAGCGATGCAGATTACGCGCCCGCGCGTAATAGCCCAAGCCGGCCCAATAAGGCATGACTTCTTCCTGGCTGGCCGATGCCAGGGTCTGGATATCCGGAAAGCGCGACAGGAAGCGCTCGTAATATCCGATGACGGTGGCAACCTGGGTTTGCTGCAGCATGATTTCGGACAGCCAGATCCGGTAAGGGTCGCGGGTGCCTTGCCAGGGAAGATGATGGCGGCCGTGCCGCCTTTGCCAATCGACGATCGTGTTTGCGAATGTGTGCAGGCGGGGATCTTTGTTCAACAGCATCAGAATCGGGTATTGCGTGTGACGGACCAGCGGGCCGACAGGGCGGCCAATATCGCCACCAGCACAAAGGCCAGCAATAGGCTCAGGGCGTCGGGCAGTTGCAGCGCCATGTGGGCGCCGTAGCTATTGGCCAGACGTGCCAGCGCGGCATTCAAGGGATACAGGGCCAAGGCGGCAAAGATAAGTGCGACGGCGCTGGCCACCATGCCGGTCAGCGCGCCCAGGTAAAGAAACGGCCTTCGCACAAATGACTCCGTGGCGCCCACCAGGCGGGCGACCGCAATCTCTTCGCGTTGCGTAAGGGCCTGCATGCGTACGGTATTGAAGACCGTGGCCAGTACGACCAGCGCCACGCCTGCGGCCAGCATGCCCAGGCCTATTCGCACGAATCCCAATATGGCTTCCAGGCGCCTGACCCAATCGCTGTCCAATTGCACCGAGTCGACCTGGTCCAGCTCGCGCCATTGACGTGCCAGCGCGCTGGCATGCATGGCGAGCTCGGGCGATTCGCGCAGGACGACGACGATGGCATCGGGCAGGGGATTGCTGGACAGGACGGCCAGCGCATCGCTCCAGGACGGATTGGCTTTCAGGCTTTCCAGCGCCTGCTCGCGCGTGACGACTTTGGTGCTGGCGATCTCCGAGCCATGCTTTTCCTTCAAGTCGGCCGCCAGCTTCCGGGCCTGGTCGGCCGTGGCGGATGGGGCCAGGAAAACGGTCAACTCGGGCGATACCGGTATTTGCCTTACGACCGGCTGGGCCGAGACCAGCACCGATGCCGCGATAATGGGAATGGCCAGCGTCAGGCCAATGACAAGAATGTTGGACAGGGATGAAAACGGTTGCGCCAGAAGACGGCGCACAGCTACCAGCATTGCATAGCGGTGTTGTCGCAGCCAGCGCCTCATTGCGTTACTCCTTGGGTATCGGAAAAGCGGCCCGCGTCGATGCGTAGCGTGCGTGATGCATAAGAAGCCATGAGAGCGCGGTCATGCGAGGCGATGAGCGTGGTCACGCCCACACGGTTGAAATCGCGGAACACCTCCATGATTTTGCGAGCGCTTTCCTCGTCCAGATTCGCGGTGGGTTCATCGGCGATAAGAATGGCGGGCCGGTTGACGATGGCGCGGGCGATGGCCAGTCGCTGCTGTTCGCCGCCCGACATCTCTACCGGGTTCAGGTCTTCCTTGCCCGACAAGCCGACTTTTTCCATGGCGGCGCGTGCACGCGTGCCGGCCTGGCGCGTTTCCAGCCCGATGACGGCCAGGGGCAGCAATACATTGTTGATGGCGTTGCGGTCGTACAGCAAGTGGGTGTCCTGAAGTATCACGCCCACGGCACGCCGCAAGTAGGGCCGTGCACGGCCCGGCATCTTGTCTATGCGATGGCCGTTGACATGGACCGATCCGCGGCTGGGCGGCTCCAGGCCGCCGATCAGCTTTAGCAGCGTCGATTTGCCGGCGCCCGATGGGCCCGATACGAATACGAATTCGCCGGGCTCGACGCGAAAATTGATATCGGCCAGGATATTGCGCCCGCGCCCATATGACTTGAATACATGCTGAAATTCGATCATGGCGACAATGAAGTTGATACCTGAATGATAAGGGCCCAAAGGCCGCGCTGCGCGTTTTTCATGACTGCCCGCAGAATGAAGAATAGGTTTTTCCAGCTGTTACAAAGCATGTCTCAAGGGATATCCCCCATGTTTTTAATGCTTCTCAACAGCTACGATTCGACACCTAACGGCTCAATAGAGATTGTATGCCGTGTTCATAAACTCGAAGCGATACGGAAGGGACTAATCATGAAACTCATCAAAGCGGCTGCGCTGGGCGCCTCGCTGTTTTTTTTCGCTGCCGCGTCCAACGCCGGCGAAACGTTCGACGCCGTCAAGAAGAAAGGTTTTGTACAGTGCGGCGTACATACGGGCCTGCCTGGTTTTTCGATTGCCGATAGCAAAGGCCAGTGGAGCGGCATTGACGTGGATATCTGCCGCGGTATCGCCGCCATGTTGTTCGGCGACGCCACCAAGTACAAGACGACGCCCGTAACGACCCAGCAGCGGTTCACGGCGCTGCAGTCCGGAGAGATCGACGTCCTTACCCGCAACACCACGGCCACCATGACCCGCGACACCACGCTGGGCCTGATGAGCCCCGGCATCAACTACTATGACAGCCAAGGCATCATGGTCAGCAAGAGCCTGGGCGTAAAAAGCGCTAAGGAACTGGGCGGCGCGGCGGTGTGCGTACAACCGGGCACCACCACCGAGCTTAACCTGGCCGACTGGTTCCGCGCCAACAAGCTGGAATTCAAGCCTGTCGTGATCAACAGCCCCGACGAAGCCATGCGCTCATACGTGGCTGGCCGTTGCGATGCCTACACGACCGATAAATCCGGCCTGGCCACCATCCGCTCCACGCTGGCCAATCCCGACGATCACGTCATCCTGCCCGAGGACTTTTCCAAAGAGCCGCTGGGCCCCATGGTTCGCCAGGGCGACGACCCCTGGTTCATGGTGGTGCGTTGGACGCTCAACACCATGCTTGAGGCCGAAGAGTACGGCATTACGTCCAAGAATGTCGACGAAATGACCAAAAGTCCCAACCCCAACATCCAGCGCATCCTGGGTGTTACCGGCGAAATGGGCAAAGGCCTGGGGCTCGACAAGAAATGGGCTTACAACATCATCAAGCAAGTCGGCAACTATGGCGAGTCGTTCGAGCGTAACATCGGCATGAGCTCGGCCATGAAGCTGGAGCGCGGCTTGAACGCCCAGTGGCAAAAGGGCGGTCTGATGTACGGCTGGCCTATCCGCTAAGCCTTCAAGGCATGTAAGTAAGAAGGCGGGGCGGCTTGCGCCGTCCGGCCTTCAGGCAAAGGGGGCTGCGTCAGAGCCTCCAAACGATTTAAACTTTATGACGAATAAAAAACCTTTGCCTCGGTCTCCCAAGCGGCGTTTATCCTGGAACGATCCTGGCTTGCGGTCGCTAATTTATCAAGTGCTGGTCCTTAGCATAGTCGGGCTTGGCGTCTGGTATCTGGTTTCCAATACCCTGCACAATCTGGCGGTACGCAATATTTCCACGGGCTTCGGCTTCCTGGACCGCGAAGCCGGCTTTGCCATCGGCGAGTCTGTGGTCGATTACACGCCGGCGGATACCTATGGACGCGCCATCTGGGTCGGCATTCTCAACACTTTGCGCGTATCGGTGGCCGGCATTATTGCCGCGACCCTGTTCGGCACCGTGCTGGGTATTGCCAGGCTTTCCAAAAACTGGCTGGTTTCACGGGTGGCCAGCGCCTATATCGAAATCATGCGCAACATTCCCCTGTTGCTGCAACTGTTCTTCTGGTACGCCATCATCACCGAGGTCATGCCCGGCCCCCGCGATGCGCTCCATCCCATGCCGGGCGTTTTCATTTCCAATCGTGGCCTGAAGCTGCCTTCCGTGCAGGGAGATGCCCTGGACTGGGTCATGGGCGGTTTGGCGCTGGCCATTCTCGCCATATTGGTGCTGGGCCACTGGGCCAAGAAACGCCAGGAGGCAACCGGCAATATTTTTCCGCTCGGCCGCGCGGCCGTGGCGCTGATTATTGCCTTCCCCGTGGCGGGCTGGCTGGTCAGCGGCGCTTCGCTCACGCTCGAGATGCCTGTGCTGAAAGGCTTCAATTTTTCCGGCGGCATCACTATGTCGCCGGAGTTTGCCGCGCTGCTGGCCGGGCTCATCATCTATACCTCGGCTTTCGTGGCCGAGGTCGTGCGGTCGGGCATCCAGTCGGTCAATGCGGGCCAATGGGAGGCGGCCGAAGCCATAGGGCTGTCGCGCTCGCGCATGCTGCGCCTGGTCATACTGCCCCAGGCCTTGCGCGTCATTGTGCCGCCCATGACCAGCCAGTACCTTAATCTGACCAAGAACAGCTCCCTGGCGGTGGCTATCGGCTATCCCGACATCGTGTCGGTGGTCAATACCACGCTCAATCAAACCGGACAGGCCATCGAGGGCATTCTTATTATCATGGCGGCCTACCTGACCGTCAGCCTGTCGATTTCCGTATTCATGAATTGGTATAACAAGCGCATAGCGCTGGTGGAGCGCTAATGAACACGCACACCCCGACCGCGCCCAGCCTTCCTCCGCCACGCGCGCAGCAGGGGGTTATCGGATGGATGCGCGCCAGTCTTTTTTCATCTCCGCTCAATACCCTGCTGACGGTGCTGGTCGCCTGGCTCTTGCTCATGGCCATTCCGGCCGTGGTCGAATGGCTGTTCATCCGCGCCAATTTCGATGCCACCAATGCCCAGGAGTGCCGCGCCTCGGGCGGCGCCTGCTGGGCCTTCATCGCCGAAAAGCATCGTCTCATCCTGTTCGGCGTCTATCCCTACGATGAACAATGGCGGCCCTTGCTGGCCACGATCATCCTCATCGCCGTCATCGTGTGCAGCTGCATACGCTGGTTCTGGAAGCCTTTCCTGGGACTGATCTGGATCGTGGCGCTGGTTTCGGTGGCGGTTCTCATGTGGGGCGGCGTATTCGGCCTGACCCATGTCGAAAACGACCGCTGGGGCGGCTTGCCGCTAACGCTTATTCTGGCCACCTTCGGGATTGCCTTTGCTTTCCCCATCGGCCTGTTGCTGGCCTTGGGCAGGCGTTCCCATATGCCCGCCGTCAAGGCCTTGTGCGTCGTCTATATCGAGCTCATCCGCGGTGTGCCCCTGATCAGCCTGCTGTTCATGTCCTCGGTCATGCTGCCCTTGTTTCTGCCGGAAGGCTTCAGCATCGACAAGCTTTTGCGCGCTCAGATAGCCATCATCCTGTTCGCCGCGGCCTACATAGCCGAAACGGTGCGCGGCGGCTTGCAGGCGATACCCAAGGGCCAGTACGAAGGCGCGGACTCCATCGGCCTGAGCTATTGGCAGCAGATGCGCAAGATCATATTACCCCAGGCGCTGAAGGTCGTCATTCCGCCGCTGGTCGGTATTTTCATTGCGCTCTTCAAGGACACCTCGCTGGTGGTGATCATCGGCATCTTCGACCTGACCCAGGCCGCCAAGACCGCGGTGGCCGATGCCGCCTGGCGCGGCTTCAGCACCGAGGCCTACCTGTTCATCGCCTTCATCTATTTCATTTTCTGCTTTTCGATATCCCGCTACAGCCAGTCGCTTGAAAGACATTTGCGCACGGGACATCAACGCTGATCAATACGGCGCCCGCGGCATTGCGGGCAGATACAAAGGAGTACAGACATGTCTGAGGCCATTATCCGCCTGGCAGATGTCAACAAGTGGTATGGACAGTTCCATGTGCTGCGCAACATCAATCTGAGCGTCGCGCCCAGCGAGCGCATCGTCATTTGCGGCCCTTCCGGGTCCGGCAAGTCCACCATGATACGTTGCATCAATCGCCTGGAAGAGCATCAGCAAGGCAGCATCGTGGTCGATGGCACCGAGCTTACCAACGACCTGAAGCAGATTGAAACCATACGCCGCGATGTCGGCATGGTGTTCCAGCATTTCAATCTTTTCCCGCACTTGACTGTGCTGGAAAACCTGACGCTGGGACCGGTGTGGGTGCTCAAGAAGTCCAAGGCCGAAGCCGAGGCCACCGCCATGAAGTACCTTGAGCGCGTCCGTATTCCGGATCAGGCGCTGAAGTTCCCCGGCCAGTTGTCGGGCGGCCAGCAGCAACGCGTGGCCATTGCCCGCTCCTTGTGCATGAGCCCCAAGATCATGCTGTTCGATGAGCCCACTTCGGCGCTCGACCCCGAAATGGTCAAGGAAGTGCTGGATGTCATGGTGGGCCTGGCCGAAGAAAGCGGCATGACCATGTTGTGCGTCACCCACGAAATGGGTTTTGCGCGCAAGGTCGCCGATCGGGTCATTTTCATGGACCAGGGCGAGATCATCGAAGAAAACACACCTGACGCGTTTTTCGATAACCCGCAAAACGAACGAACCAAGTTATTCCTTAGCCAGATACTCCACTAATCAACGGCCCGCCCGTATACCGCAACCGGGACTGCGGGCGGCTATTTTGTGGCGTAGCGGTCTCCGCGTGTCCATTCTTGTTGCACGGGACGGACACTTCTCTCGCGCCGAAGGCGATATTCGTGTACGGTAATGCCTTCTTATAATTTATGACAAGGGATTACGTATGTTGTCCGGCCTTAAAACCATTTCGTCCGCTGCGATTGCCGCCTGCTTTGCCATGGCGGCATTTGCGGCACCGGCTGCGGCGGAAGACTTTCCGTCCAAGCCCATCCAGTTCATCGTGCCGTACGCGGCAGGCGGCCCCCTTGACGGCATGGCGCGCTTGCTGGCTGAAAAGGTCAAGTCCGACCTGGGTACCGTCATCGTCGAGAACAAGCCGGGCGCCGGCGGCAATATCGGCGCCAGCATCGCCGCCAAGGCCAAGCCGGACGGCTATACCCTGGTCATGGGCGCGGTTGCCATCAACGCCATCAATCCCTGGCTGTACGAAAAACTGCCCTTCGATCCGGTAAAAAGCTTCGAGCCGGTGACGCTGGTTGCATCGGTGCCCAACATATTGATCGTGAACAACGATTTTGCATCGGCCAACAAGATCAATTCGGTCAAGGATCTTATCGCCTACGCCAAGAAAAACCCGAACATCCTGAACTTCGGCTCCGGCGGCAACGGCAGCGCCGGGCATCTGGCGGGCGAACTGCTCAACGTCCGGGCCGACATCAAGTCCGTCCACGTACCGTACGCCGGCGCCGCTCCCGCCAAGCTGGCCTTGTTGGCAGGCCAGATCAATTTCATGTTCGACAACCTGGCATCGGCCGCAAGCCTGATTACCGAAAACAAGGTCAAGGCCTTGGCCGTCACCACCACCGAACGTTCGTCGGCATTCCCGCAAGTACCCACCATGCAGCAAGAGGGCGTTGAAAAGTTCGACCTGGGTACCTGGTTCGGCGTATTCACCACTGGCGGCGCACCGAAAGCGGTGGTCGACAAGCTGAATGCGGCCTATGTAAAAGCCTTGCAGGATCCCGCCGTGCGCAAGAACCTGTTGACCATGGGTTCCGACGCCAAGCCGACGACGCCGGAAGAGTTCGGCGAACTGGTCAAGCATGACTTGGCCAAATACAAGGAAATCGTCGAAGTCTCGGGCGCCAAGCTGTTCTAAGCCCAGGCCCGTCGTACACGGCAGTACCGGCGCGGCAAGCGCCGGCTGCTGGCACGCGAATCCCCATGGACTTTTGGTTCATGGGGATTTTTCTTTTCGCAATGTCAACAAAAGTCAAAAACCGGCTCCTGATCCAAAATGTAACATCCTGGGGGTTTCCTGCTTGCTAGCATTGACGCCACACAAGCTGTAAACACCTGGAACAAGGAGAATGGTATGAACATATCTATGCGAGCCAGCCGGATCGCCGCCAGCATTGGGGCTGTTGCCATAATGGCCGGATGCGCCAACATGCAGGGGATGGGTACGGGCGGCAAGACAGCCGTCGGCGCGGGCGCGGGCGCAGCGGTCGGCGCGGGCCTGGGCGCCCTGATCGGCGACAGCAGCAAGGCGGCGATGATCGGGGCCGGGATAGGCGCGGTCGCCGGCGGTATTGCCGGCTACAACTGGGCGGGCGTGAAGAACGATGTCGAAAAATCCGGCGCCAGCAGCCTGGGCGTGGATGTGACGGAAATGCCCGACGGCACGCTACGCGTGAACATACCCAGCAATGTGTCTTTCGACACGGGCAAGTATGCCTTGAAGCCCGCTCTGCTGCCGGTATTGGACAGCGTTGCGCGAGCTCTGGTGCAGCATCCGGAACTGCGGGCAAAATCCATCGGCTATACGGATAGCACCGGGTCGGCGGCCACCAATCAGACGCTGTCGATCAACCGCGCCCGCGCTGTGGCAAACTACTTGACCGACCGGGGTGTTCCGGTGGGCAACCTGACCGCGGAAGGCAGGGGTCCGCAAAACCCGGTAGGCGATAACGCAACGGCCGAGGGCCGCGCAATGAACCGCCGAGTGGAACTCTACCTGTATGCCGTCAAGCAGCCATGATCCGGCGTTATCAAGGTAAAGGGCGGCCAAGGCAGGGCTGATTCGAATATCGATCAGCCGGAAGCGGCAGCTGGGCAAGCAAGAAGGGCCAAGATCCATGGAGTACGGATCTTGGCCCTTCTTGCTTGAACCCGTAGCGATGATTCAAGGAGCTGGCGCCGTTACGCAAGCCCGCTTGCGCATCCTACGGCTGTGCGGACTCTTCCCGAAATGATCTGATCAGACTGGCCATAGTGTCTTCCAAGATATTGCGCTCTTTGCGGGACAGCGACCAGTAAACATCCGGAGAAATGTTTTTGAATGGCCACAGGCCATGCTGAGAAGCGTGTGCGGGGTCGGAAAGCTGATATGTCGAATGTGGTGCATCGACGGGATCGGCCGCTTCCATCGGCCCTATGCCCTGGGCCAGCCATGCGGGGTTGACGTGCAGCGCCTCGGCAAGTTGGAAGATGCCTTTGGCAGTTTGGCGCGTCTTGTTCTCATAGTTGGCGATGGCGCCTTGCGACAGACCGCAGGCTTTGGCCAATGCGGATTGGCTCATGCCCCGTAAATTTCGGGCTCGACGAAGGCGGTCGGCAAAATGGTTCACGATTGTGATTGAACGATTTAATTCAATCACATTGGTAATAGTATCAATTACGAACGTGATAGTTTGATGTAAAATAAAGTAATAAAAAATATTTAGAAGTTAAAATTTTTGGGGAAAAGCGCACAATAGAAAAGCGTTCGATTTGAATTTATTGGCCCCGGGCGGAGGTCTCAATGTTTGCATTTTTCCTTCCCGCAGTATGACGCTTGATCCTATTGTCTTGTTGTTTGCTCCTGAAATGGGAAGCTTGGCTCGCCGCGAGTGCTCCAATCGTGCGGCCGAGCTACAGTCCCACGGCTTCGAGGTCCTGTGCTGCATCGATATGCCCGAGCTTTACCGGGTGGCGCAGGCCCGGCTTTCCCCTGATCACTTGGCCGTCGTGGTGCTTGCCGGCTCGCACGACGAGAACTGTTCCGCCGCCGCCAGTCTCCGGGCGCTGCATTCAGGCGCCGGCATCGTCGCCCTGGTCGAGCCGGACAGTGAAACAGCCGTTATCCAGGCCATGCAGGTGGGCGCCGATAACTGTTGTCCGCATACCGGTTCTACACGCCTCCTGGCCAGTATGCTGTTGCGCCTGTTTTACCGGGCCGGCAAAGTCCAGAGTCCGTCAGTTCAGCCTTCGGCTTATCCGCAGCCAGGCATCTGGAGCATGCAGGAGCAGGCATGGGTGCTTGTCAGTCCGCAAGGCATACGCATGCGCCTGACGACCGGCGAGCGGGCGTTTCTGACAGCTTTGCTGGCCACCCCCGAACTGCGGGCCACTCATAAACAGCTTATCGATGCGGTCAACTCCAGCTATGCCCTGACCGTGCCGCTGACACAGCAAGGCAGGCTGGGAGTGCTGGTCAGCCGGCTGCGCCGCAAGTTCACCGATCACGGTATCGACATACCGCTTAAATCGGTGCATAACTGGGGCTATATGTTTACCGGCCCCGTATAGTGCGTCGTACTGGCGGCTCTGCGCGAGCCTGAACCGTAGCGATGTATCGACAGGTCATCGCTGCGTATGGCGGTCGGCCGTCCCGAAACGATGTCGGCCAACAGCTGGCCGCTGCCGCAAGCCATGGTCCAGCCCAATGTGCCATGCCCGGTATTCAAAAACAGATTGGGCAGTCCGGTGGCGCCCACTATGGGGGTGCTGTCCGGCGTTTTGGGACGCAAGCCGGTCCAGAAAGACAGCTCGCCTTCCGCATAGCTGCCGGGAAACAGATCGTCCAGCACCATCTGCAGCGTCTTTCGGCGCCGCTCGTCCAGGGTCTTGTCGAAGCCGACGATCTCGGCCATGCCGCCTACCCGTATGCGTTGGTCGAAGCGCGTGATCGCGATCTTATAAGTTTCATCCAGCAGGGTGGATACCGGCGCATGGCGCTCGTCGGCGACAGGCACGGTAATGGAATAGCCTTTTAGCGGATACACCGGCAAGGCCACGGCATGCTTCAGCAACTGCGTGGACCATGCACCCAGGGCGACGACATAGGCATCCGCCGTGAATTGATGGCCCTGACATTGGATGCCGGCCACCTTGCCGCCGGCAAGAACCACGCGCTGGATATCGACGCCGTAGCGGAACTGTACGCCCAGCTTCTCGGCTTCAGCCGCCAAACGCGTGGTGAACAACTGGCAGTCGCCTGTTTCGTCATTGGGCAAGCGCAGTCCGCCGGCCAGCTTGTCTTCGGTGTGGGCAAGGGCGGGTTCCGCCTGGCGCAGTTCCTGGCGGGACAGCAATTGATATTCGATGCCCGCCTCGCGCAGCACATCGATGTCCTGACCTACGCTATCCAGTTGCTGTTGGCTGCGGAATACCTGTAGCGTGCCTTGGCTGCGCCCTTCGTACTGGATGCCGATCTCGTTGCGCAAGGATTCCAGGCAGGCGCGGCTGTAGGACGACAGCCTGACCATGCGTTCTTTGTTGGCGGCGTAGCGGCCGGCATTGCAATTGCGCCACATCTGAAAGAGCCATTTCAGCTGGAATAGCGTGCCGTCCGGCCGTATTGTCAGTGGAGGGTGCTGGGCAAACATCCATTTGATGGCTTTGAGCGGAACGCCCGGCGCCGCCCAGGGCGAGGAATAGCCGTATGAAATCTGGCCCGCGTTGGCAAAGCTGGTTTCAAGCGCGGGGCCTGGGTTGCGCTCCAGCACAGTGACCTCATGGCCTTGGCGCGCCAGATAATAGGCGCTGGCTACGCCGATGGCGCCGGCCCCCAGAACAATGATTTTCATTTCATTCCAAACTTGAGCTCTAATTTCTAGGATGATAGGGTAGCTAGCCTAGTTAATTTCCCTAAAGAAAATGGATTTACAGCAATATTTTCTGAAAAGAAGTTGAAAGGCCGTGTTTTCAGCAATAATCCCTGTTGCGGCAAAAGGCGCCGCCCATTCATGGGCGGCCGGGCGAAATTCCCAGGAAACATGCGATGCGAATACAGCGCACCCCCACCTTTGAACTGGACAAGCTGGACCGGCACATACTGGATTTATTGCAGCGCGATGGCCGCATGTCGATGACGGAGCTGGCCGAGCGCGTGGGCCTGACCGTAACCCCATGCATCGAGCGGGTAAAGCGCCTGGAGCGCGACGGCATCATTACCGGCTATTACGCCCGGGTTGCCCCGTCCGCGCTGGACGCCGGCCTGCTGGTGTTCGTGGAGATATCCATGTCCAGCAAGTCGGATCGGACCTTCGACGATTTCCGACGCGAAATCCTGTGCATTCCGCAGGTTCAGGAATGCCATCTGGTATCGGGCGATTTCGACTATCTGGTCAAAGCCCGCATCAAGGAAATAGGGCAGTATCGCAGCCTGTTGGGCGATATCCTGCTGCGTTTGCCGGGCGTCACGCAGACCAAAAGCTGCGTCGTCATGGAAGAGGTCAAGGAAACCCTGTTTATTCCCGCGCAGAAATAGCGGCCTGGTCCCCGGCCGCTTGGCACGGAGCCCCGGCGTTATTCCCCGCCTGGTCGCGGGCCGGCCGCGCTGCGGACAAACACCATGTTGTCGCGGTGCATCAGTTCGGGATCCGACATGCTGCCCAGGATATCGGCAATGCGGCTGCTGGGCTGGCGCATGATGCGGCGAGTGTCAGAGGCGGAGTAATTGATCAGGCCCCGGCCGCATTCCACGCCGTGCTGATCGACGCAAGCGACCACATCGCCGCGCTCGAATTCGCCCTCGACCTCGGTCACGCCGATGGCCAGAAGGCTTTTGTGCCCTTGCATCAGGGCGCGCACGGCCCCGGCGTCCAGGGTAATTCGGCCCCGCAGGCGCAGGTGGTTGGCCAGCCAGCGCTGGCGCGCCGATCGCACAGGAAGAATGGCGCGCAGTTCGGTGCCTATGGACTCGCCTTGCGCCAAGCGCAACAGAACGTCCGCCTCGCGGCCCGAGGCAATCACGGTATGGCCCCCGCTATTGGCGGCCCGCTTGGCCGCCAATACCTTGGTGAGCATGCCGCCGGTGCCTATGCTGCTGCCCGACCCGCCAGCCATGGCCTCCAGGGCGGGGTCGCCGGCCTGGCCCACGGCGATGAACTTTGCATCCGGATGCTTGCGGGGGTCGGCGCTGTACAGGCCCGACTGGTCGGTAAGTATGACCAGCGCCTCGGCTTCGATCAGATTGGTCACCAGCGCGCCCAGGGTGTCGTTGTCGCCCAGGCGGATTTCGTCGGTCACCACGGTGTCGTTTTCATTGACGATGGGCACAACGCCCAGGCCCAGCAGGGTGTACAAGGTACTGCGCGCATTCAGGTAGCGGCGCCTGTCGGCCAGATCTTCATGGGTCAGCAATATTTGCGCGGTGCGTATGCCGTGCCGGGCAAATGCCACTTCGTAGGCTTGTATAAGGCCCATCTGGCCGACGGCCGCCGCGGCCTGCAGCTCGTGCATGGCGTTGGGCCGGCGCGGCCAGCCCAACCGCGCCATGCCTTCGGCGATGGCGCCGCTGGAAACCAGCACCATTTGCTTGCCTTGCCCATGCAGGCTGGCGATCTGGGCCGCCCACTGCGCAACGGCAGCCTCGTCTATGCCCTTGCCTTCGTTGGTGACGAGTGAAGAGCCTACTTTGACGACCAGGCGTTTGGCATGAGAAACGGCGGACAGCGGAATATGAGCGGCGGTCATGTAGCGAAAGGCGAAGAGTCGGTTCAGCTTAAATCGGAACGGGTGTCATCGAAACGGGGGTCTTCGGCAACGTAAGTGCCGTCGGCCTTGTCCTGGGCGATATTGGTTTTTTCGCGTTCCGCGTCCAGCCATTCCTGCAGGCGCCAGGTCAGGTCCTGGGTGCCGTCGCCGGTCAGCGCCGAGATGCTGAAGACCGGGCCGGTCCAGCCCAGCGCATCGCATAGCCGCTGCTTTACCTGCTCGGGATCCGGAACCATGTCCAATTTGTTCAGGACCAGCCAGCGCGGCTTTTCGTAGAGGGCTGTGTCGTACAGGCGCAGTTCCTCGACGATGGCCCGCGCATCCTTGGCCGCCTGTTCGATCAGATCGGCATCGGGATCGGGGGACGACACGTCGACCAGGTGCAGGAGCACCCGCGTGCGCGACAGGTGGCGCAGGAACAGATGGCCCAGCCCGGCGCCTTCCGAGGCGCCTTCGATCAGGCCGGGAATATCGGCGATGACGAAGCTGTGCGAGGGCGATGTGCGGACCACGCCCAGGTTGGGATGCAGGGTGGTGAAGGGGTAGTCGGCGATCTTGGGCCGAGCGTTGGACACCTTGCTGATCAGGGTCGACTTGCCGGCATTTGGAAGGCCCAGCAGGCCGACATCGGCCAGTACTTTAAGCTCCAGACGCAGTTTGCGCTGCTCGCCTTCCTTGCCGGGAGTGGATTGTCGGGGCGCGCGGTTGGTGCTGGACTTGAAATGCAGGTTGCCCAGGCCGCCGGGGCCGCCGGCCGCAAGCGTGACCTTTTCGTTGTTTCGATCCAGGTCGAACAGTTGTTCGCCGGTCTCGGCATCCAGGATGGTGGTGCCCACCGGCACGCGCAGGGTGATGTCGGGCGCGGCGGCTCCGTATTGGTCGGAGCCGCGGCCGTTCTCGCCGTTCTTGGCGCGGTGCAGGCGCGCATAGCGGAAGTCGATCAGGGTATTGATGTTGCGATCGGCAATGGCGTAGATGCTGCCGCCGCGTCCGCCGTCGCCGCCATCGGGCCCGCCTTTGGGAATGAATTTTTCGCGGCGAAAGCTCGCCGCGCCATTGCCGCCCTTGCCGGCAATGACTTCGATGGTTGCTTCGTCTACGAATTTCATGGTGGTGAGCTTAAAAAAAAAGATGGCGCCTTGGGCGTCTATTGTAGTTCGTCTATGCGCGCTGTCAGAAACAAAAAGCCCCGCCTTAACGGCAGGGCTTCCTGATATCCGCGAGCGTCGCTTATTCGGCGGTGACGACCGAGACGGTGCGTTTGTTTAGCGCGCCCTTGATGGCGAACTGAACCGTGCCGTCAACCAGCGAGAACAGCGTGTGGTCCTTGCCGATGCCGACGTTGACGCCGGGATGGAACTGGGTGCCGCGCTGGCGGACAATGATGGAACCAGCCGAAATCTGCTGGCCGCCATAGGTTTTTACACCAAGTCGCTTCGATTCTGAGTCGCGACCGTTACGCGTAGAGCCGCCGCCTTTTTTCTGTGCCATGTTTAGCTCCTGCTATACAAAACCGTTAAATCAATCGTTAAGCCGTAATGGCTTCGATACGAAGTTCGGTGTAGTTTTGACGATGGCCCTGGCGTTTTTGGTAATGCTTGCGCCGGCGCATCTTGAAAATCTTTACCTTGTCGTGGCGGCCTTGCGCAAGAACGGTAGCCTTGACCACAGCGCCGGTAACCAAAGGCGTGCCAATCTTCAATTGATCGCCTTCGCCAACCGATAACACCTGGTCTAGCGTGATTTCTTGCCCAATGTCTGCCGGTATCTGTTCTATCTTTAGTTTTTGACCTGCGGCAACACGATACTGTTTGCCGCCGGTTTTTATGACCGCGTACATGTGGGATTCCTGAAAGTTTAAATATGCTTTAAAGCCTTGGCCAAATGCCAAGCTCATGATTCTAGCCCGAGGCGTTTGGCCAAGTCAAGTTGCGTCGCGAAAATGACGCATTAAGTCAAGGGCTTACCCTGTTTATGAGCGGTAATCCGCGTTGATGCTGACGTATTCATGGGAGAAGTCGCAGGTATAGACCGTATCGGCCGCCGTACCCCGGCCCAGGGCGATGCGCACGACGATTTCGGCTTCTTTCATGACGCGCTGGCCGTCCTCTTCCCGGTAATCGGGGTGGCGCTCGCCCTGGCTGGCCACCATCACGTCGCCCAGCCACAGCCGGGTCGTCTTGACATCCAGATCGTCGATGCCCGCATAGCCGACGGCGCACAGGATGCGGCCCAGATTGGGGTCGGAGGCGAAAAAGGCGGTCTTGACCAGGGGCGACTGCGCTACGGCATAAGCCACTTTCAGTGCTTCGTCGCCGGTTTTGGCCTCTTCCACCTGGATGGTCATGAACTTGGTTGCGCCTTCCGCGTCCCGGACGATTTTTTGCGCCAGTTCCGTGGCGGCTTCGGCCAGCGCCTCGTACAGCGGTGCATAGAGCGGGTCGGATGTCGAATCGACCTGGACGCCGCTTTGGCCCGTGGCCATGATGATGAAGGAATCGTTGGTCGAGGTGTCGCCGTCGACGGTAATGCGGTTGAACGAGCGGTCGGCGATGCCGCGGATCATGTCTTTGAGCAACTGCGGCGCAATGCCGGCGTCGGTGGCCAGGTAGCCCAGCATGGTTGCCATATTGGGCCGTATCATGCCCGCGCCCTTGCTGATGCCGGTAAGCGTGATGGTGGCATTGCCCAGCGCCACCCGTTTGGAGACGATCTTGGGCTGGGTGTCGGTGGTCATGATGCTGTGAGCGGCCGCGAACCAGTTGTCCGCGGAAATACTGCTCACGGCGGCCGGCAGGGCGGCGACCAGCCGGTCCGTTGGCAGCGGTTCCAGGATGACCCCGGTGGAAAAAGGCAATATCTGGCGGGAATCCAGGCCAAGAATGCCGGCCAGCGCCTCGCAGGTTTTGGTGGCCGCTTGCAGGCCGCTCTGGCCCGTGCCTGCGTTGGCGTTGCCGGTATTGATGACCAGGGCACGGATGCCTTGCCCGCTTGCCAGATGCGCTTCGCTGACCTGCACCGGCGCCGCGCGGAAGCGGTTAAGGGTGAATACTCCCGCAACGCTGCTGCCTTCAGCCAGGCGGAACACCGTCAGATCGCGGCGGCCGGCCTTGCGTATGCCGGCCTCGGCGATGCCGATTTCTATGCCCGCGACGGGGAAAATGCTGGATTCCGGGGGGATGTAAAGATTGACGGCCATGGCGTTTACTCGGCAAGGGGAATTCTGGAACGATTGATTTTATCGTAGTGTTCAGTTCCGGTCCGATGGCTGAGGACGGGTCAGCAGCTTGAGCTCGCCCAGGGCGTCGAAAAGAGCGTTTCGGCTTTTCTCGGACAGGCCGCTGAAAAGGGATTGCACCCATTGTTCATGCGCCTGTGCCATTTTCTTGAAGCTGCGCTTTCCCTTGCCGGTGAGTTTTATCAGCGAGCTGCGCCGGTCGGTTGCCACTTTCACGCGCTCGACCAGTCCTTCTTTTTCAAGCTGGTCGGTAATCCCCGTGATATTGCCGTTGGTGACCATCATATGGCGCGAGAGCTCGCTCATCTTCATGCCGCCCGGCGCCCGCAGCAGTTGCGCCATCAGGTCGAAACGCGGCAGGGTGGTTTCGTACTCCGTGCGCAGGCGGCTGCGTATCTCGCTTTCGATCAGGTTGCAGCAGGTCAGCATGCGCAGCCAGAGCCGCAAATCGCGATGGTCTTCGGGGACGGTGCGGCTTTCCAGGTCGGGCGTATCGGGCATGGCTTTTGTTGTAGGATAAATGACACTGAGGAGGCGTTGTTGCGGGATGCCAAGGTAGAGGCCGGGATATTTTAATCTTCAATGACATGGCGGTGGTAAATTCCGTTAGCGGCCGCAAACGGCAGTTTACCCAGTCGCCCCGCCGCCGTCCTTGATATGGCGCAGTCCGCCGAATAACAATTGCAGGAGACCTGAATAATGTTCGAGAAGTACTTTGGCGGCAGCTACGCGGATGCGCGCGCACGCTTTCTTGCCGCCGCCCGCCGGCGGCAATGCAATCTGGAGTCCTACGTGAATCCGGTGGGTCCGGGCGTACAGGGCGAGGAACTTGCAATGGACACGGCCTATTACGGCGCCGCCGACGCGCGCGCCTTGCTGGTGCTGACCTCGGCCATGCATGGCGAAGAGGGTTATTGCGGATCGGGATGCCAGGTGGCGTTGCTGGACGACCAGGCCCTGCTGGACAAGGCTCAGGCCGCCGGCATAGGCATCCTGCTGATCCACGCGGTGAACGCCTATGGGTTTTCCTGGGGGCATCGCACCAATGAAGACAATATCGATCTGAACCGGAATTTCTGCGATTTCAGCAAACCGTTGCCCGGGAACCAGCACTACGGACGCCTGCACGACTTGCTGATTCCGCAAAGCTGGCCGCCTTCCGCCGAGAACGAAGCCGCCATCCAGGCATTCAGGGACAATGAGGGCGAGCAGGCCTATCGCGAAGGCGTGATGCTGGGGCAATACAGCCATCCGAACGGCCTGTTCTACGGCGGCGGCAAGCCCAGCTGGAGCAACCGTACATTGCGCCAGGTGCTGGCGCTCTACGGACGGAATCGCGACCGAATGGCTTGGATCGATTATCACACCGGCCTGGGTCCTTACGGGCACGCCGAGAAAATCTTCGTACAGAAGGGGCGCCCGGAATATCTGCGGGCCAAAGCCTGGTGGGGCAGCGACGTGGTCAGCGTGACCGATCCCGATTCCAGCACGGTGGACATCATTGGCACCGGCCTGCAGGCCATGCTGGAGGAATGCCGCCAGGTTCCCGAACTGACCTTCATGGCTCTCGAATACGGTACGGTGCCCATGAACGAAGTCTTTCTGGCTTTGCGCGGGGATCGCTGGCTGGCCGCCCAGGCCGACGTCGACCCGGCCCGGCGCAAGGAAATGAAGGCGGCGCATCGGGCGGCCTTCTATCCCGATCACGACGAATGGCGCGGCGCGGTGGTGGCGCAATCCCGTGTGAATCTGTTGCAGGCCATCTATGGCTTGGCGGAATCGAATCGTTAAGTTGGTGGGTGTTCAAAGGTCCTGACGGGCCGACGCCGTTCGCAAGCATGGCGCCTCCGGGCGCTGTGCAAAAAATCCTTGCGGGCGGTTTTTTTTGGCTATATAGTTTAAGCTTAAACTATATAGCGGCCGATGGCGCAATGCGGCCATGGCGAAGACAAACCCGGAGCAACCATGAAAATCGCATGCATAGGCGGAGGGCCGGCTGGGCTGTATTTCGGTTTGCTGATGAAGCTTGCCGATGCCCGCCATGAAGTCACCGTCATAGAGCGCAACCGCCCCTACGACACCTTCGGGTGGGGCGTGGTTTTCTCCGATGCCACCCTGGATAACCTGAAGGAAGCCGACCCTGTCTCGGCGGAGCAGATCAGCGCCGCCTTCAACCACTGGGACGATATTGAAATCCATTACAAAGGCCAAAGCGTGCGCAGCGGCGGACATGGCTTCATAGGCATAGGCCGCAAGAAGCTGCTGAATATCCTGCAGGCGCGCTGCGAAGCGCTGGGCGTAAATCTGGTCTTTGAAACCGACGTGGCCGACGACCAGGCCATCGCCCAGAAATATCAGGCTGACCTGGTGATCGCCTCCGACGGCTTGAACAGTCGGGTGCGCACACGCTACGCCGATACCTACAAGCCCGATATCGATACGCGCCAGTGCCGTTTCGTCTGGCTGGGCACCACGCAGACATTCGACGCGTTCACCTTTGCCTTTGTCCAGACCGAACACGGCTGGTTCCAGGCGCATGCCTATCAATTCGAGCCGGGCATGTCGACCTTCATCGTCGAGACCCTGGACGAAACCTGGAAGGCCGCCGGCCTGGATGCGATGAGCCAGGAGGACGGCATCGCCTATTGCGAAAAATTATTCGCGCCGTGGCTGGGCGGGCACGCGCTGATTTCGAACGCCGGGCATCTGCGCGGGTCGGCGATCTGGATACGCTTCCCGCGCGTCATCTGCGATACATGGATACATCAACAGGCTTTGCCCGACGGGCGCAGCGTACCCGTCGTGCTGATGGGCGACGCCGCGCATACGGCGCATTTCTCGATAGGTTCGGGCACCAAGCTGGCGCTGGAAGACGCCATCGAACTGCACCGATCCCTGCTGGCCCATGGCAAAGACCTTAAGGCGGCGCTTGCCCATTATCAGGAAGTGCGCAGCGTCGAAGTCCTGAAAATCCAGAATGCTGCGCGCAATTCGACCGAATGGTTCGAAAATGTCGCGCGCTATGCCGGCCTCGAACCGAGGCAGTTCGCCTACTCGCTGTTGACGCGCTCGCAACGCATTTCCCACGAAAACCTGCGCCTGCGCGATGCCGCCTGGCTGGAGGGCTATGAGCAATGGCTGGCCGGCACAGCCGGCATGAATGCGGATGGCGGTCCGGTGCCGCCCATGCTGACCCCCTACAAGGCGCGCAGCGTGACACTGAAGAATCGTATCGTGGTGTCGCCCATGGCGATGTATTCCAGCGTGGATGGGGTGCCGGGCGATTTCCATCTGGTGCACCTGGGCGGGCGCGCCATGGGGGGTGCAGGCATGGTCATGGTCGAGATGACCTGCGTATCTCCGGAAGCGCGCATAACCCCGGGCTGTCCCGGATTGTGGACGGACGGGCAGATGTCGGCTTTCAAGCGCATCGTCGACTTCGTCCATCAGAACAGCGATGCGCGCATAGGCATACAGCTGGGACACGCGGGCCGCAAGGGTTCCACCCGCGTCAGTTGGGAAGGCACCGACATGCCCTTGACCGAAGGCAACTGGCCCCTGGTGTCCGCGTCGGCGCTACCGTATATGCCGGGAGTATCGCAGGTGCCCCAGGCCATGACGCGCGGGCAGATGGATGCCGTTTGCGACCAGTTCGCGGCGGCGGCCCGGCGCGCGGCCCAGGCCGGCTTCGACTGGCTGGAGCTGCATTGCGCCCACGGCTACTTGCTGTCCAGCTTCATTTCGCCGCTGACCAACCAGCGCGATGATGAATACGGTGGGTCGCTGGACAATCGCCTGCGCTATCCGCTGGAAGTCTTCCACGCTGTCAGGGCGGCCTGGCCCGAAGAGTTGCCGATGTCGGTGCGGATCTCGGCGCACGATTGGGTCGACGGCGGCATCACCGCCGACGATGCCGTACAGATCGCGCTGCGCTTCAAGCAGGCCGGCGCCGACATGCTGGACTGCTCCTCGGGGCAGGTCAGCAAGGCGGAGCAGCCGGTCTACGGGCGCATGTATCAAACGCCGTTCTCCGACCGCATCCGCAACGAGGCTTGCGTGCCGACGATAGCCGTGGGAGCCATTTTCGAAGCCGATCATGTGAACAGCATCATCGCCTCGGGGCGCGCCGACTTGTGCGCGCTGGCCCGGCCCCATCTGGCCGATGCCGCCTGGACCCTGCGGGAATCGGCGCGCATCGGCTACACCGATATCAATTGGCCGCGCCAGTACTTCCCCGCCAAACGGCAATTGGAAACCAATTTCGAACGGGCGGCCGCCTATGCGCAGCCGATAGCAAAATGAACACAACCCAGCCATTGAACGGGCGGCACGCCCTGGTGACCGGAGGATCGCGCGGCATAGGCTTCGCAGTTGCGCAGCGCCTGGCCGGCCTAGGTGCGCGCGTCACACTGATGGGGCGCGATGCCGACGCGCTGGACGAGGCGGCCGGCCGCCTTGGCGCGCAGGCGCAGGCCGGTTTCGTGCGCGCCGATATCGCGCAGCGAACCCAAGTCGTACAAGCCTTCGCGCAGGCCAAGGCCGCGTTCGGCGCCATCGACATCCTGGTCAATAATGCGGGGCAGGCGGAAAGCCAGCGCTTCGACCGCATCGACGAAGACGCCTGGCAACGCATGATCGCGGTCAATCTAAGCGGGACCTTCCACTGCATGCAGGCCGCGCTGCCCGACATGCTGGAAGGCAAATGGGGCCGCATCGTCAACGTTGCGAGCACCGCCGGACTGGTCGGCTATGCCTATGTCGGCGCTTACTGCGCGGCCAAGCACGGCGTGGTGGGGCTTACCCGCGCGCTGGCCCAGGAGGTCGCCCGCAAGGGGATCACGGTCAATGCCGTGTGTCCCGGCTATACCGAAACGGATATCGTCCTGGGTGCCATCGAGAACATCGTAAATAAAACGGGCGTATCCGCCGACCAGGCCAGGGCCACGCTGGCGCAACGCAACCCCCAAGGCAGGCTGGTGCAGCCGAGCGACGTGGCCCAGGCCGTGGCGTGGCTATGCCTGCCGGCCGCCGAATCCATCAATGGACAAGCCCTGCCCGTGGACGGCGGCGAGGTCATGGCGGGCTGAGGCCCGCCGCGCACAGAAAAGGAAACAGCATGCAGGAAACAGTACACACCATGACGCATCATAAGCGTCCCTACGCCGGCTTCAAGGCGAAGAACTTCCTGTGGACCGCATCGCAGGACGGCAAGGTCGCCACCATCACCTTGAACCGGCCCGAACGCAAGAACCCATTGACGTTCGATTCCTATGCCGAGCTGCGCGATCTGTTTCGCGGGCTGGTCTATGCCACCGATATCAAGGCTGTCGTCGTGACGGGAGCGGGCGGGAACTTCTGTTCGGGCGGCGACGTGCATGAAATCATTGGACCGTTGACGGAAATGAGCATGCCTCAGTTGCTGGACTTCACGCGCATGACGGGCGACCTGGTCAAGGCCATGCGCGCCTGTCCGGCGCCCATCGTCGCGGCGGTGGATGGCATCTGCGCCGGCGCCGGGGCCATGGTCGCCCTGGCTTCCGACCTGCGGTTGGGTACGCCGCAGGCACGCACCGCCTTTCTGTTCACGCGTGTCGGCCTGGCGGGGGCCGATATGGGCGCCTGCACGCTTTTGCCGCGCATGATAGGGCAGGGCAGGGCGTCCGAACTGCTTTACACCGGCCGGGCCATGACGGCTGACGAAGGCATGGGCTGGGGCTTCTTCAATAGCCTGCACGCGCCGGACGCGGTGCTGCCGGCGGCCCAGGCGCTGGCGCGCCAACTGGCGGACGGGCCCACCTTTGCGCACGGCATGACCAAGAAGCTGTTGCACCAGGAATGGAATATGGGCGTGGATGAAGCCATTGAAGCCGAGGCTCAGGCCCAGGCCGTCTGCATGCAGACACGGGATTTCCGGCGCGCCTACGAGGCTTTCGTCGCCAAGCGCAAGCCTGTGTTCGAAGGAAACTGAATGAGCGACACCAGTTGGCTGGATTGGCCTTTTTTCGACGCCCGCCATCAGGAACTGGCATCCGGCCTGGAGGCCTGGTGCGGGGATGCGCTGACGGATGTCGACCATGCGGATACCGATGCGGCCTGCCGCCGGCTGGTGGCGCAATTGGGCCAGGCCGGTTGGCTGCGGTACGCCGTGCCGCAGGGGCCGCAGGGCGCATGGGGCGGGCGCTGGCCCGAGATCGATTCCCGTTCTTTATGCATTTTGCGTGAGACGCTGGCCCGTCACGATGGCCTGGCCGATTTTGCCTTCGCCATGCAAGGCCTGGGCAGCGGCGCCATTTCGCTCGCCGGAAGCACGGCCCTGCGCCATCGCTATCTGCCCGAGGTGGCGGCGGGCCGTTCCATTGCCGCCTTCGCGCTATCGGAACCGGATGCGGGTTCCGACGTGGCCGCCATGTCCTGCTCCGCGGTTCAGGATGGCGGGGACTACATCCTGAATGGCGTGAAAACCTGGATATCCAACGGCGGAATCGCCGATTTCTACTGCGTCTTCGCCCGAACCGGCGAGGCGCCTGGAGCCCGGGGCATCAGCGCTTTTGTGGTGGACGCCGATACTCCCGGCCTGCATATCGCCGAGCGCATCGATGTCATTGCGCCCCATCCACTGGCGACTTTGCGATTCGAAAATTGCCGGGTAAGCGCCGACAGAAGACTGGGCGACGCGGGGCAGGGCTTCAAGATCGCCATGATGACACTGGATATCTTCCGGGCCTCGGTCGCGGCCGCGGCCGTGGGCTTTGCCCGCCGCGCGCTGGACGAGGCGGTGGCCAGGGTCAAGTCGCGGCGCATGTTCGGCCAGACATTGGGCGACATGCAACTGACCCAGGCGGCGCTGGGCGAGATGGCCTGCGAGATCGACGCCGCCGCCTTGTTGACCTATCGGGCAGCCTGGCTGCGCGACGTCAAGGGGGTGCGCACCACCGGCGAGGCGGCCATGGCCAAGATGGCGGCGACCGAGTCCGCGCAGCGGGTCATCGATCGCGCCGTGCAGATGTTCGGCGGCGCGGGAGTGGTCTCTGGCGCCCCGGTCGAAAAGCTATACCGGGAAATTCGTGCGCTGCGCATCTATGAAGGCGCCACCGAGGTCCAGAAGCTGATTATCGCCAGGGAGCTGCTGAAAGGCGGCTAGGCCCGGCGCGCCGCAAGCGGCGCCGCGTGTGCACAAAGACAGGAGACGACAATGGAAACATCCGCTCATAACGATACCTTTGCGCGGGATCATCTTCCGCCCCTCGAGGAATGGCCGGACCTGCTGCTCGATGGAAACCCCGACGTGGCTTATCCGCCGCGATTCAATTGCGCCAGCGTCCTGGTCGACGACATGGTCAAGCAGGGCCACGGCGAGCGGATCGCCCTGCGCTGGCGCGAAGGCCCCGGCCAGCGCGGCATGAGCTATCGTGAATTGATGGTGTTGACCAACCGCATTGCGCACGTGCTGGTCGAGGACATGGGCTTGCAGCCGGGCAACCGCGTATTGCTGCGCGGACCCAACAATCCCATGATGGCCGCCTGTTGGCTGGCCGCCGTCAAGGCTGGACTGGTCACCGTTCCCACCATGCCTTTGCTGCGGGCGGTGGAGCTTGAAAAAGCCATCAGCAAGGCGAAGATCCAGGCGGCCCTGTGCGACAAGCGCCTGTCGGACGAAATCATGCACTGCACCGATCCAGGGCATTCCAGCTATTGTCCCGAGCTGGCCCAGGTTCGCTGTTTCCACGACGATGGCCCGGACAGCATCGAGTCGCTGGCCGCCGGCAAGCCAACGGATTTCACACCCTGCGATACCGCCGGCGACGATATCTGCCTTATTGCATTCACCAGCGGCACGACGGGCAAGCCCAAGGGCTGCATGAACTTCCACCGCGACGTGCTGGCCATGTGCGACACCTTTTCGCGCCATACGCTGGGCATGCGGGCCGATGACATCGTCTGCGGCACACCGCCGCTGGCCTTCACCTTCGGCCTGGGGGGATTGTTGTGCTTCCCGTTGCGCGTCGGGGCGTCCACGGTGCTGGCCGAAAAACTGACGCCCGACGAATTGCTGAAGACCGTGCAGGATTTCGGCGCGACCATGACGTTCACCGCGCCCACCTTCTATCGACAAATGGCGGGGCAAGTCGGCAAGTACGACCTTTCGTCCCTCAAGAATTCGGTCTCGGCGGGCGAGGCCCTGCCGGATGCGACACGGCAGTTATGGAAGCAGGCGACCGGCATCGAGATGATAGACGGCATCGGCGGCACGGAAATGATCCATGTGTATGTATCGAGCGCCGGCAAGCAGGTGCGCCCGGGCGCCATCGGCAAAGCGGTGCCGGGCTACGTGGCGCAAGTGGTCGATGAAGCCCTGCGGCCCGTGGCCCGCGGCGTGGCGGGCCGGCTGGCGGTGAAAGGTCCCACGGGCTGCCGCTATCTGGACGATGAGCGCCAGCGTGTATTCGTGCAGCAGGGGTGGAACCTGCCCGGCGACACCTTCATCATGGACGAAGAAGGCTACCTGTATTACCAGGCGCGCAACGACGACATGATTGTTTCGGCCGGCTATAACATCGCGGGTCCCGAGGTGGAAGGCGTCCTGCTGCGGCACGAGGCTGTGGCCGAGTGCGGCGTGGTGGGCCAGCCCGACGCCGAGCGCGGGAATATCGTCAAGGCCTATGTCGTGCTCAAGCCCGGCTTCGCAGGCGATGCCGCCATGGCCAAGGCCTTGCAGGAATACGTCAAGGCCGCGATCGCGCCCTACAAATACCCCAGGTCCATCGAGTTCATGGAAAGCCTGCCCCGGACCGAAACCGGCAAATTACAGCGCTTCGTCCTGCGCAAGAAAGCTACTCAATAAGGAAAACGCATGGAGTTTCTGCATCCCCCCAATTGGCTGGAGCCGCGCGGCTACGCGAACGGAATCATGACGGAAATGAAGGTGGGCAGCCGCCTGCTGTTTGTGGGCGGCCAGGTAGGCTGGAACGCGCATCAGCAATTCGAAACCGACGATTTCGCCGAGCAGGTGGGCCAGGCCCTGAAGAATATCGTCGCCATCCTGAAAGAGGGCGGCGCGGGTCCGCAGCACATCACCCGCATGACCTGGTATGTATGCGACAAGCAGGAATATGTGTCGGCGCTGCGGCAGGTGGGTCAGCACTACCGCGAGATCATCGGCCGCCATTTTCCGGCCATGACGGCCGTGCAGGTGGCCGACCTTATCGAAGACCGGGCCCGCGTTGAAATAGAGGTCACCGCCGTCGTCCCGCCGGAGGGCTGACAGGCGCGGCGCCATCCATCAAGCGGGCCGGCTGCTAGAGCTTTGTGAAGACTTCCTCGGCGGCGTCCAGCGTACTCTGGATGATCGCGTCGTCGTGCGCGGCCGATACGAATCCGGCCTCGAACGCCGACGGCGCAAAATACACGCCTTTGATCAGCATGGCATGGAAGAACTTCTTGAAGCGCTCCACATCGCTTTGCGATACTTCGGCAAACGTCGTGGGCACGCTTTCGCGGAAGTAGATTCCGAACATCCCGCCGACATAATCGCTGCACATCGGGATGCCGGCGGCCTGGGCGCGCTGGGCCAGGCCTTCGGCCAGCTTGCGCGTTTGGCCTTCCAGGCGCTCATAGAAGCCCGGTTCGGCCAGGAGCTTCAGGGTTGCCAGGCCCGCGGCAACCGCCACGGGGTTGCCCGATAGCGTGCCGGCCTGATATACGCCGCCCAAGGGAGCGATGTGCTCCATGATGTCGGCGCGGCCGCCGAATGCGCCCACCGGCATGCCGCCGCCTATGACCTTGGCCAAGGTCGTCAGGTCGGGGGTAACCCCGGTCAATCCCTGCACGCCTTGCGGCCCGGCGCGAAAGCCCGTCATGACCTCGTCGAAAACCAGTAATGCGCCATGCTGCGTACACAGTGTGCGCAGCCCCTCGAGAAAGCCGGCAGTGGGTTTGACCAGGTTCATGTTGCCCGCTATGGGCTCCACGATGACGCAGGCGATCTCGGCGCCGTACTGATTGAATGCCGCCTCGACGGACTCCAGCTTGTTGAAGTCCAGGACCAGCGTGTGCTTTATGAACTCGGTAGGCACGCCCGCCGAGGTGGGATTGCCGAAGGTCAGCAGCCCCGAGCCCGCCTTGACGAGCAGGCTGTCGGCATGGCCGTGGTAGCAGCCCTCGAACTTGATGATTTTCGAGCGCCCCGTGAATCCGCGCGCCAGGCGGATCGCGGTCATTGTCGCTTCCGTGCCGGAGCTTACCAGGCGGACTTTTTCAATCGAGGGAATGCGCGCCGCTATGGCTTCGGCTATCTCGATCTCGGCTTCGGTGGGGGCTCCGAAAGACAGTCCGTCTTTAGCGGCCTCCTGGACGGCGCGTATGACCTCGGGATGCGCATGGCCCAGAATGGCCGGACCCCAGGAGCCCACGTAGTCGATATAGCGTGTGTCGTCCGCATCCCACATATAGGGACCCTGGGCGCGCTTGATGAAGCGCGGTGCGCCGCCCACCGATCGGAAGGCCCTGACGGGCGAATTGACTCCGCCGGGTATTGTCTGGCAGGCGCGGTCGAATAATTGAGTATTGCGGGACATGATTCAGGCTCTCGCGGAAAATTGGAAATACAGACTATAGGACAATAAGCGTTGCTGTTCCGGCCCCATGGCTCTTTGGCCGGGGTGGGGCTTAGGCGAACAGGGCCGCGCAGCGCGCCGCCGTTGCGCGGATATCGCCGCTGTCGAACAGGCCGCTGATCAGCGCGATGCTGTCTGCGCCGGCATGAACGACCGGGGCGGCGTTGTCGGCGGTGATGCCGCCTATCGCCACCACGGCCGGCCGCGGCCTTTCGGGGCTGCTTTCGGCCAGCATGCGGCCCTGTTCGATATGTTCCAGGGTCGCGCGTACGGCATCGGGCTTTACGCTGGAAGGATATACGGCGCCGAAAGCGATATAGTCGGCGTCGGCCTTCAAGGCCTGCGCGGCCAGGGCCGGCTGGTTATAGCATGAAGCGCCGATGATCTTTCCGGGACCCAGGGCCAGGCGGGCCTGCGCCATGCCGCCGTCCTCCTTGCCCAGGTGTACGCCGTCGGCGTCTATCAGCGCCGCCAGCCGCCAGTCGTCGTTGACGATGCAGACCAGGCCCAGCTCCCGGCATAGCGCGGCCACGCGGCGAGCCTGTTCCAGCCCTTCTTCCGCAGTCGCGGTTTTACGGCGCCATTGCAAGGCCGACATGCCGCCCAGGGCCGCTTCCCGAATGGCTTGCAGCAGCCTGTCGGTGTCGTGCCATTCGGGTGTGATGCCGTATAGACCTTGAGGGAATCGTAATGAAAGAGTCATGGCGAAGACCTGTTGATCAATAGGTGTCCCATGCCGGGCTGGAAAGTTCGCGCCGCCAAGGGTTCGGACAGCGATATGGCGGCGTCGACGGCGGCCGGGACGTCAAGGCCCCTGGCCAACTGGGTGGTGATGGCGCAGGCCAGCGGGCCATCGGCATCGGCCAGCCGCGCGGCGGGCGTCCGCCAATTCCAGTTGCTGGTCTCGCTGTGCTGGCCTTGAAGCAGATGGCTGCCATGGCCGGGACGCAAGGGCGCGCCGGTGCTCAGTACCCATTTGGCGCCGTAATGGAGCAGGGCCTGGGCGGGGGTGTCGGCGTCGACGCCGGTAAACACGCCTTCCGATTGCCATTGCTCCAGCAGCTTGTGATCGACCACCACGATATCGGTTTGCGGCATCAGCAGTTCGAACAGGGCCAGTTGCACCTCTTCGGCGTCGATGCCTTCCAGCAGCGACTCGTCCGGCAGGTGTCCCAGGTGCAGGACCAGGGGTACGTGGTTGTAATCGGCCGCTATCTGAGCGAGTACACTTACCGATTCCGTTGTATAAAGTGGCCCGACCTTTATCGCGTGCACGGTCATGTCCTCGAGCAGGCAGCGTGCCTGGTCGTCGATGAGCTCGGGCGGCACCGGCTGGATTTCCTCGGTGCTGGCCGTGTCCCGCACCAGGATGGCGGTCAGGGTGCACAGGGCATGGCAGCCCATGGCGGCACAGGTAACCGTGTCGGCAGGCAGGCTACTCGATCCGCTGGGATCGAAAGGGCCGAAAATAAGTATTAATGGCGGGTTTGAAACTTGCACGTATCAACGGTCGGTTAAAGTCTGCACTATTTTTGCCTGGCATCAAGTGCAATGCTATTGGGTTTAGTAACATTGACCCCATTCTAATGGAAGCGTTCGGAGTCCGTCGGACTTTGAATTTGTAAATCTCAGTGAGTAAGAAAAAATGCGTACCTGGATGTGTTTGATTTGCGGTTGGATATATGATGAGGAAGCGGGATTGCCTGAAGAGGGTATTGCCCCGGGCACCCGCTGGGAAGATGTGCCTCCCAATTGGGTATGCCCCGAGTGCGGTGCCCGCAAGGAAGATTTCGAGCTGATCGAGGTATAAGCACATAGCTGCCGATGTTGCGATTTTTGGATACCAGGAGGCCGAGCCATGAACACATCCGCTAAGCGCCCCGATACGGAATCGAGCGCCGATTTGTCCCAGCAGCTTTTGCTGGCGATGCCTGGCAAGGTATCCGGCAACCTGGCCAATACGGTCATCTATGTCTGTGAACACACCGAGCATGGAGCACTGGGCCTGGTCATCAACCGGCCTACCGATCTTACGGTGGGCGATCTTCTGAAGCGCATCGACCTGGATCTCTCCCTGGAAATCGGACCTGTCCAGGACTCTCCGGTTTTCTTTGGCGGACCGGTCCAGACGGACAGGGGGTTTGTGCTGCACGCGCCGGTGGGTGGATACAGTTCCAGCATCCAACTGGGGGATGTGGCCTTGACCACCTCGCGCGATGTCTTGCAGGACGTGGCCCAGGGCAAGGGGCCGTCGCAACTTCTTGTCACATTGGGCTATGCCGGATGGGGAGCGGGCCAGCTGGAAAGCGAGATGTCGCAGAATGCCTGGCTGAATGTGGCCGTCAGCAAGGACATCCTGTTCGAGACGCCATTCGAAGACCGTTACGGGGTGGCCCTGAGCCAGCTAGGCATCGATCCGCTCATGCTGACCGGCGACGCGGGCCATGCCTGAGCAGACCCTGCTGGCGTTCGATTACGGAACAAAAAAAATAGGCGTTGCCATCGGCAATACATTGACGGGCCAAGCCCGGCCACTGGAAATATTGCTGTCCGTGCGGCGCGATCAGCGTTTTGCCGACATCGAACAATTGCTGGCGACCTGGCAACCCGACAAAGTCATCGTCGGCCTTCCCCTGGCCAGCGATGGCGGCGAACAATACGCCAGCCTGCGTTGCCGCCGATTCGCCAATCAACTGCGAGGCCGCTTCGGGGTGCAGGTCGAATTGGTCGATGAGCGCGGATCCAGCATGGAGGCCCAGCAAATGCTGGGTACCCACGATGCGGACGACGCCATGGCCGCCATGGTGATATTGCAGCGCTACCTGGATGCGCTTGCCCAATCCGGAAATTCTTCACAGAGAGAATGATTTGAGCGTATTGCGTTTCTCATTGCGCGCCGTTTTTGTGGCGCTTTGGATCATCCTGGGCTTACTGTCCGTCAGCATCGTCTTTCCCCTGGCTTCCCCTGGAACGCGTTCATGCATGAACCTGCATTGGTCGCGCGTGCTGATGCGCTTGTGCGGGGTTGCGCTGCGCATCCGGGGCGAGCCCAAGCGCGCGGGCCCGGTGCTGTGGGTGGCGAACCATGTTTCCTGGGTCGATATCTTTGTGCTCAACAGCATACGCCCAACCGCCTTCGTGGCAAAAAGCGACATCCGGCGCTGGCCGGTGCTGGGCTGGCTGGTGGCGGGCGCGGGCACGGTCTTCATCGAAAGAGGACATCGCCATGCGGTTCGCGCGGTGGGCCACCAAATGAAGGCGCGATTCGAGCAAGGCGAGGTCGTGGGCCTGTTTCCCGAAGGCACCACATCCAGCGGCTACGATGTCGCCCCATTTCATTCGAGCCTGTTCGACGCGGCTATCCGGGCCCATGTCGATATCCAGCCGGTGGCCTTGCGCTTCACGCATCGGGGGCAGCGCAGCGACTATCTGGCATTCGTCGGCGAGCAGAACTTGATGCAGAACCTGTGGCGGCTGCTGGGCACCACCGGAGTCGTGGTCGAGCTGGTGTTCCTGCCGATCATGAGCAGCACATATTGCGAAGAGGAAGGGCGCGCCAAGGTGGCGGCTTCGGCGCATCGCGCCATACGCCGCGCCGTCATGGGCGCCGCCGTCGACGACGTTTAGCTTAATGGTGTTCCTGGTACTGGGCGCAGGGTATCTGGACCAATAGCTGATCATGCAGCCGCAGGGCCGTCAATTGCCGGCCCCAGACGCAGCCGGTATCCAGGCAGATGACGTCGGAACGGATCATCAGCCCCAGCGTAGACCAGTGCCCGAAGACGACGGTATCGTCCTTGATGGCGCGATGGGGCACATCGAACCAGGGCATGAGCCCGTCGCTGCCGTGCGATGGAGCTCCCTTGTGCGAGAATTCCATGTGTCCGCGCTCATTGCACATGCGCATGCGCGTCAAGGCATTGATGATGACGCGCAGGCGCTTGCCGCCGCTGAACTCGTCCTTCCAGTGCGCAGGTTCGTTGCCGTACATGCTGTGCAGCATTTTTTTCCAGTCCGGTCCCCGCAGAGCCGATTCCACTTCGGCGGCCAGACTCAATGTTTTTCGCACGTCCCATTTGGCCAGCACCCCGGCATGGACCAGCAAATGGCGCTGTTCGTAGTGCGCCATGGGGCAGTGGCGCAGCCAGTCGATCAGTTCCTGCGCATCGGGTGCATCCAGGATGTCGTTGAGCGTGTCGGATTTGCCGGGCTTCTTGACGCCGGCCGCCACGGCCAGCAGGTGCAGGTCGTGATTGCCCAGGACGGAAATGGCGCGGTCGCCCAGTCCCATGACCATTCTTAAGGTGCTCAGGGAATCGGGCCCCCGGTTTATAAGGTCTCCCGCGAACCAGAAACGGGCCTGCGGGTCGCGGGCGATTTCAGGATGCGCAAGCAGGGCGCGCAGTGGTTCGCAGCAGCCCTGCAGGTCGCCTATCATCCAGATGCTGGGTGCCGATGTCATGCCGCCGATTTGCTCCAGGGCCAGCGGTTCTGGTTGAATCGCCGGACATTATGCTGATTTTCCATGAGAATGAGGGCGCCCAGCGCAATGCCCAGGGCACCCAGGTTGGGAACCAGCGCAGTCACCCAGGGCGCCCACTTGCTGAGCATGCCGACATTCAGGGCCAATTGATTGAGCATGAAAAAGCCCACCCCCAGCAGGATGCCGATGAACACCTTGCTGCCCACGCCGCCGCGCCGGGTCTGCATGAAGCCGATGGGCGCCGCAATGGTGATCATGACCAGCAAGGTAAAGGGGTAGGCCATCTTGCGCCACAGGGCGACCACCTGGCGTTCGGTCTGCAACTGGTTGCTTTTAAGGTAGCCGATGTAGTCCACCAGGTCGAGTATCGACATCCGCTCGGGCGTCAGGATGCGTGCAATGAGCCGTTCGGGTGTCAGGGTGGTCTTCAGCACCCGGGTCGCCTGGGTGTCGATGCGGGTAAGAGGGGCATCCGGCTTTTTGGCGTTGGCCAGGGCGGACACCGAGCCGGCATCGATGCTGGTTTGGGTTACGTCGTCGAGCACCAGGGTGCCGTTGGTGAAATGACCTTCCTTGGCTTGCGACACCGAGGCCAGTTCCTGCCCGGCATGAAATTCATACAAGGTAATGCCGGCCACGCCGCCGCTGGACTTCAATTCGGAAATATTGATGATGCGGGTGCCGCCGCCGGCATCGGCTTCCTTGAACCAGTAGCCGCTATTCAGGCGGCTGCCGTCCGATTTGCCCAGCAAGGCCAGGCTGGCCTCGCTGCTCTTGATCTCGGCCGCCGGCGTGACGACCTCCGACAGGAAGAAGGCCCCCACCACCAGCGGGATGGTAACCACCCATAGCATGGCCAGCAGCTTCATGCCGCTGACGCCGGATACCCGCAGGATGACCAATTCATTGCGCTGCGCCAGGCCGGCCAGGGCCAGGATGGCGCCGATCAGCAGGCCTATCGGCAGCAAATCGTACAGGCGGGTAGGCAGGGCCAGCGCCTGCATGTAGAACAGGTTGAGCAGCGTGAATTTGGTGCCGACATTGTCCAGCTCTTCGATCAAGGCGAAAAAAGTGAACAGTCCGATCAGCGCCATCAGGACGACGGCGCTGGAGCGGTATATTTCGCGGGCGAGATAGCGGCGGGCGGTGCGCATTGAATGTGCTTGAGGCCTGAATTAAATGGCGAACGGAAAGATGCAAGCTTAACATTTGCGGACGGCGCAGCGGTCGTCTTACCCGGGGATTTCCACCATGTGCATGCGTTTTTGTATGGTGGCGGCGCGGGAGCGCAGATAAGACGTGCTGCGATGCGCGTCGTAATAAGCCGGGTTGGGCAGCATGGCGGCCAGCGTGGCGGCCTGGTATTGGCTCAGGCGCGCCGCGTCCGTCTTGTAGTAATGCCGGGCGGCGGCCTGGGCGCCGAACACATTCGTACCCCACTGGGCCACGTTCAGA
This sequence comes from Pollutimonas rozaliensis, assembly GCF_048751585.1. Taxonomy (NCBI): domain Bacteria; kingdom Pseudomonadati; phylum Pseudomonadota; class Betaproteobacteria; order Burkholderiales; family Alcaligenaceae; genus Pollutimonas; species Pollutimonas rozaliensis. The sequence continues at coordinate 216,683 of NZ_JAZHOB010000004.1, read as the reverse complement.
TACAGTTCCAGTATGCGTTCCTTGCTCATGGTGAACTCGATCATGTAGGTCAGGACCAGTTCCTGCCCTTTGCGCCAGTACGAACGGGAACTGGACAGAAAAAGATTCTTTGCCAACTGCTGCGTAATGGTGGAGCCGCCGCGCATCTTGCTGCGCCCGCGATCCGCCTGTTTCTGGTTGTACTCCCAAGCTTTGCGGATGGCATCCCACTCGATGCCTTCATGATCGGTGAAATTGGCGTCCTCCGAGGCGACCACGGCGCGTTTCAGGTTCTTGCTGATGTTTTCATAGGGTACCCAGCGGTATTCAAGGCTGGCCTGCGGATCCGAGGCTCGAAGCTGGGTCAGCGTGGCGTTCATGAAGGCGCTGCTTCCCGGATCGCGCACGCTTAGCCACAGCACCATGACGAGCAGGCCGAACTGGTACAGCAGCAGCGCCGCGAAGCCCAGCAGCAGCGTGGCGCCGATCAGTTTCGTCTTGTTTATTTTTCTGGCGGTCATGGCTCAAGTATAGTGAAGCTCGCGCCGCAAGGCTTCCAGTACAGGCTCCACATCGGGCATGCGGCCGTGCCATATCCGGTAGGCCGCGGCGGCTTGGCCGACCAGCATGCCCAGGCCGTCCGCCGTATGCCTGGCGCCTTGTTCCCGGGCTTGCGCCAGAAAGGCCGTGGGCCTGGCGGCGTAGACCATGTCGTAGGCCAAGGCCTCTTGCGCATACAGGTTCCGCGGCAGATCGGGCGGCGTGCCGCCCAGGCTGCTGGATGTGGCATTGATGACGATATCCCATGGACCGCCGGCCTCATCCAGGCTTCCGGCCTCAAACCTGGGCGCCAGTTGGGGCACCTGTCCCGCGACGTGGGCGCGCAGATCGCGGGCGCGCTCCGCCGTCCGATTGGCGACGCGCAACAGGGTGCAGCCTGCTTCCATGAGCGGCAGCACTACGCCTTTCGCGGCGCCGCCCGCACCGACCAGCAGGATTTTTTTTCCTGTTGGGGGGTGACCCAGCCGTTCCAGGTCCTTCAGCAGGCCCACGCCGTCGGTGTTGCAGCCGTGCAACTGGCCGTCTTGCATCCACAGGGTGTTGACGGCGCCCGCCAGGCGGGCACGCTCCGACAGATGCGCATGGGCCAGATCGAAAGCCTGCTCTTTAAAGGGCACGGTAACGTTCAGGCCGGCGCCGCCATGTTCGAAGAACTCCTGCACCGTACGCGTGAAACCATCCAGCGGGGCCAGGATGGTTTCGTACGACAGGTCGATAGCCGTCTGGCGTCCGAATTCGAGGTGAATGAAAGGAGAGCGGCTTTGGGCTATGGGGTTGCCCACGACGCCATAGCGTTTCGGTGTGCCGGATAAGGTCATGGGGTTTGGGTTTCCAGTGTCTGGTTTATAAAATTCCAGGTTCGCGTAATGGCAAGCACATCGGTTCTGGCGGCGATGGCCGGTGGCAGTGGCGGAAAGGGCGCAGCCAATTGCACGATGCGCGAGGCGGCAAGGTTGAGTACGGGGTAGGTGGAGGGCCGATCTATTTCAATGCGCTCCAGCGTACCGTCCCGGCGGATGTATACCGTCAGTTGCAGGCTTCCGTATACCTTGCCCCGCGCCTCGTCGGGGTAGTGCTCGGTGCCCAGCAGCTCGATCTTCTTGCGCCAGGCCTCCACATATTCGGCATAGTCCACCGCCTTGGCGGATGGTCCGGTGAACTGCCGCCGGGGTTGCGCGTTGTATCGCTCTATACGCTCTTTCAATGCGCTGATCCGGGCATTCAGTATCAGGCTTTCCTGGTGGCGGGCATCGGCGCCGGGGTCATTGGATTGCTCGAACAAGTCGGGCTGCTTGCGTTCGGGGCGTGTTTCCTGCTTGGATATCAGTTGGGTGAACAGGCGTTCCTGTTCTGTTTCGAGTTCTTCCTGCCGTTTTCGCAGGGCCGCCAGCACTACTTCGTCGGCCGATTGGGCCGCCGTGCGCGGCAAGGGCGAGGCAGCCTGGCCCGAGTTGGCTTCGCCTCCGCCGTTCAAGGGATTCTGCGCCAGCATCCGGGGTTGTATCGGCGCCGCCTCGCTGCGGGCATTGACCAGCGTAACTTCCAGCGTGGACGTTTCGGGTGGGCGCGCCGGCGGATCGACGAAATGCACGGTCAGCGCGGCCGCATGAATGGCCAGCGACAATACCAGGGCTATGCGCAGGTAATCGTTGTGGGGCGCATGCAGCCCCGGCGGGACGGAAAGCAAGGGCATGTTCGTGGCCTAGCGCCGGCTCGATGGATCAGGCGGCGGCGACTTCCCGCAGCCTGCAGTCCAGTTCAAGGGCAAGTTCGTCAAATCCAAGAATATCCAAAGTCACTAGCTGGCCGCGCTCGAGTTCGGGCAGCGCGGGAACCCGGATCACCAGCGGTGCGCAGTCCAGGCGCACGAGATCGTCGCGCAGCACTGTGGCCTGGACGGTGTGCATTCCCTGCTGCTGCAGCCAGCGCATGCACCAATAGCGCTCCATAGAGGATTGGTAGTCGCTCCAGGCCGCGTACTGCGAATCGAAGGCGCCGATGATGGCGAACAAATCGGCGTCCTTGGGTTTGAAGGGCGCCACCAGGCGCGCCGAAACCCCGTGCTCGGCCGTTGCCAGTATCTGCCACTGGTTGACCAGGTCCACGTAGCGGCGCAGGGGCGAGGTGGACCAGGCATACTGAGGCACGCCTATGGCCTCATGCGGCAGCGCATGGGTGGACATGCGCACCCGGCCGGCTTGCTGCGAGCGGTAGATGCCGGGTACGCCATGCTTGGCCAGCAGGCCGCCCCACAGGTTGTTGGTCAGAATCATGTATTCGGCGACCAGGCGGTCCAGCGGCGCGTTGCGGCGCCGCGGCACCAGGCGCACAGGCGTATCCGGATCGTCGTAGGGGCCGTCCAGCACAAACGAGTACTCGACCCTGTTGTTGTTTTCAGGCTTGCCGCGTATCTGCTCGCGCTGCTCCGACAGATGCTGCGCAAAGCGCCATAATGGACGCAGCCACTCGCCATGGGGCAGAACGCTTTCAGGGTCGTCCAGGGCCTCTTCGGTCACCACGGCGTCCAGCATGTCATGGCGCAGGTTTTCGCGCACCTGTATGCGTTCCAGGCGGGTCTCCCAGGAAAGCAGTTCGCCGGTTGCAAGATTGGCTTTCACATAGAGCGACAGCGCGGGCCGGGGCTGGCCGGCATCCAGCGAAAAGGCGTTGATGAGCTCGGCCGGCAGCATGGGTATCTTCAGGCCGGGAATATAGACGGTCGACATGCGGCTGCGGGCCAGCTTGTCCAGGTCGCTATCGCGGGTAACGGCCAGTCCCGGCGCGGCGATGTGGATGCCTATCGTGGCGATGTCCCCGTCCTGTGCCGAAACGGACAGCGCGTCGTCGATCTCGATGGTGCTGCTGTCATCGACCGAGTAGGCGGTTACGTCTGCCAGCGGCAGATCGGCGCCCACGTTGCCCAGCTCCACCGGCGCGAACTGCGTGCCCTTGGGAAAATGCGCCGACATGAAGCGGTGCTGGTGCAGGGCCAGTGCATGCGGCCAGGCGCCCAGCGACAGCAGCAATTTTTCGGGACTGGTGCCCAGCGTGTCGATCGCCGCCTCGAAGGCCTTCCATTCCATGGAGTTCTTGTCGGGACGGGTCAACAGCGTTTGCGCGACCGCCGCGATTTCGGGCGGCAGCGTGCCGGCCACCATCTGGTCGGTCCAGGTCTGCTGCAGGGCGGCTTGCTTCTGTTTCTTCTCGATGGCCGCCAGAGCGGCAGCCAGGATGTCGGGCGGGGCGGGGCGGTAGCAGCCCTTGCCGCGCCGATGAAAATAAGCGGGCGCGCTGTTCAGGGCGAAAATCACGGCTGCCTTTTCGACCGCGCTGGGCGGATGGCCGAAATAATCCTGGGCGAATGTGGCCGCCTCGAACTCTTCTTGCGGCGCGCATTCCCAAAGGAAGTCGATTTCCAGGGTCTGGGCAAGCGCCTGCCCCTGTTCCAGCAGGGCGGCGGGGGCCGGCTGCTCGAAGCTGAACAATACGCTGGCGTTCTTGATCTTGCTGCGCTTGCCTGACTCGGACTCAACCTGCATGGTCGAGTCGCTTTGCGAAAAAATCTTCTCCGCCTTGAAATTTCCGCTGTCTTCGTAAAGAACGTACATAGTGATCCGTCGGGGTGCGCAAAGGCGCGCATGAGGTGTGTAAGGTATTAGCTGGGAGCCAGCGCGAAGGCCAGGACCTCGGGCAGCCATTGTTCAAAATCCGAAAGACCATGGTCGCCGCCATCAAGGATGCGACCCTTGCAGCCAGAGAACCAATCCGCCATTTCGCGCCAATCAAGGACTTCGTCGCCTTTTGCCGCCAATAGGTAATAGCGCTCGGGGTGTGCCGGCCTGCCCACGGCCATTTCCGCCAGCTCGTCCACATATTCGGGCAAAAAAACGAAGGGATCGTCGGAATGGTACATGGTGTGTTCGCCCACCTGCGTTGCCAAATCCCTTGCGGCATAGACGACCGGGTTCAGGACGATAGCACGGCATTTCCAGAATTCGGCCAGGCAGGTGGCGTAATAGCCGCCCAGCGACGAACCCATGATGGTCAGATCCTTCTGGGGCTCCAGGCCGCGCGTCTTTTTCGCCTGCTCTATAAGATAAGCCGCCAGTTCGATGGCCCGCTTGGGACTGGCGGGCAATTGCGGAGCGACCCATTCGTCCCGCATGCCGCGTTCGCGCAACGCCTCGGCCAGCAGGGTGGCCTTGTGCGATTTGGGCGACGACCGGAAGCCGTGCAGATAAAGAATCATGGTGCGTCCATCTGTGCGGTTGGAGGCTATAGGCGGTCTAGAAGCTTTTGGTGCAGGCCTCCGAATCCGCCGTTGCTCATTACAAGAATCGAGTCGCCGGGCTGTGCCGCCAAGCGTATGGCTTCAATCATTTTATCCAGATCGGAGTAGGCCGTGGCGCGTTCGCCCAACGGCGCCAGGACCTTGGCGGGGTCCCACCCCAGCGCATGCTTGCCCTGGACGGCGCCGAAGCAGAAGACCAGGTCGGCCGCGGCCAGCGCGTCGGGCAGGCGTGCCGCCATGGCGCCCAGCTTCATCGTATTGGAGCGGGGCTCCAGCACGGCCAGGATGCGGCGGCTTCCCAACCGCTTGCGCAAGCCGGCCAAGGTGGTGGCGATGGCGGTAGGATGGTGCGCAAAATCATCGTAGACGTCGATGGCGCGCACAGTGCCGCGCAGCTCCATGCGCCGCTTGACGCCCTGGAAGGCCGAAAGCGCTTCTATGCCGGCCTGTGCCGAGATGCCCAGGTGCCCGGCCGCCGCCAGGGCGGCAAGCCCGTTCATCTTGTTGTGTTCGCCGGTCAACGCCCATTCGACCGTCCCCATGGCGCGGTCATCGTTCCATACTTCGAAATGCGAAGGATGGTCGTCCGCCGGCGCCCGCCATTGGCCGCCGGGGCCGAAGGTCTGGACCGGCGTCCAGCATCCGCGGGCCAGGACTCTATCCAGCGCATCGCAGGCGGCGGGACGGACAAGGAGGCCTTGCGCGGGAATGGTGCGCACCAGGTGATGGAACTGGGTTTCTATGGCTGCCAGGTCGGGGAAGATATCGGCGTGATCATATTCAAGATTGTTCAATATGGCCGTTCGCGGGCGGTAATGGACAAACTTGGAGCGTTTGTCGAAGAAGGCCGTATCGTATTCGTCGGCCTCGATCACAAATAGCGGCCGGCCCGGGTCGTAGCGCGCCGAAACCTGCAATCCCGCCGCAATTCCGCCGATCAGGAAGTTAGGCTTGCGGCCGGCATGTTCCAGTATCCAGGCCAGCATCGAGCTGGTCGTCGTCTTGCCATGAGTGCCAGCCACGGCCAGCACATGCTGGCCCTGAAGCACCTGTTCGCCCAGCCACTGCGGGCCCGATACGTAAGGCAGGCCCTGATCCAGTATGGCTTCCATCAGCGGATTGCCGCGCGTCACCACATTGCCTATGACAAACAGGTCCGGCTTCAGGCTTAGCTGATCTGTCTCGAAGCCTTCGATCAGGCGGATGCCTTGTTCTTCCAGCTGCGTGCTCATGGGCGGGTAAACGCCGGCGTCGCAACCGGTGACCGTGTGACCCGCCGAGCGCGCGATAAGCGCGAGTCCGCCCATGAACGTGCCGCAGATGCCAAGAATATGTAAGTGCATGTCTATCCTCCGTGGCGTATTGTAGTCAGGAGAGCGCCGCCGACGCGATGCTATGATGAAAGCGTTTACTGAACCCCTTCGGATTGTTCCTATGAAACGGCGAGACTTTTTACGCCAGGCCTCGCTGGCGTTTGCCGGTTGCGCGGGCCTGTCCGGGCCGATCTGGACGGCGCGAGCCGCCGCCTTGCCGCCGGACCCCTTCTATGCAAATGCGTTCCCCGGCCTGGACGACCGGCGGATCGGCCTGGATCAATACCTGGGCAAGCCGCTGGTCCTGAACTTCTGGGCGACCTGGTGCCCGCCGTGCGTCAAGGAAATGCCCGATCTGGAAGCCTTGCACCAGAAGCATAGGCATGTGCGGTTTGTGGGCCTGGCGGTGGATACGGCGGCCAATGTCCGCAAATTCGGCCAAAAGGTCCAGGTATCCTATCCCCTGCTGATTGCCGGCCACGGGGGCATCAAGCTGATGCGAGACCTGGGCAACAAGAACGGCGGCCTGCCCTTTACGGTCGTATTCGATAAAGATGGACGCATTTCCCGCCAGATACTGGGCCAAGTGAAGCCCCAGGAACTCGAGCAGATCATCGTCGGCATGAGCTGAGAACCCCGTGGGGTCGGGATCTCGAGCGCGCCCGTCGCTGGCTATTTAATGGACAAATACCGCTTTTTAGCGTAAAAAGGCGGTCTGTCTTCACAAAACATTCGCAATGGCGCAGCACATCCTAGTCTTGCACGGCCCCAACCTGAATCTGCTTGGCATCCGCGAGCCCGAAGTCTACGGGCGGCATACCTTGGCGGACATCAATCAGCGTCTGGCGCAAGTGGCGGCGGAATGCGGGGCGCACTGCGTTGCATTCCAAAGCAACCACGAAGGCGAGCTCGTCGATCGCATACAGGCGGCGCGCCAGGACCAGACCGATTTCATCATCATCAATGCGGCAGCGTACACGCATACCAGCGTAGCGCTGCGCGATGCGCTGTCAGCCGTCGAAATTCCTTTTGTTGAAGTGCATTTATCAAATGTGCATAAGCGGGAAAGCTTCCGCCATCATTCCTACCTGGCCGACAAGGCGCAGGCAGTGGTGGCGGGGCTTGGGCCCTTCGGCTATGAAGCCGCCCTGCGTTATGCTTTAGCCAGTTAAGAGCGGGACACGTCTCTTTTTAACCTTTAATCATTTGCGTTCACCCTGTGCAATGGCAGTGGGGTAATGCACGGGAAGTTGGTATGGACCTAAGAAAACTGAAAACCTTGATCGACCTCGTTGCTGAATCGGGCATCGCCGAACTCGAAATCACCGAAGGCGAGGGCAAGGTCAGAATCGTCAAATTCTCGCAAACCGTGCAACCCGTGGCCTACGCCGCCGCACCGGCGCCTGTCGCCGAAGCTCCCGCCCCGGCGGCCGCCGCTCCGGCAGCTCCGGCCGCGCCCGCGGGCCATGCGGTCAAGGCGCCCATGGTGGGCACTTTCTATCGGTCGCCCAATCCTGGTGCCTCGCCCTTCGTGGAAGTCGGCCAGTCGGTCAAGGAGGGCGAGCCGCTTTGCATTATCGAAGCCATGAAGCTGCTTAACGAGATCGAGGCCGATAAATCCGGCGTCATCAAGGAAATCCTTGTCGAAAACGGCGAGCCCGTCGAATACGGTCAACCCTTGTTTATCATCGGCTAATTCATGTTCGAAAAAATCCTTATTGCCAACCGGGGCGAGATCGCATTGCGCATTCAGCGCGCCTGCCGCGAGCTGGGCATCAAAACCGTGGTGGTGCATTCGGAAGCCGACCGCGACGCCAAATATGTCCGCCTGTCCGACGAATCCGTGTGCATCGGGCCGGCGCCGGCGCGCGACAGCTACCTGAACATGCCGGCGATCATCTCGGCCGCCGAAGTCACCGATTCCGAAGCCATACATCCCGGATACGGCTTCCTGGCCGAAAACGCGGACTTCGCCGAGCGCGTCGAAAAGAGCGGCTTCGTCTTTATCGGGCCCCGTCCCGAGTCGATCCGCATCATGGGTGACAAGGTGTGCGCCAAGCGGGCCATGATCGAGGCCGGCGTACCCGTGGTGCCCGGCTCCGAAGGCGCGCTGCCTGAAGACCCTCAGGAAATCATTCGTATTGCGCGCGAGGTCGGCTATCCCGTCATCATCAAGGCGGCCGGCGGCGGCGGTGGTCGCGGCATGCGCGTCGTGTATACCGAAGCGGCGTTATTGAATGCGGTTGCCATGACGCGCAACGAAGCGGGTGCGGCGTTCAACAACCCGGAAGTCTATATGGAGAAATTCCTCGAGAATCCTCGCCATATCGAAATCCAGGTTCTGGCCGACGGCGGGCGCAATGCCATCTGGCTGGGCGAACGCGATTGCTCCATGCAGCGGCGCCATCAGAAGGTCATCGAAGAGGCTCCCGCGCCCGGTATTGCCCGGCGCCTGATCGAACGCATCGGCGAGCGTTGCGCCGAAGCCTGCCGCAAGATCAATTATCGCGGCGCGGGCACGTTCGAGTTCCTGTACGAAAACGGCGAGTTTTTCTTCATCGAAATGAATACCCGTATTCAGGTCGAGCACACCATTACCGAGATGATTACCGGCATAGATCTGGTGCAGCAGCAGATCCTGATCGCCGCCGGCGAGAAGTTCACATTGCGCCAGCGCGACGTGCAGTTCAAGGGCCATTCGATCGAATGCCGGATCAATGCCGAAGACCCGTTCAAGTTCACGCCCAGCCCGGGCCGCATCACCAACTGGCACACACCCGGCGGTCCCGGCGTACGCATGGACTCGCATGTGTTTGCCGGCTATACCGTGCCGCCCAACTACGATTCCATGATCGCCAAGCTCATCACCTACGGCGACACACGCCAGCAGGCCATAGCGCGCATGGAAATCGCCCTGTCGGAAATGATCGTCGAAGGCGTGCTGACCAATATTCCGTTGCATCGCGAGCTGATGCAGGATGCGCGCTTTGTCGAAGGCGGCACCAGCATTCATTACCTGGAACACAAGCTGTCGCAACGGCCTTAGCCCGCGGGGCCGCCTGCTTGGCGAACAGGGGCAAGGCCCCTGTTTTACTGATGGAATAAACTATGCGCGAACTCGTGCTTATCTGCCCCGAAGCACAGGCCGAAGCGCTGTCGGATGCCTTGATCGAGGCGGGCGTACTGTCGGTATCGGTTGAGGACGCCGACGGCGACACCGATGCCGAACAGCCCCTTTTCGGCGAGCCTGGGCTTGAGCCCGATGTGCAGGCATGGCGAAACAACCGCGTGGTGGCGCTGCTGCCCGACGGCCTGGATCCGGAACTGATACTCGAACAGGTGCAGGACTCCGGCGCCGCCGATTATCGCGGCGGCGATTGGACGTTGCGGGACGTTCCCGATGCCGATTGGGTGCGCCTGACACAGGCGCAGTTTCAGCCCATACAGGTGGGCGACCGGATATGGATCGTGCCAAGCTGGCACCGCGGCAATCCCGACGTTCCCGCCGTCCAGGATCAGGCGGCGGGCGGGCTGGTCCATATAGAACTGGACCCGGGCCTGGCATTCGGCACCGGCAGCCATCCCACGACGCATTTGTGCCTGGAGTGGCTGGCCGGCAATGTGCGGGGCGGGGAAACGGTGCTGGACTACGGTTGCGGATCGGGCATTTTGGCGATAGCCGCGCGGATGCTGGGCGCTGGCCGGACGCTGGCTGTCGATATAGACGAGCAGGCCGTGCAGTCCACCCGCTACAATGCCCAGGTCAATCGGGTAGAGTTGGAAGCGATGCTGCCCGATGATCTTCCCGATGGGCAATTCCGGCTGGTAGTGGCTAATATATTGTCCAATCCCCTGAAGGTGCTTGCACCCATGCTGGCCAATCGGGTGGCGCCGCACGGGCATCTGGTGTTGTCCGGCGTGCTGGAGCGCCAGGCGCAAGAAGTCGCCCAGGCGTATGCTCCCTGGATGGAAATGAATGTATGGCGGGCCCGTGAAGGCTGGGTCTGCCTGCATGGTCAACGCCCCGCCTAGCGGTCTGGAACGATTTTACGCATATGGATTTGACCACGCGCTGCCCGCAATGCGGCACAACGTTTTCGGCTAGCCTGCAGCAGTTGCAGTTGCGCAAGGGCTATATTCGTTGCGTCAATTGCGCTCATATTTTCGACGGCTTCGAGGCCGTGGTGTCGCCGGCATCGCCAGCCCAAGAGCCGGTCATCCCGCCCAGCGTTGTCCGGCAGCGTCCGGCGCCGGCCGCGGACGCGCCCGGGCGGACCGCGCCGCAGCAAGCGGCGGGCCATACCGTATCTCCCGATGCCGAAATGCCTCGTGGCGGTACCGCCGATCCGTTCACGATTTCTTCGGGCCGTGATGCGGGTCCTCATGCAACGCGCCAGGACCCCGTTTTTCGTGTTGGCGAGCCCTTGAGCGCTCCCAAATCCAAATCCGAACCGGTGATCGGACAGCCCCAGGCAGGGCCGGCAAAGGAACCCCAGACAGGCTTGCCCCAGGTACGGCGGCGCGACGATGGCCTTGCCCCGCAAGTCTATGTGGAGCCGCGCCGCCCGGCATCCGGTCCAGGCGAGGCTGCCCCTGCGTTCCTGGACGGCGATATTGCGGCCGGCCGCAATCCGGTCCGGATCGTTTGGGCCGCGCTGGTCATTATCGGCCTTGCCCTTTTGCTGGCTCAACTGACCTACATCTATCGCGCGCAGATCGCCAACCAGGCGGCTTTCCTGCGGCCGATCCTGGAACGGGCTTGTGTCCCTTTGCATTGCAAGGTTCCGTATGCGCGCCGGATCGATGCCATTTCCATCATGAGCTCTTCATTGCGGTCGGGCTCCGCGGCAATGGCCGAAGGCGCCGCGAACCCCGCGGGCGTGGCGGGCTCGGATTCCATGGTCTTGCAACTGACGCTGCGCAATACTTACGACAAGCCTCAAGAGTGGCCGACCCTGGTGCTGGACCTGACGGATTTTTCAGGCACCTTGATCGTTCGCAAGAATCTTCCGCCCGAGAGCTATCTGGCGCCGGAGGCGAAAAATCAGCCGTTTCCAGCGGGCAGCGAAGCCTCCATAAGTGTCCCCATCGCGCTTGATGGCCTGAAGATCAACGGATATAAATTAGACAAGTTTTTTCAATAAGGATTGCAATGTCTGACAAGGTTTTGATTTGCGGGTCGGTGGCGTTCGACACCATCGCCGTGTTCGAGGGGCACTTCAAGGATCATATCCTGGCCGACAATATCCAATCGCTCAGCGTGTCTTTCTTCGTGCCGACGATGCGCAAGGAGTATGGCGGCTGCGCGGGCAATATCGCTTATAACCTGCGCCTGCTGGGCGGCAATCCGGTGCCGGTCGGCACGGTGGGCGCCGACGCGGCGGACTATATCGTCTATATGCAGCAGTTGGGCATAGACACCAGCATGATACGCGTGCTTGCCGACATGTTTACCCCGCAGTGCTTCATTACCACTGACCTGGACAACAATCAGATCGCCTCTTTTCATCCGGGCGCCATGATGCGCTCGGCCGACAACGACCTGAGCGGCCGTGCGGCGGCATGGGGCATTGTGGCGCCGGACGCCAAGGACGGCATGTTCGCGCATGCCCGCCGAATGCACGCGCAAGGCATACCCTTTATTTTCGACCTGGGCCAGGCCATGCCGCTGTTCTCCGGCGACGACATCAACGAAATGCTGAAGCTGGCCCGGATACTTACGGCCAACGATTACGAGGCCAGCGTGGTCGAGCAGCGCACAGGGCGAAGCATGCGGGAAATCGCCCAGTCCATGCAGGCGGTCGTCGTGACGCGCGGTGCGGAAGGCGCAACGCTGTATGCCGACGGCAACGAAATCCACATCGAGCCGGTCAAGGCGCAATACGTGGTCGATCCTACGGGTTGCGGCGACGCGCATCGCGCCGGTTTGCTATACGGGCTTACCCAAAATTGGAGCCTGGTCGATGCATGTCGCTTGGCGAACGTGATGGGTGGCTTTAAAATCGGTTCACGGGGTCCCCAGAATCATCGCCCGACCCGTGCCGAGATCGGCGCCGCCTTGAACCAGCGCTATGGCGTGAACCTGCTGGGCTGAACCGAAAATCCGGCATCTGTTTTAAAGGAGTATCCCATGAGTACAGTTCATACGCAGTTCGCAGGCAACCGTTCGGCTCGAACCCTGGCCGCCGTCGCTCTGCTTGGCTCGCTGGCCGTGTTGTCCGGCTGCGCCAACGATAGCGCCTCATCGTCGGTGTACAGCTACGGCCAGGCACAGCGCGAACAAGTCGTCCGCACGGGCACGGTGGAATCCGTGCGCAACGTCACCATCCAGAAAGATCGCAGCAGCGGAGCGGGCGTTCTTGCGGGCGGCGCGCTGGGCGGCGTGGCGGGCAGCGCCATAGGCGGGGGCAGGGGCAACGTGCTGGCTACCATAGGCGGGGGCATACTCGGCGCAGTGGCCGGCAATGCGGTCGAGAACCAGGTCGGCAAGACCAAGGGCCTGGAAATTACCGTTCGCCTCGATAATGGGGAAACCCGGGTCATCGCCCAGGCGGCCGATGTCGCCATCTCGGCGGGGCAGCGCGTACGCCTTATCAGCGGCAATGGCCCTACCCGCGTCGTTCCCATGTAAAGCCCGGCCTGCGTCATGACGCAGAAAAAAAGGGGCCGATCCGTAGGAATTGGCCCCTTTTCTTATGGGCGCCTGTCAAGGCTATTATTCTCGCCCCGCCTGCGCCGTGTCGCGGCACGGCCGCGCCAACGTATCAAACCCCGAATAACCTGAATGCGAAATGTTGCAGGAACATCATGGCGACCTGGGCGATGATCAGCAACACCAGCGGTGAAAGATCGAACCCGCCAAGATTGGGAAGAATGCGCCGTATGGGATCAAGCAGCGGGGCGGTCAGGGTATGCAGCACCGGCATTATGGGGGCCAGCGGATTCACCCACGACAGAATCGCCTGTATAAGCGTGAGCCATAGAATGACGTTGAATGCCCACTTGAGCACGGTGAACACCGCCGCAAGCAAAGCCGGCGGCAGGCTGTCGACCAAGGGCAGCTGCCCGGTAAGCACCCACCATGTCAAAAGCAGGAATACCAGGGCGGTCAGCCAGCAGGCGATCAGGCTGGGCCAGTCGATGCGGTTGCCTGGCGACACCACTTTGCGGATGGGTTGGACCAGCCAATCGGTGACGCGCAGCACGGCCTGGGAATAGGGATTGAAGGGGTGCAGGCGTATGGCGTAGATCCATGCGCGGATGATCAGTGCAATACCGAACAGGGAAAAGGCGATATTGATGATGAAATGCAGGGCTTCGCTGAACATGGCTGGGCTACGTGTGATTTCAGAAGCGCCATTGTCGCATGCTGGGCTTGCGGGCGGAAGATGCCGGCCGTGAAAGAGCGGCCGGCATGAAAACTGCCCGAACATGTCGGGCAGTTAGGTGCTGCGGTACTGAAAACGCATTACATCCCTATGCCGTATCCGCCGGAAAGACGGGCGGCAAGGACGGCCTTAAGGACGGCCGCCGGTAGGGAAGGGCCACGATGCGGCCGGATTGATGGTTTTCTTGGCTGCCGGCGCCGGCGTTGCCGCCTTGGTGGCCTGAGCTGCCTTCTTTACGCTGGCCTTTTTAGGAGCCGCCTTTTTAGCAGCCGGGGCTGCTTTCTTGGCTGGCGCCTTTTTGGCGGGTGCCTTGCTTGCCGCTTTCTTGGCGGGCGCTTTCTTTGCGACTGCCTTTTTGGCTACGGCTTTCTTGGCGACTGCCTTCTTGGCCACGGCCTTCTTGGCGGGTGCCTTCTTTGCGACGGCCTTTTTAGCTACCGCTTTTTTAGCTACGGCCTTCTTTGCAACGGCCTTTTTGGCTACCGTTTTCTTGGCGGCGACCTTCTTTGCTGGCGCTTTTTTAGCCACGGCTTTTTTAGCTACGGCTTTCTTGGCGACTGCTTTTTTGGCTACCGTTTTCTTGGCGGCAGTTTTGCTTGCTGCTTTTTTGGCGGGCGCCGCTTTCTTGGCGACTGCTTTCTTTGCTACGGTTTTTTTAGCGACGGCCTTTTTGGCGACCGCGGCTTTTTTAGCGACTACGGGTTTTTTTACAGCGACTTTTTTAGCGGGTGTTGCCTTCTTGGCGGGTGCAGCTTTTTTGGTAGCCGTTTTTTTTGCGGCCTTCTTGGCTGTTGCCATAGTAATGCTCCTTGAGATCGAGTCGAAGAGAACGTCCACCCATTTGATATGGCCCCCACTAAAAGGGTGCGACCCATCTCAAATGGCGCAAGCGTGCAAAGCACTTAGTACTTTGCACGCCTAGAGTCTAACGTAAGCTCACTCTGACTTCCAAGCATTATTCCCAGCTTAATGCTCCGCCGGTCTGATATTCGATGACTCGTGTCTCAAAAAAGTTGCGTTCTTTCTTCAAGTCGATCATCTCGGCCATCCATGGAAATGGATTTTCTTCTTGCGCGAAAAGCGCTTCAAGCCCGATTTGTTGGCAGCGGCGATTGGCGATAAAACGCAAATACGATTTGAACATCGAGGCATTCAGACCGAGCACGCCGCGTGGCATTGTGTCCTCAGCGTAAGCATATTCAAGGTCTACAGCCTGTCGGAACAATTCGCGCATCTCTTCGCGGAACTCGGCCGTCCATAAATGCGGGTTCTCGAGTTTGATCGTGTTGATCAAGTCGATGCCGAAATTGCAGTGCATGGATTCGTCGCGCAAGATGTACATGTACTGCTCGGCGGCGCCTGTCATTTTATTTTGGCGGCCCAACGCAAGTATTTGCGTAAAACCAACATAAAAGAACAAACCTTCCATCAAGCAAGCGAAAACGATGAGCGATTTAAGCAGCGTCTGGTCGGCTTGCGGCGTGCCGGTTTTGAAGTTTGGATCGGCAATTGCATCGATGAAGGGAATCAGGAATTCGTCTTTTGCGCGGATGGATGGAACTTCGTTGTATGCATTGAAGATCTCGGCTTCATCCAGATCGAGGCTTTCGACGATGTACTGATACGCGTGGGTGTGTATGGCTTCTTCGAATGCCTGGCGCAACAGGAACTGCCGGCATTCCGGCGCGGTGATATGCCGGTATGTGCCCAGTACGATGTTGTTGGCGGCAAGCGAATCGGCCGTCACGAAGAAACCCAGATTGCGCTTGACGATGCGGCGCTCGTCTTCGGTCAGGCCGTTGGGGTTCTTCCACAATGCGATGTCGCGCGACATATTGATTTCTTGCGGCATCCAGTGGTTGGAGCAAGTGGCCAGGTATTTTTCCCAGGCCCATTTGTACTTGAACGGAACCAGCTGGTTGACGTCCGTCTTGCCGTTGATGATGCGCTTGTCGGCGGCGCGCACGCGTCCGCCGGCATCGGCCGCCATAGAGGCGGATATGGCGGGCGCCGCGATGGCGTTGTCGGCCACGCCCTGCGTGGCGGCGCGCGGGGCGCCGGCATCGGCGGCGGGGGCGCTGGTGGGCGTAGCCGGGGTGTCTTCCCAATTCAACATAATGATTTCCTGTGTCTGGTTATTGGCAGGCTTCGCATTCTTCGAAGCCTTCGTCGCCGGGGCGCATGGTGCATGCGGCGCCCATTATTTCCGCTTCAGGCAGCGCTGCGACCGCCGGGGCTGCCGCCGCAGCGGCAAGCGGACTGGACTCGCCCATGGATACGGCATTGAGCTCGCCGCCACGGCCGGTGGATTTCTCGGCATTGGTCGCACCGGTGGAGCGCAGGTAGTAGGTGGTCTTCAATCCGCGCACCCATGCCAGCTTGTAGATGTCGTCCAGCTTCTTGCCCGAGACGCCGGCCATGAAGATGTTCAGCGACTGCGCCTGGTCTATCCACTTCGAGCGTCGCGCGGCGCATTCGACCACCCAGGTGGGGTCGACTTCGAAGGCGGTCGCGTAGAGTTCGCGCAGGTCGTTGGGAATGCGGTCGATGCGCGCCAGGCTGCCGTCGAAATATTTCAGGTCGGCGACCATGACTTCATCCCACAGATTGCGTTCTTTCAGGTCGTGGACCAGGCAGTCGTTGACCACGGTGAACTCGCCCGAAAGATTGGACTTGACGTACAGGTTGCGGTAATTGGGCTCGATGCATGGCGAAACGCCGATGATGTTCGAGATGGTGGCCGTGGGGGCGATCGCCACGCAATTGGAGTTGCGCATGCCGTATTCGGCGATGTGGGCGCGCAGCGAGTCCCAGTCCAGCGTGCTGCTGTCGTCGACCTCGACGTAGCCGCCGCGCTCTTCGCGCAGCATGGCCAGCGTGTCTTGCGGCAGGATGCCGCGATCCCACAGCGAGCCCTTGAAGCTGGCGTAATGGCCGCGCTCGGCAGCCAGCTTGCTGGACGCCCAGTAGGCGTAATAGCAGGTGGCTTCCATGGACCGATCGGAGAATTCGACGGCGGCATCGGAGGCGAAGGGCACACGCATCATGTGCAGGCAGTCCTGGAACCCCATGACGCCCATGCCGACCGGGCGGTGGCGCACGTTGGAGTTGCGCGCCTTGGGCACGGCGTAATAGTTGATGTCGATGACGTTATCGAGCATGCGCATCGCTATGGTGATGGTGCGCTCGAGTTTTTCGTGATCGAGCACGTACTGGCCGTTGGCGTCCTGCTTCAGGTGGGCCGCCAGGTTGACCGAACCCAGGTTGCAGACGGCGATTTCAGACTCGTTGGTATTGAGAGTGATCTCGGTGCATAGATTGGAGCTGTGCACGACGCCCACATGCTGCTGCGGCGAACGGATGTTGCAGGGATCCTTGAAGGTGATCCAGGGATGGCCGGTTTCGAACAGCATGGACAGCATCTTGCGCCACAGCGACGTGGCGGGAATCTTCTTGTACAGAGGCATTTCGCCGCGAGCCACCTTGTCTTCATAGCCCAGGTAGGCGGCTTCGAACTCGCGGCCGTACTTGTCGTGAAGGTCGGGTGCGTCGGACGGAGAGAACAGGGTCCATTCGCCGTTTTCCATGACGCGCTTCATGAACAGGTCGGGGATCCAGTTGGCCGTGTTCATGTCGTGCGTGCGGCGGCGCTCGTCGCCGGTGTTCTTGCGCAGTTCCAGGAACTCTTCGATGTCCAGGTGCCAGGTTTCCAGGTAGGCGCATACCGCGCCCTTGCGCTTGCCGCCCTGGTTGACCGCGACGGCCGTATCGTTGACCACTTTAAGGAAGGGGACGACACCCTGGCTTTCGCCATTGGTGCCCTTGATGTGGCTGCGCAGGGCGCGCACGGGCGTCCAGTCGTTGCCCAGCCCGCCGGCGTACTTGGCCAGCAGTGCGTTTTCCTTGATGGCGTCGTAGATGCCGGCCAGGTCGTCGGATACGGTCGTGAGATAGCACGAGGACAACTGCGAGTGCAGGGTGCCCGAATTGAACAGGGTGGGCGTGGAGCTCATGAAGTCGAAGGACGAAAGCACTTCGTAAAATTCGATGGCGCGCGCCTCGCGGTCGATCTCGTTAAGCGCCAGGCCCATGGCCACGCGCATGAAGAAGACTTGCGGAAGCTCGATGCGGCGGCCGCGCAAGTGCAGGAAGTAACGGTCGTACAGCGTTTGCAGGCCCAGGTAATTGAATTGCTGGTCGCGGTCGGCCTTCAGCGCGGCGCTGAGCTTGGGCAGGTCGAATTGGGCCAGTTTTTCGTCGAGCAGGCCGCCTTCGATGCCGGTTTTGATGAAAGTGGGGAAGTATTCGCCGTAGCGGGTGCGCATCTCGGTTTGCGATACTTCCTCGCCCAGGACTTCCTTGCGGATGGTATGCAGCAGAAGGCGGGCAGTGACCTGGCTGTACGAGGGGTCGGTTTCGACCATGGCGCGGGCCGACAGGATGGCGGACTTGAAGACCTCGTCGACGGGGATGCCATCGTAGATGTTCTTGACCGTTTCCTTGAGGATGGCGTCCGCGTCGATCTCGTGCGGCAGGTTCTGTCCGGCCTCGGCAATGGTGGAGCGCAGCTTGGCCAGGTCCAGGGGGCGCTTGATGCCGTTGTCGGTTACGCTAAGGGTGCTTTGCTCGGCGGCGGGCTGCGCCGGCACGCTGCGGGCGCGCTCTTGCGAGCGTTTTTCGCGATACAGCACATAGGCCCGTGCGACGTCATGTTCGCCGGAACGCATGAGCGCCAGCTCGACCTGGTCCTGGATCTCTTCTATATGGAAGGTGCCGCCGCTGGGACGGTTGCGCACCAGGGCATTGACGGCCTGAGCGGTAAGATTCTCGACCAGTTCGCGGACACGCGCGGATGCGGCGCCTTGCCCGCCATTGACGGCCAGAAAGGCCTTGGTCATGGCAATGGCGATCTTGCTGGGTTCGAAGCCGACGACCGCGCCATTGCGCCGGATGATGTGAAAGTTTTCCCATTGGCTGCCGCTATCGGGCTTGGCGGAAACAGGTGCGCCGCGAGGGGCGGCGTCAGGCCTGGAATCAGCGATTTGTGTGGTTTGCATGAAGGCTCCTGGGACAAGAAAAACGTAGCGGTTGATGCACGTTGAACAGCGTTCTTTGTTTGGGTGGACTGCACGCCGCGCGGCGGGGCGCAGTATGTTGCGGAAATCGTTTTTGAGCGATTAAACCACAATATGTTGTGGTCTTGTTTTTATGGAACACTAATTGTAGTGAGCGAATAGCAGGTAGGCAAGGGCTTGTATTTTTAATTTTTTATGCTTGTTTCGCTCAAAAAACGGGGCCTCGTCATGCGAGGCCCCGGCAGGCTTGGCGTAGCGCCCATTTACCGCTTATGCGCGCGCCCGGAAAAAAATATTGTTAACGTTCATGACAGGCTGGCCCAGGGCTGCCTGTAACCGCCTTAGTTGTTCTCCGTAGGCTTGGGCATTGGCTTGCTTGACATGGCCGAAGCCCCGGATCATTTGCGGCAGCTCCGCCAGTTCCAGCGCCTTGACGAAATTGCCCTCGTTCAGTTGCTCCAGCATGGACAGGACGGCTTGCCGGTATTCCACGATAAGCCGCCGCTCCATTTTTCGCTCGCCGCTGTATGAAAACACATCCAGCCAGGTGCCCCGCAGTTTCTTACAGCGGGCCAGCAGGCGGAATGCTTTTTCCATCCCGGGGCCGAAGGTCATCTTGCGCGGAATGCCCGTGCGGGGATCGCGTCTTGCCAGCAGCGGGGGGGCAAGATGGAATTGCAGGGTGTAGTCGCCCTCGAATTTCTCGGCCAGTTCCTTGCGGAAGTCGCCATTGGTGTACAGGCGAGCCACTTCGTATTCATCCTTGTACGCCATGAGCTTGTACAGGGAACGGGCCACCCGGGGAGCCAGGCGCGGCCGGGCATCCGGGTGCAGGGCGCGCTCCACGGCCAGCACCTGGTCCACCAGGTCGGTGTATTGCCGTGCATAGCGATCGTCCTGATAGGCGACCAGGGAGGCTCGGCAGCGCTCCACGATTGCGTCCAGCGATTCCGGCATGTGGATGACCACCGCTTTTTCATCGGCCCGGACGGACTGCAGCGCCTGCGGATGGCTGGCGGCAAGCCGGCCCAGGCGGAAGGCTTCCTGGTTGGCCTGCACGGCCACCCCGTTCAGGCTGAGAGCATGAAGAATGGCTTCTTCGCCAAGCGGGATGCCGCCCCCTTGCCAGGCAAAGCCCAGCATCAACATATTGGCAAGAATGCTGTCGCCGAAATAACGGGCGGCCAGCGTCTGGGCATCCAGTTCGCGGGTGTTCGGTTCGCCGGCGGCGGCGCGCAGGGTATCGATCAGCGGGCGTGGATCCAGGTCGACCTGAGGGTCCCGCGTGAATTCCGCCGTGGGCGCCAGATAGGTATTGATGACGGTCCGGGTGTGGCCATGGCGCAGAGCCTGCAGGGTTTCCGGTTTTGCCGCGGCAACTGTGTCGCACAGGATGGCCACGTCGGCTTGCCGCGGGTCTATCCGCACGGCGCCGGTGGGTTCCGCGCTGTCGGACAGGCGTATATGGCTGATGACCGCGCCGCCCTTTTGCGCCAGACCGGTAATGTCCAGCACGGAAGCCGCGCGTCCTTCCAGATGGGCGGCCATCGACAGGATGGCGCCCACGGTGATGACTCCGGTGCCGCCTATGCCGGCCACTAATATATTGCAGTCGCCCTTTCGTTCCGCAAAAACGGGTGCGGGCAGCTGTGCGATCAGATCACGCAGCCGCTGGCGGTCGGCCGGCGCCGCGTTCATGGCCCTGCGCGGCGCCCCTCCCAGCACCGAGACGAAACTGGGACAGAAGCCGTCGACGCAGGAATAGTCCTTGTTGCAACTGGACTGATCGATGGCGCGCTTGCGGCCGAACGGCGTTTCCACCGGAGTCAGCGACAGGCAATTTGATTGCGTGCTGCAGTCGCCGCAGCCTTCGCACACGGCGGTGTTGATGAACAGGCGTCGCGCCGGGTCGGGAAAGGCCTTCTTCTTTCGGCGCCTGCGTTTTTCGGCGGCGCAGACCTGGTCATGGATCAGGACGGTGACGCCCGGTATGGCGCGCAGTTCGCGTTGCAGGGCGTCCAGTTCGTGCCGGTCGTGCACCGTCACGCCATCGGTCAAGCGCACGTCCCGGTATTTTTCCGGCTCGTCGGTGGTGATAATTACGCGTTTTACTCCCTCGCCCAGCATCTGCTGGCAGATTTGCGGAACAGACAGCGAACCATCCACCGGCTGGCCGCCCGTCATGGCCACCGCGTCGTTGAACAGGATCTTGTAGGTGATGTTGGCGTTTGCCGCGACGGCCTGGCGGATGGCCAGATAGCCCGAATGGAAATATGTGCCTTCGCCCATGTTCTGGAAGACATGCGGCATGCGCGTATAGCGCGACAGGCCTATCCAGTCGGCGCCTTCCCCGCCCATTTGCGTCAGGCCGCTGGTTTCGCGGTCCATCCAGGTCGCCATGTAGTGGCAGCCAACCCCCGCCAATGCCTGACTGCCTTCGGGCACCTTGGTCGAGGTATTGTGCGGACAGCCCGAACAGAAATAAGGGCGCCGCGTCAATGCGGTGGTCGCTGCGGCGCTGTCGGCGTCCAGGGCGCAGCCCATCTCGGGCAAGGCCATGCCGGCTGCCTGAGCCAACCAGCGCCGCAGCGCGCCGGCGACGAGGGCGGGGCTAAGTTGCCCTTCCCTGGGTACCAGCGCCTCGTTTTCCAGATCGCGCTTGCCGGCCACGCGGGGGCGGACCGCCTGGTTGAAGAGCAGATCCTTGATCTGGCTTTCAATGACCGGCGCCTTTTCCTCGATGACCAGGATCTCGTCCAGTCCCCGCGCGAATCTCATGAAGCCGGGTTCATCGATCGGCCAGCTAAGGCCTATCTTATAGTGGCGCAGTTCCGGCAAGGCCTGTCCGGGCTGCGCATCGGCCAACTGCCGCAAGGCGTCTTGCGTATCCAGGAAGGCCTTGCCCGTGGTGACGATGCCCAAGCGGGCGTTGGGAGCCGGGTACACCAGGCGATCCAGCGAATGAAGCCGCGAGAAGGCCTTGACCGCTTCCAGGCGGGAGGCAATGCGGTTCTCGATGCCGGGTGTAAGGAACTCCTTGGCGCTGTATTCCAGGGCGCCTTTGTGGGGATCGCCGTCGGGCACGGTGAAGTCGGGGATGGGCTGCAGCGTGAACGAGCGGCCGCTTTCAACGGTTTCGGTCACGGCCTTGAAGGCGACCCAGGCGCCGCTATAGCGCGACAGCGCCCAGCCCCACAAGCCGAACAGTTCGTATTCTTCGACCGAGGCCGGGTGCACTATGGGTATGCCCCAGGCCAGCAGAGAGGTTTCGCTGGCGTGCGGAATGGACGAAGAGGCGGCGGTGTGGTCATCGCCAACAATCAGCAGTACGCCGCCGTCTTTCGAGGCGCCGGCCGCATTGCCGTGGTGCAGCGCGTCGCCCGCGCGGTCCACGCCCGGGCCTTTGCCGTACCACATGGCGAATACGCCATCGACGGTCCTGTCGCCGCGGATGCCCGCCTGTTGCGTGCCCATGACGATGGTGGCGCCAAGGTCTTCATTGATGGACGGCAGGAAGTTGACCTGGTGCTCGTCCAGTTGTTTCCGGGCCCGCCACATCGCCATGTCGACGCCGGCCAGCGGAGAGCCTCGATAGCCGGTGACGAAGCCGGCGGTATGCAGGCCCCGGGCTCGATCGGCGCGGCGTTGGGACAGCAGCAGACGGACCAGCGCCTGGGTGCCGGTCAGGAAAATGCGCCCCGACGTCGCGGTCAGGTTTTCGTCCAGGCGGTATTGGGTATCGAGAGAGGGCGAAGACATAGAAAACTCCATTGTTCCCACCCATGATAGAGATGCCGTCCGCTGTTTTTATTGCTATTTCATAGCGTAAAATCCCTATAAATTGAAATGAACATTTCAAAAATCTGGACATATGGACAAGACTGATATCAAAATTCTGAAACAGCTGCAAAAAGAGGGGCGCTCGTCGGCCCAGCAGTTATCCGAGCATGTCGGCTTGTCCGCCGCCCCGGTGTGGCGCCGGGTCAAGGCGCTGGAAGCCGCACAGGTCATCCAGGGCTATTACGCCAAGGTCGATCGCAATAAGGTCGGTCTTCAAGGCTGCATGTTCACGCAGATCAGCCTGGAGCGGCATTCGGCGGACATTGTCGAGAACTTCGAACGATCGGTGCGGGATGCCCCCGAGGTCCTGGAGTGCTATGCCGTGACAGGCGACGCCGACTTTCTGCTGAAGATCGTGGTGCCCAGCCCCGAAGCCTACGACAGCTTCCTGCACCGTTTTTTGTTCAACCTTCCGGGCGTGCGCCAGACCCGGACCATCGTGGCATTGCGCGAGATAAAGCACGATGCCAAGCTGCCTCTGTAAGAAGGCGGGGCCGGCGCGACGGGCGCGTATCTAGAGGTAGAGCATGGTCTTGGCCAGCAGGATGATGCCTACCATGTGTGTGAAGACGCTGATGTGTATGCGCTGCACATAGCGGGTCTTGAGCAGGCCTTTGCCGCCCAGGACCATGGCGGTTATGAAATGGCCCAGCACGCTTAGCGCCAGAACTATTTTTATCGTCAGCAGCGTGGCAAAGGCGCTGTCCAGCGGATGGGCCAGCACGGCCTTGTAGTGCCAAGCCATGCCGATGCCCGCTCCGTACAGCACCAGCAGTGTCCAGGGCATGATGCGGCGCGCGCGGCGGCCTATGGCGCCCTCCACCTGGCGCATGGCCTCGCGCGGGACATGCTTGCGCACCCCTTCAAGCATCAGCACCTCAAAAAATACGGTGCCCACGAAGATGAAGGCTGCGAACAAATGCAGCGTGATCAGAACGACGTAATTCATGATGGAAGGCGCTCCACGGCCACAAGCGCCGCCGGCGGTTGGCACGCGCGGCGGTTCGGGTAGAATTATTTTTGGCGGAAGGTCGGCTTGCAAAGAAGGCGGCGACTTCCGGACGATAGGATTGTAGGCCGCCGGTCTTGCGGCGGCCGTCGATACCCCACGCAGCTTGTGGTTTTGCAAGGACGGCTACATGTTTGAACTTTTGTTTCGCCGGCGCGCGATATTCGCGGGCCTGTTTGCGGCGGCGCTGCTTGCCGCGTGCGCGGCACCCAGCAAGCCGCCGCCCGTGGAAAAGCCGCAGCCCACATGCCAGGCGCCAGCCCAGGACGATGCGCTGACCGGAAATTGGCTAAGCGTGCGCAAGGAAAAGGGTGTCGCGGGCGAATTGCGCACCCTGTTTACCCTGCATCCGGACGGCACCATGGCGTATACCGAGCAGCTCAAGCGCGGCAGCAAGCCGTCGCAAGGCCTCTCCGAGACGGGATGCTGGAAGCGGGACGGTCAAGCCCTGGTCTTGCAGACGCTGCAGTCCAATGGCATGCCCATCGATACCAGCGACCCCATCTACACCAATCGCTACGTGGTCTCATCGCTAAGCGGCAATTCGCTTGCCATGCGCCATGCGGATGGATCCGCCATCAAGGCCCGGCGCATGTCGCCGGGGTATCGGCTGCCGTTCTAGCCCGCCGCCCGGCGCGCATTGCTGGGCGATGTTCCCTTGCCGCGGATCGCATTAGCCGATTTAAGCTCGTCGCGCTCCAGCATGCCGTTGGCCGAGTGCCATAAATGATGCCGCATGGCGGCGTAGGCCTGGTCGGGATCGCCGGCCAGAATCGCCGCCGCGATGGCCTCGTGCTGCTCTATCGAATCCCTGATGATCTGCTCGGTTCCCACTGCTTGGCGCAGCAAGGTCATGAAAACGGCCAATTGATACCTGTCGATCAATTCGGCCAGTTCCGCGTTGTCGCTCATTTTGACAATGGCTTGATGGAATTCCCGGTTGTGCTCGATGAATGACTGCATGACCAGCTTGTCTTTGTGATACCGGCCCTGCTTCACAATGGCGCTGAAGCGAGCCCGGTTATCGCCAAGGTCGATACGCTGTGCCGCCAGGCGCGCCGCCTGGCCCTCCAGCGCTTCGCGTATCTGGAACAGATGGATGATTTCGGTGCGCGATAGCCGGCGGACGACGGCTCCGCGATTTGGAATCAGTTCTATCAACCTGTCGGCGGCCAATCGCCGGAATGCCTCGCGCAGCGGGCCGCGGCTGATGCCCAATTCCTCAATCAGGTCCCTTGAGATAAGGCGCTGGCCCGGGGCCAGGCTGCCTTCCAGGATCTGCTCCTTCAGGATGGCGGCGACACGCTCGACGGTGTCGCCGCTGCGAAGGACAGTCTCTGCCGCGCCGATACCGGAGGGTTTCATTTTGTTTTGCATTGTTAAAACAGGATGATGACAAATATAAGGATATAGTTTAATCTAAAAGTGTAGGACAAAAATATATTACACCTATATCTTAGGAGACAAACATGAGATTCAAGCCTCTATTGAAGTTGGCGGCAAACAGTCTGCTTTTTGCTGGTTTGCTGGCCGGCGGCCAAGCCGGCGCCGTTAACCTTACGGTTACCCATTGGGCGGACGGAATGTACGGCGCACCGTTCGCCGTTGCGCTGGAAAAAGGCTTTTTCAAGGATGCGGGAATCGACGTCACCGGATTCATCACTTCGCAAGGCGGCGGAACCACCGTGCGTAATGCGCTGGCATCCGATATTCCTTATGGCGAGGTCGCCTTGTCCGCGGCCATTGCGGCCATCAAGCAAGGAGTGAAGCTGACCATCGTCCACGGCGGCGTCGTCAGCCTGGCGGATAACGTCTGGGTGGCCATGAAAGACTCCCCCATGTCGTCGATCGAAGACCTGAAAGGCAAGCGCCTGGGCTATAGCAGCCCCAAATCGGTAACCGACATGGTGTCGACCATTGCCTTGAGCAATCGAGGCTTGCTGGACAGCGTCGAGCGCAAGACCGTTGGCAGCCTTAGTTCGGCGTATACCGCCCTGCGCGAAGGCGGCGTCGACGTCATCTACATGACAGAGCCGGTGCTGAGCCGGGAAAAGGACAACATCAAGATCGTATTCAAGTCGCAAGACGAAATTCCCCGGATGACCCAGACCGTGGGCATCGTCCGCAGCGATTACTTGAAGAAGAACCCGGAAATCATCAAGTCCATTATCGAAGGGCGCCGTAAAGGGGTCGACTACCTGTTGAAGCATCCGGATGAGGCCGGCGATATCCTGGCCAGGCAATACAAGATGGATCCGAAGATCACCAAATCGGCGATCAATGACATCCTGGCCTCGAAAGGCACTTACTGGAGCGCCGGAAAATTCGATTACGAAGGCATGGACGGCATGCTCAAGGGTCTGGTCCTGGTGAAGGCGATTGAAGCAGGGCCGTTCGATTGGACGGCGATTGTGGATGAAAGCCTGCTGCCCGCCGATCAACGCAGCAAATAAGAGTCCGGCCATGCTTTCCCTGGATACGAATCCCGCTGTGGCGGAGCCTGCTCTGTGCGGTACGACCCATGTCGCGGTCACCGGCGCGACGAAAACCTTTGCCGTGCTTGACGGCGCGCCGGTCCATGCCTTGGGTCCTGTCACGTTCGACCTGCGGCAAGGCGAGTTTTTCTCCGTCGTGGGGCCGTCCGGCTGCGGCAAGTCGACGCTGCTGGATCTTGTGGCGGGCTTGAGCTCGCCCACCGAAGGCCATATCCACTTCGAAGGCGCCGAGGTCAGGGGGCAGGTCCCCGAAGGCGTCGCCGTGGTGTTTCAGGAGGACGCCAGTTTTCCATGGCTGACCGTCTTCGACAACGCCGCCTTCGGAGCTCGCCGCAACGGCTTGCGGGAAAGCGAAGTCAAGGAACGGGTGGATCATGCCCTGGCGTTCATGGGCCTGGCTGGTTTTGCCAAGTCCTATCCAGCGCAGTTGTCCGGGGGCATGCGCCAGCGTGTGTGCATTGCCCGGGCGATGGTGCTTCGTCCGCGCCTGATGCTGCTCGACGAACCGTTTGGCGCGCTGGACCAGCAGACCCGTTTGCTGATGGGCGAAGAAATGCTCAAGCTGTGGCGCGAGACAGGCTCCACGGTGATGCTCATCACCCATTCCATCGATGAAGCCGTATTGCTCTCCGACCGAATAGGAACCATGTCGGCGCGTCCGGGGACCTTCATCGATATCGTTGAGACGGGCTGGGGCCGGGAACGTGGCAGCGAAACCGCCATGGACCCGCGCTACGGCGCCTTGCAATCGCAAATATGGGGAATGCTGCGCAACGAGTCGCTCAAGGCATTGGGGTTGCGGGTATGAGCGGAGCGGCAATCACCATTCCCGCGCCGCGGCGTACAAGCGCGGCGGCCGCCATGCGCCGGCATCGCGTCGTCCTTCTGCGCTGCCTGTTCGTCATCCTTGCCGTTGCCCTGCTCGAACTGGCCAGCCGCCAGGCGTGGATAGATCCCGTGTCTTTCATTCCGCCGTCCGAAATGGCCTTGAGCGCCTGGAAGCTGCTCTTGGACGGGGCTTATCGGGACGATATGCTCATGACGCTTTCGTCGGCGGCATTGGCGATACTGCTGGCAACGTCCACGGGCTTCTTTTTCGGCCTTGCGCTGTACAAGCTGCCGCGCTTGCGCCGCGTGCTGGATCCTTTGCTGCTTTCGTACTACGCAGTGCCGATCTTCGTTCTGTACCCCATGCTTATCGTACTTTTCGGCTTGAACCGGTGGCCTTTGATAATGCTGGGTTTTCTGTTCGCCGTGGTGGCCATGACGGTGAACACCCTTAACGGCCTGGAGCGCATCCCCAGGGTCCTGCTTCGCACGGCGAGAATGCTGCGCATGGGACGCATGCAGGAAATCTGGCTGATCAAGCTGCCCGCCAGTCTTCCGTTTGTGTTTACCGGGATCAAGCTTTCCATCGTGTATTCCTTCATTGCGGTCATCGGCGGGGAATTCCTGTTGTCCGGGACGGGCTTCGGGTATCAGATCGCCTTCGCCTATAACAACTTCGACAACCAGACGATGTATGGCCTGATGCTATTGCTTTTGGTTTTCGTGGGCACGCTCAACCTTATCCTGCACGCCGCCGAGCAGCGTCTCTATCAGCGCCGGGTTTTGAAGGAGCCGACATGAACTCGGACATCAAGCCTCGTGGAGCGGCGCGGGACCGGTGGCTGGACGTGCTGCTGCTGATCGCGGGCATGTTGCTTCTATGGCAGGGCGCAAGCTGGGGCCTGGGCATCGAGGTGCTGCCCGGACCCGTGCGCACGCTGACGCAATTGCAGCGTGAAATTGCGGACCCCGATTTTTCCAAGCACCTGATCGAAACCAGCAAGGCGTTTTTTACCGCGCTGCTGATTGCAGTGATGGCCGGCACCAGCCTGGGCTTGATCCTGGGCGTACGCAGACTGGCCGGCGACGTCATGGAGCCGATACTGATCGCTTTGTATTCGATACCGAAAATCTCCCTGTATCCGATCATTCTCCTGATGTTCGGCCTGGGCTTGTCGGCCAAGATCGCATTCGGAGTGATCCACGGCATCATCCCCATCGTGATCTTCACCATGACGGCGGTGCGCAATATCCGTCCCGTTTACCTTCGCTCCATCCGCACCCACAGGTTGACGCCGTGGCAGGGGGCGCTGCATGTGCTGATCCCCGCCACCGTGCCCGAAATCGTGGCCGGCTTGCGCATCGGATTCTCGCTGACCCTGCTGGGGACGCTGCTGGGCGAAATGTTCGCATCGCAGCGAGGTATCGGCCACCTGTTGATGCTGGCCATCGACCGGAACAATCCTCCGACCATCATGGCGCTGGCCATGATGCTGTTTTTATTTGCCACGGCGGTCAGCGTCGGCTTGCTGCAGTGGGATCGCCATCTACGGCGTGGAACGCAACCTTAGAGATCGACAATGGCTACCAAAAAAGTACTCAAGCATATTCTTGCCTCCGGTGAATTCGTGGCGGCGCCCGGCGTATTCGACATGTTTTCCGCGCTTATCGCCGACCAGCTCGATTTCAAGGCGCTGTACATGACCGGATATGGCGTCTCGGGCTCCTATCTTGGCCTGCCCGATGCCGGCCTGGTCACCTACACCGATATGGTGGGGCGCGCGGCGGTCATTGCGCAAGGCGTGGGAAAGCCCCTGATCGCGGATGCCGACACAGGGTTCGGAGGACTTTTGAATCTGCGCCACACAATACGCGGCTATGAGGCGGCCGGAGTCCAGGCGATCCAGTTCGAAGACCAGGAAATGCCGAAAAAATGCGGCCACACGCCAAGCCGCAGAGTCATCCCCTTGCCGGAGATGCTGAAAAAAATCGAGGTGGCCGTGGAGGCGCGGCGCAGCGATGACACCTTGCTTCTCGTGCGCACCGACTCGCGCACCAGCCTGGGGCTGGATGAAGCCATCAAGCGCGGTCAGGCCTTCGCCAGGGCGGGAGCCGACATTGTCTTCGTCGAATCGCCCGAATCCGCCGAGGAATTTCGCCGGATAGGCGGCGAGATCGATGGGTGGCTGCTGGCGAACATGGTGCCCACCGGGCGTTCGCCCGAGATCCCGGCGGCGACCTTGCGCGAATGGGGCTTCGATATCGCCATCTATCCCGCCCTGGGAATGGGTGTGGCGACAGCGGCGCTGGCGGCCGGATACAAGCACCTGGAGGCAAACGGACACACCATGGACATGAATGTCCCTTCGTATTCGATGGATCAACTGCACAAGCTGGTCGGCTTTGACGATGTATGGGCTTTCGAGCGCCGCCATGCAACCGGGGATCTGAAAGGCGATTGACATGAGCCATACTCTTTTCGACAAGATCTGGAACGCGCATCAGGTGGCAAGCCTGCCGGGCGGCATCAGCCTGCTGCACGTGGATCGCCATCTGATGCACGAACTGACCGGCGTGGATGCCATCAAAAGGCTCGAGAGCCGTCAAATTCCCGTGCGCAATCCAGAGCTTACCTTCGCTACCCTGGACCATGTCACCTCGACCCAGCCGGGCAGCCGGGCGGGGGATGCGTCATGGAGCACCGCGATGATAGAGGCCATGCGGAAGGAGACAGCCAGCAGGGGGATAAAGCTTTTCGATATCGACGATGGGCGCAAGGGAATCGTGCACGTTATCGGTCCGGAGCTTGGTTTGACCTTGCCGGGGTTGACGATAGTATGCGCGGACAGCCATACATGCACCCACGGCGCGTTCGGCGCCATCGCCTGGGGCATCGGTTCGTCGGAACTGGTGCACGTTCTGGCCTCGCAGACCATACGCCAGCAACGGCCCAGGACCATGCGCATCGCCTTTCGGGGCGAGCTGGCGGCGGGGGTCACCGCCAAGGACCTCATTCTGCACGTGATAGGGACCCTGGGGGCGTCGGCGGGCACCGGCCATGCGGTGGAGTTTACCGGCCCGGCGATACGCGGCATGGGCATGGAAGCGCGCATGACGCTCTGTAATCTGTCTATCGAAATGGGCGCCAAGATAGGCATGATCGCGCCGGATGAAACCACTTTCGAATATATCGAGGGACGGGAGTTCGCTCCCCAGGCAGAGGCGTTCGACCAGGCTGTGGCGTACTGGCGGGGCTTGCCGTCCGGACCGGATGCGGTATACGACAAGGAAATCGAGCTCGATATCGGGAAGGTCGGCCCGCAAGTCACCTGGGGCACCAGTCCGGAACACGTGGCGGCGATCGACGCCATCGTTCCGGACCCGGACGGGGAAAGCGATCCCAAGCGGCGCAAGGCGTTTTCCGATGCATTGCAGTACATGAATTTACGGCCGGGGCAGCGTATCGACCAGATCGGGATAGACCGGGTTTTCATCGGGTCCTGCACCAATAGCAGGCTGTCCGATTTACGGGAGGCGGCGAAGGTCTTCAGCGGCAGGCATGTCGCCGCGGGCGTCACGGCCTGGGTCGTGCCCGGATCGCTGCAAGTGAAACGGCAGGCCGAAAGCGAAGGCTTGCACCGGATATTCCTGGACGCCGGCTGCCAATGGCGTGAACCGGGCTGTTCGATGTGCGTGGGAGCCAATGGCGACATGGTGGCGCCGGGCGAGCGGTGCATCTCGACATCGAACAGGAATTTCGTGGGCCGCCAAGGGCCCGGCGCCTTGACTCATCTGGCCAGTCCGGCTGTTGCGGCGGCCAGCGCGGTCATGGGCAGGATCGCCTCACCGGCCATGATGGGGGACAGGCCATGAAAGCATTTTCGGTATGCGAAGCCCATGCGGCTCCGCTCATGCGCGACAACATCGACACCGACCTGATCGTCCGCATCGAACGCATTGCGCAATTGAAGCGCGGCGAATTCGCGCCCTGGGCTTTCGAGGCATGGCGCTATCTGCCCGACGCGACGGAGAACCCCGATTTCGTGTTGAACAAGGAACCGTTCCGGCGCGCCGGCATACTGATAAGCGGCGCCAATTTCGGCTGTGGCAGTTCCCGGGAAATGGCGGTGTGGGCGCTCGAGGAGTTTGGCCTGTGCTGTATCGTGGCGGAAAGCTACGGCGATATATTCTTCAATAACTGCCTGCAAAACGGGCTGCTGCCGATTACCCTGGACCGTGCCCAGATAGACGCGCTGGCCAAGTCGGCCCTGTCCGGCAGCCTGGTAAAAGTCGACTTGCGGACCTGCATAATCTCTACCGAGGCAACGGGAGACATCGCCTTTGCTTTCCCCGAGACGCAAAGGCAGGCCTTGCTGCTGGGACAGGACGATATCCAGCAGACCTTGGCAATCGGGCAGCGCATCGATGCATTTCAGCAGCAGGACAGGCAAACCCGTCCGTGGGCATACCCGGCCGCCGGATAGCGCCGGATATGCCTCGTCTACAGCGCAGCCAGTCTTTCAAGCACCCGCTCGCGGCCCAGTATGGACAGCACCGCGCCGATGGCCGGGGTTTGTTTCTGGCCCGTGACCGCCAGCCGCAGCGGGATGCCCAACTTGGGCATTTTCACGCCGTGTTCGGCCAGCAAGGCCTTGATCAGCGCATCCAGCGCCTCGGTCGACCAGTCGGATAGGGCGGCCGCCTTTCCAGCGAAATCCGCCAGCAGTGTTTTCGCGGCATCGTCCAGGTGCTCGGCCGCCAGTTCGGGGCTGACAGGCGTATAAGGGCCGCAAAACAGCATGGCGCCGTCTGTCAGCTGATTCAAGGTTTCCGCGCGATCCTTGAGCAGGCCCATGACGGCGCCAAGATCCACGGCGCCGGGATCGCCCTGGCGTTCGCGTATGCGCGGCGCGACCCTTTCGGCCAGCTCGGCGTCGCTGCAATGCTTGATGTAATGCGCATTCACCCAGTTCAGTTTCTTGGGGTCCCATTGCGCGGCCGATTTCGTCAGATTGCGCGTGTCGAACCATTCGACCAGTTGTTCGCGCGTGAAAAGTTCGTCGTTGCCATGGCTCCAGCCCAGCCGCGCCAGGTAGTTGATCATGGCTTCGGGCAGATAGCCCTCTTTGTCGTACTCCATGACATTGACCGCGCCGTGGCGCTTGGAGAGCTTCTCGCCGTCCGGCCCCAGGATCATCGGCACGTGCCCGTACTCCGGCAGGGCGGCGCCCAGCGCGCGCAAGATATTGATTTGGCGCGGCGTATTGTTCACGTGATCGTCGCCGCGCAGCACATGCGTGATCTTCATATCCCAGTCGTCGACCACCACGCAGAAGTTGTAGGTCGGCGTGCCGTCGGGCCGCGCGATGATCAGGTCGTCCAGTTCGCTGTTGTCGAAACTGATGGGACCTTTGATCAGGTCGTTCCAGCCGGTGGCGCCTTCTTGCGGGTTCTTGAAGCGGACCACAGGTTTGCGGCCGGCTGGCGGGGCCGGCAGTGTTTTGCCGGCTTCGGGCCGCCAGGTACCATCGTAGCGAGGCTTCAGGCCAGCGGCCCGGGCTTTCTCGCGCATGGCTTCGACTTCCTCGGGGCTGCTGTAGCAATGGTATGCCGTGCCGTCGTCCAGCATCTTGGCGATTACCTCGCGGTACCGGTCCATGCGCTGCATCTGATAGAACGGACCCTCGTCGGGCTGCATGCCCAGCCATTCCATGCTGTCGAGAATGGCCTGCACCGCTTCGGGAGTGGAGCGCTCCAGGTCGGTGTCCTCGATGCGCAGCACGAAGACGCCCTTGTGGTGGCGTGCGAAGGCCCAGGAAAACAAGGCTGTGCGAGCCCCGCCCAGGTGAAGGTAGCCGGTGGGAGAGGGTGCGAATCGGGTGCGGACAACAGAAGTGGCGGAAGTGGTCATGGTGAGTCGTTAGGCTTTAGAATGCGCAGGATGATCGGCACGCATCGGATATGGAAGCATGGAAGCGATCCGCTATTTTAGAGTACACATCAATTCTTGTTGAAAGCAGGCCCTAGCATGCCGCGACACCACCTGGCCGCCTTGTTTGAACCGCGCACGATTCTCGTGCTGGCCGACGAGCCCCTGCCGCTGGTCCGGGATACGCCGCGCTGGCTGCAAAGCGCCCTGACCTTCGTCCAGACGGAACAGGGCAAGCCGGTCGTTTTACCCGATGCGCTGGCCGGCGTGGGGCCGGAGCTGCGGCTGGATCAAGCGCTGGTATGCGTCGCTCCGCAGCGGCTGCCCGAGGTTTTGCTGACGCTGAAAGCCTGCCGGCCCAGAAGCCTGGTCCTGCTGCCGCACGGCGAGCCTTCCGCGGACCCCGTCGAAGACATGATTTATTGCCGGTCCTGGGGGACGCTGAACGACTGCACCATACTGGGCCCACGCGCCTTTGGCGTGCAGCGCCCTCATCTGGGATTGAACCTTAGCCTGCAGCCCAAAATGGCCCTGGGCGGCCGGGTTGCTCTGGTTGCCCAGTCGCGCTCCATTGCCGCGGCGGTTCTCGATTGGGCCGAAGACATCAGCCTTGGCTTCTCGGCCGTGGTATCGGTGGGCGACGAGTCCGACGTCGATATCCCCGCCGTCCTGGATTACCTGGCGATGGACCGGCGCACCGACAGCATTGCCCTGTATCTTGAAGAGGCCTCCTCGTCGCGGCGCTTTACCAGCGCCTTGCGCGCGGCGGCCAGCGTCAAGCCGGTCGTGGTGCTCAAGGCGGGTCGCAAGGGCGACGACTCGCCCGCGCAGGATGCGGTGTTCGATGCGTTGTTGCGGCGAGCCGGCGCTGTCCGCATCCGTTATTTCGTCCAGCTTTTTTCGGCGTTGAAGGTGCTGGTGCATGCGCGGCGCACGCGGGGACGCAAGATAGCCCTGTTTTCCAATGGCAATGGCGCCGCGCAATTGGCGCTGGACGTCATGGGCGACAACGAATCGGTCTTTCCGGCCGAACTGTCGCTGGCCAGCGTCAAGGCCTTGAATGAACTGCTCGAGCCGGGCGCGGCGGCCCGCAATCCGGTGGTCACCTATGCGCCGCTTACCCCGGGGAAAGTCCAGCGCATTGCCGGTATCCTGGCAGAGGATCAAGGCGTGGATGGGGTGCTGGTGCTGCTCTCGCCCGACCCCCTGTCCGACTTGCAGGGCGTTGCGCGGCAGTTGGCCGCCATGGCGCCCGACGCGCGCAAGCCCATTATTACGTGCTTTCTGGGCGATGCCAGCATGCGGCCCTTGAGGCATGTGCTGGACAGCGTGGGCACGCCGGCATTCCGTACCCCTGAGTCCGCCGCCAACGCCTTCGGCATCCTGGGTTCGTATCACTACAACCAGACCTTGTCTCAGCAGACCTTGCCGCCGGAACCGCTGGGCAAGCCCCCCCGGCTGGACGAGGCGCGTGAGCTTGTACGCCTCGTCCAGAATGAGCGCCGCCACAGCCTGACCGCCCAGGAGTCCAGGCAATTGCTGGATTGCTTCCATGTGCCGCTGCGGGAAGCGCCGGGCGCCGCTCCGCCCGACGACAGCCTGCCCATGGCCATACGCGTTCACCGCGATGGCAAGTTCGGTCCGTACATCATGTTCGGCTCGGGCGGGCAGGACGCCCTGATCTCCGCGTCGTACCGCGCGGTGGAACTGCCGCCCCTGAACCGTTACCTGGCGCGCAAGCTCGTCCAGCGCAGCAGCTTATGGCATCGCGCCTTGTCGCGCCAGATGACGCCGGGCGCATTCGAAGCCCTGCTGGACACCCTGGAGCGCATTTCGCAGCTTTGCAGCGAAATGCCCGGACTTGAAACGCTGGTGATCGACCCGCTGTTTGCCGGCGATATGCATTTGATCGCACACGCCGTCCATATAAGGCTGAGCAGCGAATCCATGCTGGTGCTGCCCGAGACGACCGGATATGGCCACATGGCCATCCACCCGTATCCGCGCCGGCTGGTGCAGGCCCGGACATTCAAGGACGGCCAACCCTGGATGCTGCGCCCCATCCGTCCCGAAGACGCCGAGCCCTTGCAGGAATTCGTGCGCGGCTTATCGGACGAGTCCCGGTACATGCGTTTCGTATCCATGTTGCGCGAGCTGACGCCGCGCATGCTCGCGCGCTACACGCGCATCGACTACGACCGCGAACTGGCGCTGGTGGCCACCGTGCAGGTGCCCAATCCGGAGCACCGGGGGCATCCGCGGGAGCAGATCATCGGCTTCGCCCATTACTTGCGCAATGCCGATGGCCGCGGCGCCGAGTATGCCCTGGTCATTGGCGACGCCTGGCAGCGGCGCGGGCTCGGCGCCCAATTGATGGGCGGGTTGATCGATGCCGCCCAGGAACAGGGCCTGACCTATATAGATGGCCTGGTGCTGGCAACGAACCGCCCGATGCTCAGTCTGATGACCCACCTGGGCTTTCGCAATGACGCGGCCGAGGACGACCCCAGCATGCGGCGCGTATGGCTCGACCTGGGTGAAACGCGTCGCCGCTAAGATTCGCCGATGCTGGCAGGATGCCGCAAAGCGACGCTGCGGATAGGCCGGGCAATCAGACCAATACCTTGTTCAGAAAGGCCGAGATATCCGCCACCTCTTCCAGGCATACGGAGTGCTGCATGGGATAGGTTTTCCAGCTGACAGGGTAGCCCAGGTCAAGCAGCGCCTGGTGCGATGCTTCCGCACGCGGAAGGACGACGACCGGATCCATCGTGCCGTGTGCAAGAAATATGGGTGTGTGCTGATTTGCCGGATGGCGTTCCGACGCCGCCGTCGAGGCCAAGGGCAGATAGCCTGAAAGGCCCATCAACCCGGCCAGTTTCCGGTCCTGGCGCAAGCCGGTCTGCAAGGCCATGGCGCAGCCTTGCGAAAAGCCCGCCAGGACGATGTTCTCGGACGGGATGCCGCGTTCGTTTTCGCGTGCGATCAAGGCCTCGATGGCTTGTTGGGATGCGCGCAGGCCCGTTTCATCTTCGCGCCGCACCAGATCGGGGAAGAAAATGTCGTACCAGGCGCGCATGGACATGCCATTGTTGATGGTCACTGGCCGGACCGGCGCGTGCGGGAACACGAAGCGCAGGGCAAGGCCATCGCGCAATTTGAGCTCAGGCACGATGGCCGCGAAATCGTTGCCATCGGCGCCCAGGCCGTGCATCCAGATGACAGCATGGCCGGGGTTGGGTCCCGTCTCTATTTCAATGGCTTCCAGCAGCGTTGCGCTCATTCCTGCTCCGTGGTGTCGTCAAGTGATTTAAGGGCCTGGAACAAGGCCCGGTAGTGTTTGCGTTGAGGATCCTGGCCGGCTTGCAGTTGCGCATTGGCCTGGGCCTCTTTGCGTCCTTCCCGGATCAAAGTGCGCAGCCGCTGCACGTCGGCGCGGGGATAGTCGTTAAGCAGACGGGTCAGGGCGTCGTCGTCGCGCAGCAGCAGGTCGCGCAGGGTTTCCAACCGGTGCATGGCCAGCGTTTGCTCGCGTGAACCGTTTTCCCAGATATCCAGTTGGCTGCGGATGGCGTCTGCGTCGGCATCGCGCATCAGTTTGCCCACGAAATGGATCTGGCGGCGGCGCCCTTCGCGGCTGGTGGTGCGCTGCGCCAGCCGCACGGCGTCGTAGAGTTTCTCCGCCAGGGGCAGTTGCTTGAGTTGGTCGGGAGACAAGTCGACCAGTTGCTTGCCCAGGTCAAGCAGCGCCAGCATTTCCCGCTTTACCTGCGATTTGCTGGGGCGGTCGTAGCCATGATCGGACGATTCCGGCGTATCGATGGAAGTATTTGGCATGAAAGATGAAAAAAACATTCTTTAATTGGCTATCATAACCGCCTAAACTGAAAGAGCATCAATGAGCAATCAACCCACTTCCTATTTACCCATCGCCGAAAACCAGAGCCGCTTTCGTGAACTGGTCGGCGATGCGCTGAAACATGCCAAATCGCTGGGGGCTTCCGATGCCGCCGCCGAGGTTTCCGAAAGCCGCGGCCTGTCCGTTTCCGTGCGCAATCAAGACCTTGAGACCGTTGAGCAAACCCGCGACAGGTCGCTGGACGTCACTGTTTTCGCGGGCACCCGCCGGGGTTCGGCATCCACCTCCGATTTTTCGTCCCAGGCCTTGCGCGAAACCGTCGAGGCCGCTTGGCACATTGCGCGCTATACCGCGGCCGACCCCGCCGCCGGCCTGCCCGACGCCGATTTGCTGGCCGCCGACTATCCCGATCTGAAGCTGCACCATCCCTGGGATGTCTCCGCCGAGGACGCAACCGCCCTGGCGATCCGGGCCGAGGCCGCATCGCGCGAGGTCAGCCCGCTGATCACCAACACCGACGGCGCGTCGGTCGATACCTACGAAGGGCATTTCGTGCTGGGCAACAGCCGCGGGTTCATGGGCGGCTATCCCTATTCGCGCCATAGCCTGTCGGTTGCGCCCATCGCCGGACGCGGCGCGAACATGCAGCGCGACTACTGGTATTCCACCGCGCGGGCCGCCGCCGACCTGGCCGACCCCACAGCCGTTGGGCGCTACGCCGCCCAACGCACTTTGGCCCGTCTTTCGGCGCGCCGCATCAAGACGGGGCGGTTTCCCGTCCTGTTCGAGGCCCCGGTGGCGGTCGGCCTGCTTGGCGCTCTGGTACAGGCCGCCAGCGGTGGCGCCCTGTACCGCAAGGCCAGCTTCCTGCTGGACTCCCTGGGCAAGCCGGTGTTGGCCGACCACCTGGACGTTTTCGAGGATCCGCACGTACCCGGCGCCATGGGCAGCTCCCCTTTCGACGGCGAGGGCGTCCATACCACGGCCCGTCAATTGGTGACGGCAGGCGTGCTCAATGGTTATTTCCTGTCCACCTACACGGCTCGCAAGCTGAAAATGCAAACGACCGGCAATGCCGGCGGTTCGCACAACCTTGGCCTGCGCTCCCGCCTTGGCCGGCCCGATGACGATTTCCCCGCCATGCTGAAAAAAATGGGCACCGGCTTCCTGGTCACTGAATTGATCGGGCAGGGCGTCAATTATGTCAGCGGAGACTATTCGCGAGGGGCATTCGGCTACTGGGTCGAGAATGGCGAGATCCGCCATGCCGTGCAGGAAGTGACCATAGCCGGCAACCTGGCCGATATGTTCCGCCAGATCGTCGCCGTGGGCGCCGATGCCATTACGCGCGGCTCGAAAACGACCGGTTCGGTGTTGATCGAGCAAATGGCCATTGCGGGACAGTAGGCGCCGGCGCGAAGAATTACCTCGTTACAAGGTGTGCTGCACGGTGTAATATCTGCACTTGGCAGTGCTACTGTAAAAATATTCGAATGCCGAAAGGAGAGCTTTTAATGCAGCGTCGTTCATTTCTCAAGAAAGCAGGTTTAGGGGCCGTGGCAGGATCCGCCGCCGTTGCCGCCCCGGTATTTGCGCAAAGCAACCCCAAAATTAGCTGGAAAATGACTTCCACCTATGGGCCTTCGCTTCCCCCTCTTTATTCAACGGCGGCAACCTTCTGCAAGATGGTCGAAGAAGCCTCCGACGGCAATTTCTCGATTCGCCTGTATCCCGCCGGCGAAATCGTACCGGGCTTTGGCGTCATGGATGCCGTCAGCAATCGCACGGTCGAGTGCGGCCAGACGGCTTCCTATTATTACTACGGCAAAGATCCTTCCTTCTGCTTCGATACCGCTGTTCCGTTTGGCCTGAACGCGCGCCAGATGTATTCCTGGATGTACGAAGGCGACGGCCTGAAGCTGATGCGCGAGCTCTTTGCTCCGCGCCACATCATCAACTTCCCGCTGGGCAATACCGGCACGCAGATGGGCGGCTGGTACCGCAAGGAAATCAAATCGGTTGCCGATCTTCAAGGCCTGAAGATGCGCACCGCCGGGTTCGCAGGCGAAGTCCTGTCGCGCATGGGCGTGGTGCCGCAGCAGATTCCCCCCGGCGATATCTATCCCTCGCTTGAAAAGGGCACGCTGGATGCCGTCGAATTCGTGGGTCCCGTCGACGACGAAAAGCTCGGCTTCCAGAAAGTGGCCAAGTATTATTACTATCCGGGCTGGTGGGAAGGTTCCGCTCAGGTTTCGCTGTATGTCAATGACACGGCCTACAACGAACTGCCCAAGCAATACCAGTCGCTCATCGACATCGCTTCGCGCGCCGCCGGCGGCAAAATGATCGGCGACTACGATGCGCACAATCCGGCCGCCCTGCGCCGCCTGATTGCCAGCGGCGCTGTTCTCCGCGCCTTCCCGCGCGACGTCATGGATGCCTCTTTCAAGGCGTCCAACGAAGTCTACAAAGAATTCTGCGACAAGAACGCGGGCTTCAAGAAAATCTTCGATAACTACATGGCCTTCCGTGACGGCATAGTGCCTTGGTTCCGTGTGGCCGAAGGCTCCTACGACAACTACCTGGGCCTGGCCCTGGCCGGCCAGAAAAAATAGCCTCTGGCGGCGCAACAGCAAAATAGCCACCCACGGGTGGCTATTTTGCTGCCCAAAGGCGGCGTGTTCCCGTAGGGCCATTGAAAACTCAGAGAAAAATCTGTAAATATGCTAAGATAATGAGCTTTTCTGGCTATACGCATAAACCGCACGGGCGAAACACAACGCTTTGGCGGATTTGGCTAACAGATAAATAAATGCTTTTATGCAGAAACATCATGCAGAAAAACGCATTTATCCGCCAGGGAAAAACGCTCTTTCGCGGATTGTCCGCAGAGCTTATCTTGAATATTTAGGAACCATCATGAAGACCTTTGTGGCCAAGCCGCATGAAGTCAAACGTGACTGGTACGTGATTGACGCCAAGGGCAAAGTCCTCGGTCGTGTGGCCAGCGAAGTCGCACGTCGTTTGCGCGGCAAGCACAAGCCAGAATTCACGCCCCACGTTGACACCGGCGATTACATTGTCATTATCAATGCAGCCGAGATCGTTGTTACCGGTAATAAGTCGCAAGACAAGAAATACTACCGTCACTCGACTTACCCAGGTGGTATCACCGAGACCAACTTTCAGAAAATGCAAGAGCGTTTTCCTGGCCGCGCCATCCAGAAAGCCGTCAAGGGCATGCTGCCCAAGGGGCCTTTGGGTTACGCCCTGGCCAAGAAGCTCAAGGTTTATGCCGGCGCCGAGCATCCGCACTCTGCTCAGCAGCCCAAACCGCTGGAATTCTAAGGATAGGTCATGATCGGTAATTGGAACTATGGAACAGGCCGCCGCAAAACGTCGGTGGCTCGCGTGTTCTTGAAAAAGGGTTCGGGCAAGATCGTCGTCAACGGCAAGCCCGTCGATGAGTACTTCGCTCGTGAAACCGGCCGCATGGTCGTACGTCAGCCTCTGGAACTGACCAACCACCTGGAATCGTTCGATTTTCATATCAACGTTCATGGTGGCGGTGAAAGCGGTCAGGCCGGCGCGGTGCGTCACGGCATTACCCGCGCGCTCATCGACTACGACGAAACGCTCAAGTCGCCGTTGAAGCAAGCCGGCTTCGTCACGCGCGACGCCCGCGAAGTCGAACGTAAAAAAGTCGGCTTCCACAAAGCACGCCGTCGCAAACAGTTCAGCAAGCGTTAATCGGCTGTACTCCGGGGCCCTTGGGCCTTGCGACACAAAACCCCCGGCCGATGGCTGGGGGTTTTGTCTTTTATCGGCCAAGTTTGTCGCTGGCGGCATACCCTCTTGGGCAAGCTTGTTGCATAATCATGATGTTGATGATCGTTTTTTGGGAATTGTTATGACTTCGGCAGCACCACGGATCAAGGTCGGCATTGTGGGCGGTACAGGCTATACGGGCGTAGAGCTTTTGCGCCTGTTGTCCCAGCATCCGAATGCCCAGTTGACCGCCATTACCTCGCGCAAGGAAGACGGCATGCCCGTCGCCGATATGTTCCCCAATTTGCGGGGCCGCGTCGACCTGCGTTTCCAGACCCCCGAGACCGCCGGGCTGGAACAATGCGACGTGGTCTTCTTTGCCACGCCCCATGGCGTAGCCATGAGCCAAGCCCAGAATCTGCTCCAGCACGGCGTGCGCATCATCGACCTGGCGGCCGACTTCCGCTTGCAGGATACCCAGGTATTCCAGCAGTGGTACAAAATGCCGCATGCCTGCCCCGACATCCTCAAGCAGTCGGTCTATGGCCTGGTCGAACTCAATCGCCAGAAAATCGCCGGTGCGCAAGTCGTGGGCAATCCGGGCTGCTATCCGACCACCATGCTGTTGGGGTTGGCTCCCTTGCTCGAGGGCGGACGAAAACTGGTGGATACCACGCACATCATTGCCGATTGCAAATCGGGTGTTTCGGGTGCGGGCCGCAAGGCCGAGGTCAGCACGCTGTTTTCCGAAGCCAGCGACAACTTCAAGGCATACGGCGTGGCCGGCCACCGGCACCATCCCGAGGTCGCCGAACAGCTGCAGATACTGGCGGGTCAGCCCGTCGGACTGACTTTCGTGCCCCATCTGGTCCCCATGATACGCGGGATGTTCTCCACAATTTATGCACGCATTCTGCCCGAGGCGTTGGATACCGATTTCCAGGCGCTGTACGAGCAGCGCTACGGCACCGAGGAATTCGTCGATGTCATGCCGGCCGGCAGCCTGCCTGAAACCCGCTCCGTGCGCGCTTCCAATCACCTGCGCATTGCCCTGCACCGGCCGGGCGGCGGCGACCAACTGGTGATCCTGGTCGCCCAGGACAACCTGGTCAAGGGCGCTTCCGGTCAGGCCGTGCAGAACATGAATCTTATGTTCGGCCTGCCGGAATCGGCCGGGCTTACGCAGGTGGCGGTATTGCCGTAACATCTGCGCACGCTTGCGCCGGAACTGAATTCCCGGCAACGGGTCTGTTCTGCTATGAAAGAAAAAACAACGGGCACCGGCTCTGACGAGCAGGCCGGCATGTCCCCATCGGTATCCGTGGGGCATAAACGAAAGGGCCTGAGCCTGGAGGTGCCGGCGTTGCTGGCGGGCTTGGTGCTTGGCGCGGCTGGCGCCCTGTACTGGGCCGGGGGCGTCAACCACCAGCAAAACGAAAGCCAGGCGCAGCAAATCCAGGCGGAACTGACTGACCATCGTATCGAACTCGCCCAGGCGCGGGCGCAACTGGACGCGTTGACGGGGCGTTTGGTCATGGAGGAAAGCACCCGGAAAGGGCTGGAAACCACCTTGCAGGCGACCCAGGCGGAATTGGGGCAAGCCCGCGATCAGTTGGCATTTTTCGATCAGTTGCTGCCTCCCGGCCCCAAGGGGGCCATCAGCATCAGGGCACTTGATATCGAGCGATTGGGCCCCACCTTGCAATACAAGGTGCTGCTCATGCGCAATGCCCAGGACGACACGCCGTTCAAAGGCCAGATGCAGTTTGTGGCCGCGGGGGTTCAGCAGGGGAAACCGGTTAAAATTACCTTGCATCCCGCCCTGGCCCCCGGCAGCGCCGATTCCGCCTCCCCCGAGGTAACCGGCCTTGACCTGAGTTTTGACCAGTTCTTGCGCAGCGGCGGCTTGTTGAGCGTCCCCGAAGGTTTCACGCCCCAGGCTGTCACGCTCAATATTCTTGAAGGCGGCACCTTGCGGGTTTCCCGCCGGATCAATCTGCCGGCGGCCGAGTAGTCCGCTAGTGTTATAGTAGTTTCTTGATTTGCGCAGTCTTACAGGGCTGCCAGGAGTGCCTAATGAATACCCATACCGAATCCATCGATCTGCAGGCTCCGCCCTCGCCGCTGATCTTCACAGATGCCGCCGCGTCCAAAGTCAAGGACTTGTTGGCCGAGGAAGGCAATCCCGAACTGAAGCTGCGCGTGTTCGTGCAGGGCGGCGGCTGCTCGGGCTTCCAGTATGGTTTCACCTTCGATGAAACCACCAACGACGACGACACCACCATCGACAAGGAAGGTGTGCAACTGCTGGTCGACCCCATGAGCTTCCAATACCTTGTCGGCGCCGAAATCGACTACAAGGACGATCTCGAGGGCGCGCAGTTCGTCATCCGCAATCCCAACGCCAATTCCACCTGCGGTTGCGGTTCGTCGTTCTCGCCTTGAACGATGGCGGCGAGGTTGCCGCCCATCTGTTTTGCCAGATGCCCCGCCTTGGCGCATGCCGCTTCAGGCGGGGTATTTGCATCCCAGTACCCGGGCGCCGCGCGCACCGGTGACCGAAGGCAGGCCCGCCGGGCGGCTGTGTTCATGCGCCCAGGCCAGCCAGGCGAATGCCAGCGCCTCGACCATTTGCACCGGAACGCCCAGCTCCGAGGTGGGGCGAACCGGGCAGGGCAGGGCATGGCGCAGGTCACGCAGCAATCCGCCGTTTAGCGCACCGCCGCCGCAAACCAGAACTTCCCTGGTTTCTGGCGCGTGCCGGACGATAGCTTGCGCCACCGTTGCGGCGGTCAGCTGTTGCAAGGTCGCTTGTATATCGTTATCGGCCGGCCCGGCGGAGCCCGCTCTGAATTCCGTAATCCGCTGGCTCAGCCAGGCCCAGTTGAACATATCCCGCCCGGTCGATTTTGGGGGCGCCCTTTCGAACCAGGGCTCGCTGCGGATCAGCATATCCAGCAATCCGGCATTGGCCTGGCCGGTCCCCGCCCAGGCGCCATCAATGTCGTAGGCCTGGCCGGTTTTGGCGTAAGCCCACAAATCCATCAGGACATTGGCCGGACCTGTGTCGAAGCCGCGAATCCCGCCGTCGGCATCCAGCAAGGTCACATTCGCAATGCCGCCCAGGTTCAGGACGGCTCGCGGCGCGGCTTCCCCGAACAGGGCGTGGTGGAATGCCGGCACCAGCGGCGCTCCCTGGCCGCCCGCCGCGATGTCCCGGCTGCGAAAATCGGCAATGACCGCTATGCCGCTACGCTCGGCCAGCACAGCTGGCGCATTGATCTGTATGGTGTAGCCCGCGGCGGGATCATGCCGGACCGTCTGGCCGTGCGCGCCGATGGCGCCAACCTTTGCGGGGTCCACATCGGCCTGTGCAAGCAGCGACTGCACGGCCTGCGCGTACAGTTCCGCCAGGGCATTGCCGGCCAGCGCTGCCCGGGCCAGTTCATTTTCGCCAACCAGGTTCAGGGCAAGGAATTCTTCGCGAAGGGCCGCCGGCATGGGCAGCGATATCGAAGCCAGGCTGCGGGGCCGGCCGGTGGCCGAAAAATCGGCCAGCACGCCGTCCACCCCATCGGTGCTGGTGCCGGACATGAGGCCGATGAAAAGGGAGCTAGCCATATGGGGCGCGGCGTGTGGCAAACGCGCTAGCGTTTTGCCACTTGCGTGCCCTCGCCCTGGAGCGTCGTCAGGAAATGAATGTGTTCCTGGTATTGCGCCACAGTGTGCTCAAAGGCTTTGCGCTGCGATTTGTCCAATACGCGGGCTACAGGCAGGTCCACCGACAAGGGGTCGATGGGCTTTTTGTTGACACGGAATTCGTAATGCAGGTGCGGTCCGGTTGCCCAGCCGGTGGAGCCGACATACCCGATAAGCTGGCCCTGGCTGACCGAGTCGCCTTTCTTCAGGCCCGCGGCAAATCGGCTTTGATGCGCGTACAGCGTGCTGTAGCTGCCATGGTGCTTCAGGATGATGGTGTTTCCGTAGCCGTTCTGCTTGCCCTTGAACTCGACGATGCCATCGGCCGTCGCGTGGATGGGCGTGCCGGTGGGCGCCGCATAATCGACGCCTTTATGTCCGCGCCAGCCGCCGTGCACAGGATGCTTGCGCATGCCGAATGTGGAACTGATGCGCGAGAACTTCAGCGCTGTGCGCAGGAAGGCCCCCTTCAGGCTGCGGCCGTCGAAATCGTAATAGCTTCCCGAGGAGCCCGTATCCGGCGCAAACCATACCGCCTCGTAGGCCTTGGCGTTATTGATGAATTCCAGCGCCAGGACGCGGCCGACACCGATTTCCCGGCCATCGTGCGAATAGGATTCATAAACGATGCGGAAC
The DNA here is from genome assembly GCF_048751585.1 of Pollutimonas rozaliensis. NCBI lineage: Bacteria > Pseudomonadati > Pseudomonadota > Betaproteobacteria > Burkholderiales > Alcaligenaceae > Pollutimonas > Pollutimonas rozaliensis. Next base: position 172,013 of record NZ_JAZHOB010000004.1, on the reverse strand, counting down.
CGGTCGCCGCGGCGCAAATCGCGTATGAAATCGATCTTGCTTCCCAGGATGTCGGCAATCTGCATGGTGACGGCGTCGGGGATGTCGGCGGCATCGGTGGCGGCGAACAGCGAGCTGCTGATCTCGCTTTCGGCGATTCGTATCTGTTGCCTGGCCGCCTGGCTTTGCTCGGCGGCCGCAAAGCCGCCCTTGCCGTCGGGCGTGATCTCGAGCCAGCGCGATACATACTTGCCATTCTCGTTGGCGCCGGGAGTATGGTTGTAGCGCAGCCAGACAAGGTTGCCGTCCTTATCCAGCGCGGCCTGGACACTGCGGCCAGGGTACAGCTTGTAGATGGAACGGGCGTCTTTGTTCTGGACCAGGAAGGGCTGCAGACCGCGTTCTTGTACACGAAGGCGCTGCAATATTGCCGCCAGGGTGTCGCCCCGGCGGATTTGCGTTTCACTGATGAACGGGGCGGAAAAATCCCCCAACGGCTGGGGGAAGGGATTGGGAAGAGCCAGATTTTGGCTGGCTTGATATACGGGAGGCGTTTCGGGCGGCTTCACGACGGCCAGCGCCGCGGCGCCCGCGAACAGACCCAGCGCCACGAGCACAAGGCCGTTGCGCAAAAAGTGATGTGTCCGATGTACCCGAAGCGTGTCGCGATAAGAGGGAGTGCCAGTTTTCCCTGTCTTGAACATAAAAACAAAAACCTAGTAATGCGCTGCTTTATTGGAAGATGTAACCGGCCGCCTGGAATACTTGCTGGTGTGGGGCCAGTGAACGCGTACCCCTTTTTACGGGGACAAGCGCTCTGATAAGATGACGTCATGCATCGTTTTCGTATCTATCCAGTGCAGTACCGGAACCGCGCCCGCACGTTATGCTAGCGTATTAGGCGCGATTTTTCGAGCATTTTTTTGTATTTTCCCTGATAAAGCCATTTCATATGCCGTCCACCGAAGCCCCTATCACCCCCCAAGTCGACGAAGATCTGCGTATAGCCAAGCGAGGCTGCGACGAACTTCTGGTGGAGTCCGAGTTCGCCAGGAAGCTTGCGCGCAGCCATGCCACCGGCAAGCCGTTGCGGATCAAACTGGGGCTGGACCCCACCGCGCCCGACATCCATCTGGGACACACGGTGGTCCTTAATAAAATGCGCCAGCTGCAGGATCTCGGCCATACCGTCATATTCCTGATCGGGGATTTCACCTCCATGATCGGCGATCCCAGCGGACGCAACGCCACGCGCCCGCCCCTGACGGCCGAGCAAATACATGAAAACGCCAAGACTTATTATGCGCAGGCCAGCCTGGTCCTGGATCCGGCCAAGACTGAAATCCGCTATAACTCCGAGTGGTGCGATCCACTGGGCGCGCGCGGCCTGATCAAGCTCGCGTCGCGCTATACCGTGGCCCGCATGATGGAGCGCGAGGATTTTACGCGGCGCTTCAAGGGCGGTATTCCCATTTCCGTGCACGAGTTCCTGTATCCGCTGATGCAGGGCTACGATTCCGTGGCCCTGAAAGCCGATCTCGAATTGGGCGGCACCGATCAGAAGTTCAATTTGCTGGTGGGCCGCGAGCTGCAAAAGGAATATGGGCAGGAGCCGCAGTGCATCCTGACCATGCCATTGCTGGAAGGCACCGATGGGGTGGACAAGATGTCCAAGTCCAAGGGCAACTACATTGGCATTACCGAATCGCCCGACTCCATGTTCGGAAAGCTGATGTCGATCTCCGACACTTTGATGTGGAAGTACTTCGAGCTGCTGTCCTTCCGTTCAATGGACGATATCGCCCAGTTACAAAAACAAGTAAAAGAAGGCATGAATCCGCGCGATACTAAAGTGTCGCTGGCCCAGGAAATCGTGGCCCGCTTTCATTCACGGAGCGCGGCCGATGACGCGCTGGCCAATTTCGAAGCGCGTTTCCGCGATGGCGCGATTCCCGACGAAATGCCCGAAGTGCAGGTCGGCGCCGCCCCGCTGGGGATACTGAAGATATTGCGGGAAGCCGGCTTGGTGGTATCGGGAGCCGAAGCGCAACGCAATGTGGAGCAGGGCGGCGTGCGTATCGACGGCTCGCGCGTCGAAGATAAATCCCTGCAGCTTTCCGCGGGCACCTATGTCGTACAGGTGGGCAAGCGCAAGTTCGCCCGTGTCACGTTAACCGGCTGACAGCCTTTTTTTGCCGCCGGGCCGCCCCAAGGCAAAAAGCGCCCCCTTGGGGGGCAGCAAGCCGAAGGCGCAGCGTGGGGGCTTTTTTTTGGAGCATGTCATGAAGCTAACCAGTGAGTCTTTTACGGATCAGGGCGCAATCCCCGAGCGCAACGCCTTCGGCAAGATCGATGGGCAGAATCATGTGGCGCTGGCTGGCAATGCGAATCCGCATCTTGCCTGGTCCGACGCGCCCCAGGCCACCCAGTCGTTCGTCGTCATCTGCCACGACCCCGATGTCCCCAGCAAGCCCGACGATGTCAACCAAGAGGATCGCGAGATACCCAGTTCCCTGCCCAGGGTGGACTTCTACCATTGGGCACTCATCGACATTCCGGCCAGCGTAAACGAGATCGCCGAAGCGGCCTATTCGGACGGCATTACACCCCGAGGCAAGGCGGGGCCTCTGGCGCTGGATGGCACACGCCAGGGCGTCAACGATTTCACCACCTGGTTCGCGGCGGACCGCGACATGAATGGCGATTACTTCGGCTACGACGGGCCGTGCCCCCCGTGGAACGACTCCATTGCGCACCGCTATGTATTCACCGTTTATGCGCTGGACATCGCCGAGCTTCCATTCGAGGGCCGTTTTACCGGTGGCGACGTCATCAAGGCCATACAGGGCCATGTGTTGGCGCAGGCTTCGATTCTGGGCACCTACACCCTGAATCCCCGCCTGGCCGGTAAATCATAGGCCATGTCTTTCTTGCTGGTTGAGCGGACTTCAAGTCAGTTTGAGCAAGGAGCCCGGCAAGGCTGTCGGCGGGCCCGAAAACCGTGCTTCGCAGGTGCATTGCAAGCAGTTTGCGCAAAAATGGCGGCCATTCGGGCTAAAATAAGCGCTTTGCTCTTCGCCACCCGCCATCACCACACCAGGATAAACAATGTTTGACCGTTCCCGCACCCTCGATCAAGTCGACGCCGACGTTTGGGCCGCCGTCCAGAAGGAAAATGTTCGCCAGGAACAGCATATCGAGCTGATCGCCTCCGAAAACTACACCAGCCCAGCGGTCATGCAGGCTCAAGGCACGCAGCTTACCAACAAGTATGCCGAGGGGTATCCGGGCAAGCGTTATTACGGCGGCTGCGAGTACGTGGACATTGTCGAGCAGTTGGCCATCGACCGGTTGAAGGAAATCTTCGGCGCCGAGGCCGCCAATGTCCAGCCCAATTCCGGTTCGCAGGCCAATCAGGGCGTCTATATGGCGGTGCTCAAGCCCGGCGACAAGGTGCTGGGCATGAGCCTGGCCGAAGGCGGCCACCTTACGCACGGCTCGCCGGTCAATGCATCGGGCAAGCTGTACGACTTCGTATCCTATGGGCTGGATGCCAACGAAGAGCTCGATTACGAACAACTGGAAAAGCTGGCCAAAGAACACAAACCCAAGCTTGTCGTGGGCGGCGCATCCGCGTATTCGCTGCGCATCGATTTCGAGCGCATGGCCCGCATCGCACACGACAACGGCGCGCTTTTCATGGTCGATATCGCTCATTACGCGGGCCTGGTGGCCGGCGGCGCTTATCCCAACCCCGTGCCTCATGCCGACTTCGTCACCTCGACCACGCACAAATCGTTGCGCGGCCCCCGCGGCGGCGTCATCATGATGAAGTCCCAGTTCGAAAAAGCCATCAATTCGGCGATTTTCCCGGGCATTCAGGGCGGCCCTTTGATGCATGTCATTGCGGGCAAGGCCGTGGCCTTCAAAGAAGCCCTGTCGCCCGATTTCAAGGATTACGCCGCGCAAGTCGTCAAGAATGCCGACGTGCTGGCCCGCACTCTGGTTCAGCGCGGCCTGCGCATCGTGTCCGGCCGCACCGAAAGCCACGTCATGCTGGTCGATCTGCGCGCCAAGGGCATTACGGGCAAGGAAGCCGAAGCCGTCCTGGGTGAAGCCCACATCACGGTCAACAAGAACGCAATTCCCAACGATCCCGAAAAACCTTTCGTCACCAGCGGCATACGCCTGGGCACGCCGGCCATGACGACGCGCGGCTTCAAGGAAGCCGAAGCCGAACTTACCGGACATCTGATCGCCGATGTCCTGGACAACCCGCGCAATGAGTCGGCCATCGCCGATGTGCGGGCGCGCGTCAACGAACTGACGGCGCGTTTGCCGGTGTACCGTTAAAGCGGGGATGGCCCCCGGTTCTCCTGGGGCTGGCCAGCCATGAAATGTCCGTTCTGCGGTAGCTTCGATACGCAAGTTATTGACTCTCGTGTTTCAGAAGAGGGCGATACGATACGCCGGCGCCGCCGCTGCACGGCCTGCGAGCGCCGCTTCACGACCTACGAGCGGGTCGAGTTGCTCATGCCCGCCCTGGTCAAGCGCAACGGCACACGGGCCGAGTTCGATGTCAACAAGCTGCGTGCCAGCCTGAACCTTGCCTTGCGCAAGCGGCCGGTCAGCACCGAAGACGTCGACGCCGCCGTGGCGCGTATCGAAGAGAGCCTGCTGGTCAGCGGCTTGCGCGAGGTCAAGTCGGACTATGTCGGCGAACTGGTCATGAACGAACTCAAAAAACTCGACCAAGTCGCCTATGTGCGCTTCGCATCGGTTTATAAAAGCTTCGAAGACATCCGCGAGTTCGTCAAGGCCATAGACGAAATCCAGGTGCCCCCAAAAACGTGAACACGGGCCTGGTTGTCGACGACGAGCGCTGGATGCGCGAGGCCTTGCGGCTGGCTGAAAGCGTCATGTACATCACGGCGCCCAACCCACGGGTGGCCTGCCTTGTCGTGCGTGGCGAACACTTGCTGGCATCCGGCGCCACGCAGCGCGCGGGCGGCCCGCATGCCGAGGTCATGGCGCTGCGCCAGGCCGCCGAGCAGGACATCGATGTTTCGGGCGCCACGGTTTACGTCACCCTTGAGCCTTGCAGCCATTTCGGGCGCACGCCGCCCTGCGTGGATGCCTTGATTGCGGCTCGGCCGGCCCGTGTGGTCATCGCCATGAGCGATCCCAACCCCCTGGTTGGCGGGCGTGGCATCGCCAAGCTGCAGGCGGCCGGCATTGCCGTCACGGCGGGCGTATGCGCCCACGAGGCGTTGGCCGTCAATCCCGGCTTCGTGGCGCGCATGGCCCGTAAAACGCCATGGGTCTGGTTGAAATTGGCGGCTTCGCTCGATGGCCGCATCGCCTTGCCCGACGGGCAGTCGCAATGGATAACCGGTCCCGCCGCCCGTGCGGACGGCCATCATTGGCGCGCACGCAGTTGCGTCGTGCTGACGGGGGCTGGAACGGTGCTCGCGGATAATCCGCAATTGAATGTAAGGCATGTGGAGACCGCCCGCCCGCCTTTCAAGGCTATCGTCGATACGCGTTTCGAGGTCGACGAGAATGCTCGGATATTCGACGGCATCCCGACATGGGTATTCACCTGCGCGTCCAAGCCGGAAAAAGCCTCGCGGCTGGCGGCGAAGAATGCGCAGGTTGTGCAACTGCCCCCCGCGGGGCAGCGGGTCGACCTTCAAGCCATGATGCGTTGGCTGGGCGAGCACGACATCAACGAGGTGCACGTGGAAGCGGGTTCCCGGCTTAGCGGGGCGCTGCTGCAGGCCCAATGCGTGGATGAGCTCTTGCTATACATGGCTCCCGTGCTGCTGGGCGACGGCATAGGCATGGCCCGCATCGATGCGCTGCAAAGCCTTGCGCAGGCTCAGCGGTTCGAATTCTTGGATACAAAAAACGTCGCCCCGGATATCCGTATCCGGGCGCGGCACATAGATCATTGGAACGCTTTGCTGCATGTATTGCGGCTATAGGGGAATTAGAAAGATGTTTACGGGAATCGTCGCCGCTGTGGGCAGGATCATCGAAGTATCTCCATTCAATGAAGGCCAAGAAGATGCCGGCGTTCATCTGAAGATACAGGCGCAGGGTTTTTTGCGCGATTCCACCAAGCTGGGCGATTCCATCGCCGTGCAGGGAGCATGCATGACCGTGGTCGAATTGGCCGCGGATACGTTCAGCGTCGACGTATCGCGGGAAAGCCTGAACCGCACGGCCGGCCTGGATGCGCAGGGCGACGTCAACCTTGAACATGCCTTGCGGATGGGAGACTCGCTCGACGGCCACCTGGTATCGGGCCATGTCGACGGCCTGGGCGAAGTCAGTCATTTTGAACCCCTGGGCGAGTCCTGGGACTTGCGCATCCGGGTGCCCCAAAACATGGCGCGTTTCCTTGCCTACAAGGGTTCCATTACCGTCAATGGCGTAAGCCTTACCGTCAATGAGGTGGACGACGATATCAGCGGATGCGAGATCCACATCAACCTGATACCGCATACCCTGCAGGTCACCACGCTGAAGGACCTGTCGGTGGGCGCGCTGGTCAACCTGGAGATCGACATGATCGCGCGCTACGTGGAGCGCATGGTGGCTCAAACCAAAACCAATTGATTCTGTTAGAATAGCGGACTTCGCTTTGCTTGAATATCGAGGCGAACTAGGACAGGTGGCCGAGCGGTTGAAGGCGCACGCCTGGAAAGCGTGTATACGTGAATAGCGTATCGGGGGTTCGAATCCCCCTCTGTCCGCCAGGAATTATATCCAAGCCCTTGATTCGTCAAGGGCTTTCTTTTTTGACGCCGCTTCTTTCCTTGATCCGTTGGCGATTCAATCGCAAAGCCTGCGGCGTCGGCTGCCAGTCGCTCCAAAATTGATCGGGAATGTCGGGGAAGTCCTGGCGCCGCAAACCGCTGAACGAGGGCTTATAGCCGCGCCGCTTCATCTCCGATATCAATTCGCCGTGGCGCCGGGTCAGATATGCCAGCCGGGTATAGAAAAACAGCAGGTGGCCCTTGCCCAGCGTATAGCTGTCAGGCTGATTCAGATTCGCACGCTTGGCCGCTTTCTTCGCCAGGGCAAATACCCGGGGCAGTTCCCTGTATTCGGCGACCAGATGTGGGCCGCTCAGCTCGTCGACGGGGACGCAATTTATGCGGGTCATTAGCAGTCAGTGATGTGCGTAGGACGGGGACAGCATACTACTGACGGCTATATGCTTGCATAAGCCACGGCCCTCGTTGCGGCTCCGGACTGCGCATGATTCGGCTTTGCAACAAAGTCATGCCATAATCGGCGCAACGGTGCTGGAATTCAAGAGGGCGCCGGAACCCAGGGGGGATGGAACATGTATATCAAGCGTAGAAATTTCGTCAAGGGTTGCGCGGCGGCCTGTGTGCTGTTGCTGCCGGGAATCACCAGCGCCGCGAAAGGCGGCGACGCGAGCCACGCACTTGGCCCGGATGCCGATTCGATTATCCAGAAATCGATCAAGGCCAGCTTCGGCGGTGGCTTTTCGGTACAGACTCATACCCAATCAAACGGACTGACCCACGCCAACATCGAGCATTTTGGCACCCGGTACGCGGTCGCTTCCGCAGACTTGCTGGACTGGAAGGTCGTGCGTACCCTTTGAGCAAGCAGACTTTGCATTTTCTTCCGCCGGCGGATTGTTGATTCCATGAAGGGGGAACACCTGAACCACGATTCAGGTGTCCTTTCAGCGCCGAATTAATAAAGCAGTTTGTATAGGAAATGAACCGTGTCAGAAAACATCAAGAGCATTCGCATTCATCCCGGTATCGGCATTGCCCGCTTGGGGGACAGTGACGAGTTTTACATCGGCCCGGAGGCGCCGGGGGTGGTTGTTGATCCCGGCGGTAGCGGCGGACCGGGGCCTAACGGTGGAAGCTACCGCGACAGCGGGGCGCGATTGAAGCGCCAGGCGCAACGGTATCGGGTGTATGCCTACGATGCCAACGACAAGGTCGTCGCGGAGCTGACGTCGGATTCGGGCCTGGTCCAGTCCGTGCATTGGCGGGTTCATGTCAGGAACATGAAAGCGGCGAATTATGCGTTTCAGGGTGCCTACCTGTTTGATCCTGATAAGTTGCGCAACCCATCCATTCAGCCTGGCAAAAAACCGATCGAGCGCGATAAGCTGATCATCGATCCCGGTGTGCATACGATCGCGTCGGGGCAGACCGGACCGGTTGTCATGAAAGGCGATGTTTTCACCGGCATCGAAAAAGGCACCTTGCCGGGCGAATTGCGTTTCGAGGGGTTCACGCCCAAAGATCCTTCGAAAGAAGTCGAGGTTACTTATAAAGCCGCCAAGGACATCGAACTGGGCCAGCTCCGCCTCGATTCTCAGGATCGCCTGCTGTTCGTTCCCGCGCCCGGGAAAGGCGAATGCGTCACGACACCGAAGGTGGAGCTGTCCAATCCAAGCGAGACGGCAAATCCGCCGAATGGTCCCGATAACGGCCAGAATCCGCTCACCAACCAGTTCGCCTATTTCAATATTCCGGGCTGGTGGGACGATACCTGTGGCGGTGAAATCGATGTCACGGTCACGCTCAAGGACGGCACGGTCTTGAGCACACGCGACAACGTGAAATCGGCAACGGACGAGGGCACCAGGAATCCCCGGGCGGGAGCATGGATCGTTACCGCACCGCCGAAGTTCGCACCTCATATGTACCACGTGGTGTCCATTCTGGATCGCGTCTACGAGGCCTTTCCCGAGTCCTACCCCTACACGGGGAAAAAGACGAATTTCTACCGCGATGTGTATCCGGTATTCGCCAATGCGGTGAACTACGGTTGGGTCAGCGCCGAGGCGTCGGGCGTCCAGCCCGAAACAAAGAACCGTGCCCATGGCCCGGGGCAGCCGGGCAACTTGCTCCTTCCCCAGTACATGTCGTTGTTGGCCGATCCAAGCGAACAAAGCAAGCCGATAAGGCAAAGAATCTATGCTCTGATGCGGCATGCTCCCGGCAAGAACGGGCGGCTGGTCGATTCGCTGCTGCCCGCTCCGCCGCAGCGGCCAACCAGTTGGAAGAACGAAGAATTCCAACGCACCGAAGACAGCTCCAAAATGCCCAAGCTGTGGGGCACTGCCGGCAAGCCTTTGCAGAATCAGCAATTAGGCAACAATTTCCCAGACCAATTCTTGAGCCTGACCGATTGGCAGTTGAAGCATCTGAAGAACTGGGCGGACGGCAATTTCGAGGTGGGCGCTCTACAGAAGCCCGTGGACCTGGAGCAATTGCCCTTGGCCGAACAGCCGCATGCGCTCGATAGCTCGGCGCTGGAACCGACCATCGGCGGCGGCTTTCACCCGGGTATTGAATTTCCCTACCTGATTCTCTATCGGGAATATTTCGCCGAGGCGTTTCGCGTGGGCAAAGACAACGAGCCCGGCGCCATCTCCGCCTACATGTCCAGCCCCTGGCAGGGCGACTTCTGGTCGTGCAATATGGCATGGTGGCCGACCCAACGGCCGGATATCGTTTTCGAGTACGACCCAAAGACCCAGACCAGAACCTATAAAGAATGGTTCCGCGGATACGATGCCGACGGCGAGCCGCTATCGTCCACCGACGGTTACCACCAGATGGAGTATGCGTGGTCGAAGCTGGGGATGGTGCTTCCGGTCAAGACCGCGGACGGCGGGTTTTTGAAAGACCAGGGTGCTACCGTGTTCGTCGAACAAGAGCGTGCCCCGGCACTGAACCGGCCGCCCGCCAAAGGAAAATAACTCGTGCCGTCGACCCGGCATGATGGGCTCGATGCAACATGGGACGTTGTCATCGTCGGTGCCGGACCGGCGGGAGCCGCAACCGCGATCACGCTGGCCAGCTTCGGCCAGCGTGTGCTTCTGGTGGAAGAGCGTAACTCCACGAGCTTCAAGCTGGGTGAATCGCTGGCGCCGGCCTCCGTCGGCCTGGTCAAACACTTCCTGGGCGACCCTGATGTTCCGGAACATCAGCTTCCAGGTCTTTTCAGAACGGCCGGCAACGTTTCGCTATGGGCAAGCGAGCAGGCCGACATAGCGGACTTTTTCTTCACATCGGCCGGGTTCGGCCTGTGCGTTGAACGGTTGGCTTTCGACGAAGCCTTGCGGTCGCGCGCGGTTGCGGCCGGTGCCACTTTGATCAAGGGCGTCCGCTTCCAATCCTGCGGCCGTATCGCCGACCATTCTTTCAATTGGGAATTGACGCTAGCTTCCGAAACGCAGGCTTGGCGGCATCGCGCCCGTTATCTGGTCGACTGTTCCGGCCGGCGGGCGGCCGTGGCCAAAGTGCTCGATGTCCCGACCATCCACAACGATGATCGCTTGTTCGCCTATGCGCAATGGTTTTCCTGCGCGGGCGAGGACGATGACCGCTACACCCGGATCGAGGCCGCGCGGCAAGGCTGGTGGTACAGCAACCGCTTGCCGGGCACGGAAGGCAATGAAACCAGGCGGCTGGTGGTTTTCCATTCCGACAAGGACCTGGCCGAAGCAAGATTGGCGGCGTCCCGGCAAGGCTTCGATCAACTGCTGGATGGCTCGACGCATATCGCGCCGATGCTTAAAGCCAGGGGCTACCACCCTTGCGGGACCATCCGGGGGGCGCCAGCCAACAGCCAGCGATTGCGGGACTTCCGCGGTGACGCCTGGATGGCGGTGGGCGATGCGGCGCAAGCCTATGATCCGCTATCTTCGCAAGGCATAGCCAAGGCGCTCAAGACGGCCAGCCATGCCGGACATATGATTCATTACGCGTTGACGGACTGTCCGCGGGGCTCGTCGGGACTGGGCAGCCGCAATACCTTCGTTCATCAGTACGATGAACAGCAGCGCCAACTCTGGCAAACGTACTTGTCGCAGCGAGATTACTATTATGGCATTCAGCCCCGCTGGTCTGATCAGCCGTTCTGGGAGCGTCGGCGGCGGTCGACGAATGGCGGCGCGCGATAGCTCTTCGCCATCCCGCTGAGGGGCGGTTCAAGGCATATATTAAGATGCAATAAATCGTCCCTAATTTTCAGCAATTTCCGCCAAATCAGGAATAAATTAGCTCATTTCGTACATTTAAGGCATACTCGACTGTCCTGTATCAGTGCGCGAGTCTTGCCTTATGTTGCTTCCATGACGATGCCCGGCTATAAAACCAAGCTAGAGAGTATCGCCATAGCGGGTGTCGACGATCTTGTCATCCGTTCCTTGCTGGACCGCCAGCAATTCCACGACCCTTGCGGCGCCGCGCAGCGCCGCGGCATCAGTTCCGCCACATGGCCTTTGTTCGGCATGTTATGGCCGTCCGGCATCCAGTTGGCCATACAGCTGGCGTTGCGGCCGGTAAGCCCCCACGAGCGCATACTCGAGATAGGCTGCGGCCTTGGACTGGCCAGTCTGGTCGGCCAGCGACGGGGTGCGCTCGTCACCGCAAGCGATTGCCATCCGCTCACCGAGCATTTCCTCGACGAGAACGCGCGCCTTAACGAGTTGCCGCTGTTGGAGTATCGGTATGGACAATGGGGGGCGGACAGTCTGTCGCTTCACCCGGAGCCGCCTGAAATGGCGCTGCAAGATCGTTACGACCTGATCATAGGCAGCGATCTGCTGTACGAACGCGATGCGCCTCATGGCTTGGCGGAGTTCATCGATCGCCACGCGGCCGACGGCGCCGAGGTCTGGATGGTCGATCCCAATCGGGGTCATCGGCCCGCCTTCAATCGCCATATGGCGGCCCGCGGCTTTCTGATGGAGCGGGAGCTGCGGCTGCCGGATCCCGCAGCCGCCACGGAACCGGACGCCTACAAGGGCCGTTTGCTGGTGTACCGGCGTAGCGGGCCGCTGGCCAGCTAGTTCAGGGCAGGTCGGCCGGCGCGGGTGCCGGCGTGCGCGTCATGTTTTTTTCCCATAGGGCGAGCGGCAATGGCGGCATGCGCTGCCATGCCCGCGTGAAAACGGCGGACAAGTGATCGGTTCCGCGTTCGTTGGGCCAGTAGGCGGGGGTTATGGCGCTCCAGCCGTTGCCTGGGCCTATGCGCCGGGCCATTTCGAACCGGAAAGAATAGAAACCGCCGCCCAAGCCCATGCGCAGGTCGGTAACCACCAGCCGGCCTGCGATATCGTCGTAGCGCAGCCAATTGTCGGTGAACCATTGCAAGCCGGCAAGCCGGCTGGACCCTGGCAGCGCGTGGGCCAGTTGAGTGTTCAGCGGGCGGCGTATGCTTTCCGACGGACCGGTGTCGAGCAGGCTGCGCACTGTTTCGACATAGCTGTCATCATCGGTTTTGGCCACGACGCGCCATAGCACGATGTTGAACGGTTCGGGGGTTGAGAACATGGCCTTTACGGCAAGGCCATTATTTTCCATATCTTGCCTGATCTGGGCTTCGATGGTCGATTTGGCGGCCATCGACAAAGCAAGATAAGCGGCACACCATCCCAAGGTCCAACATAGCGCTGCGCGTGCCTTGGCAGGCAAGCCCACGATGGATGCGGCCGCCACGGCGGCGAACAGCGGCAGGGTAAAAAAGGGATCGATAATGAATATGCTGGACCAACTGGTGGGCGTGGGCCTCAGCGGCCACCATAATTGCGTGCCGTAGCTGGTGAAGGCATCCAGCAGCGGATGGGTGATCAGTACCAGCCATAAGGTCAGGAACAGCCGGCCGGCACTGTACTGGGGCGATGGCCGCCAGTAACGGAATAGCGCGGCAAGCGCCAGGGCCAGCGCGGTCAAAACGAATACCGAATGCGAAAAGCCGCGATGGTTGATCATGCCCGATACGGGGTCGCCGTAATCGATCAGCACATCCAGATCGGGCAGGGTGGCCAGCAAAGCGCCGGCCCCCAGGGCCTTGCGTCCCTGGTAGCGGCCCAGCATGGCACCCTGGATGCCGGCGCCAAGCACGGCCTGTGTAAGAGAATCCATTGTTTACTTGTATCAGCCGCAGTTGACGCTGATGACGATGTCCTTGTCGTCGGTACGCAGATTGAGCCGCTGAGGGTTGTACTCCAGGGTCATGACGTCGTTCGGGCGCAGCGCCCGAGCCGTCTTTGAACCCGACTGCTTGCGATAATCTTCCACGAGGGCGGAGCTTATCTTTTTACCGACGGCGGATTCCGCCATATCGGCATTGCATGCCTGCGGCGCGGAGGAAGACGCGTCAGCGTTTTGTTCGCTGGAGGGGCCGGCCGGATTCGCTGCGCAGCCCGCCAGCAAGGCAAGCGCCGCAATGGCGCCGGGCATCAGTTTCCATGTCATAAGTGTTCCTCTTTATACGTTGTTGCGTATTAATGATACTGGAAACCGGGGGGTGCCGATAACGTTAAAATAGGCGCCGACGGCCGGCCGGGATCGGCTTTGCCTTATTACATTGTTTCAGGTTTATGGCTAATTTTCTCATCGCGGCGCTTTATAAGTTTGTCGAGCTCTCCGACTATCAGCAATTGCAGCAGCCCTTGTTCGAGTTTTGCGAGGCTCTGCAGGTGAAAGGCACCTTGCTGCTGGCCGAGGAAGGCATCAACGGGACCATCGCCGGCAGCAAAGACGGCGTCGAGGCGGTGCTCGATCATTTGCGGACGGATCCCCGGCTGGCAACCCTAGAGCACAAAGAATCCTGGGCCGAAAAAATGCCGTTTTATCGCATGAAGGTCAAGCTCAAGCGCGAGATCGTGACCATGGGTGTGCCCAATGTACATGCGCGCACCATGGCCGGCACCTATGTGAAGCCCGCCGAATGGAATGCCCTGATCGACGATCCGGACGTCGTGGTGGTGGATGTGCGCAACGATTACGAGGTATCCATCGGCTCGTTCAACCTTGCGGTCAATCCGCATACGACCAGCTTTTCCGAGTTTCCCCAATGGGTGGCCGAGCAGTCCGCCCAAGGCGGGGTGCTGGCCGAGGGGCGCAGGGTCGCGATGTTCTGCACCGGCGGCATACGTTGCGAAAAATCCACGGCTTATTTACGCTCCCAGGGCTTTGACGACGTCTACCATTTGGAAGGCGGCATACTCAAATACCTGGAAACCGTGCCGGCCGAAGAAAGCCGCTGGAAGGGCGAATGTTTTGTCTTCGATGAGCGCGTTTCGGTGCGGCACGGCCTGGCGCCGGGCAGCTACGAGCTGTGCCGTGCCTGCCGCTTGCCGCTGGATGCCAAGGACAAGGCTTCGGAACTCTATGAAGAGGGCGTCAGTTGCCCACATTGCCACGATACGCATAGCGACGAGCAGAAACAGCGCTTCAGGGAGCGGCAGAAGCAGGTTGAGCTGGCCCGCAAGCGGCGCCAGCGCCATATCGGAGTACGCATGAAATAGAGCGTTTTCATACGCTTGTCGCCAAAACAGGGTATGGTAATAGCTTGTTAGCAGTTTTTGCCATCTTCATCCGTTCATAACGGGATGGAATTCTTACTGTGAGGCTGTCGTCATGCTTGTAAAACCCCGTACTCCCACGCCGTTTCGTCCGTTGCAAACGGGAGCCCAGCAGCGTATCAACCAGGAACGCGCGAAACAGGCTTCAACCAAGCAGATCATCTGCATGGCCAGCGTCGGCAACGAGCGCTACGGCAGAAAGCGCGATAAATAGCCCGCTTCCTATCCGCTCCGGAAATTGCCGGCCTGCGGTATAACCTTGGGTATGAGTCCTCAGCCCGGAATTCCTCTTCCCATCCTGTATTCCTTTCGCCGCTGCCCCTACGCCATGCGGGCGCGATCGGCTATCGCCGCCAGCGGCCAGGCCTGCGAACTTCGAGAGATTGTCTTGAAGGCCAAGCCCCAGGCCCTGCTTGATGCGTCGCCCAAGGCGACCGTGCCTGTGCTGGTGGATACCGAGGGCCATGTCGTAGACCAGAGCCTGGACATTATGTTGTGGGCTTTGCGGCGTAATGATCCCGATGCCTGGCTGGCGCCGGAGCGGGGCGATCTGCAAGCCATGCTGGCGCTTGTGGAAGAGTGCGACGGCCCCTTCAAATACCGGCTTGATCGCTATAAGTATCCGCAGCGCTACCAAGAGGCAAATGGCGATCGCTTTCGCGATGAAGCCGCGGTTTGGCTTGAATCATTGTGCTTCAGGTTGGCCGATCAAGCTTTCCTGTTCGGCGGCCGGCCGGCGTTGGCCGATATGGCCATTGCGCCTTTTGTCCGCCAATTCGCCCATGTCGATCCAGCCTGGTTTCAGGCCCAGCCTTGGCCTGGCCTGCAGCGCTGGCTGTCGGACTGGAAGGAAAGCGGCCTGTTCCAGATCGTCATGGCCAAGTATCCGCCATGGCAAGAGGGCGATCCGCCTACGCGCTTTCCTTAGCGGGACTTATTCCATGCCGGGAACGACTGTGGAGAAACCGCCGTCCACGTGCGTGATTTCGCCGGTAACGCCTGCCGCCAGGTCCGACATCAAGAAGGCGGCCACGTTGCCGACATCTTCAATGGTGACATTGCGGCGCAAGGGAGCATGGGTTTCCACATATTTGAGTATCGTGGAAAAATCCTTGATGCCGCTTGCCGCCAGGGTCTTGATGGGGCCTGCGGAAATGCCGTTGGCGCGTATCCCCAGCGGACCCAGGGACGCCGCCAGGTAACGCACGCTGGCTTCCAGCGATGCCTTGGCCAGGCCCATGGTGTTGTAGTTGGGGATGGCTTTCTCAGCGCCTAGATAGGTAAGCGTCAGCACCGAGCTGTTGCGGCCCTTGAGCAAGGGCAGCGCGGCCTTGGCCATGGCCGGGAAGCTGTAGGCCGAGATATCGTGGGCGATGCGGAAACCTTCGCGCGTCATGCCTTCCAGGAAATCGCCGGCAATGGCCTCGCGCGGTGCGAAGCCTATGGAGTGGACCAGGCCGTCCAGGCCATCCCATTGGCCCTGGAGTTCCTTGAAGGCATTGTCGATTTGCTGGTCTTCGGCGACGTCGCAGGATATGACGATGCTGCTGTCCAGTTCCTTGGCGAATTCCGTAACGCGATCCTTGAAGCGCTCGCCGGCGTATGTGAACGCCAGTTCCGCGCCTTGTTGCTTGCAGGCGCGTGCTATGCCGTAGGCGATCGAGCGGTTCGACAACACGCCCGTAACCAGAATGCGCTTACCGTTCAGGAAACCCATGTGATGATCCTTTTTAATAATGAGAGCTAGCCGCGTATGCTTGTGCCCGGAACGCGCAAGCGCTTGCCCTTGGCCAGCTTGTCGTTCTTCAGGTTGTTGAGTTTACGCAGCTCGTTGACCGAAGTGTTATAGCGTTTGGCCAAAGAAAACAGCGTGTCGCCGCCTTTGACGGTATGGGTTCGGACATTGGCTTTGCGCTGCAGGACGACGACGTCTTTTTTCCCGTCCGTCTTGCCGCGAGTGGGAGCCGTGTCGGCGTCGGGTACTTCGAGCGATGCCAACTGGATGGAGCCGCGGGCGCCCTTGGCCGGAACCAGCAGGGTTTGCGCCACAGCGCGGCTTTGCTTTTTGCTCAGGCCATTGACGGCCCGCAATCTGCCCAGGCTGATGCCATGTTGCTTGGCGATCGCGGCGTAGGATTCGCCTTTCTTGCTTCTGTATGTATCCCAGGAACTGAGCCTGCCTTGGTAGGCCTGCAGGTTCGCGTTGAAAATATCCACGCGGTTGGTGGGAAGAAGCAGGGTGGGTTTATGTTCGGCAAGAATTATGGGCCGGTTGAATGAGGCGTTGAGCGACTTGAATTCTTCGACCGACATCTCGGCCAGCTTGGCGGCGACCTCGATATCGATATCGAAGTCGCGTTTCTGTACAGTGGTGAAATAAGGCGTGTTGCTGACTTCGGGCAGCGTGATGCCGAATTTCTTGGGATTGGCGATGATGTTCTTGATGGCCTGGAGCTTGGGCACGTAGTTGCGCGTTTCGTCGGGCATGTTCAGCGAGGCGTAGTCCGCCGCTTGTCCCGCTTTCGTGTTTTTCTCCATGGCCCGCTTCACCGACCCTTCGCCCCAGTTGTACGAGGCCAGCGCCAGATACCAGTCGCCCTGGAAGTCGTACAGATAGGAAAGGTAGTCCAGCGCCGCGTTGGTCGACGCTATGGGGTCGCGGCGTTGGTCGCGCCACCAGTCCTGCTCCAGGTTGTAGTGCTTGCCGGTGCTGGGAATGAACTGCCACAGCCCCGAAGCATGAGCGCGCGAGTAGGCGGTGGGGTTGTAGGCGCTTTCGACGAAAGGCAGCAAGGCCAGTTCGGTGGGCAGGCCGCGGCGATCGAGTTCGTCGACGATGTAGTACAGGTATTTGCCCGCCCGCTGGCTCATGAGCAGCACGGACTCAGGGTGCGAGGCGTAGTAATCGGTCCAGCGCTCGGTAAGTTCGCTGTGCAGGTTGGGTATGGCGAAGCCCCGCCGGATTCTGTCCCACATGTCGCGCGGCGGGTGGGTAAGGTCTATCGTGCGCGAGGTTTCGGCCGCCGTGTAGGTTTTCTTGGCGGAGGCATAGGGGTTTTGCGTGTTATTGGTGGCGCAACCAGCCAGTACTGCTACGATAAGCAGAATGAATAGTCGTAAGCAGTTCATTGGCAATTCATTTAAAGTTGTTCTTCCATTCGCGTAAACCGGCAAATATTTCTACCTGTGAGTCCAGCAAGGTTCCTGCGTAAGCGCTTGCCGCCTTTGCCACCGAAGCCTGCGAGGTCCGCAGGAAGGGATTGGTATCAAGCTCGGCTTGGATCGTGGACGGCAAAGTGGGCTGTCCACGAGATCGAAGCTGCGTGGCGGCTTCCAATCGTTGCTGCAAAACGGTGTTGCCGGGCTCGACATGCAGCGCCCAACGTAAATTTGCCAGTGTATATTCATGGGCGCAACATACTAACGTATTAGGCGGCAAAGCGCTTAGTTTACCCAGAGAATTCGCCATTTGGATGGGTGTTCCCTCGAACAAGCGTCCGCAACCCCCCGCAAACAGGGTGTCGCCGCAAAAAACCAAGGGTTTTCCTGTATCGAGCTGGCCGTAGTAAGCGATATGGCCGGCGGTATGGCCGGGAATATCGAAAACCTTGAGCGTCAGGCCGACGGCGGGCAATTGTACCGTATCTCCTTCGCGCATCCGATGGTCGCAGGCTGGCAAGGTTTCGGACGCGGGGCCATAGACGACAGCCCCGGTTCGCTGTTGTAATGCCAGCACCCCGCCCACATGATCGTGATGATGGTGGGTAAGTAAAATGGAGTCCAGCGTCAGCCCGCGCTGTTCAAGCAGGTCTTCGACGGGGGCCGATTGGCCGGGGTCCACCACAACGGCCCGGCCGTTTTTACAGAGCATCCAGATATAGTTGTCTGTGAAGGCCGGCAGCGGAATCAATTCAGTAGTAGTCATAGCGTAAGGCGGGAGTTAGCGTAGCGGTGGAACAACCTCTTATATTAGAGCTTGCCGAATGGCTGAGCACCCCTGCGGGACAGTATGTGCAAGGCTGGGAGCAAAAGCAGATCGATGCCATGGTCAGCAATGTATTCGGCTATCATGCCATACAAATCGGCCTGCCGCAGTGGGACTTGCTGCGCGCCAACCGCATTCCGTACAAGGGCAGGACACGGGTGCTTTTCGATACAGCCGCCCATGCCGATGCGGCGGTCGTTGCCGATCCGGAGAATCTGCCGTTCGATACGCAAAGCATCGATTTGCTGGTCCTTCCCCACATCCTGGAAACCTCCGCCAAGCCGCATCAGATACTGCGCGAGGCCGAACGGGTGCTGATGCCTGAAGGCCGCGTCGTGATTTCCGGCTTCAATCCCTGGAGCCTCTGGGGCGCAAGCGATCGCATCCCGGGGCTGGATCCCTTATTGCCCGTTCCGGCGCATTTGCAGGTATCGCTGCCGCGCTTGAAGGACTGGTTCAAGCTTTTATCCTTCGAGCTGGATAGGGGCCGGTTCGGATGCTATGCCCCGCCTTGCAACAGCCAGGCATGGCTGGACCGCTGGTCGTTCATGGACGCGGCGGGCGACCGATGGTGGCCGGTATGCGGCGCGGTCTATGTCGTATCGGCTGTGAAGCGCGTCGCCGGCATGACGCTGGTGGGACCGAAATGGAAAACGGCAAAAAAACGCGTCCAGCGCCAGGCGGTTGTAACCGGGCGCCACTCCGATCTTGGACTGTAGCGCCGGCACGCCGGCATCTGCGTGCCATTACCGTAAAAATATCAGGAAGCAATTCGCGCAATACTCTCAATGACAATAAATAGCAGTCAAGTTGAAATCTGGACCGATGGCGCCTGCAAGGGCAATCCCGGGGTGGGAGGCTGGGGCGCGTTGCTGCGCCAGGGCCGGCATGAAAAGACCTTGTATGGGGGAGAACCCGACACCACCAACAACCGCATGGAGTTGATGGCCGTGATCCAGGCGCTCAAGGCCCTGAAGCGGCGCTGCGACGTGGTGGTGCACACCGATTCCCAGTATGTGCAGAAAGGCATGAATGAATGGCTGGCGAACTGGAAGCGCCGGGGATGGAGAACCGCCGACAAGAAGCCGGTCAAGAATGCCGACTTGTGGCAAGAGCTGGACAGCCTGGTCCAGCAGCACGTCCTGACCTGGAAATGGGTGCGCGGCCACGCCGGCGATCCAGGCAATGAAAAGGCCGATCAGCTGGCCAATTTGGGGGTGGAGCTGGCGCGCGCCGATTTGATGAATAAAAGCATGTAATTAAAAGCAAAGCAATGCTAAAGTCACAAATTGTGTCGGCATCCTCTTTCATATCCTATCCTCATGAAACACTCCTCTTTCGGACTTTTTCTGGTGCTTGCAGTGGGCATTGCGTTGGGTGCCGGCGGCGCCGGCTGGCTGGCCGGACGCGGCGCCAACGGTGCGGGCAAGCCCCCGGCTTCGGCTCACGCGACGCAGTCCGAGCAGGCAAAAAAGAAAGTGGCTGTCGAGGTTGCCGACGTTGAGCAGTTGGCGATGCCGCGCGGCGTGTCGGCGGTGGGCAGCCTGCGTTCCGAAAACTCCGTCATGCTGCGCCCCGAAATCACCGGGCGCATCGCCGAAATCAATTTCAACGAGGGCGGCAAGGTCAAGAAAGGACAGGTGCTGGTGCGCCTGGACGACAGCGTGGCCAAGGCTCAATTGCAGCAGGCCCAAGCCAACCTCAATCTTGCCAACAGCCAGTATCGGCGGGCGGTGGAGCTGGACAAGCAGGGTTTCATCAGCAAGCAGGCGCGCGACGAGGCCGGCAGCCAGCTCAAGGTGCAACAGGCCGCGCAGGCGCTCGCCAAGGCCCACCTGGACAAGACCGCTATCCTGGCGCCCTTCGACGGCATGATAGGGCTGCGCAATGTTTCGGTGGGCGATTACGTCAGCCCGGGCATAGACCTGGTGCCCATCGAGTCCATCGACCCGCTGAAGGTCGACTTCCGCATACCCGAGCAGTTCCTGGGCGAAGTTCGCGAAGGCATCAAGCTGGCGCTCAGTTTCGACGCGCTGCCGGGGCAAAGCCGCGAGGGCGAGGTGGGCGCCATCAGTCCCTTGGTCGATGTCGGCGGCCGATCCATATTGTTGCGCGCCAATGTGCCCAACGCCGACGGCGCGCTGCGTCCCGGCATGTTCGCGCGCGTGCGGCTGCAGTTTGCCGACGACAAGGCCTTGGTGGTTCCCGAGACGGCGCTGGTTCCTTCCGGCGAAGAGCAGTATGTTTTCCGCATCGTCGATGGGCATGCCCAGCGGGTCGTCGTGCAGGTCGGCCAGCGCCGCAGCGGCCGGGTCGAGATCGTCTCCGGGCTGCGGCCCGGCGATCAGGTGATTACCGCCGGCCTGCAAAAAGTACGTGACGGCGATCTGGTCCAGATACTGTCCACGCCCAAAAACGCTGCCGTTTCCTGAGCCGCGAGAGCACCATGGTCCTTTCCGACATCTGCATCAAGCGCCCGGTATTCGCCACTGTGCTGTCGCTGGTCATCGTGCTGATCGGCCTGATTTCCTACGACAGGCTGACGGTGCGAGAATATCCGGCCATCGACGAGCCGGTGGTCTCGGTGATCACCGGCTACAAGGGAGCATCCCCCGAAGTGGTCGAGTCGCAGGTTACCAAGCCGCTGGAAGATCAACTGGCCGGCATGGAAGGCGTGGATGTCATGACTTCGCGCAGCCGTTCGGAACGCAGCCTGATCAACATCAAGTTCAATCTCGCGCGCGATCCCGATGCCGCCGCGGCCGACGTGCGCGACAAGGTTTCGCGCGCCCGCCGCTATCTGCCCGATGAAATCGATGAGCCCATCATCAGCAAGGTGGAAGCCGACTCGACGCCTATTATCTATATAGGCGTATCGACCGGCACGTTTTCGCAGATGGAGGCCTCGGACTATATCAACCGCTATGTGAAGACCCGTTTGTCGGTGCTGCCCGGCGCGGCCGAGGTGCGGGTCTATGGCGAACGCCTGCCGTCGATGCGGATCTTCATCGACCGCGGCAAGCTTGCGGCCTACGGCCTGATTGTGCAGGATGTCGAAGAAGCGCTGCGCCAGCAGAATGTGCTTATTCCGGCCGGGCGCATCGAATCGCAGCAGCGCGAATTCTCGGTGGTTTCATCCACCGATCTGCAAACCGTCGAGCAATTCCGCAATGTCGTGGTGGCCACGGTGAAAGGCTATCCGGTGCGCATGAGCGACGTGGCCGATGTGCAGATAGCCCCGCTGGACGATCGCGTGCTGGCGCGATTCAATGGACGGCCCAGCCTGACCATAGGCATTACCAAGCAATCCACCGCCAACCCCCTGGACCTGTCCAAGGAGGCGCGCAAGGAAGTTCAGCTGATCAACGAAAACCTGCCGGCGGGCATGAAGCTTAATGTGTCTTACGACACGTCCATCTTCATCCAGGAATCCATCAATTCGGTGTATCACACGGTGGCCGAAGCCATCATCCTGGTCGTGCTGGTGATTTTCTTTTTCCTGCGCAGCCTGCGCGCCAGCCTGATTCCCATCGTGACCATACCGGTCTCGCTGATCGGCGCCTTCGGGATCATGTATTTCTTCGGTTTTTCGATCAATACGCTGACCTTGCTGGCCATGGTCCTGGCCATCGGCCTGGTCGTGGACGATGCCATCGTGGTGCTGGAGAATATCTTCCGGCACATAGAAGAGGGCAAGACGCGGATAGAGGCGGCTTTCCTGGGCGCCAAGGAAATCGGCTTCGCGGTGATCGCCATGACATTGACACTGGTCACTGTCTATGCGCCGCTGGCCTTTGCCACGGGCCGTACCGGGCGCCTGTTCATCGAATTTGCCCTGACCCTGGCGGGCGCCGTGCTGGTATCGGGCTTTGTGGCGCTGACGCTGACGCCCATGATGTGCTCCACCTTGCTCAGGCATCAGGCCGGCCATGGGCGCATCTATACCTTTATCGAAGGTTTGCTGGTTTCGCTGACCAATCGCTATCGCAGCGGGCTGGCGCTTGCCTTGCGCCATCGCGCTATCGTGCTGCTGCTGGGGCTGGCCGTGGCAATGGGCAGCGCGGTCTTGTTCAAGACGGTAAAAAGCGAGCTTGCGCCTATCGAAGACCGCGGCGTGGTGTTCGGCGTGGTCAGCGGGCCTGAGGGCTCGACCTTGGACTACACCTTGCAAAGCGTCAAGCAGATCGAGCGCCTGTATGCGGACATACCGGAGTCCGCGGGCAACCAGTCCATCATCGGCTATCCGACGGTGGTCGATTCCTTCGCCATCCTGCGCCTGAAGCCCTGGGGCGAACGAGACCGTTCGCAGCAGAGCATCGCCAGCTCTCTCCAGCCCGAGTTCGCGGCATTGCCGGGCGTTCGGGCCTTCCCCACGAATCCGCCGTCGCTGGGGCAGCGGGCCACTTCCAAGCCCATCGATTTCGTCATCATGAGCCAGGTGACCTATCCGGAGATGGCCAAGCTGGTCGACGGTTTCCTGGACAAGCTCAAGGATTACCCCGGCCTGGAGAACGTCGATACTGACTTGCGGCTGAATACGCCTGAACTGCAGGTGGTGGTCCAGCGCGACAAACTGGCCGATGTGGGCATAGATGTCGGCGAAGTCGGCCGCACGCTGGAATCCATGCTGGGCGGCCGGCAGGTAACGCGCTTTCGCGATAGCGGCGAGCAATACGACGTCATCGTTCAGGTCAAGAAACAGGACCGGGCCGATCCCGCGGACATCTCCGACATCTATGTGCGGACCAGCGCCGGCGGCATGGTCCAGCTGTCCAACTTCCTGAAGGTGTCCGAAGGGGTATCGCCGCAGTCGCTGAATCACTTCAACCGCCTGCGCGCCGTGAAGGTGCAGGCTTCGATTGCTCCCGGCTACGCCTTGGGGGAAGTGCTTGAGCACATGAACGCCGTGGCGCGGGACACCCTGCCGCCGACTGTGCAGATCGACCTGGATGGGCAATCGCGCGAGTTCCGCGACTCTTCCGGCGGGATCTACCTGGTTTTCATGATGGCGCTGGCTTTCATCTATTTGGTGCTGGCCGCCCAGTTTGAAAGCTGGCGCAATCCCCTGATCATCATGTTCTCGGTGCCCTTGTCCATGACCGGGGCGCTCCTGGCCCTATGGTTGTCGGGCGGCACCTTGTCCATCTATAGCCAGATCGGACTGATTACGCTGGTGGGCTTGATTACCAAGCACGGGATTCTGATCGTCGAGTTCACCAATCAGCTGCGGGCCGAGGGCGTCGAGAAATTCGAAGCCGTCATGCAGGCCAGCGTATTGCGCCTAAGGCCTATACTTATGACTACCGGAGCAATGGTGCTGGGGGTCTTGCCGCTGGCCTACGCCACCGGCGCCGGCGCCGAATCGCGCCAGCAAATAGGCTGGGTGCTGGTAGGCGGCCTGAGCCTGGGCACGGTGCTTACCTTGTTCGTGGTGCCGGTGGCCTATACGCTTATTGCCGGCAAGGTAAAGTTGAAGGCGACCACCACGGCGTCGGCTCCTACCGAACACCTGGCGCCGCAGCAAGTGCAATAGTTTGGAAGCAACAGGAATTTTATGCGTCAAATAGTGTTGGATACGGAAACGACCGGACTGGATCCGGCGCAAGGCCATCGCGTCGTCGAACTGGCTTGCGTCGAAATGGAAAACCGCAGCCTTACCGGCCGGCATCTGCATCTATACCTGAACCCCGACCGCGACAGCGATCCCGAGGCCCTGGCCGTGCATGGCCTGACCACCGAATTCCTGTCCGGCCATCCCCGATTCGAAGAAGTCGCGCATCAGTTGGTGGAATACGTGAAGGATGCGGAAGTCATCATTCACAACGCCGCGTTCGACGTCAAGTTCCTGAACGCCGAATTGACGCGCATAGGTCTGCCCAAGTTCGACACCATGTGCCTGAAGATCACCGATTCGCTGCTGCACGCGCGCGAACTGCATCCGGGAAGGCGCAACTCGCTGGACGCCTTGTGCGAACGCTACGGCATATCCAACGCACACCGTACGCTGCACGGCGCCTTGCTGGACTCGGAACTGCTGGCCGATGTATGGCTGGCCATGACGCGCGGGCAGGATGCGTTGCTGATGGATTTCGATGAAGAGGGCGGCACAGGCCTGGATGGCCTGCGGCTGGAGAAATTCGATGCGTCCCTGCTGAAAATCGTGCTGGCCGATCCGACGGAACAAGAGGCCCATGATGCTTATCTGATCGAGCTGGACAAAGCCGCAGGCAAACCCAGCGTATGGCGCGCCATCGAGCTCTGATCTTTGGTGTACAATTACGGCCTTCCCAATCGTTTGCGCCAAGCCGATACCTTCAGCTAGCCGGCGCTGCGTCCTTGGGGCGGTTAGCTCAGTGGTAGAGCACTGCCTTCACACGGCAGGGGTCACTGGTTCGAACCCAGTACCGCCCACCAGAAATTCTCAAAATTCTTGAGCCCCGCATGCACGGCGCGAGATCATTTCCATTTTCGTGTGGAAACCCTCATGAGCCTGATCCACGGCGGCGAATGAAACACGCTCATCAGCAGGTACATCGGAAGCATTCCGGCGATCGGCGAGCCGGCCCCAATCGAGCAAATCTGGTTCATGGGGTCATCACTCAGGCCCGTGAGCAGAGCCATTACGGCGAAAGTCGGCGTGGCGGCCAAGTGCAATCCATTGACCAGGCGGGCAGTCATCGGGAAGCCGTTGTTGCGGGTGCCGCCAAGCCGTTTGTGCTGCGCTGCGCCGCCTGCATAAGTCTTGGCACCGGTCATGATGCTTCGGTCTTTTTATTGCGGAACGCGGCTTCGCCGGCCTCCGACACCGCATCCCATTCCGGGTCGACGGAAGCGCCAGGCACATAACTGTCATTCCAGTTCCACCATTTATACGGCCGGCTTTGCGGATAACCTTGCGGTGAGTCTTCCCATAATTCCTGGCGCCCGAGTGCCGTCATATCAAGATAACTCCAGACTGTGCCCATCGCTTCGTCGCCGCGGCCGTTGATAAAGTAAGTGCGGAATATGCAATTGCCGTCCCGTATGAAGGCGTTGTGGCCGTGCCATTCGTCCACGTCGAAATCCTTATCGAAGCCGTCCGTAATCGTGTACCAGGGAATGTGCTGCCATCCCATCCGGGCCTTCAGGCGTGCGATGTCCGCCTGCGGTGCACGCGATGCATATGCCAGTGTCGTATCGCGTGCATGCAGATGGGCAAGGTTCGATACTTGATCGGCACCCAGCGAGCAGCCGATGCACGCATGATCGGGCCAGCCGTGCACGCCTGGCTCGAAAAAGGCCCGGTAGACAATCAACTGACGACGGCCCTCAAACAAATCCAACAGACTGGCCTTGCCTTGGGGACCGATGAATTCGTATCCCTTGTCGACGGCCATCCATGGCATCCGCCGCCGCTCGGCTGCCAGCGCGTCGCGGGCGCGCGTCATGGCCTTTTCCTTTTCCAGCATCTGCCCGTGCGCGGCCTGCCATGCCTCGGGCGACACCACGGGTGGTGTAGACATCGGGGGACGCTTATCTGCATTAAGGTCGATCATGGTTACGCTCCTTTAATCGAGTGCTTTTAACTACCCTTGCTTGGTCGTGCATTCTTTTTAGCGCTGAACTTCAAGCTGAAGGGAGTAACAAATTTGTCTCGATTTCTGGAGAATTGTCCATATAATAAACATAATGTCCGCAATATGGATTTATAAGGAGAGAGCGATGCCTGTAAGCCGGCCTGATAGCGACAAGATGATGCCGTATCAATACCCCAACCCGCCGGAGGCCCTGCCCGAACTGGTCATTCCGAACGCCATTCCCACAGACGAACGGCTATGGGTTCCTCAAGGCGAGAATGTATGGTTCCGGCCTCTCTGCCTGAACGCCAGCCAGGGTTATTGGATGAATTTGTTGCGGGTGCGAAAATCTGGCGTGCTTAGCCGGCATCGGCATCCCCAAGCCGTGCATGGCTTTGTGCTCAAGGGCCGCTGGCGCTACCTGGAACATGATTGGGAAGCGACTGAAGGCAGCTATGTTTTCGAGCCGCCCGGCGAGACGCATACGCTTTACGTGCCACCCGATGTAGAAGAAATGATCACGTATTTTCAAGTCAACGGAATCATGTACTACTGTGACCCATGGGGCAAGGGGATGGGCTACGAAGACGTTTTCACGAAAATAGATATGTGCCGCAAGCACTTTGCCGAGGTGGGTTTGGGCGAAGATTATGTGCGCCAATTCATACGGTAATTACACAAGCATCACAACAAGATACAAGAGCTGCGCGGCGGGTCGCCGCGGCTTTCAACTGAACGTTTCGAATCAATAATTCATGACTTATCAAGAAAATATATTCGCCGGAAAGACGGCATTGGTGACAGGCGCAACCCGGGGCATAGGCGCTGCAATCGCCAATCGACTTGCATCCCTGGGGGCGCGCACCATTGCCGCCGGATTGGGTGCCTCGACAGATTCGCTGGACCCGGGGATCGAAGTGCGAGTTGGCGATGTCAGCAAGCAAGAGGACGTGGATCGTTTTCTGGCCGGGCTGGACGAGCTGGATATCGTCGTCAATTGCGCGGGCATCATCCGCCGTGGCGACGAACATGACCCGGCGGTGTTTGAACAAGTGCTGGCCGTCAACCTTACCGGCACCATGCGCGTATGCAGCGCTGCGCGCGGTCTTCTGGCGCGGCGCGGCGGCTGTATCGTCAATACCGCGTCGATGCTCAGCTTCTTCGGCGGCTCGCTTGTGCCGGCGTATTCGGCCAGCAAAGGCGGGGTCGCTCAATTGACCAAATCGCTGGCATTGGCCTATGCCGTCGATGGCATACGTGTCAATGCCATCGCGCCGGGCTGGATCGCCACGCCGATGACGCAGTCCTTGCAGGACGATCCCACGCGTTCGGGCCCCATCCTGGCTCGTACACCGCTGGGGCGCTGGGGCAAACCCGAGGATGTCGCCGAGGGAACCGTATTCTTGTGCACGCCGGCCGCCGCCTTCATGACCGGCGTCATCCTGCCCATAGATGGCGGATACATGGTGGCTTGATATGCCTGCACGACAACCCGCTTCCAGCACTCCCGCCTCGCAAGTGGCGGGGACCGCCGCCTTCTCGAAATTCATGCATCTGATGCAGTTGGTCGCCGACACACCCGAACCCATGACGGTGCCCGAGCTTAGCAAGATTAGCGGCTACCCAAGGCCCACGGTTTATCGCACGGTGGCCGCGCTGGTGGCCGAGCGCTTGCTGGCTGAACACCCCCGCAGCGGCAAACTGACTCTGGGACCTAGACTGATTCAACTGGCCAGCCGTAGTTGGGGGCGTTCCGAACTACGGCTGGCTGCGGTCGAAGAGCTCAAACGCTTACGCGATCTTACTGGGGAAACCGTTCACCTGGCCGTGCCCAACGGCCAGCATATGGTGTATATCGAGAAGCTGGAAAGCCCAAGCGCGGTGCGCATGAGCTCTCGTATCGGCACGAATGTTTCGATGCACTCGACATCGGTGGGCAAGATCTATCTGGCCATGCTGGATGAGGCCGCTTTACATGCCGCGTTGGACGCTTTGCCCCAACCCTTCTCGCTTCAAACTCCCAACACGGTCAAGGATTCGGCGGCATTGCGCAAGCAGCTGGAACAGGTCCGCCGGCGCGGCTGGTCGGTGGACGACGAGGAAAATGAAGAAGGCATTTGCTGCTTTGGCGCAGCGATTTTCGGCGAAGCCGGAAAACCCATAGCCGCCATCAGCGTCAGTACACTGCGTTTCCGCCAAAAACCCGACCCCGAGCAGGCCTACGTGACACCATTGCTTGAGGCTTGCCGGGCCATTACGCGGCGCATCGCCGAGACGCCTGCACTGTCCGGGGCGGACATGCTGTAGGGTGTCCTTAGGTGTGGTATCTACTATGTTTGCTTTGCTGTGCCGGATGACGTCATTCGTTGATGGTCGCGAACCGCCACCAACCCGAGTTGAATTCGGTTTTGATCAGTTCACGCAATATGACTTCGACGCGACGAGCTGTCCGGGTCAAAGGCCTGTCAGATGCATAAGCAACACAGACGCGGCGTTCAATAGCGGGATCGATGATATGAGCGGTAAATATCTCCTTGTGGGAAATCCGTATGTTCTTTAGCGCCGCCAGAGACAAGATAGTGGCCTCAGCGCTGCGCAAAACACGTTCCAGCAATAGTTCGTGTGCATCCAGTTCTGTACGCACATCCAGCTTTATGCCGACTGCGGCGGATGATTTCTCGACTAATGACCGCAAACCATGCTCGCGACTAGGCATAACCAACGGCACATGCCGTAGGTTGGCGAAGGCAATGTCACTATTGTCGTTGACGCACATGCTTTTGATGGCCTCAGCATTGCTATTGTCCACGGCAAGGAAAAGGTGTTCCTTCATCAACAGTTCGAAATCCAGACCGCTCAGGGAAGAACTGCTGTACACCAAGCCGAAGTCTATGGTTCCGTCTATGATCCATTTAGCCAAATGGCCCGAAAGGCCGCTGACGACCTTGATTTTGATGCCCGGACACTGCTGGCGGACCTGTTCAATCAGGGAGAGGGTCAGCAGAGGGCTTAATGAGCCCGGGATCCCGACGGTTACAGTGCCGACTTCTGTTACTTGGTGTGCCCGCAGGCTGGCTTTGGCTGCGTCCAGGGTGTCCAGGGCCACGCGCGCGTAGCTTAGAAACTCCTTGCCTTCAGGAGTCAAAATGGTGCCATCCAGTCGACGCTCGAATAGCTGAACTTCGAGCTCCTCTTCCAAAAGCTTGATTTGCGTACTGACGGCTGGTTGTGAAATATGTAGCAATTGCGCCGCTTTGATGATGGAGCGCTGCTCTGCAACCGCGATGAAATACGAAAGCTGGCGCAAGTTCATGCTAGTTGCCGCCTTAAGTGGTTATTCTAGTCCCCCTCTGAAACAAGGCGGACCGGCATTGACGCCAGCCCCTTTTTTCTTTGGGTACGTTCAGTACCGTGCTTGCCGCTGTTGAAATGCTTCGTGGCGTTCTATCAGTTGACGGGCCTGCAACACTACCGGCAGATCGACCATCCGGCCGTTGAAAGTACAAGCTGCCTTGCCCTGGGCTTTCTGTGCTTCGAACTCCCTGATCAGTTCTTTCGCGGTGCCCACATCGGATGCCTTTGGCGAAAACTCTTCATTAACAATTTCGACCTGTCGGGGATGAATGCAGAAGGCGGCATCGAAGCCCAGTCCGCGTGCCCGCCTGATCTTCTTTCGGAACTCATCCTCATCCTTGAAGTCCGCCACAGAGCCGACAAAGCCTATAGGCAAGATGCCGGCACGCCGGCATGATGCCACCGCCATCGCGTTGGGAATATACAGTGAGTCGTCGGTGACAGCCATACGCATGTTGACGGCAAGGTCTTCAGCACCGACGATCAATCCGCAGACGCGTGGGCCGGCGTTAGCAATCTCGGCCATGTTTTCAAGCCCTTCAGCATCTTCTACCATGGCGATCAGTTTGGTATGACCGATGGAAAGGTTCTTTTCGGCTTCCACTTCATCAAGGATTTCACCGATGAAGCGGACATAAGATGCATCGGGCACTTTGGGCAGAGTCAACGCTGCCACGTCAGCGCCGACCGACTGCTCGATATCGGATAGGGCCATGCGCCAGGGGCGGTTGATACGCACGGTGACATCATAGCCAGCGGCGGCGAATTTGTGCGCTATGGCGCGTACACGGCTGCGGCCCATTGCTTTATCGCCGGGCGCGACGCTGTCTTCAAGATCAATCTGCAACACGTCCGCTGGCCGGCGTAATGCGCTTTGGACGAAGCGGTCGTTGGTGGCGGGCACAAACAATATGGACCGCCAAAGATGGGTGTCAAGCATGATTTTGTTCGCTTTTTGGGATTGATTCTTCTTCCAATTGTGCAAGCTCTTTCAGAACCTGCTCGGTATGTTCTCCCAGGGAGGGAGCGGACCGCCGAAAACTGCCTGGAGTCGTGCTCAATCGTGGGATGATATTGTGAGTAGTAATCTGACCCAGATCGGCATCTTCCAGAGATACCATCGCTTCGCGGCCAATAACATAAGGATGGTCGATCAGATCAGCCACGGAGCACACCGGCCCCACTGTGACCGAGGCGGCTTCGAAAACCTCTAGGTTTTCCTGCTGTGTGCGCTGAGCAATAAAGCCGCTGATGATCCCGTCCAGTTCATCCTTGTTTCTGACCCGGGCATCGTTGTCACGGAATTTTTCATCGGTTTTCAAGTCAGGCCTGCCGATGGTGTCGAAGATGCGCATGGCCATGGACTGCATGGACCCAGACATTGCTACATACTTGCCATCGCGGCATATATAGACATTGCGCGGTGCGGTATGCGCCGATTGGTTTCCTGATCGAATAGTGGCTTCGCCTACTAACTGGTATTTCAAGGCTTCGGATGAAATAAAAGAAAAGATCGGTTCAAACAATGAAAGGTCCACAACTTGACCTTTGCCGTCGCGTTCCGCTACCCGCAGGGCGGTCATGACACCGGCGGCGCCGTAGACTCCGGCAATCATGTCTGCCAGGGCCAGCGGCGGCAGGGCGGGGGGCTTGTCGGCATAGCCGTTCAGGTACGCAAAGCCCGACATGGCTTCGACCAGCGTACCAAAGCCTGGCTTGTGGCTGTATGGTCCCGTTTGTCCCCAGCCAGACACCCGTACGATGACCAGCTTCGGATTGATTTCCAGCAGCAGCTCAGGCGCCAGGCCCATTTTTTCCAACCCGCCTGGGACGAAGTTCTCCACGAGCACATCGGAATGGCGGACCAGGCGCTTCAGTGCCTGCAGGCCTTCCTCGGACTTCAGGTCCAACACAACAGAGCGCTTGTTGCGGCCATACACCTTCCAATAAACGGGTTCGTTGGCTTCGCGCCAATTACGCAGATCGTCTCCCTTGCCCTCACGCTCAATCTTGATGACATCCGCACCGAAATCCGCAAGGAACAAGGTCAGCATGTTGCCCGCCACCAGACGCGATAAATCAAGTACCCGCAGATCTTTAAGTGGGCCGTCCTGCGTAGGATCAAATTTTTTCATGGGCTGCCCTTAATACCAAATACATGTTCAGTAAATTCTTAGAACGTAATGACAGGCTTGATTTCCTGGTAGGCCCTCATGCGCTCCATTGCCGTGTTGACATCGTCCAGCTTGTAGCGCCCAGTAATCATTTTCTGGAAAGGGAATGTTGTTTGATGTTTTTCAATGAATTGCAAAGCCAGGGAATAGCTGCGTGCGTCGCCCGAGAAAGAACCGATGACGTTGATATTCTTCTTGACGATCATGGACGGCTGCATTTCTGTTGTTCCCTCGCCCAATTGACCGACAATCAAATACTTCGCCCCTTTGCGAGCCAGTTGCAATCCTTCATTGAAGGCGGAAGGGACGCCGGTGAATTCCATGACAATGTCCGCGCCGCGTCCTTCCGTCAGCGACAGCACGCGATCCAGACGCTCAGCCGCGGTGGTTCCTTCCACTGGTATGCATTCGTCAGCACCGAACTCCCGGGCCATTTCCAAGCGAGCAGAGGGCGAACCGATGACGATCACCTTTCGCGCACCGCGCACCTTGGCGTTCGCTGTGGCAAGTAGGCCCAACGGCCCCGCGCCTTGTATCACCACTGTTTCATAGGGTTCTATCTTGCCGACCTGAGTCATCGCGTTCATGACGGAACGCAGCGCACAACTGGAAAGGCTCGCTAGTTCACTGGATACGCTCTCTGGCACTTTCAGGCGTCCAGATTCGGGCAGCACGTAGCCATACTCGGAAAATCCACCCAACAAATAGGGTGACTTTGCCATCGTTTCGTACATATAGGCGCGGCGGTGCGAGCACAATGTGGGCTGACGCGCGGTTGTGCAGTAGAAGCAACTGCCGCAAGACGTATGCGTATAAACGATACGGTCCCCGACCTCCAAGGGTTGGCCTACTGAATCATTGCGCACACCTTCGCCGAGCGATACGATGCGGCCTACCATTTCATGCCCAATTATCACTGGAAGGTCCACTTTCAAGGATAGGGAACCTTGCCAAAGATGGATGTCGGTACCGCAAATCGAACATGCTTCCATCTTTACCAGTGCAGCGCGCGGCTCAAGGTGCCTGGGTATGGGCACGTCTTCAACCCTTAACTGATCCTTGAACTTCCTTAAGACAGCAGCCCGTGCGAATTCAGGTATTGCAGACATTTATTCAACCTATATCAAAGAAATTGATACCACGTCGTGAAGGCGGGTACGAAAGTAATCAAGCCCAATACGAGCAGAGAGCCCAACAGAAACCAGATCAGGTGGCCGAACATTTCTGTCAGTCTGGCTTCATTTGTGCGCTGAGCCACATACAGATTGGCGGCCAAGGGCGGAGTTAGCAAACCAATCTCGATGTTGGTAACCAGGATCACGCCGAAATGAACTGGATCGATGCCATAGTTCATCGCGGCTGGTGCCAGCAAGGGGCCCATCAATAGGGTTGCGGCATTGGTTTCCATGAACATGCCGATCAACAGCAACGCTCCATTGATGGCCAGGAGAAACAGAATAGGGTTTCCGGTGAAACTGGTGGCGATCTCTGTGATCGATTGTGGCACCTGCTCGAGGATCATCGCTCGGTTGAAGATGCTGGTGAAAGCGATAATGGCCAGTATTGCCGCTGATGCCAAGGCAGCGTGCTCCAGTATTTTTTTCAGGTCGGTGGTGGATGCTTGGCGGGTCAATATGGTGACCGCTAGGGCGTATATGCCGGCGATGGCTGCTGCTTCAGTGGCGGTGAACACTCCCGAGTAAATACCGCCCAGTACCAGCACCGGCAGCATTAGAGCAGGCAGGGCGCGAACCAGGACCGAAAGCTTGGTAGTGGTTCCGCGGGTCCGCTCTTCTGCGATGGACGCGGGCAGAGCTTCCTGCCCGTCGGGCAGTACGCGCTTGGAGAGAATGGAATGAATGAACGAAAAGACGAGTATCGTCAGAATGCCGGGAACGATTGAGGCAATGAATAGGTTAGTGATCGACACTCCGACAATTGCGCCATACAAGATTAGGGGAATCGAAGGCGGGATAAGCACGCCCAGCAAACCCGAGGCGGCGTTGAGAGCTGCGGTGTAACCCCTTGAATAGCCTCGCTGGCGCATTTCTACGCCAACGGTGCCGCCAATGGCGGCAACCGTGGCGACAGACGAGCCAGTGATGGCTCCCATCAAGGCGCTGGCCATCACCATGATATGGCCCATGGGTGCCCGTATGCGGGACATAAATAGGTCGCAGACCGCTGTCAACTGCTTGACCAGTCCGCCTCGATTCATGAGTTCGCCCACCAGCAGGAACAACGGGATTGCCAACAGAGAAAAGTTTGATACTGTGTCGAACGGCATGGCAGCCAGCGAGAACGGATCGATATTCCATGCTTCGGCATTGGCAATGACAACCAACGCAAAGGCGGCTGCAATGGGTACGCCCAACACCAGCAAGAGCAATAAAGAAGAAACAATCACCGCGCTACCTCCACAACTCCAGCGGCAGTCCGCTTGAGACAAATGAATCGGGCCAGGTCGAATATGCTATGAGCCGCCATGAACACCATGCCGATAAAGAAGAAGCACGCGGGGACATATAGTGGGGTGCCCATATCCAGCAATCGCTCACCAGTCAACATCGCGTCTTCGAACAGACTCCAGCCTAACCATGCATAGATCGCTGAAAATACCAGCATGAGAATGGCTACTATCAGGTGAGCGGCGCGCTTGATCGGTTCAGAGCGGGCCTGCTCGATGAAATCCACCGAAATATGCATTTGCATGCGTGAGCACATGGCCGATCCTACGAATGTCAGAGGGGACATCGCCACGATTGCCCATTCGGCGACATTGGGGATCGGCAGATCGAAGAATCGAATGCAGACCCCGAATGCCACCGCTGCAAGCATGACCAGGAGACTTGCGGCACATACGACACTTTCCAATGAGTAAAGACGATTTTCGAATGTGTTTGTCCAGCCAGTCATGCTCTTCTCCCACGCTATGCTATTCGACGTTGCTTACTTGCCCAAAGCTTTGACTTCTTGGCGTAACGCTGCAACGCGCTCTTTGCCGTAGACCGGTTCAAGGCTGGTCCAAACTCCGTCTGCTATTTTGCGGAACTCGGCCAAGGCTTCGGGAGATAGAGTGGTCACTGTGATGCCCGCCGCCGCGATTTTTTTCATATATTCATCATGCTGACTGCGATTTACCTTAATTTCCTTGGCCGCCACTTCATTGGCGGTGTCCTGAAGGATTTTTTTCTGGGCATCGCTAAGCTTGCCCCACAGCCGCTGGCTCGCCGCAATAGCGCCCATCGCATAGACGTGATTTGTCTCCGTCATGAATTTCTGGGCTTCAAACAGGCGTGAGTTATAGGTGATGCTGGCTCCATTGTCCTGACCATCCACGGTGCCCTGTTGTAGCGCGGTGAAGAGCTCAGGAAAAGGCATGGCCACGGCCTGGACGCCGGCGGCTATGAAGAAGTCACGTATCCCGGCAGAGCCCGGTACACGCAGCTTCAGCCCCTGCAAGTCGGCAGGTTTTGCCACGGCTCGCTTGGAGTTGGTCACCGCTCGGAACTCCAGTTCGAAAAAACCCAGTGCCTGCATGCGATGCTTAGCCAAGGTTTCGCGTAAGGTCTTTTGCAAGATTCCGTTCGGGTTATAGAAGATCTTGTCCGCTTCTTCGAAGCTTGTCACGATATACGGCAGGTAGTGGATGTCCAGCAGTGGATCCAAACCTGAAAGCGACCCAGGGTTGATAAATGCCAAGTCAAGAGAACCGCGCGACAGGTCTCGCGCCAGCGACTCATCGCCTCCTATCTGGCTGTTGGGAAAGACAGTGATTTCCACTTCGCCATTGGTACGTTCTTTCACCAATTTGGCAAAATCCTGGCTGGCCTGGTCGACGGGGCTGTTAATGGCGAATACGTGTCCCAGACGCAGTTTCGTCGTTGCGGCACTGGCCGGCGCCATTAATGCGATTAGTACCGCAGCCGAGCCAAATAGCCCCGTTAATGTCGATTTTTTTAGAATGTTTAGCATTAGTCTTGTCTCCTGATAAGATTTATTTGTGATTGATTACTATTGTTTTGGCTACGGTGTATTCACGCAGCGCTTCGAAGCCTTTTTCCCGACCGTGGCCGCTGCGCTTGAAACCGCCAAACGGCAGTTCGATGCCGCCGCCAGCCCCGTAGCCGTTTATATACACTTGGCCTACACGCAGCTTCTTGGCCAAGCGCATTTGCCGGGAGCCATTCTCTGACCAGACTCCCGCTATAAGCCCGAAGTCGGTTCCATTGGCGATACGGATGGCATCCTCCTCATCATCAAAAGGAATGGCGGCCAATACCGGGCCAAAGACTTCGTCTTGCGCCAACTCGTGGGTTTCTTCAACTGGTCCAAGCAATGTTGGCTTGACGTAGAAGCCGCTGTTCACTGCGCTGGCATCCAGCTTGCCTTCGCCGATGATGCTGATACCATCGGCTCGGGCACGTTCTAGAAAGCCTTTGACGCGTTCGCACTGCACCGCGCTGATCACCGGGCCGCAGTCCAGATCTGCGCCATGTGAACCTACACGCACGGCATTGATGCGCTTGGCCAAGGCGGCCACGAATTCCTCATAGATCGAGCGCTGGATTAGCACCCGACTGCCGGCCGAGCATGTCTGCCCGGTATTTTGGATAATCGCGCCGACGATGACCGGTAGGGCTTTTTCAATATCGGCGTCATCGAACACGATTTGGGGCGATTTGCCGCCGAGCTCGAGAACGCAGGGAACATGGTTGTCTGCGGCGGCTTTCTGAATCAGCGTTCCAACTTCAGGCGAGCCGGTGAACGACAGGAAGTCGATCCCTTTATGAGAGGAGAGCGCTGCGCCCGCTTCTTCCCCCAGGCCGGTGACAACGTTCAGCACACCTGCCGGAATACCGACTTCTTCGGCAAGCTCGGTCAGCCGAATGATGCTCAAGCAAGCTTCTTCTGCCGGCTTTAAAACAGTCGTGTTACCTGCGGCCAACGCAGCCGCGATCGTGCGGCCGAACATTTGAGCCGGATAATTCCATGGAATGATATGGCCCGCCACTCCTCTCGGTTCGCGGATGATGAGCACCTGGTAGCCTTCCAGGAATGGAATTGTGTCCCCGTGAAGCTTATCGGCCGCGCCGCCGTAGTACTCAAAATAACGCGCGGTCGCTGCAATATCGCTACGAGCGAGTTTCATGGCCTTGCCTGTATCCAATGCTTCAAGCTGGGCTAGCTCCTCGGCGTGCTCAGTGATTTTCAACCCGAGCTTGGACAGCAGGCGCCCGCGATCCACCGCCGGGGTATTGCTCCAAATGCCATCAAACGCTTGCCGGGCCGCAGCCACCGCTGCATCGATGTCCGCCTGTCCGCCTCGAGAAATCCGGCCTATCGATTCGCCATTGCTGGGCGAAAGCACGTCTATTGTGTTGCGGCCATGGGATTCTGACCATTTGCCATTGATGAAAATAGTTTTGACGCCGTCGGTCATATCGCTCTACCTCAGTATTTATGGACTTCACGCTGGATGCTTGATGCGACGAGTGTATAGAGCAGCGTTTGGGTGGATCAAATACTGTTTATTGATAGAGGATTAGGCGAAAGCTATGTTGGGAGAAACCCTAGCGTTTGCAATGCTGTGGTGAAGGTGGTGTATATCCGCTGCTGTCTTGCTGTGATTTCAGTGTTATCTAGGGTGAATACCTATTTTTAAATCAACTGGTATACCAGTAGTATTCCAGCATGATACCAACAGCAGTCAAGCGTGATAGCGAACGCGCATACGAAAAACTGGTCGAGATGCTGCTTAACGGAAGCATCACGGAAGACCAGCCGCTTTCAGAACGTAATCTTTCTGACCTTCTTGGCCTTGGCCGTACTCCCATACGCGAGGCGGTGCGCGACCTTGTCCGCGAAGGCGTGCTGGAAAGCCATCCGATGCGGGGAACGATCCTGCGGCCGCTCACCATTCCTGACTTGCAGGATCTATACGAAATCCGATACGCGATCGAGGGAATTGCCGTGGCGCTTGCCGCCCAACGGGGAGAGGTCGAGCAGCTTCAACGGTTCGCCGTGGCATTTGACCAGGCTCTGGCCGACCCTGATGGCTTCGACGTGGTGCAGGTCCACGACGACGGCGTCGAATTCCACAAGGAGGTGATGCGCCTGTCAGGCAACAAGCGCCTGCTCGAGATGTACTACCCATTCCGGCTCCGCTTCCGAATCCCCTTCGGCATTGTCCGGAACAGAACGCCGGAACGCGTACGCGCCGCATTGCTGGAACACAAAGACTTACTGGAGGCGATCATGCGCAGAGACGCGGAGCATGCACGCCATTTGATGTGCGAGCACCTGCGCAAGGGGCTTGATTGGCGTATCGAGATGCTGCTTCACAGGGATCGATACAAAATTTGAAAGCAAGAACTGCTTCGCTATAAAACTGGAGACAAACCAATGAAATTGATCAGCACTGCTGCCGTCCTTATAGGCACGCTCGTTTTTGGAACCGTGGCGATCGCTGCGGAAGATGGCCCCACCCTTGCCTCGGTCAAGAACAAGGACAAGGTGGTTTGCGGCGCCAATGGCGGCCGGCCGGGATTTTCGGGCATCGATAGCAAAGGGCAATGGCAAGGCATAGACGTGGAGGTTTGCCGTGCTGTTGCCGCCGCGACACTGGGCGACGCCAAAAAAGCGGAACTCGTCAAAGTCTCCAGCCAGACACGATTCACCGCGTTGCAGACATCAGAGGTGGATCTGCTGGCTGCCAATGTTACTTGGACCTACAGCCGTGACACCAACCTGGGCCTGGATTTCGTAGCCCCCATCTTCTATGACGGGCAGGCCTTCATGGTTAGCAAGCAGTTGGGCGTAAAAAGCGTAAGCGAGCTGGACGGCGCCACGATTTGCATCGAGCCCGGCTCCACGTCGGAAAAAATTGTTGCCGATATTTTTCGCGCCAAGAACATGAAGTACAAGCCCGTGGTCATCGAAGATCGGAAGGAGCTGAACAATGCCTTTTTCAGCGGCCGCTGCGATGTGCATGTCCAATCGACTTCAGGCTTGAGCTCGGGCCGCGCGACGGCAGCCAGCAATCCCGACGATTACATCATCCTGCCGGAGGTCTTTGGTAAAGACCCCATGGCCCCGGTCGTCAGGCAAGGCGATGCGCAATGGCGGGATATCGTCAACTGGACGGTCTACGCCATGATTGCCGCGGAGGAGCTTGGCATCACCTCGAAGAACGTGGACGAAATGAAGAAATCGGACAATGCGGATGTTGCCCGTTTGCTCGGCGCCAAGGATGAACTGGGCAAGCAGCTGGCTCTGAACAATGACTGGGCTTATCAGATCATCAAGCAGGTAGGCAACTATGGCGAGGTCTTCGAGCGTACGGTCGGCAAAGCTTCGCCGCTGAAGCTGGATCGTGGCCTGAACCGTCAATGGGTTGATGGCGGCCTGTTATATGCGCCGCCCTTCAATTGAGCCTTGCCGCCATGCAGACAGCAGCAGTCCTTAGTCGCAGGCCGCCTCGATTGCCCGTCAGGCAGCGTCTTTCATG
This sequence comes from Pollutimonas rozaliensis, assembly GCF_048751585.1. Lineage (NCBI taxonomy): Bacteria > Pseudomonadati > Pseudomonadota > Betaproteobacteria > Burkholderiales > Alcaligenaceae > Pollutimonas > Pollutimonas rozaliensis. The sequence continues at coordinate 133,066 of NZ_JAZHOB010000004.1, read as the reverse complement.
GAAGAGTGCCTGGCATGATCTGGGTGTCAGATCCTGGATATACCAGGCGGTAGTGCTGATAAGCGTCATTGCCCTTGGATCGTTCCTGATTGGGAATGCCCAGGAAGCGTTAAGCAAGCAGGGGATATCAACCGGCTTTGCCTTCCTGGGCAACGATGCCGGATTCGAGATAGGCGAGCATTCCATTGCATTCCAGTCCACCGATTCCTTTCTGAAGGCATATGGCGTTGCACTGCTTAATACGTTGAAGGTATCGGTGGCAAGCATCGCTTTGGCTACGCTGATAGGCGTGATAGTCGGTCTGGGCCGCCTTTCTTCCAATCTGATGTGGCGCAAATTCGCCTCGATCTACGTCGAAGTGTTCCGCAATACTCCGCAGTTGGTGCAGCTGATCTTCTGGTACACGCTCATTACCAAGCTTCCACATCCGCGCCAGGCGTTCTCGTTTGGAGATATGGCCTTCCTTAGCAATCGAGGTCTCGTCATGCCCTGGCTGACCAATGACCTTGCGCCATGGCTGCTGCTGGCGGCGGTGCTAGCAAGCTGCTTTCTGCTGTGGGCGATGCTTGGATTGTTAGATCGCCGACGCAGGAAATCGGGCCGGAAACAGCCTGTAGTTCTGGTGTTGGGCCTGATGGCCGCTGCGGTGCCGATTGCCTTGGCCATGCTGCTGGGACCCGGGTACGAGATCACTATTCCTGCTTTGCGCGGCTTCAATTACCAGGGCGGGACGACGATATCGCCCGAATTTCTTGCCTTGTTGCTGGGTTTGTCCCTGTACATAGGCGCTTTTATCGCCGAGATCGTCCGGTCAGGGATTCAGTCAGTCAGCGCGGGCCAGTTGGAGGCGGCGCAGACTGTTGGCCTGCGACCCTTCAGCATATACCGCAGGGTCGTGTTTCCGCAGGCCTTGCGGGTCATGGTGCCGCCGGCCGCGGGCCAGTACGTGAGTATCGTGAAGAACAGTTCGCTGGGCGTTGCCGTTGGGTATCCGGAGCTGTTCAGCGTGAACAACACCATAGTCACGCTCAGCGGCCACACGATCGAGGCTATCGCCATCATGATGTCGATCTATCTGGCCATCTCGTTCAGCATTGCGATCGTCATGAATCTGTACAACCGCAAAGTACAGATAAAGGAGCGGTGAGACATGGCTTCAGGACAGTGCATTTCCCGGGCGATCATCAAGCCGACAGCGCGCCGTTCGCCTCCCTTGCGCGAACAGGGCCCCCAGGCTTGGCTTAGAAGCAATTTTTTCAGGGGCTGGTTCAATGGCGCCATGACCTTGCTGGCGCTTTGGGTGTTGTTCGTCACCTTGCCACGGCTCATCCGCTGGGCGTTCATCGACGCCGTCTGGTTCACGACGAATGCCGAAGCCTGCAAGGCTGCCGCGGGTGCCTGCTGGGCCGTCATTCCCGAAAAATACAGCGTGATGCTGTTCGGTACCTTTCCCTATGAAGAACAGTGGCGCGGCATAGCGGTCATTGCGATTATTGTCGGGCTGGCTATTATTTCGGCGCTTCGTATCTTGTCCGCCCGCGCTTTGGTCATTTCCTGGCTTGCCGCCATGAGCGTGGTGTTTCTGCTGATGCTTGGCGGCGTGTTCGGCTTGGCGCCGGTCCCGACTCATCAATGGGGCGGACTGCCGCTGACCTTGATCATGTTCGTCGGAACCATCGTTGGAGGCCTTCCGGCGGGTGTCCTCCTGGCCCTGGGGCGCCGCTCGCAGATGCCGGCGATCAAGGCGCTCTGCGTGGGCTTCATCGAGATAGTCAGGGGCTTGCCGCTGGTGACTATATTGTTCATGGCTTCTTTGATGTTTCCGCTGTTCCTGCCAGAGGGCGTCAGCATCGATAAGTTCATGAGGGCCCAGATCGCGATGATGCTGTTCTTTGCGGCTTATGCCGCCGAGGTAATCCGCGGCGGACTGCAAGCCATAGGAAGAGGCCAATACGAGGCGGCGGATACCGTCGGTTTGACCTACTGGCAGAAAATGTTGCGCATCATCCTGCCGCAGACGGGACGCATTGTGCTGCCATCCATGATGAATGAGATTATTCGGGCTTTCAAGAATACGACTTTCGTCGGCATCATCGGCTTGTTCGATGTGCTGCGCGCGACATCGACCGCAATACAAGATCCCGTCTGGGTGCGCTACAGCATCGAGGCCTATCTGTTTATTTTCCTGCTGTACTTCGTGATGTGCTTCGCCATGTCCAAGTACAGCGAGGGATTGGAATCCAGACTCAAGGTAAGGCGTTGAAATGACAGAATCAATGGACCCCATCGAGGGCGCAGCGGTTCAACTGCATGAAGTGAACAAATGGTACGGGGATTTCCATGTGCTGCGCGACGTTAACCTGGTGGTCGGCCGTGGCGAGAAAGTAGTCATCTGCGGCCCTTCCGGCTCTGGAAAGTCGACCGCGATCCGCTGCATCAACAGGCTCGAGGAGCACCAGGAAGGAAGCATCATTGTCGATGGCATAGAGGTGAGCTCGGATATCCGCCAAATCGAGGCCGTGCGCCGCAAAGTCGGAATGGTGTTCCAAAGCTTCAATCTGTTTCCCCACCTTACGATCCTGGACAACCTTACTCTGGGCCCCATGCTGGCGCAAGGAGTGCCCCAGGCGGAAGCCCAGGATCGGGCCATGGAGCTGCTCCGTCGCGTACGCATACCCGAGCAGGCAAGGAAATTTCCCGGCCAATTGTCAGGCGGCCAGCAGCAGCGTGTGGCGATAGCCCGCGCATTGATGCTAAGGCCTGATGTCATGCTGTTCGATGAACCGACATCCGCCCTGGATCCTGAGATGATCCACGAGGTGCTCGATGTCATGACTGAACTGGCCGAGGCGGGCATGACGATGATATGCGTAACGCATGAAATGAATTTCGCGCGCAAGGTAGCCGATCTCGTCGTATTCATGGCTGACGGGGAGGTCGTCGAAGCAGCGCCACCCGACCAGTTTTTCGAGTCGCCCTCCAGCGAACGGACTCGCTTGTTCCTTAGCCAGATTTTGCACTGACGCTTTGTTCCCTGTTTCAATTAGGACGGACCCCCAATGACTTCGCATGCTGTTTTCCCAGAGGCTTCCACGGACGCGCCACTGACCTTCAGTACCTTTCGCAGCGGCTTCCCTGCGTTGGCCACCCAGACTTACCTGTCGATATGCGACAAGATGATTCTGCATCGCCGGGTGCGCTCCTCGGTCGAGGCGTTTCTCGACCATCTTGAGCTGGCATCCGCGAATCGTGTGCAACATGAAGTCCAGGTGGCGTCGTCCCGCCGTAAATTCGCCAAGCTTATGAATGTTGCTCCAGACACCATTGCGGCGATCCGCAATGTTTCCGATGGGACGAACAGCATTGCGTGGGCTTTTCCATGGGAATCGGGCGACAACGTTGTGTTGACTTCGGACTGCGAGCATCCAAACAATGTCTATCCCTGGTTGCGGCAGCGGCAGCGTGGACTGGAGGTGCGCGTCGTTGATCCTATGCCGGACGGTTCAATCGATATCGACGGCCTGATATCGGCCATGGACGCGCGAACACGGTTGATGACGGTGGCCTCCGCCACCTTTGCGCCTGGGCACCGTACCGACTTGCGGAAGCTGGGGGAGGCATGCCGCAAGCGCGACGTTTTCCTGCTGGTTGATGGCGTACAGACAGCCGGCATCATGCACCACGATCTTTCCGCCGAGATGGTGGATGGATTCGCCACTTCCGTATCGAAAGGCCTGCTTGGCCTGTACGGCTACGGCTTCCTGTATGTGTCGCCCAAGTGGATAGACCGGCTCAAGCCCGCCTATTTGTCGCGTCCGGCGATCATCCAGAAAACGGACGACCATTCAACCATGGGCGGCTTTGATTATGAGTATCAGCCGGACAGCCGCCGCTTCGAAGTAGGCAGCTTCAACTTGGCGGGGGCGTATGCCGCTGATGCCTCGCTCGATATGCTGCTGGAGCTCGGTACCGTTAATATCGAAGCCCATGTCCTGCAACTTATAGGCAAGTTTCATGATGGGCTGTGCGGCCTGGGCATGACACCGGCGGTACCTGGCCGCGGTCCCAAGCAATCGCACATTGTTACGTTGGGCGCGCTGAACGCCGGGGGCCATGGATTCTCAACCGATCCTCTGATACAGCCTCTTTCAGAGCATCTTGTCGAGCGCAAGGTCGCACACACCATAAGGCGCGGCCAACTTCGATTTGGACTGCATGGATACAACAATGAGGCCGATATCGACGCGGCGCTGGACGCGGTGCGAGACGGCCTGCGCATGATCAAAGGCGTTGCCGCGATATAGCCATGTCTGTGCGTCCACCATTCGCGATAGATTTGGTCAGCGATACCGCCACTCGACCATCACTCGGCATGCGGGACGCTATGGCTCGCGCCGAGGTTGGCGACGAGCAGCGCGGCGAAGATCCCAGCGTCAACGCGCTGACAGAAAAGGTTGCCGCAATCCTGGGCCAAGAGGCGGCCATTTTCCTGCCATCGGGCACGATGTGCAATCAGATAGCCTTGGCAGTGCATTGTCGGCCGGGCGATGAGATCATCGCCGCCCGTAATAGCCATATCGTATCCTCCGAAGGAGCCGGCGCATCGGTTTTCGCTCACAGTGTTATTCGCGGCATAGGTACCGAATACGGAATTTTTGATGCCAAGGAGCTCGCTGCGGCGGTAAGGCCCCAGGGGATCAAGACCCCTTTCTCAAAAGTCGTTTGCATCGAGCAGACAAGCAATCGCGGTGGAGGCGCGGTATGGCCATTGGAAACGGTGCATGAGGTTGTGGGTGCCGCAAGGGACTTGAAGCTGGCTTTGCATATGGATGGCGCGCGCTTGTTGAACGCATGTGTGGCCACCAATGTTTCAGCCGAATCCTACGCAAAGCCTTTCGACAGCGTCTGGCTGGATCTTTCGAAGGGTCTGGGTTGCCCCATCGGCGCGGTCCTGGCTGGGTCCGCTGAGTTTATCCAACAGGCGAATCGCTGGAAGCATCGTTTCGGCGGAGCCATGCGCCAGGCGGGCATTGTGGCGGCTGCCGGCTTGTACGCGCTCGAGCACAACGTAGGCCGCCTGGCCGAAGACCATCTGAATGCGCGTGCATTCGCCGAGCGGATTCGCGATCTGCCCGGTGTCCGCTTGCAGTTCGGTCGAGTCGATACAAACCTGGTTTTTTTTGACGTGTCCGATAGCGGCAAGACAGCGGCGGAAATAGCGCGGGGTCTGGCCCAGCATGATATACGCATCGGCGTGGAGAGCCAGTTCTTGATGCGCGCGGTCTTTCATCTGGATATCAGCGCGAAGATGACGGGAGCCGCGGTTGATGCGCTGAAAGCCGTGTTGGCGTAATTGCGCCTCGCGCTCGGATGCGATCACCACTGGCCAAAAAACACGCCTGCTTTCTTATAGGCGTTGGTTCCTTTCTCGACGGCTTCGCAACTGACCGTCGTGCGCCGCTTCAAGCCGGCGAACCAGGCCAGCAGGCGTCCGCGGCATTCGGCCCGAACCTGGGCATAGGCGGGATCCTGGCCCAGGTCGTGGAATTGGTCGGGGTCCGCGTGCAGGTCGTAAAGTTGCTCGGGCTCATCCATCCAGTACACATAGCGCCACCGGTCTGTACGGACGGACCAGGCGCGGGCATTTTGCGGCGTTTTTTCGACCAGCAGCCTCGAGAGCCGATAGCTGTAATCCAGCTCGGAAAAAACGCAATCACGCCATTCGACCGGGTGACCATGCAAGACGGGAAGCAGGTTGCGTCCCTCCAGGCGATGCATGGGCAGGGGCAGCCCCAGCCAGGCCAGGATGGTGGGCAGCACGTCCACCGACTCCACCATTCTTGACTCTGTCTTTCCTCGGGTCCCGTCCGCCGCCGCGGATGGATCGACCACGATCATCGGCACGCGCTGCACGGTGTCGTAGAACAGCTCTTTCTCGCCCAGCCAATGATCTCCCAGGAAGTCCCCGTGATCGGCCGTGAAGATGATGAGCGTATTTTCCATGAGGCCCGTGCGTTCCATGTGCTCGAACAGCCGGCCCAGATGATCGTCCAGCTGCGTGATCAGACCCTGGTAGGCGGGACGCACCGTGCGTATGCATTCGTCCATGGAAAAGCTGATGCTTTCCTCGTGCTGGCGATAGGCCGCCAGTACGGGATGCGCATTGCCCCGTTCGGCTTCGTTGCGCACCACGGGCAGGCACTGGTCCGGGCTGTACATGTTGTGGTAGGGATCGGGCGCAATGTAGGGCCAGTGGGGTTTTACGTAGCTCAAGTGCATGACCCAGGGCTGGTCGCCTTGCTGCTGCATGAAGCGTAGGGCCTGGTCCGTCATGTAGGCGGTCTCGGAGTGCTCGTCCTGAACCAGGGATGGGTAGCGCGCATTTCGCATGTGCCAGCCGCTGACAGTCTTGCCGTCGGGGCCCTTCGCGGAAATAACGAAATCCGTCCAGGGATCGTCCGACACATAGCCGTGGCGGCGCAGGTAGGCCGGGTAGCCGCTTTCTTTGCCGGGTTCATGGTGGCCGTCGTAGCGATCGATTTCCTCGAAGCCGCCTGTGCTTAGCAGGCGGCCCAGTTCGCTGCCGCCGTCCAGCGCCAGGCGCTCCAGCCCGGCATGGTCCACCATGACGTGGGTCTTGCCGGCCAGCACCAGCTTGCGGCCGCTTTCACGCAGGTATTCGCCCAGCGTTACCTCGCCCACGGACAAAGGCACGCGGTTCCAGGTCGCCCCATGCGTGGAGGGGTAGCGGCCGGTGTAGTAGCTCATGCGCGATGGCCCGCACACGCCGGAGTTCACGAAAGCGCGATCGAACCGTACGCCTCGCTTGGCAAGCGCGTCGATATTCGGCGTGCGTATATGCGGGTGCCCATAGCATGCCAAGTGGTCGGCGCGCAACTGGTCCGCCATGATGAAAAGAACATTCCTGGGTTGGCTCATCGGTGTTGCCTGCTGTGTATCTATTTGGTGACGACGAAACCCGATGCCTTGACGACGGGCGCCCACTGCGCGCGGAACGCCTCCACCAGCTTGCCGGTTTCCCGCGCATTGGCGGATACCGGAATCAGGTCGTTCTCTTGCAGCGTCTTACGTACGGCCGGGTCCGCCGTTACCGACTTGACGACCTCGCCCAGCATGGCTGCCTTGTCCTTGGGCATGGAGGACGAGGCAAAAAAGGTGTTCCAGCCCGCGGCCTGAAGGTCGACACCGGCTTGCTTGAATGTGGGTACGTCCGGCAAGGCCGCTTCGCGCTCTTGACCCGACGTGGCCAGTATGCGGATGCGCTTGCCCTGATGCTGGCGGGTCAAAACGTCCAGCGTGTCGATGGCTAACGGAACAGCGCCGCCGATCAGGTCGGTGATGACCGGCGCCGAGCCCCGATAGCCGATGATCTGGCCTTCGGCTCCGATCTGCTTGGAAAGCATCAGGCCAAAGAAGTGCGGAAGGCTGCCTGTTGCGGGAACGCCGATGTTGAACTTGTCCGGATTGGACTTGGCCCATTCCACCAGCCCTTTCATGTCTTTGATCGGGCTGTCCGCCGAGACGGCGACGCCAAAGCCATATTCCGTCACCATGGAGACGGGCTGGAAGTCCTTTACGGCATCGTAGGCCAGGCTTTCGAATACCAAGGGCGCCACCACCATGACCGCCGGGTTGCCAAGCAGCAGTATATTTTCATTTGGTCCCGCATTCTTGACATGCTGCGCGGCAATGCGGCCGCCCGCGCCCGTCTTGTTCTCGACGACAACCGGTACGCCCAGCTTGGCCTGCAAGCTGGTGGCCACGATGCGCGCGGCGCGATCGGTGGCCCCGCCCGGCGCATAGCCGACGACTATGGTCAGGGGGGAGGTTAATTTAGCGGCATTGTCCTGTGCGGCGCCGGCGGTGCATGCCGCAAACAGGATGCAAGGCAGCAGGACGGTTCGAAATGCGTTCTTGATCATGGTTGGTCTCCTCGGACTTGATATGTCTTAATATTGGATGGCAGCTTACCAAGCTGGGTATTAATTGTTCTAATCAAGTATCCGACAGTCAGGGAAAGTTCCGATCCATGGGCATCAAAACGACGGATTCCATACAGGGATCGGCCCGCGCGGCCGATGTGCCGGGCCGCCTGCCTACGCTGGGTGACATGATGATGTTCAGGCTGTACCGCGCATGGTCGGCGGGCAATCCCATTTTCACGCGTTTATGCGAGGGCCGCTTCAATATCACCCGACGCGAGTGGCGCTTGCTGGCGATCGCGGTCCAGTACGACAGCCTGACCTCCACCCAACTGGCCCAGGCGGCTGCCCTGGACGCGCCGCGCACCTCGCGCGCGGTGGGCTCGCTTTACGGTAAAGGATTGCTGGCGCGCAGCCGCGACCCGGGTGATGCCAGGACGGTGCATATATCCGTCACTCGGCAGGGCGTGGATATGTATCGGGAAATCATGCCGGTGGTGGCATCGCTGAATGATGTCATCTTCCAGGACCTGGATGCGAATGAGCTGCAGGCGCTGGGGTCCATGCTGGATCGCATCGTGCGCCGGGCCGGCCAGATGATGGAAGACGATCTGGTCAAGGAAAGGCCGCACAGAAGCCGGCCAGGAAAGGCCGGTTCTCCGATTTAATTAAGCGCTTCCTTGGCGGCCTCTTCAGGGGTCAAGCCGTTATAAAACAGGTCGGTAAACCACTCGGCCTCTTCTTCGATGTACTCTTGCGCCTGACGTTGTGTCGAACCGGCGGCCACCAGCAATCCCTCGACTTCGATACACCATTCAATCAGTGCGACTTCGTCCGGGTCGGCGGCGCCTTTCTTCTTTCCCATGCTTCTTCCTTTAGTCCGGCTTTCGCCAATTCGGCATGAACGGCTTGTTTCAAGCGTAGCACCGTTCAAGCACCAAGTGATACTCAATATGCGGGCTAACCTCCCGCGCGTTTGACGACCCAGCGCAGCGCCAGTTTCGGGATCACGGCATCGCGATGATCGCCTTGAATTTCGATAATGCCTTCTTTGACGGTACCGCCCGAACCGCAAGCCGCTTTAAGCTGTTTTGCCAGTTCGGACAAGGCCGCGGCTTCCAGCGGAATGCCCTTGATGACAGTCACACCCTTGCCGCGTCGCCCTTTGGTTTCAAGCGAGACGCGCACGATACCATCAGAGGGCGAAAGATTCTTGGCGGCCCGGCATGTACAGGCCGCTATCGGGTTTTGACATGCGGGGCACATACGGCCCGACTCCGTCGAATAGACCAGGGTACTGCCGCCGAGCCGATTTCCTTGTTTTGCCATCCGTATGCACCCTCGGGAGCGGTGATGAATAAACAGCAAGTGTATGCGAGGCTTATGGGCGGCGGCTTAGGCCTGCTCAGTCGGCGTCCGTCAGGACGGCCGCATTCTCGTTCCAGTCGGGTTTGCGCGAGAACCGCTGTAGCGCCTGCCGCAGGTCTATTCCAAACGGCGCCAATGTGTCGGCAAGGGCCGTCGCATTGCGTTCAAGCGTCTCGTCATCGGGCAGCTTGCCGCGGGCGGCGATGATCACACGGTTTCCAGCGCGCAGATTGAAAAAGTCGCCGAAGACGTCGGCGTAAGTGGCTGATTCCTGGTCGTACATATGGCTGTTGGTGAAGGTATTGGCCACCAATACCCCGTTGGGCGACAGGATCGCGTATACATGCTGAAGGAACTCGCGGGTGAGCAGGTGGGGTGGAATGTAGTCCACATCGAACGCATCCAGCATCACCATGTCGTACTGCCGGCCTTCGGCTCGCGCGCGTTCCACAAACGCGCGGCCGTCCTCCAAAAACAGCCGCTGTCGCGGACCCTGCTTGTATCCGAAGTAGCGTTCGGCCACTCGGGCAACGCTAGGGTCGATTTCGACGGTGTCTATAACGGCATCAGGCAGTATCTTTTCCAAGGCTAGCGGTATGGTTGCCCCTCCCAAGCCGACAATCAGGACATTTTCGGGCTTGGGGTTCAGGAAAAGCGCGCTGGCCATCATGCGTGTGTAGGCAAACACCATTTTGTCCGGCTCGTCCAGATCGAAGCAGGTTTGCCGTCCGCCGCCTTTTGTTTCACTGAAGTTCAGGCACCGCTCGCCATATTCTTCTATTACAAGCACTGGTGAGAACTGCGAGGGCTCGGTATGGATAATGCGGGGAGCTGAAGCCGTATATAACGAATAGGTGGCCAGCGCGGCCGCGCAAGCCGCAAGGGCCAGGCCCAGCACGGCGGTGTAGCGAGAGCGGCGGCCTCTGGGCCTGGCGGAATCGGATTGTTTCATCGGCGTCGGCCCCCTGACTTGGCTAAAGTTGCGACCGGACCACATCCGCAAACACCTTGGCCAGCCGGGATGGAGCCCGCTGCGGCGGATAGGCCAGGTACATGTCGACTGGGATGCGCGGAAAGAACGGGAGTATCGTCAGCTTCTCGGCAAACACATCGGCGACATACTCGTTGACGATGCCGACGCCATCGGTGCGCATAGTCATCGAGCATATGGTCGAGGAATAAGTGGTTTCTATCTTACCGGACGGCGCGATCTGGTGCCTGGACATCAACTCGTCCAGTGAAACAGCCAGCTCGTCGTTTGCATTCAAGGACAACAGCAGGATGCCCTGCAAGTCTCGCACGTGGATTTTCTTCCTGTCCGCCAGCGCATGGCCAGGGCGGATGACGCATACGGCATCGCTTTGGTGGATTCTTTCCTCATGGAACGACATGGCGTCGAAAGCGGCCGTGCTCAATACCAGGTCGAACAGGCCGTGCTGCAGTCCATCGCGCAGATAGTGGCTGCCCAGGGTCTGTATATTTACCTGGACGTCGGGATGTTCCGCCGAAAACGCGGCAATGGCCGCGGGCACCACCCCCAGACCCAGCGACGGCGTGCAGGCGATGCGCAGAATGCCGCTGCCTGACCGGCGCATGGCATCGACTCGCGCCTCTATGCTTTCCAGTCCCAGGAAATGGCGCTGTATGGTGTCGAACAACTCGGTGGCTTCCGCCGTTGGCCTCAGCCTGCCGTGCTGCATGTCGAACAGCGCGATGCCGGTGGCCGACTGGATTTGGCCGATCAGCCGGCTGACGGATGGTTGCGTGGTATGCAGCATGCGCGCCGCGCTGGTCGTGGTGCCCGTGAGCATGACGGCGCGGAATGCTTCGATCTGGCGAAAATTAAGAGGACGGCTCATGGTGGTCTGGGTGGAGCTGGAAGCCTGTGCAGGCAAGGCTGCAATAAGGTTGACATGGCAATGCTATACCAATTTTGCATAGATGGTGGGCAAAATAGCATTTTCATGAATTGGGTATGATCTTTACACTTTTGTTGAATCCGGCGGCATGTTGGCCTGATGACGCAGCTTCTTCTTAAGTAATCGTGAAAGGTAATCCGATGAAATTATTTTCGACATGGGCCAAAGCGGCCAGCCAGGCAGTTCTTGCGGCTTCCATTTGCGCGCTTGCGCCAGTTTCCAATGCGCAGGAAGACTATCCGACAAAGCCGATCCGTATCGTCGTTCCCTTTTCGGCCGGTGGCAGCTCCGACATCCAGGGGCGCCTTATCGCCGACTACCTGGGCAAGCTTTACGGCAAGTCCGTTGTGGTCGAGAACAGGCCCGGCGCGGGCGGACACATAGGCGGCCGCCTGGTATCTGATTCCGGTCCCGATGGCTATACCCTGCTGCTGGGATCGATAGGCCTGCACGCGACCTATGGCGTGTATCCCGCCTTGAACTACAAGCCAGGCGAAGACCTGAAGCCCATCACCATCGTGGCTCAGATGCCTCATGTGGTGGTCGCCACGCCCAGCCTGCCCGCCAATACGCTGGCCGAGCTGACCGCGCTTGCCAAAGAAAAGCCCGACTCGATTTATTTCGGTTCCGCCGGGGTGGGTTCTTCCGTGCACATGATAGGCGAGCTCTACAAGATGGAATCGGGCGCGCCCATCACGCATATTCCGTACAAGGGCAGTTCGGCCGCCCTGAATGACCTGATGGGCGAGCAGATCCACCTGTTGTTCGAGAACATCCCGACGGTGATCTCGTATGTGCAGACGGGCAAGCTCAAGGCGCTTGCCATTACCGGCGATAAGCGCGCTCCCCAGCTTCCGAATGTGCCGACAGCCAAAGAGGCGGGTCTGCCGGGACTGGAGGTCATGTCGTTCACCACGCTGGTAGCCAGCAAGGATGTGCCCGACGCATTGGTCGAAAAAATCAATAAGGACATACAGAAGATCTATGCCAATCCCGACTTCCGCAAGGGGCTGGAGAACCTGGGCATGACTCCCGTGGGTAATTCACCGTCCGAAGCCCGGGCCTATATCAATAAAGAGAAGGCTCGCTGGGACAAAGTCATCAATACCGCCAAGATCACCGTAGGTTCCTAAGACGTATGACCGTTGCACTCTATCCCCCTTGCCGTCGATTCGGCGGCAAGGACAAGCATCATTTTTTCGGTTACTACAACAAATCCACCTGGGACCGCGACAACCGGCGGGTGCTGGCCCTTCAGGTGCCCGTTATGGATGCCCGCCTGCATCCGGAGCTTGAAGCCGAGGTCGGTTATTTCGATACGGCGCAGGGCGATGCATTCCATGTCGTGGATACCACCTGCGCCTGGAACTGGCAAATGGGTGCGCAGTTGCAATGGGTGGATGGCATCTCGGATTCGAAGGTCATATATAACGTCCGCAGCGATAGCAAGGATGCAGTCTATGCCGGCTTCGGCAGCCGGATACGCGACATTCATTCCGGCCATGTCCGCCAGCTGCCCTTGCCGATCTATGTCGTGGCGCCCAATGGCGAATACGCGCTAAGCGTGGACTACCGCCGTCTTTACATTACGCACGAGACGATAGGCTACAGCGAGTATGGCGGCCCGTTCGACGTCGACCTGTGCCCCGCCGACGACGGCATCCGCGTCATGGATCTGGACACCGGCGAGCATCGCATGCTGGTAAGCTACGACGCGCTGAAGCAATTCCATCACCGCGCATCGATGGACAAGGCGATTCATTGGGTCAGCCATATCGAGATCAATCCGGCATCTTCACGCATACTATTCCTGCATCGCTGGACCGAGCGTGTCGAGGACGAGACCTGCTTCCTGCATCGGCTGATCACGATCAGTCCGGACGGCTCCGATATCCGCCTGCTGGAATGCTCCGATCATCCTTTGCCGCAATTGGCTGACGATTTTGACCCGGCCTCCGTCGGTACCTTCGACTACGAAAAGTCGGAATACCAGATATCGCATCCGCTCTGGTGCGACGATGAGCGCATCATTGTGTGGGGGCCGCATGCCGGCTCCATACACTACCATCTGTACCAGGATCGCGATGACGCCGCGGTGCGGGTGATAGGCGAGGGGATACTGACCGAAAACGGGCATATGAGCTTTTCGCCCACCGACAAACGCTGGCTGCTAAGCGATACGTATCCGGATTCGACTACCCATGAGCGCATTCTTTTTCTTTTCAATGTGGTCGACAACAGGAAGATCGATCTGGGCAGTTTCTATGCCGATCCGGACCTGAAGAAGGAAAACCGCTGCGATCTGCATCCGCGCTGGAACCGCGATGGAACCCGCGTATGCATCGACTCCGTCCACGAGAACGAGCGGCAGATGTACGAGATAGACGTGTCGGCGATCGTTGCCGGCTGATAGACCGATTGAGCGCGAAGCCAGGGCTTGCTAAGGCTTGGCGCTCAATCGATAAACGGCAGTGTCCAGGCGGGTCAGCCCGCGCGCGGCGAACTTGGGCTCTTTGTCCAGTATGCCGCGCCTATCGATGATTTGGGCGCGGGAATGAGCCGCGTACAGCGATTGGACTTCGGTATCGTCAAGCGAAAAGGGCGGGCCGTCCATTTGGTCTTGCGGATAATCCAGGGTCAACAGCAGCCCGCGGTATTGCCTGGAGAGCTGTCCATACACATGGTCGACATAGCCTGCGCGCATGGGCCTGGGCAGGGCGACCAGGGCGGCGCGGTCGTAGACAGCCGTGCAGGCGGCCAGGCTGGCCGCATCCATGGCGAAAATGTCTCCGCATATGATTTCGATGTTTCCGGCGGTGTAATGCCGCCCGGCGTGGGATTCATGCGTGCCTGGATTCAATCCGTTTTCTGAAAAGAATTGCTCCACCGCCAGAGGAGACAATTCCACCCCGAGTACCTGATGGCCCTGTTCGGCCAGCCAGATCATATCCAGCGTTTTGCCGCACAAGGGCACAAGCACACGGCTGCCGGCGTCCAGATCCAGCGCGGGCCAATATTTTTGCAGCAAGGGAGTGATGCGGCTTTGGTGGAAGTGCGTCTGGCCCTCGCGCCAGCGCTCCAGCCAGAAATCGGCTTTCATTTACGGATATTGCCAATGGCCTGAACTGGCGGGCCGCATCAATCGAAGCCCCGGCGTTTGGCGTTGATGGCCCGTTCCAGCGAACTGATATAGTTTTGCACCTGGATTTCGGTGGAGTTGTGCAGGTCGACAAACTTGCAGCCCACGTGGCGGCTTTCCTGCTCGAAGGGCAGGGCTTCGCTCATGAAGCGCATGACCTGCAGCTTGACGGACAGCGTACCGGTGCCGGGAAGATCGAGCTGGCACGAAGAATACAGGGTGCCGGCGGAGGAGCCCAATTGCCGTTGATTGTCGACCACCGAGACGCCCCCGGTGCTGATGTCTTTGACTTGCAGCGAGATGGTGCCGGCGCCTCCCGGCAGGGTGATTCGGCAAGTGGCCGGATCCGTGACGGGAACATCCAGGCGGTAGGATTCGCGGCGCTGTATGCGTGTAAGCGATTTGGGCAGGCTAAGGCGCAGGGCGGGGCGGTTGTCGTGCTCGCAGGGCGCGACCTGTTGAGACGAAAACAGGATGCGCGCGGTATCGAGCGTGATCTCGTAAGAGACGTCTTCGTTCTCGTGGAAGTTTTTTAGCTCGCCTTCGGGGGAATCGTCCAGGATGATCGCGTGGTTTTCAGGATCGACGTCGAGAATGGTTGCGGAGACGGCCACGGCGCGTTGCTGAATATAGATTTTCATCAACGATTTTTTTTCTTCAACGGAACGCAAAAGCTTGGCGATTTCGAGCCGCGAAGCGGCGGCTTGGGTATCGTCTTCTGTGTGGGGGATTGCGTAGGTTGCGATAGGCATGGGCGGGTGTGCTCGGGATTAAACGATGAACAAGTGCACGAAATGACTCTTGTTCCCAAGTCTACCCCGTTTGTTGTGCTTTTTCTATGACAATTACCCTAGTTGACGAGTTGTAAGTATTCTTTTTTTTGCAGGGCGCATCTGGCCGCCGCCAGATCCCATGCGGCGCATCCGACAGTCTTGAAAACAATGGGTTTTTCCAGCGGGGCGCCTTGGCTTAATGCCGTGGCCAGGGACCCGACCCGGCTCCAGTCGAGGTTCGCCTGAATAAGATCGCCGGCTTCGTGGCGGGCGCCGGCCGGATCATCGACATACACCTGGCTGTGGTGCAGGGTATCCGGCGCGATCTCGGCCAGTTCGGGCTTGAACGCGCCGACTCCGATGAGCAGCCGTCCCGCCTGGGCTGGCTGCGCATAGACGGGCACGGCGCTTGTGGTCAGGGTGATGACGACGTCGGCATCGGCTGGTACCGAGTCCGCCGCTGCAAGCATCAGGTCCAGGCTTCGATGCGCCTTCACGAAGGCCTGTGCATTGGCCAGGCTGCTGCCGATGATCACGGTGCGCAAGCCGGGATAAAGGGCCGCCAGGGCTTGGGCGTGGCCGGCCGATTGCGTTCCGCTGCCCATCAGCGCGACACACCGGGGCGCACGGGCCAGGAAGGTACGGATGCCCAGCATGGATACCGCGGCGGTGCGCCGCGCCGTCACGGTGGGACCGTCCAGCACGGCAAGTGCCTGCCCAGTACGGCTGTTGTAGACCGATACCACGCCGTTGATGGTGGGCAGGCCCAGCGCCTTGTTGCCGGGAACCACGTTGACCAGCTTGTGTATGCCGATGTCCTGCGCCGTGGCCGGCATGGACAGCATCACGCCGCCTTGCGGGAAAGGAACGACCTGCCGTTCCGGCGCATGTATGCCGCCCGCCGCATAGTCGGCCGCCGCTTTGGCCAGGGCGTCGACCATATCGGCAAAGTCGAGCAGCCTGGCCGTTTGCGCGGCATCGAAGACGGAAAGCGGCTTGGCGGTGCTCATGGTCCAGGCTTTACTCGACCGCTTTGACCATGTCTTCGATGACTTTCTTGGCATCGCCGAAGACCATCATGGTTTTATCCATATAGAACAATTCATTGTCCAGGCCGGCATAGCCCGCCGCCATCGAGCGTTTGTTGACGATGACGGTGCGCGCCTTGTAGGCCTCGAGAATGGGCATGCCGGCTATCGGCGATTGCGGATCGTTCTTGGCGGCCGGGTTCACCACGTCGTTGGCGCCCAGTACCAGCACCACGTCGGTTTGCGCGAACTCGCTGTTGATGTCGTCCATTTCGAAAACCTGGTCGTAGGGGACTTCGGCTTCAGCCAGCAGGACGTTCATATGGCCGGGCATGCGGCCCGCCACGGGATGGATGGCGTATTTGACCGTGACGCCCTTTTCGGTCAGTTTTTCGGCCAGTTCCTTAAGAGCATGCTGGGCGCGGGCCACGGCCAGACCGTAGCCCGGCACGATCGTGACCGATTCGGCATTGCTCATGAGGAAGGCGGCGTCGTCGGGACTGCCCGACTTGACGTTGCGCTGCACCTGGTCCCCGGTTGCGGCGGCGCCCGGCTCGGCGCCGAAGCCGCCCAGGATCACGTTGAAGAAGGACCGGTTCATGGCCTTGCACATGATGTAGGACAGGATGGCGCCCGACGAGCCCACCAGCGAACCGGCAATGATGAGCATGGGGTTGTTCAGTGAAAAGCCGATGCCCGCCGCCGCCCAGCCGGAGTAGCTGTTGAGCATGGACACCACCACCGGCATATCGGCGCCGCCGATGGGAATGATGATGAGCACGCCCAGCACGAAGGCCAGGACGGTCATGATGATGAAGGGCAGCCATTCCTGGGTCGCCATGAACCACAGGCCGCAGGCCAGCATGGCCAGCGCCAGTACCAGGTTGACCATGTGCTGGCCGGAAAACACCACGGGGGCGCCCTGGAACAGCCGGAATTTATATTTGCCCGACAGCTTGCCAAAGGCGATGACCGAACCCGAAAAGGTGATGGCGCCAACGAAGGTGCCGATGAAAAGCTCCAGGCGATTGCCCACCGGGATGGGGCCGCCGGCCGCGGTGATGCCGAAGGCGTGGGGCTCGGCCACGATGGCAATGGCAATGGCGACCGCGGCCAGGCCTATCATGCTGTGCATGAAGGCGACCAGTTCGGGCATTTTCGTCATTTCGACGCGCTTGGCCATTACCGTGCCTACGCTTCCGCCAACCAGCAAGCCCAGCAACACCCAGCCCAGGCCGATGCCGGCCGTGCCGTCGGCGGCCAGGCTGACGATGAGCGCGGCGGTGGTCAGCACGGCAATGGCCATGCCGATCATGCCGAATGCATTGCCGCGCCGCGAGGTGGTGGGGTGCGACAAGCCTTTTAGCGCCTGGATGAAACATACCGAGGCGACAAGATAAAACAGCGTAACCAGATCGGTGGATATCATGCCTGGCCTCCGGCGCGGGGTTTCTTATCTTTTTTCTTGAACATTTCCAGCATGCGCCGGGTAACCAAAAAACCGCCGAAGACATTGACGGCGGCCAGCGCCACGGCGAATACGCCCATATAGCGCGCCAGGCTGCTCTCGGTCAGCGCGGCGGCCAGCATGGCGCCCACGATGACAATGGCCGAGATGGCGTTGGTGACCGCCATAAGAGGCGTATGCAGGGCGGGGGTCACGTTCCACACCACATGGAAGCCGACGTAGACCGCCAGCACGAAAATAATGAAGTTGATCAGGGTAGGGCTGACTGCGTCCATCAGGCGCTCCTTAAGACCTTGCCGTCCTTGCACATCAGGCAGGCGGTAATGATTTCGTCGTCATGCTGGATGGCCAGTTGACCCTCGGGGTCGGTGACCAGTTTCATGAAGTCCAGAATATTGCGGGCGTAAAGCGCCGAGGCATCGTGCGGCACTTGCGCCGCCAGATTGCTGTAGCCGATAAGCGCGACCCCGTGTTTTTCCACGATCTTGTCTTTTTCGGACAGAGGGCAATTGCCGCCACGCTCGACCGCCAGGTCGACAATGACGGAGCCCGGCTTCATGCCCTGGACGGTTTCCGCGCTGATCAGCTCGGGCGCGGGCCGCCCGGGAATGAGCGCCGTGCTGATGACGATGTCGGCCTGCTTGCAACGTTCGGCCACCAGGGCTGCCTGACGCGCCATCCATGCTGGCGGCATGGGCCGCGCATAGCCGCCCACGCCTTGGGCGATCTCGCGCTCTTCATCGGTTTCGAAGGGAACGTCGATGAACTTGGCGCCCAGCGATTCGATTTGTTCCTTGGCGGCGGGGCGGACATCGGAGGCCTCGACCACGGCGCCCAGGCGCTTGGCGGTGGCGATGGCCTGCAAGCCGGCGACGCCGGCGCCCAGGACTACGGCGCGCGCGGCCTTCAACGTGCCGGCGGCCGTCATCATCATGGGGAAAAGGCGGCCGTATTGGTTGGCGGCCAGCAGTACCGCTTTGTAGCCGGCGAGGTTGGCCTGGGACGAAAGGACGTCCAGGCTTTGCGCGCGGGTGATGCGCGGAGCGGCTTCCAGGGCGAAGGCGGTCAGCCCGGCCTGGGCAAGCTCGGCCAGGCCGGCGGCGTTGAAGGGATCGAGCATGCCGATGAGCACGGCCTGCGCCTTCATGTGCTGGCGTTCCTGCGCGTTGGGCGACCGTACCTTCAGGACAATGTCGGCGCTCAAGGCCTGCGGGCCATCGGCCAATTGGGCACCCGCTTGCGCGTAGGCGTCGTCGGGGAAATGGGCGCGCTCTCCGGCACCCCTTTCGACAATGACGGTGTGTTTGGCCGCCACATATTTCTTGACCGTTTCAGGCGTCGCGGCCACCCGCGTTTCGCCCTCCGCGCTTTCACGGGGAATTCCTATGATCATAAAGCTTCTCCACCACCGGTTTATTTTTGCTGGGAACAACTATACCCGAAGTCATGACAGTTATTTGCAGTCCGTCCGCCCAAAATCCATTAGACTTGAGGCGCTGTCCGGTTTTACGAGGTGATACATGGGACTTTTGGATTCGATAGTTTCTGCCGTAGGTGCGCAGAATCCCCAGGCTGCCGAACAGGCGGCCTTGCTGCCTGCTCTTATTGAGCAGGTAAAGGCGTACCCGGGCGGCCTGCCCGGGCTGATCGAGCAATTTCAGCAGGGCGGCTTGGGCGATGTGATTGCTTCGTGGATAAGCAGTCGGCAGAACCTGCCCGTTACGCCTGGGCAATTGGGTCCGGTGCTTGGCGACGACCTCGTCGGCAAGCTGGCGCAAGGTTCAGGTCTGGATGCGGCATCGGTGCTCAGCAATCTTAGCGTCATGCTGCCCAGCCTGGTGGATCAGGCCACGCCCAACGGTCAGGCCAGCGTCGATGCCGGCCTGGACGGTTCCCTGTTGAGCTCCTTGTCGAGCATGCTGGGCAGGCGTTAGGGCCGATTCCCGGCCTGACCGGGCCGGGCCGGGACCCCGCGACGGCGCTCTGTCGAACGCCGTCCCTTTTCCTTTATGCCTTGCTGGCTTCAAGGGCCTGGGCGAGGTCGGCCAGGATGTCGTCGATATGTTCCAGGCCTATCGACAGCCTTACCATGTCTTCGCCGACGCCGGCCGAGGCGAGCTCTTCGGGGCTTAGCTGGCGATGCGTCGTGGACGCGGGGTGGCAGGCAAGCGACTTGGCGTCGCCGATGTTCACCAGCCTAAGGATAAGCTGTAGCGCGTCGATGAAGCGTGCGCCGGCCGCGCTGCCGCCCTTTATGCCGAAGGACAGGATGCTGGCCGGCTTGCCGCCCAGGTATTTTTGGGCCAGCGCGTGTTCAGGGTGGTCGGGCAAGCCAGCGTACTGCACCCACGATACTTGTTCATGCCCTTTCAGGTACTGGGCCACCGTCAAGGCGTTTTCGGTGTGGCGCTCCATGCGCAGCGGCAGCGTTTCGATGCCTTGCAGGACCAGGAAGGCGTTGAAGGGCGATAGAGCCGCCCCGGTATTGCGCAGCGGCACCACGCGGCAGCGGCCGATGAATGCGGCGGGCCCGAATGCCTCGGTATAGACCACGCCGTGATAGGAAGGATCGGGCTCGTTGAGCATGGGGAAACGCTTTTTATGCTCCGTCCATGGAAACTTGCCGGAATCGACCACGGCGCCGGCGATGGTCGTGCCATGTCCACCCATGTATTTGGTCAGCGCATGCACGATAATGTCGGCGCCGTGCTCGAAGGGACGGCATAGCGCTGGCGACGCCACGGTATTGTCTACAATAAGGGGGACGCCGTGACGGTGGGCCGCATCCGCGATGGCCTGGATGTCCACGACGTTGCCCGCCGGATTGCCTATGGTTTCGCAGAACACCGCCTTGGTGTTTTCGTCGATCAGGGCCTCCAGCGCGGCCACGTCGTCGTGGGGCGCGAACTTTACCGTGATGCCCTGACGTGGAAAGGTATGCGCAAAAAGGTTGTAGGTGCCGCCGTACAGCTTGGCGACTGACACGATATTGTCGCCGGCCTGCGCAATGGTCTGGATGGCGTAGGTGATCGCCGCCATTCCCGAAGCGACGGCCAGGGAGGCAATCCCGCCTTCCAGGGCGGCGACGCGTTCCTCGAGCACCGCGTTGGTCGGGTTCATGATGCGGGTGTAGATATTGCCCGCCACCTTCAAGTCGAACAGGTCGGCGCCGTGCTGGGTACTATCGAATGCGTACGACGTGGTCTGGTAAATGGGCACCGCCACGGATTTGGTGGTGGGGTCGGGCTGGTAGCCCGCATGAATGGCCAATGTCTCGAATTTCATGTGTGTCGCCGTGTAAGTTGTTTTAGGGAATAGGGGTAAAGAGGGATACATTGCGGCAAGGTGGTGCGCCGCCGTCGGGCGTTTGCCCGATTCCATCATCGGGCATAGTAATAAAATGTGGACACGTATGCCACCCTTTGCGTTTTATTAGCTTATGCGTCCGGCCGCCCTGGCTTTGCCTGAACACAAGATGCTACATGGGTTAGCATTCTACGTAACGCTGTGAGCAACACGGGGGCTCTCCCGTGGTTTTTGAGGCCGTAAATGAAAGTTTGGTTGAAACGGGTACTGATCAGTCTCGTGGTCGTGGTTATTGTTGCGTTGGTGGGCATCGCCATTTTTCTCCTGACGTTCGATCCGAACGCTTATAAAAGCAAGCTCGAGGAAATTGTCTATAACCGATATCAGCGCACCCTGGCCATCGATGGCGATATCCAGCTATCGCTTTTTCCGCGCATAGGCTTGTCCGTCCAGGACGTCTCGCTATCGAACAGGAATAGCACGGAGACGTTTGCGTCTGTAGATAGCGCGCGTTTCGCGGTCGCTATCTGGCCGCTGATGTTCAATCGCCTGGTCGTCGACCACGTGGCGGTAACTGGCTTCAAAGCGTGGATAACGCGCGATGGCGACGGCGATTTCAATTTTCATGACCTGATCCAGCGTTCCGCGGCGCTCGGCCCCGCCAGCCCCATGCTGGCCTTGCCCATGGGGGCGGCGCACGCGGCCGAACCGCCGGCCGCTGCGGCGCCGGTCGCTTACACCGTGGGCGCCGCTTCGGGCGCCGATTTCCAGATAGATATCGCCGGCCTGGACTTGAAGAACGGCGAAATCCACCTGTACGATCAAGTTACCGGGTCGATCGGCCGCATCGTGAAGCTTGATGTCAACACCGGCCGCATGACGTTCGACCAGGCATTCGATGTCGCCCTGAAAGGCAAGCTTATCGGCGAGTTTCCGTTGGCCGATGCGAATGTCGATGGGCAGGCGCTCATCAAGTTCAACCCCGAGCAGCAGACCTATTCCGCCCAGAAGCTGAATCTGGTGGTGGCCGGCAAGCTGGGGCCTTTGCAGGCCAAGGCGGTCACCTTGCGCGGGAACCTGGCATACAGCGCTTATTCGGAAATGTTCAGCGCAAGCGGCGTGGAGCTGGTGGTGCAGGGCGATGTCGATGGTCCGAATCCCATCAAGGGCCTGGACAGCAGCCTGACGGTGCCGCAGTTGAAGGTGGATCGCAGCCAGGCCGAATTCCAGGTCGAGAAACTGGCCTATCGCGCCAAGGGCACCCAGCCTCATCAGTCTTTCGATATCGCGTTCGACGCGCCCCGGCTGGCGGTATCGCCCGAAGCCGCCAAAGGCGAGCCGGTGTCCGGCACCATCAAGCTCAGCAATCAGCAGAACGTGCTGGGTGTTGCGTTGGGCATGAGCGGCCTGGGCGGCAACGCAAGAAATTTGACCTTGAAGGAACTCAAGATCGATGGCGGTCTCAAGGAAGGCGACCGTCTTGTGCAGTTGAAGATGACGTCGCCCGCCAATTGGGATGTTTTTGAGGAAAAAGGCGGTTTGTCGGCCATGAAGGGAGACGTCCGGATCGAGGACGCCGCATTGCCGGGCGGAAGTTTCGAGTTTCCTTTTATAGGCAGCCTGCAGGCCGACCTGATCAAAGACGAGCTGGTCAGCGAGATCAATGCGGTGCTTAGCGGCAGCAAGCTGGACTTCAAGGTCAAGGCGACCCAATTGAAGAGCCCCAAGGTGACATTTGGGCTGGCTGCCGACAAGCTCGATTTCAATACGCTGTTCCCGCCCGTATCGCCCAAGGAAGCCCCGGCCAAGGCGGCTAAAGAGGGCGATAAACCCGCTGAAGCCGCGCCGGCTCCGGCTCCGAAACCGGCCGCTCAGGCCGCTTCGACGGCGCTGGATCTTTCTTTCCTGGATTCTGTCGACCTGACCGGAACGATCGCCATTGGCGATCTCAAGATAAAAGAAGTCAAGGCCGCGAAATTCGCCGCGTCGTTGCGGGCCGCCGAAGGCAAGCTTGCCGTCAATGGCATCAAGGCGGACCTGTATGGCGGCAAGCTTGCAGGCACGCTAAAAGCCGATTCCTCCAATTCGCTGGCGCTGGACATGGCGCTTGACAATGTGGCCCTGGAGCCGCTGCTGCGCGATTTCGCGAAGGAGGGGCGCATACTGGGCCAGGGATCCCTGAAGTTCAACCTGAATAGCCAGGGCCAGACCACGGCGGCGCTGGAAGCCGGCCTGAGCGGAACGGTCCAGGCTCGCGTCAGGAATGGCGCCATCAAGGGTATCAATGTGGCGCAGACGCTGCGTGAAGCCAACGAGGCCGTGCGCAATGTCTTCAGCGGCCAGCTACCCGATGTCGCCTCGCAGTTCGATGCGGCGCGGCAGACGGATTTCACCTCGCTGGATGCGGATATCGATTTCGATCATGGTCAGGGAACCGTCAAGAAGCTTAGCCTTGCGGCGCCTTTGCTGCGTATTTCGCAAGGAACGCCCGCGTCGGTCGATCTGGTCAATGACCAACTCGATATGGTGATGAATGTCAGGGTGGTGAACACCAAGACGGGGCAGAACGGAAAAGACCTGTCCGAGCTGCAAGGCGTTGCGGTTCCCATCCGCGTGTCAGGCCCCTTCGACAAGCTGGGGTATCAAGTGCAATGGAAGGAGATCGGCAGCAAGGCTGTCAAGGAAGCCGTGAAAGGCGGCCTTATCGATCTGCTGTCCAATCAGGCAGCCAAGCCCGCTGAGGGCGGAGCGCCGGCCGGCGCGGGCCAGGCGGCCCCCAAGAAACCGGTCGATCCGGTCAAGAGCATCGGCGACGCATTAAAAGGATTACTCGGACAATGACGACCCCGCTTTATTTCCCTATTGCCGGCTGCGGCGGGCTGGGCAACCCCGATGCGGCGCCTTACAACAAGCGCTGGCTGGTCATTGACGAAGCCGGTGCATGGCTGACGCCCAGCCATTGCGAAAAATTGGCCGACATCAAGGTGGATGTCAACCTGGGCTACCTGGTCATGAAGGCGCCCGGCATGCTGCGGCTGGATATTCCCCTGGATGTCATCGAGGACGACGATAGCGTGCGGCGGCAGGCCAGCATAGGAAGCCAGAGCATCGATGTCGTGGACGAAGGCGAGCTTGCCGCCGCCTGGTTTGCCAAGTTCCTGGGCCAGCCGTGCCGATTGGTGAAAATACACCCGGACGCGGGACGGGTGCTTTGGCCCGAGCTTTGACCGCTTCGGGACGCCGCCCTTATACCCTTATATCTAGGTGGTGGCGGTAAGCTGCTGGTATTTGGCCAGCAGGGTATCGTTATCTTCGGGGCAATCCAGGTCGAACACAATGCATTCGACGGGACATACGACCTGGCATTGGGGC
Organism: Pollutimonas rozaliensis; assembly: GCF_048751585.1. Lineage (NCBI taxonomy): Bacteria > Pseudomonadati > Pseudomonadota > Betaproteobacteria > Burkholderiales > Alcaligenaceae > Pollutimonas > Pollutimonas rozaliensis. The sequence goes on along the minus strand of NZ_JAZHOB010000004.1, from coordinate 108,750 downwards.
TCGTCGAAATGCCCCACGCATTCGGTACATCGCGAAGGTTCGATTTCGTAGATTTCCACGCCCATCGAAATTGCGTTATTGGGACATTGCGGCTCGCAAACATCGCAATTGATGCATTCGTCGGTAATGCGCAGCGCCATGATTATTTCCTGCAAATACAAACTGACATAGAGACAGGCCGCCGTGCTAGGGTCGGGCCTTCCCTAGTGTAAGGCAGTTCGCCCGGCGGCAGGCGATTACCCCTGCCGGCCTTATTCCTGTTCCTGCTCTTGCTCTTCGCGGCGCGCCTTGGCTTTGCTGTGCAGCCATCGCTCGACCGAAGGGAAGACGAATTTACTGACGTCGCCGCCCAGAATGGCGATCTCGCGGACGATGGTGCCGGAAATGAACTGATACTGATCGGACGGCGTCATGAACAGGGTTTCGACTTCGGGCAGCAGATGGCGATTCATGCCGGCCATCTGGAACTCGTACTCGAAATCGGACACGGCGCGCAGGCCCCGGACGATCACGCGGCCATTCTGCTCGCGGACGAAGTCTTTGAGCAATCCCGCAAAGCTCTTGACTTCGACATTTGGATAGTGGCCCAGCACCTCTTGTGCGATTTCGACCCTTTCCTTCACCGAAAAAAACGGCTTCTTGGCCTGGCTGTGGGCCACGCCCACGACGACGTGGTCAAACAGGCCGGCAGCGCGACGCACCAGGTCTTCGTGACCGCGGGTAAGGGGGTCGAACGTTCCGGGGTAGACTGCAGTAATCATGCAAATTCCGAATTTTGAAAAAGATGTGCGCCGGAATGGCAGGGCCGAATTCAGGGAATCCGGCCGATTGAATCAGATCTGTTTTTCAACTTATTGCGGGATTATTGACTGTTTTTTGCGTTGCAGCAAATCGAAGCAGGTGGAAATGCACATGGCCTGCCTTCGACTGGCGTAGAAGCTGGAAGCCGCCGGGCGGCTCCAGCGCGGCTTCAGATTCAATATACAGCAAGCCGTCGGGCCTGAGAACAGCCGGAAGCCGCGCCCAGATGCGGTCCAGCCATCCTTGCTCGAAGGGCGGGTCCAGCATGATCAGGTCGAAGGGGGCACTATCCAGGCGGTCCAGGACGACAAGGGCGTCGCCCGCGTGGATGCGTACGTTTTCCGCCTTCAGGCGCGCCTTGAGAGCTCGCAATGCGGCCACCGCGGCTGGGTTGATTTCCACCATTTGCACATGCCCGGCGCCGCGCGACGCCGCTTCGAATCCCAGCGCACCCGTTCCCGCGAACAAATCCAGAATGCGTTTGTCCGCATATTCGCCGCCCCAGAAGTGATGCAGCCAATTGAACAGTGTTTCCCGCACGCGATCGGGAGTCGGGCGCAGGCCGGCGGCATCCACCACGGGAATGGGCGTCTTGCGGTAATCACCGCCTACAATACGTACTACATGCTTCTTCATGCGCGGTCAGGGATCGTCGAGTTTTGAATTAAAACTATTCAGGTAGTGTAAAACGTATGTTCAGTATTTTTAAAAGAAAGAAGCCGGATCCCCATGAAAGCAAGGGGCAGGCGCCCGTCCCGGCGGAGGATCAGGATGCCGGCGCCGGGCTGGCGGATGCGTTCCTGGACACCGATTTGGGTCAGATGCCGCATGACGAGCCGTCCGCGACCGACGTGCCGCAAGCCTGGCTGGAACCTCCTGTGCAAGAGCGGGCGGAGGGGCTTGGCGCCGAGCCCGCCAGCGTCGATCCGGAGCCCACGGCGGCGCCGGAGAAAGGATCATGGCTGGTACGCCTTAAAAAAGGCCTGTCGCGCACGGGGCAGAGCATTGGCGGCCTTTTTGTCGGAGTCAAGGTCGACGAAGCCCTTTTCGAAGAGCTGGAAACGGCCCTGATCATGGCCGATGCGGGCATGGAGGCTACGCAGAAATTGTTGACCGCCCTGCGCGCCCATGTACGCAAGGAGCGCCTGGATGACGCCGCCCAGGTCAAGGCGGCCCTGTGCGACATATTGACCGACCATTTGGCGCCGCTGGAAAAGAAATTCCCCTTGGGGCAAGCCCAGCCCTTGATCGTGATGATTGCCGGAGTCAACGGAGCGGGCAAGACCACCTCTATCGGCAAGCTGGCCAATCACTTCCAGGCGCAAGGCGCCAAGGTCCTGCTGGCGGCGGGCGATACTTTTCGCGCGGCCGCGCGCGAGCAATTGATGGAATGGGGCGCGCGCAATAATGTGACGGTGATTGCGCAGGAAGGCGGCGATCCCGCGGCGGTCGCGTTCGATGCCGTGAATGCGGGGCGCGCCCGCGAAGCGGGTGTCGTCATGGTCGATACCGCCGGCCGCTTGCCCACGCAATTGCACCTGATGGAAGAGCTCAAGAAGATCAAGCGGGTCATCGGCAAGGCCGATGGAGCCGCGCCCCACGAAGTGCTGCTGGTCATCGACGGCAACACGGGGCAGAATGCCATTGCGCAGATTCGGGCCTTTGATGCCGCCATCAACCTGACTGGCCTGGTAGTGACCAAGCTGGACGGCACGGCCAAGGGTGGGACTTTGGCCGCGGTCGCGGCGGGAAGCCAGGGCGTGCGGCCCGTGCCGGTGTATTGGATAGGGGTGGGCGAAGGGCTTAACGACCTGCAGCCTTTTGTGGCCCGCGAATTTGCGGCCGCTTTACTGGGCGATTAGCGCGTTTTCAGCGGGCCGGCCTTGCTTAATTGCTTGAAGCTGGCCTGGGCTTCCGCTTGCTTGTGCTCTTGCGCGGCTTTCAGCCAGCCCAATGCAAACAGCGCATTGGGCTGCGAGGCGGCCAGGGCCTGGTAATGCGCCTGGGCCACGTACAGATCGTTCAGTTCGCCCAGTTTTTCCTGTGCCAGCGCCAGGGCGCCGCGGACGGCAAGCAGCCGTTTTCCCTTTAGCAGGCTGGATGAAAAATCCAGGCCGTAGCGCAAGCGTTTCACATCTTTGCGCAAGTCATGTTGCGCTTCGCCGGGCAATTGGCGGAAGTGTTCGCCGGCATCGCAAACCTGGGTCAGCCATTTGTTAAGCCGTCTGGCAAGCTGCCTGCCCAGCGTTCGAGAGGATTCGGAATCGGCATCCGCATCGCCGCCGCCGCGCTCAAGCAGGCGTTCAAGCAAAGTCAGCACAAAGGACTGGAATTCGGCGCTGGCCGCCAATGCGCGCATATCGTGCACACCGGTATCGAGCGCCACGGCGGTTTCGGACAAGGCGGGCATGCCCGCTTCGACCAGGCGCGGCGCAATGATCAACTGAACGATATCCTGGTCGCGCGTGTGGCCCAGCAGCGAAAAGTAGCGGCGCAACTCGTCCAGGGGCAAAGCCTCGTCAAGCCGGACCCACTTGCCGAAGAATTTCCAGCATGAGCGCAAGCGCCGCATGCCCACGCGCAATTGATGAACATAGCCGACGCGCATATCCTGATTCGCGTCGGGGCAGTCCACACCCGCCAGGAAGGCGGCATTGCGGATAATCTGACTCAGGCACTCGTTTGTGCATTGATGATAGGCTTGCTGCGTGCTTGCCGACGGTTCCAGCGTTACGGGTTCCGCTCGCCGCGCTTTCAGCAGTTGCGCCAGCACCGGCTCGGGAAGCCGCTTCAAGCCTTTGCGCGGGATGGCATCGCGGAATGTCCAGGCCGCCTGGGCCAGGGCGTCGCCGCGCTCCGCCTTGCTGCGAAGGTCTATGATCAAGCTGTACTTTTCCAGCCATTCGCGGCCCAGCCTGAACAGATTGGCAGCGTCGCCCGAAAGTTGCTCGAGCTCCAGTTCATGCACGGCAAGCTGCAGCCCGCCTGCCTTGATCCATCCCCGGTCGTAAGCAAGCTCGATGATGCCCTGGCCAGTGTCGTGCTGGAATGCCAGCCGGCTGACCTGCGTTTCGTAGCGCAGCGCCAGCGTCTTGCCCCATGGCGCCAACAAGGGCTCCAGAGGAGTACCGCGATAGACCGACAAATCCAGCTCGGGGCCGGGGCGTTCGTGGTTCGTTTCGATGCGGGATAGTTCGTCGGGCCCGGGCGCCTTGACGGTCTGCACCCATTGTTCGCCTTCCTGGCGCAGGCGCAGCGCTATCCCGGCCTTGGCCAGGTCGCGGTCTGCGGTGTCGAAATAGCGGGCATGCAAAGCAAGCTCCGCGGCGCCCCGTTGTTTCAGTTCTTCTTCCAGGCCTGCCCGGCTGGCTGCGGGCACGTGGAGTTTGAGTTCGCGTTCAAGCATTCGGGGTCCCAGGTAATCTGGCCGGATGATACCCGCTTTGACGCCGATTTGGATGACAGGTATATGACAAAGGCGCCGCTGCGTGCCCGGCAAGAAAGGCCGGGCCGGCGGCAGCCGCCGTCAGGACGGCGCAGGCCGGTATCCCAGTTGCCGCGAGATGTCCGCGGCGCATTGCCGCAGGGCTTGGGCGATGGGGCCGTCTTCGCTGGCGTCGAACAGGGAACTGGGGCCCAGGCTGGTCAATGCCAGCGAAATATTGCCGGAGTGATCGAAGACGGGCACCGACAGGGCGTCGATGCCAGGCAGAGGATTGCCCAGCGCGCGGGCGATGCCGGCGCGCCGCACGTCGGCGAGCAGGGCTTGCAGCGCGTCGGGACTGGGAAGCAGCGGACTGATGCTGGTCACGACCGCCTTATCGCCGATCTCGCGCTCGATGTAATGCTGGGCGATCTTGGGCGGCAGCCAGGCCGCGAACACATGGCCGGTGGCGGTATGCAGCATGGACATGACGGTGCCGTTGCGCATGTTGACATGCACGGGATAGCTGGCTTGCGAGATATGTATCATGGTCGGGCCGTGCGAACCCAACGCCGCAATGGCCAGGGTATGGCCTATTTTTCCGGCCAGTTGATTGGCATGGGGCAGGGCGACGCGCACGGGGTCCAGGCGCTGAAGGCTGACCAGGCCCATTTGCAGGGCGAAAGGCCCCAATTCGTACTGGCCGGTGGAGGCGTCCTGCTGGACCAGGCCGACGCGGGTGAAGCTGACCAGGTAGGGGTGCGCTTTGGCCGATGTCATTCCCGCGCGCGACGCCAGGTCGCGCAGTGTCAGGGGTACGCCCGCGTCGACCAGGGCCGCCAGCAGGGGAAAGCCGGTTTCCACGGATTGGATGCTGCGGCGTCCGTCTTGCGGGCCGGCGGTTTTTTTACTTCCGAGCATGATTGCTTTGCCTTTTAGCGTTGACAGGCCCTTGATGCGTTAGGGGCGATATTACCCGGCTTTGGCCATATGGGCGGAACACCGATCCGGCCGCCTGGCGCCCTGGCATCGAGCACGGCTTGCCGCTTCGGGCGACAATACAGTGCCGAGCCGCGTTCAGGCGTTAAAATGAGCCAACTTTCTACCGAGCCGAATGTTATGAGCAAGCCCTCCGATGCGGATTTGAGTCCGGTCCAGTCCTACGAAATATCACCTGTTCCCGAGATTGTCGCCGAGTTGCGCGCCGGCAGGCTAGTCATACTGGTCGATGAAGAAGACCGCGAGAACGAGGGCGACCTGGTGATGGCGGCTGAATTCGTTACCCCCGAGGCCATCAATTTCATGGTCACCCATGCGCGCGGCCTGGTGTGCCTGACTCTGACCGAAGAGCGCTGCCGCCAACTGGATCTGCCCCTCATGGCAAGCCGCAATGGCACCCGTTTCGGCACCAACTTCACCATGTCGATCGAGGCGGCTGAAGGGGTGGAGACCGGCATTTCCGCAGCGGACCGTGCCCGTACCATTCAGATGGCGGTGGCGCGCGACGCCAAGCCGGCCGACCTGGTCCAGCCGGGCCATATTTTTCCGGTGCAGGCCGTGCGCGGCGGCGTTCTGGTGCGTGCCGGCCATACCGAGGCGGGCTGCGATCTGACGGCGCTGGCGGGACTGACGCCCGCCGCCGTCATCTGCGAAATACTGAAGCCCGATGGCACCATGGCGCGTCTGCCCGACCTGAAGGTCTTCGCGCAAGAACATGGCTTGAAGATCGGCACGATCGCCGACCTTATCCAGTACCGCAGCGAGCACGAATCCATGGTCGAGCGCCTGGCCAGCCGCCAGGTGCAGACAGCCTGGGGCGAATTCCAGGCGGTCGCCTACCGCGACCTGGCCTCGGGCGCCCTGCATCTGGCCCTGGCGCATGGCTCCATTACCCCCGAGTCCGAGACACTGGTGCGGGTGCACGAGCCGACCAGCCTCATCGATGTCCTGTTCGAGGGCGCCACGGCGCATAGCTGGAGCGTGCCCAATGCCCTCAAGGCGATCGCACAGGCTCCATCCGGCTTGCTGATCCTTATGAATTGCCAGGGCGACTCGGAATTGCTGTTCAGCCAGTTTGATGCCTGGAACCATGAATCGGCGCCCGAGGCGCCGGTTTCCGACCGCGAAAGCCGCTATGGCTTGCGCACCTACGGTATTGGTGCGCAGATCATGCGCGATCTTAATGTAGGGAAGGCGCGCCTTCTGGCCCGCCCAAGAAAAATGCCGAGCATGGCCGGCTTTTCCCTGACCATAACGGGTTACGATAGTGAACCTTCTGCCACCCCTTAACTGGAATTACTGACTATGAACCCTTACACTCTGTCCCCCGACCTGAACGGGGAAGGTCTGCATATAGGGATTGTCCGGTCCCGTTTCAACGAAGAAATCGGCCAGGCCGAGCTCGAGTCATGCCTTGCCGAATTGGCTGAACTGGGCGTGGACGAGCGCGATGTCATGCTGGTTACCGTGCCGGGCGCGCTGGAATTGGGCGTCACCTTGGCGCAGATGGCCGAAACATTCGAGTTCGACGCGCTGATTGCCCTTGGCGCCGTCATCCGCGGCGAAACCTATCATTTCGAAATCGTCAGCAACGAAAGCGCATCGGCGATCAGCCGCGTGGCGCTCGAAACAGGCATTCCCGTGGCCAATGGCGTTCTGACCACCGACACCGACGAGCAGGCGCAAGAGCGCGCTGCGGAGAAGGGTCGCGATTGCGCGCGCAGCGCGGTTGAAATGGCCAATCTGGTGGCGGCTCTCGAGCCGGAAACCGATGACGACGAAGACTACGACGAGGATGAAGACGAAGACGACGAGGACGAAGATTTTGACGACAAGTAGAACACCGGCTGCGCCGGCGGGCGCAGCCGCCCGCGGCAACAGCCGCAGCGCCCGCCGGCGCGCGCGCGAATTCGCCTTGCAGGGCGTGTACGCCTGGTTGCTGCGCGGCGATGCCGGCCTGCAGGATGCCGGCGAAATCGACGCGCACATCCGCGACGATGACGAATTCCAGGAAGCGGATGCAACCTGGTTCAAAACGCTGTTGCATGGCGTCCTGCGCGAAGCGCCCGCATTGCGCGAACGCTTCATGCCTTATGTGGACAGGCCTCTTGAAGAGCTCTCGCCCATCGAGCATGGTATTTTGCTGATCGGCAGCTTCGAGCTCATCCATCACATCGAAGTCCCCTACAAAGTGGCCATCAACGAAGCGGTCGAGCTGGCCAAATCGTTTGGCGGCACCGACGGCTTCAAGTTCGTGAATGGGGTGCTCGACAAGATGGTGGCCGACGTCCGACCCGACGAGGTTCAAGCCGCCACGCGCCGCTAGAGGACCTGTTGAATAACGAGTTCGACCTCATCGCGCGTTATTTTTCCCGTCCCGCGCCACCCGGCATCCTGGGAGGCGGCGACGATTGCGCGCTGGTGACGGTGGAGCCTGGCTATCAGCTGGCATGCAGCACCGACCTTCTGATTGAGGGCCGGCATTTCTTTTCCGATGTCGACCCCGCATCCCTTGGCCACAAGGCGCTGGCGGTCAACCTGTCGGACCTGGCCGCCATGGGAGCCCAGCCGCTGGGCTGCCTGCTTAGCCTGTCCTTGCCGGTCGTGGATCATGATTGGCTTGCCGCATTCTCGGGCGGCTTTCATGCTCTGGCCGATCAGGCGCGGTGTCCCTTGATTGGCGGCGACACGACGCGCAGTGTTGCTGGCGTCGTCATCAACGTTACCGTCATGGGGCAGGTCAGGCCGCAAGAAGCCTTGTTGCGGTCGGGCGCCAAGCCGGACGATGATATCTGGGTGACCGGTACGCTGGGCGCAGCCGATATCGCCTTGCGTTTATTGCAGGGTTCCCTGCCCGGCAATCCAGCCTTGCTGGCCGCAACGCGGCCTGCCCTTGAGCGGCCTTTGCCGCCGTGGCGATTTGCGGAAACATTGGCGGGCGTCGCGCACTCGGCGCTGGATATTTCGGACGGCTTGTTGCAGGATCTCGGACATATCCTCGACGCCAGCGCCTGCGGCGCTGAACTGGATTACGATGCGCTGCCTGTCGATCCCGTCTTGGGGGAACTGGATGACGCGCTGCTGCGGGCGGCCGTCCTGGCTGGCGGCGATGTTTATCAGTTATGCTTTACCGCGGCGCGGGACCGGCGCCCGCTCATCCAGCAATTGGCCGACCAGGCGTCTGTGCGCGTCACGCGCGTGGGCCGGATAACCGGCCGGGCCGGGCTGGTGACAAAAGATGCGCAAGGCAATCCCATTACCGTGGCCGCCGGCGGCTTCGATCATTTTTCGTGAATTTCCCGCGGATAAAATAAGATATCGTATGCCGTCCCCCGATCATCCCTCCGACACTCAAGAAGCACCCCCGCCAACGACGGCCTGGGTATTCCACTCCTTTCCCCGCATGCTTTCCTTCGGGTTCGGCAGCGGCCTGATCCGTCCCGCTCCCGGCACCTGGGGCACGCTGCTGGCATGGTTGTTGTGGGCGCTGGCCATTTCCCGCCTGCCCGACTTCTACATCGGCGCGGCGCTCTTGGGGTCCTTCGCGCTGGGTTGCTGGGCCTGCCACAGGGTCGGCAAGGAAATGGGACGTCCCGATCACGGAGGCATGGTCTGGGACGAGATCGTCGCTTTCTGGCTGGTGCTTTGGCTGACGCCCGATACTTTTGGCGCCCAGTTGCTGGCCTTCGTGGTGTTCCGCCTGTTCGACATCGTGAAGCCGCCGCCCATCCACTTCTTTGATAGCCATTTCAAGAATGGCTTCGGCGTCATGTGGGACGATATCGTGGCGGCGGCATATAGCTTGCTGCTTATCGCCATCCTGGTCAGACTCGAGGTGTTTCTATGATGGTCAACGACTCGCCGGCACAGGCTCCGCAACTGGGCCAATTATTGATCGATCGCGGCTGGATGTTTGCCTGCGCCGAATCCTGCACCGGCGGATTGCTGGCCGCCGCGATGACGGACACGCCCGGCTCCAGCCAGTGGTTCGATCGCGGCTTCGTCACCTACAGCAATGCGGCCAAAGTCGAGCAATTGCGAGTCAATGTGGATACGCTGGAGCGCTTTGGAGCGGTCAGCGAGGAAACCGCCATGGAAATGGCGGCCGGTGTGCTGTCCGCCGCCCAGCTATCGCAATTTGCCATCTCCACCACCGGCATTGCCGGCCCCGATGGCGGCACCCCCGGCAAGCCGGTGGGCATGGTGTGCTTCGGTTTTGCGCAGCGCGCATCGCAAGGGGTGGTCACTCGCGCCATGACCAAGATATTCGAAGGCGATCGCACGCAGATCCGCCATGCCTCGGTAGCCTTCGCGTTAAATACGGCGATTGCCCTTATCGGGCAGCATTGATCGCATCGCGGGTCGATCGCGCCGCCAGCGCCGCCGCCTCGCGCCAATCGTCTCCGCCGCTGGCATACAGAATGGCGCGCGACGAATTGATCATCATTCCTGTTCCCCGGCTATCGCATCCCGCCTTCACCGTGGCGGGAATGTCGCCGCCTTGAGCCCCGATTCCAGGAACCAGCAGCGGCATGTCGCCAACGCGCTCGCGAACCTTTGCGATTTCTTCAGGAAATGTGGCGCCCACAACCAAGGCGCATTGGCCGTTGGTGTTCCAGCGCTCGGCGGCCAGGCTGGCCACATGCAGGTATAGGGGAGTCCCGTCGCCAGCCGTCACGAACTGCAGATCGGAACCGCCCTTGTTCGATGTGCGGCACAGGATGATCACGCCTTTGCTGTCCCAGGCCAGGTAGGGTTCCAGGGAATCGAAGCCCATGTAGGGATTGACCGTTACGGCGTCGGCCTGATAGCGCTCGAATGCCTCCAGGGCATACTGTTCGGCGGTCGAGCCGATATCGCCCCGCTTGGCATCCAGGATGATGGGCAGACCGGGGTGCTGTGCACGGACATAGTCGCACAGGGCTTCCAATTGGTCTTCGGCGCGCTGCGCCGAAAAATAGGCGATCTGCGGTTTGATTGCACAGGCGTATTGGGAGGTCACATCGACGATGGCGCGGCAGAATTCGTAAATGGCATCCGGACGGCCCTGCAATTCGGCGGGGAAGCGTTGAGGATCGGGATCCAGTCCCACTGTCAGCATCGAGCCGCTTGTGGCCCAGGCCTGGTCGAGTTTTTGCGTGAAGGTCATGAGAAACTTTGTGAAATTGTGCCGTGGGGGTACCGCCGGGAATTATAGGCGGCTAGCTTGCCAGGAAGTGCGAGGCGATCACGGTCAGCCACACCAGGGTGCCGAATACGATGGACAGCATGACCGCGGCGCTGCCCAGGTCCTTGGCGCGGCCTATCAGTGGATGATTGTCCAGCGTGATGGTGTCGGCAAGCGCCTCCAGTCCGGAATTCAGCAGTTCGACGATCAGCACGAAGAACAAGGTGCCCAGCAGCATGAGCACTTCGCCCAGGCTGCGGCCCAGCCAGATCGCAACCGGCGCCAGCACCGCCACCAGCAGCAGTTCTTGCCGGAAGGCCGCTTCATGCCGGAAGGCCGCGCCCAATCCTTGGGCCGAGTAGCGCAGCGCATTAACCAGGCGGCCCAGGCCGCCTTTGCTTTTATAGGGAGATTGATTCGAAGTCATAGGGCCAGGGTAGCGCAGCGGGGCCGCGTTGAAAGTCGACGCTGCATTATAGGTTTTTTGTTGTGTCCGCTTTGCGTAAGTGGCGCAAATGAAAAAGCCTCCGACGGATCGGAGGCTTTGAACTGCATGCCCGGGCGCGAGCCCGGGCCGGGGAAATGGAGAGGCAGTGGCTTAGAAGCCGCCCATGCCGCCCATACCACCCATGCCGCCCATGTCGGGCATACCGCCACCAGCAGGCTTGTCTTCCACGATTTCGGCCACAGCGGCTTCGGTCGTGAGCAACAGGCTGGCAACCGATGCCGCGTTTTGCAGCGCGGTGCGGGTAACCTTGGTGGGGTCCAGAACGCCTTGCTCGACCAGGTCGCCGTACTCGCCGGTAGCGGCGTTGTAGCCGTAGTTGCCTTTGCCGTTTGCCACGTTGTTGACCACAACGCTAGGCTCGTCGCCCGCGTTTGCAACAATGGTGCGCAGCGGAGCTTCAACAGCGCGCAGGACCAGCTTGATGCCGGCTTCCTGGTCGACGTTGTCGCCCTTCAGCTTGGCAATGGCTTCCTTGGCGCGGATAAGAGCAACACCGCCTCCAGGAACAATACCTTCTTCGACAGCGGCGCGCGTAGCATGCAGGGCATCTTCAACGCGTGCTTTCTTTTCCTTCATTTCGACTTCGGTGGCGGCACCGACGCGAATCACGGCAACGCCGCCTGCCAGCTTGGCAACGCGTTCTTGCAGTTTTTCACGGTCGTAGTCGGACGTGGCTTCTTCGATTTGCACGCGGATTTGCTTGACGCGGGCTTCGATGGACTTGCTGTCGCCAGCGCCGTCGATAACGATGGTGTTTTCCTTGCCGACTTCAATGCGCTTGGCCTGGCCCAGATCTTCCAGCGCGGCTTTTTCAAGCGACATGCCGGTTTCTTCCGAGATGACGACGCCGCCGGTCAGGATGGCGATGTCTTCCAGCATGGCCTTGCGACGATCGCCAAAGCCAGGAGCCTTGACAGCAGTCGTTTTCAGGATGCCGCGGATGTTGTTGACAACCAGAGTGGCCAGAGCTTCGCCTTCGACGTCTTCAGCCACGATCAGCAGGGGACGGCTGGACTTGGCAACTTGTTCCAGGATGGGCAGCAGGTCGCGGATGTTGCTGATTTTCTTGTCGAAAATCAGGACATACGGATCTTCCAGCACGGAAACTTGCTTGTCGGGGTTGTTGATGAAGTAGGGCGACAGGTAGCCGCGGTCGAATTGCATGCCTTCGACGACGTCCAGCTCGTTGTCCAGCGACTTGCCGTCTTCAACGGTAATGACGCCTTCCTTGCCGACCTTGTCCATCGCATTGGCGATGATTTCGCCAATCGAGGAATCGCTGTTGGCCGAAATGGAGCCGACCTGGGCGATTTCCTTGCTGGTGGTGCAAGGCTTGGACAGTTTCTTCAGTTCGTCGACGGCAACGGCAACAGCCTTGTCGATACCGCGCTTCAGGTCCATGGGGTTGATGCCGGCGGCAACGTACTTCAGGCCTTCTTCAACGATGGACTGGGCCAGGACGGTAGCCGTGGTGGTGCCGTCGCCAGCGTTGTCGGAGGTCTTGGAAGCGACTTCCTTGACCAACTGGGCGCCGATGTTTTCGAATTTGTCTTTCAGTTCGATTTCTTTGGCAACCGACACGCCGTCTTTAGTGACGGTGGGTGCGCCGAAAGAGCGATCCAGAACGACGTTGCGACCCTTGGGGCCCAACGTGGTCTTCACAGCATTGGCGAGAATGTTTACGCCACGGACGATGCGCACACGTGCGTCGTCGCCGAATAAAACTTGTTTAGCAGCCATTGTAAAATTCCTTGATTGATTCGGGTGTGATTACAGAACCACGGCGAGGATTTCTTCCTCGCGGATGACGAGAACTTCTTCGCCATCGACCTTGACCGTTTGGCCGGCGTATTTGCCGAACAGAACCTTGTCGCCCACTTTCAGGTCAACAGGCTGAACTTTGCCGTCGTCGGACCGTTTGCCGGGACCAACAGCAATGACTTCACCCTGATCGGGCTTTTCAGCGGCGCTTTCAGGGATGACGATACCCGAGGCAGTTGTGCGCTCGTTGTCCAGACGCTTGACGATCACGCGATCGTGCAAAGGACGCAGTGCCATGGAGGAACTCCTGTTCAATAAATGATTAATCAATAGGCAGAGGGGCGATGTTAGCACTCAACCCCTTCGAGTGCTAATTATAAGGACGAAGCCGGGATCTTCAAGAGGGGGGAGGGAGAATGTTGCATTTGGCAACATTTGTTGTCGATTGCCACTGAGTTTGCAAATTACGGTGGCAAAATTGCCAAGCTAAGTGACGTATGCCCCCAGAAGTTACAAACTCAACGTTCAACGAGTGACAAACTCAAAAACCAACACAGTCGTAATTCGTTGATTTTTCATCAGGCCTCTTGCGCAATCCCGATGGCATAGCGGCTGACCCTTATCAGCTCACATTAAGCCCGCCGTCAACGGTAAACACTTGGCCGGTGATCCAGGCCGCGTCGGGGGACGCCAGCGAAACGATCCAGCCGGCAACATCTTCGGGTAATCCGCGTCTGCCCAACGGAATGCGGGCGCGTTCGCTCGCCTTGACGCTTTCGATCTGTTCGGCCGAGAGTTTCATTCTCTCGGACAGGAAGTCGGTTTCCGTGGGGCCAGCCGCAACGGCGTTCACTCGTATGCCATCAGGGGCAAGCTCAAGCGCCCAGCACCGGGTCAAGTGCTCCAGCGCCGCCTTGCTGGCTGCGTAGTGCGATAGCGCCGCTCCGGCCTTGTGTCCAAAAGTGCTTGATACGTTGACGATGTTGCCGGCGGACTGCTTCAAATGAGGAAGCGCGGCGCTTGCCAGCAAGGAAGGCCCGATGACATTGACGGAGAAAATTTCGTTGATTTGAGCAAAACCAGCATCCGGCAAGGGCAGGATGGCTCCGGCTCCGGCATTGTTGACCAGCACGTCCAGGCGCCCGTATCGATGCACCACCTCGTCTATGGTCCGAGCGGCATCGCTTGGATTGCCGGCATCGGCCACCACATAGCCCAGGCCGGGAGTGGCATGGACCGCCTGCGTCAATGCAGCTTGCCTGCGTCCGGTGATGATGACGCGTGCGCCATGGCGGACAAATTTTTCCGCCGCGCGCAGGCCGATGCCGGCGCCGCCGCCGGTCACCAGTACTACCTGGTTTTCGAATTGGTTCATAAGAATGCTAAAAAAAAGAGATTGATGTTGTTGAGTTGCGGGATACGGGCGTGGCTATCGCTTGTCAGTCAGATCCGAACGCACCAGCGCCACAACATTCCTTATCCCGTTGCGTGCCATCTTGGTATACGGGCAATAGCGCTCGGTATGACGAACCAGCTCTTCGGCAATGGCTCTTTCCACGCCGGGCAGGCGAATGCGCGTATACGCGGTCAGCACGAACAAGCCGTCCATGGGATCGCGGCTGAAATCGACCGTGACTTCCACCGAGCTGCCGGGAATGGGGATTTCGGCCTGCGCCGCCAGCAGACTCAGGGCGCCGTGGAAGCAGGCGGCGTATCCGGCCGCGAACAATTGCTCCGGGTTGGTGCCTCCTCCGGGTCCGCCTAGCGCCTTGGGCAGGCGCAGATGCACATTCAGATTGCCGTCGTCCGAGCGCGCAACACCCGACGCCCGTCCATGGCCCGATTCGCCTCCCGTAACGATGACGGTGGCCGAGTACAGGGCTTGTGTGTCGTGCCCGCGATATCTGTCCAGCAGGGATAAGGGCGGGGCTTGCAATTTGGCCATGATAGGCGGCGTCCGCCTGTTACCTCGACACTTTGGATTGGGCGAACCAGGTATCGAAATTCATCGCACCCAGGCGTGGATTGGCGCCTGGAAGAAGGGTATCGTCCTTGAGTTCCGCGCCAAAGTACCGGGCTTGCACATCTTCCACCACCTTGCGGGGATCGGAGCTTGCTTCCAGGTAGCGCCGTACCAGCTCGGAAAGCTTTACGCGCTCCGGGCCGGCGATTTCCACGATCCCGTTGCGCGGCTCGCCGACCGCATAATCCGCGACGGCCGCGGCGACATCGTCAGATGAGATAGGCTGGAAAAAGGACGGGGATATCCGGATGGTTTCCCCCATGCCGCCGGCCTGCGCGATGCCGCCAAGGAACTCGAAGAATTGCGTGGACTGGACGATGGTGTAGGGCACACCCGACTCGCGTATCAGTTTTTCCTGGGCGATCTTGCCGCGGAAGTAGCCGCTGTCCGCCAGGCGATCGGTTCCGACGACGGAAAGCGCGACATGGTGCTGTACATCGGCTGCAACCTCGGCGGCGAACAGATTCCGGCCCGATGTTTCGAAGAACTCAAGGACGTCCTTGTCCGCAAAGGAAGGCGAGTTCGCAAGATCAACCACGACATCGGTGCCCGCCATCGCTTGCGCCAGGCCTTCGCCTGTGATGGTGTTGATGCCCGTGGCGGGGGAGGCCGCAATGACCTGATGCCCTTGCGCTTGCAGAGTCTTGACCACTTTGCTGCCGATGAGTCCGGTGCCTCCAATGACGACGATTTTCATGGCGTTCTCCTGATGGTGATGTGTGTAGGAAAAATTGTAGGATTGGCTCCGCCCCGGCGGTAGGGCCGCAGTGGGCCTCACGGTGTTGCATCAGGAGCATCAATGGAGCGGCCCTCAGGCCGCGTTGATGCTCGTCAGGATGGGCGGGCATTGCAGATCAAGCGAGCGTATTTGTTCGGTGATGTGTTCGACGAACACGCGGATTCTCGCGGGCAGCTGTTTGCGGCTGAGATAGCAAAGATAATGGCCGCCATCATCGGGGGCATGCTGCGCAAGGCAGGCGACCAGTTTCTTGTCACGGAGCAAATCGCACACCAGATAGGCGGGAAGCTGGGCGATCCCTTGATCCCGCAGTACCGCCTGCAACATCAAGTCCAGATCGTTGAAGGTGTGCCGGGCTGGCGGCTGATGCTTCTTGGCAAAGCCGTCGATCTTGAATTCCCATTCGCGGGCGCGGCCCGACGCTGTCCGAAAATTGATGCAGCGGTGCTTGGCCAAGTCGTCCATATGGCGCGGAAGGCCGTAAGCTTTTGCATATCCCGGCGAGGCGCATACGACCATCTGCATGGGAATCAACTGCCGTGCGACGATGTCGCTGTCTTCCATTCGACCGTCCCGAAAGGATACGTCTATGCGATCCGCGGTGAAATCGGCAGGGCGCTCGTCCAGCAGAAGCTCCAGCGTGATATCCGGGTACTGCGCATGAAAATCTTGCAGCAGCGGGGCGATTACCTTGCGTCCAAAACCGGGCGTCGATTGGATGCGCAGATGGCCTCGTGGAGGGCCGTTGCGCAATTCGCGCATGTCTTCCAGAGCCTGAACGATACGCGCCACGCCGGGCTGGCAGTTTTCGTAGAACAGTTCGCCTTCGCGGGTCAGCGATGTGCTGCGTGTCGTGCGATGGAACAGGCGGGCATCAAGTTGCGCTTCCAGCTTCTGCACGCTCCGGCTGACCGCCGAGCGGCCTATGCCCAGGCGATCGCTGGCCTTGGAAAAGCTGCCTTCGTCGGCCACGGCCAGAAAGGCGACAACACCCGCGTAGCTGGTGACAAAGCTGCCCGCTAAAGGATCCGCCGCGCCAGAGGCGGGGTGGCGCGAGCGTACGCCGGGCAATGAGGGGCAAGTCCTGGTTTCCATACTGTGCTAGACGTATGGGAGCCGTGCCGTGTGACATTGCCGGCTACGTGATTATGTTACATATTGTTTCTTCGGACTTAATGGTCCGGAATGAAAAACGGCATATCCCGCTCTTTCAGCAGCAAAACCAAAAATTTCGCCGGCTCGGTTTGGCTTGCATTGCGTCCGACGGTATGGATATCGTCCGGACCCTCATAAAAGCTTTGTCCCGGCGTCAATGTCACTTGCTTGCCGCCTTGCACCTGCATGACGATCGAGCCTTCCAGCACATAGACAAAGCTGTGCGCATTGTGGCGATGAACCGGATCCACGGCTCCCGGAGGGTAGTCCACCGTAATCATGAGTGCTTCCTTGCCGGGATAATCATTCAGCGGCTGGGTCATGACTTGTTTGACGATCGCCTCGGGCGGCGCCGCATGGGCAGCGCCCATTGACAGGCAGGCCGCCATGAGTAGGGGGAGAACGGCTGGTTTTAGATTGGACATAATGGAACCCCACAAAGATGAACCCGATTGCCCGGGTTCGGGAGTCAGTCGAATGACTGGCCATATGTCGTCATCGTAAGGAGTCGCGGCGGAGGGCGGTAGGTGTGCCGATGGACTCACCGCGTTGCTTGGCGCGCATCAAATGGCGTGCCCCACCCCGCCTTGATCTGATCCGCTTTGTACCGCTTAGCGCCGTCCCCATTTCCACGCTATCAGTGCGACCGGCACGGTAAGCGCTGCCCATGACAGCGCATCATGCCAGCCATCGCCCACCAGTGCGGCAATCAGTCCAACCAGTGTGACCAGCGCGATGATGGACGGAGCCTGCCACATTTGGCGCAGGGTGTTGTGCGCGCCCTTGCGGCTGCTTGCCGATTGGCGGGCAGCGCGCGGACTGGCCGTGGCTCGAGCTTCCTGGGCGGCGGTGTTGCGGCCACGGACCAGCCAAAGATATAGGCCGCTGCCCAACACGATGATGGTGATGATGTCCAGGGCCGCCCAGAGTATCTTCAAAGGCAGGCCGCCGTAGTCGCCGAAGTGCAGCGGTTCCGAAAGAAGCAGTGCGGTCATATACCACGGAGGAGGGCGGTTGTCCGTGACTTGCAGCGTTTGTGCATCCACCAGTACAGGCTTGAGCAGGCGCGATGTCAGCGGCTCGGTGCCGCGCATGAAGACGGCGTAGTGGTGCGGACTGGACAGCGCCGAGCCGGGAAAAGCCACAAAGCCCAATTGCATGTTGGGCTCAAGCCCTTGAGCCGCCCGGACTGCCTGTTCGAGCGAGCCGGGCTGCGT
Source organism: Pollutimonas rozaliensis (assembly GCF_048751585.1). Lineage (NCBI taxonomy): Bacteria > Pseudomonadati > Pseudomonadota > Betaproteobacteria > Burkholderiales > Alcaligenaceae > Pollutimonas > Pollutimonas rozaliensis. The sequence continues at coordinate 90,956 of NZ_JAZHOB010000004.1, read as the reverse complement.
CACGGGCGGTTGGCCGGCATAGGGCGCAACCATCTCGGCCATCTGGTCGGATCGCCATGCGCTCACGATCAACTCCGCCCAGGTATTGATCATTCCCGTGGCGCCGACCGTAACGGCCCAAACTATGGTGACAATACCCAGCAGGTTGTGCAGATCCAGCCATTTCAGGCGCGGCGCGCGGTCGCGGCGAACCTCGCCAAAGCGCAGCCGCCGCATGAATGGCGCATAGAGCACCACGCCGGATACGATGGCCACCAGCAACAGCAGCGCCATCAGCCCCAGAAACAGCTTGCCGGGCAAGCCAAGAAACATGTCGGTATGCAGCTGCAGCATGAATGCCATGAAGCCGCTGCGCTGGGCCGAGGCATCCAGCACTTGGGCCGTGTAGTAATCCACAGTGACTGTGGCGTGGGCGCCTTCGCCTGCGACCGTGTCGGCAAGGTTTACGTACCAGAAGCCATCATCGGTAAAGTCGCCCACATACATGACGGCTTTGCCGGGAACCTGTGTTTGGGCCGCCGATAAGACGGCATCCAGATTGGCCATGGGCAGGCCGCTGGCAGCCGTGGTGGCTTGAACGCCATCGTCAAGCCAGTGCTCGATCTCATGTTCAAAGATTAAGGGCAGGCCGGTCAAACACAGCATCAGCATGAAGACCGTGCAAATCAGGCTGGTCCACTTGTGCACCCAGGACCAACCGCGCAGCGCCGCAGGAGACAACATGATCAGAACCCGCCCATGGCTAAATACATGAATTGGCATGCCGGAGCCAAGCCGATGGACGCCGCAAGGCGGAGGGAAGCGCTACAGGCCATGGGGGGTTCCTGGTCCGGAAGCCAGTATTCTGGCTTTGAGATTATTGATAATGATATTGAGAACGATTGCCATCAATGAGCTGTGAAATTATACACAGATCAAGCAGCGCATGAGCGGCACGTCAAGCAGCGGCCGTGTCCCCGGATGGCTCTCTGACGGTGAAGCAGACTTATCCCATTTACCAACACTAATGCAACTGATTCTTGTTCTGTTTCAATTATGTTGCTATAGTTACGCGTTTTCGTCATCCCCCAGACATTCCTTTCGTGATCAATCAAGCTGCGCGACGGCTAGCGAGCACGGACTGTTTCCGGATGCTTTCCCTTCCCTGGCTTGCTTTCTATAAAGAGTGATCACATGCCCCATCGCCCCTTGCTCCACACACCCTTGCTTCGCCACATGGCGGCGGCCGGCCTTTTAGTCGCATCGGGTGGAGCGATAGCGCAGACGGCGACGCCCGCCACTGAGTTGCCCGCGGTTACCGTTCAAGGCAATCGCGCAGACGGCTTGGAGCCCCCCTATGCCGGCGGGCAGGTGGCGCGGGGCGGAAGCCTGGGCCTGCTGGGAACGGGCGATGTCATGGATACTCCTTTCAGCACGGTCAACTACACATCGGAATTGATAGAGGATCAGCAGGCCAAGACGCTGGCTGATGTGGTGACCAAAGACGCCTCGGTGCGCACGACGACGTCCGCGGCAGGTTTCAGCGAGGACTTCATGATTCGCGGCTTTACCATCGGTTCGGGCGACACGGGCATGAATGGCCTTTATGGTCTGCTGTCCGCCAACCGCGTGCCGATCGAAATGGTGGAGCGTGTCGAGCTCCTGAAAGGACCGGGTACGCTGATGCGAGGCATTCCGCCTAACGGCGGCATTGGCGGCAGCATCAATGTCGTGACCAAACGAGCCCATGATGAACCGCTTACGCGGCTGACCACCACTTATACCAGTAAGGCCAACCTAGGCATGCATCTGGATGTAGGCCGCCGGTTCGGAGAGGACAACGCCTGGGGCGTACGTTTTAATGGTGTGTTGCGCGGTGGAGAGGCGTCCATCAATGACGGCAATCAGAAATTGGGATTAGGGGCGCTTGCCTTGGACTATCGGGGAGAACGCTTGCGTTGGTCGCTGGACGCAATCTACTCGGATGACAAGATGGACAATTTCCGTGGACAGATCGCCTTCCGACCCGATATCACGGAAATCCCGGCGGCTCCCGATGGACATATCACCTTCTATCCCGGCACCGAGCTGACGCAAAAGGATCGGACCATCGCCTCACGGCTCGAATATGACCTGACTGACAGTCTGACGGCTCATGTCGGCCTAGGCTACCGCGACAATACGGTGAAGCAGATTTTTCCAGCTAATACCAGTGGAGGCATCGATGCCAACGGCAATTTCGGTGTGGGCAATAATTACTACGACTCCTACTCTAAATCCTTGAGTGGTGATGTTGGCTTGCAGGCTCGTTTCGAGACGGGGAGCATCGGCCACTCAGTGACATTGGGCGCCACACGCTTGCATCAAGAGCTCGGTAACGGCTATTCCCAAGGCACTAGTACGGCGCCGTCGAATATCTATGATCCTTCGCCGCTGCCTGCGCTTCCGGCGATCCGTAAAGGAATGGAACGTTCCGGCGAAACTACGCTGGACAGCATCGCGATTGCCGATACCTTATCTTTTGCCGAGGATAGGGTGTTGCTTACTGTCGGTGCACGCAAGCAGACAGTGGAAACCGATAGCTACAGCACGGCTACCGGCGCCAAAACAGGGAGCTACAAGGCCAGCGCGGTCTCGCCCGTTGCAGGTATCGTGATCAAGCCGCTGAGCAACGTCTCGGTATACGGTAATTTCACCGAAGGGCTGACAGCAGGTTCCGTAGTGGGCCCCGCCTATGCAAATGCGGGCCAAATTCTCAAGCCCTACAAGTCCAAGCAGTATGAGGCGGGTGTCAAGGTGGACTGGGGCCGCGTGACAACGACGATGGCGGTCTATCAATTGGCAAGGCCCAGCGCTTTTGCTGACGGGCCTGCGGGTGTGCCGGATAGCCAGAAAGTCTATGATTATTCCGGCGAACAGCGCAACCGGGGGTTGGAACTCAGTGCCTATGGCGAGTTGCAACCCGGCCTGCGGATGATGGCCAGTGCGGCCTTTGTTCAAGGCAAATTGACAAAAACCCGGAACGGATTGAACGAGGGCAACACGGCGCCGGGTGTGCCCAGCAGAACATTTAATCTGGGACTGGACTGGGATACACCTTGGGTGCAAGGTCTGAGCTTGAATGGACGCGTTGCCTATACTTCATCTACGTACATCAGCGATGCCAATACGCTGAAGCTTCCCAGCATCACAACCCTTGGAGTAGGCGCCCGCTACCGCACCAAGGTAGCAGGTAAATCGGTCGTCCTGCGCGCCGACATCGATAATCTCACGGACAAGAGGTATTGGCTGGTCAGCACCGTCAGGGGTGCCTATGCAACCAACGCCGCAGGCCGCACGGTCATGCTGTCCGCCTCGATGGACTTCTAAGCAGCATAGCGGCAAGAGGCAAGGGCGGCTACATGGAGGCATTACTGCGCAGGACGCGCGATATCGCTCCGCTCATCTCCCGCATCGTAGCCGCCGTGTTCGGCGGCTACGCCTTGGCAGCGCTGACCAGCGTAGCCGCGCTGGTCCTGCCCATGAGCAAGCCGCAGGCGGTGTTGACCGGAATGCTGGCCAGCTTCATTATTTATGCCGGTGCCGTGATCTGGGTCTTTGCAGCCCGTAGCGCCCTGCGGGCCTGGGCGGGATTGATGGCCGCGGCCATGCCTCTCTTGGCGGCCGCTTGGCCAGTCTGGTTTCCAGGAAGCTATTTGTGAAGCAAGACGGCGCAGCACGCCGCGCAACGCCAAGCCTGCGCCAGAACATGTCCGGCTTGCACACATGGGTCGGCCTGCTGCTGGGATGGGTGCTTTACGCCATGTTCCTGACCGGCACGGTGGCCTACTTCAAGGATGAGCTTTCGCAATGGATGCGCCCGGAACTGGCGCAGCAAAGCCAAATACCCGACCCCGCATTGACCGCTCAACGCATCGCCGACGAGCTCGTGGCTATCGCGCCTGGCAGCTCGCAATGGAGCATGCGCCTGCCCGACGAGCGCAACAACAGCGTCTATGCGTTCTGGCGCACGCAAGGCGCGGGGCGCGGCGGTTTTGCCGAGGGCCATTTCGATCCCGCCACCGGCAAGGCCATCAGTGCGCGCGAGACCATGGGCGGCGATTTCTTCTACCGCTTTCACTTCCAGTTTCACTATATGCCTGTGCAGTGGGGCCGTTGGCTTGCGGGCCTGGCTGCGATGTTCATGCTGGTGGCTATCATCAGCGGCATCATCACCCACAAAAAAATCTTTGTCGATTTCTTCACCTTCCGCCGGGGGAAGGGGCAACGCTCCTGGCTGGATGCGCACAATGCGCTATCCGTATTCGGCCTGCCGTTTCATCTTATGATCACCTACACGGGCCTGGTGACATTGATGGCGCTGTACATGCCTTGGGGCCAGCAGGCGGCCATCCAGACTGCCGCCGAACGGCAGCAGCTTAGCTCGGAACTGAGCGCCTTCATCCGCCCGGGGAAAGCCAATGGAGAAGCGCATGCCCTGGCTTCCATCCAGGACATGGTGCAGCAGGCCCAGGCCCGTTGGGGACGCGACAATATCGGCAATGTCACCGTCACCCATCCCGGCGATACCGCCTCGCGCGTGAGCATCGCCCGGGGCGATTTCGGCAGAGTCTCAAAAAGCCCGCAGTATCTGCTCTTTGAAGGCAGTACCGGCAAGTTGCTTGAAGTCCGTGAGCAAGTGGGGCGGGCTGCCGAGACGCGGGGCGTGCTCTACGCTCTGCACCTGGGGCGTTTTAGCGATGTTGCGACGCGCTGGCTGTACTTCCTGGTCAGCTTGGCAGGCACGGCCATGGTGGGCAGCGGCCTGGTGCTGTGGACGGTAAAGCGAAGACAGAAACTGTCCGGCGCCGGCCGGCCCGGCTTTGGCCTGCGCCTTGTTGAGCGGCTGAATATCGCAAGCATTGCCGGCCTGTCCGTGGCCATGATTTCCTTCCTATGGGCCAACCGGCTGCTGCCGCAAGACCTGCCGGCAAGGGCGGCAAGCGAGATCCAGGTTTTCTTCATGGTGTGGGCGGCCGCCTTGATACATGCCGTGCTGCGTCCGTCCAGGGCGGCCTGGATTGAACAGCTCTGGCTGTCGGCGATCATGCTGGCGCTATTGCCTGTACTGAATGTCTTTACCACCTCTCGGCCGTTTTGGCACAGCCTGAGTCATGGCGATTGGGTATTCGCGGGTATGGACCTGATGTGCTGGGCGTTGGCGCTGCTGCATGCGAAGCTGGCTTGGCATACGGCCCGGCGTGCACCCGGAGCAAGGCCACGGTACCCCAAGCAAAGACAAGCGCCGGTTTCGTTGGGCGAATCATGAACCATCTGCTGTCCATCCTGTTGTGCCTGGCTGGTTTTGCCGCCCTGGCATGCGCCATGGAGCGCCAGCAACAAGACATTTTCGGCCGGCTCCTGTCCCGCCCGCTTACACATAAACTTCGCATGGTGGGCGCTTGCGCGCTCCTGGCGGCATTGGGGGTGGCGGTGATCGGGCAGGGTTGGGGCTTGGGGCTGGTCGTATACAGCGGCCACACCAGCTTGGCCGCCGGTGTTGTCTATTGCGTTCTGCTCCGGTGCTATGCAAGGTAGCCGCCTGAGGGCGAAAGGCCTGGATCGGGCGGTGTAAGGGCCGAACGCGGGTGAATCGCCAGTCTCTATTCCGTTCATGGTTTGCATGAGGGAAATTCACATTGACGCGAAATCCGCCTATAAATCAGGCTTGTCGAGGCGCAAGTTCCGGTTTTTGACAAAAACGCTCAAGATAGTGGGTATTATCGGCGCCACCTTATTTTTTCGGTGGGCATGCGGCACATAGGCCCGGCTCATCGTTTACTGGACTCGAATCATGCCCATACTTTTACCTACGACTCTGGTCGGCTCTTACGCGCAGCCCGACTGGCTGATTGATCGCGCCAAACTGGGTGGCCGTTTTCCGCCGCGCGTGCGGGCCAAGGAGCTTTGGCGCGTTGAGTCCGATTGGCTGGAGCAGGCTCAGGACGATGCAACGCTGCTTGCAATCCGGGCACAGGAAAACGCGGGCCTGGACGTGCTGACCGATGGAGAAATGCGCCGGGAAAGCTATTCCAACCGTTTTGCCACGGCCCTGGACGGCGTCGATATCGATAATCCCGGCGTAGCGCTCGATCGCAGCGGGCATCCGAATCCCGTGCCGCGCATCGTCGGGAAGATCCGGCGCAGGCATTCCGTACAGGTGCGCGATGTCGAATTTCTTCGCTCCAATACAAATCGCCAGATCAAGATCACAGTGCCGGGTCCCTTCACCATGACACAGCAGGCGCAGAACGATTTCTACAAGTCGGAAGAAGAGATGGCCCACGACTACGCCGCGGCCGTCAACGAGGAAATCAAGGATCTGTTTGCCGCTGGGGCCGATGTCGTCCAGATAGACGAGCCATACTTGCAGGCCAGGTCTGAAAAAGCACGCGACTATGGCGTGCGTACGCTGAATCGCGCCCTGGAAGGCGTCACCGGCACGACCGCGGTGCATATCTGCTTTGGCTATGCCGCCATCATCCATGAGCGTCCCGCCGGGTACTCTTTCCTGGCCGAACTGGAAGGCTGCCTGGCCAGCCAGATATCGGTGGAAACCGCCCAGTCCAATCTCGATTGCGCCATTCTGGAGAAACTGCCGTCCAAGACCATCATGCTCGGTGTCCTGGACTTGTCCACGCAAGACATCGAAACGCCTGAAATCGTGGCCCAGCGCATCCGCCGCGCCTTGCCTCATGTGCCGGCCGAGCGTCTGGTGATCGCGCCCGATTGCGGTCTGAAGTATCTGCCCCGGCATGTTGCCTACGACAAGATGAAGGCCATGGTCGATGGTGCGCGCATCGTTCGGGACGAGCTCTCACGCTGATGTTTCCCGCCATTGCACAACCCTATGGATTTCGCACCATGATCAAACTTCTTGTCATCGCACTGTCGGCCTTCTTCATGCAGGGCGCGGCAGCGCAAGACTTTCCGACGCGGCCTATAACGATTGTCGTGCCTGTGCCCCCCGGCGGTATCGTCGATATGGCGGCACGGCTGGCCAGCGAGCCCCTGACCCAGGCACTAAGTCAGACCGTCGTGGTCGATAATCGCGCCGGTGCAAGCGGAAATATTGCCTACGGTTATGTCGCGCAAGCTGCGCCCGACGGCTACACATTGTTGGCGTCGTACTCCATGTATCACGCCGGCAATCCGTCGCTATTTTCAGATTTACGCTGGAACGCCGAATCCTTCACGCCTGTCGCCATGCTGGCTGTGGCGCCGCATGTGGTGGTGGTTCATCCGTCCCTGCCCGTCCACACTTTGAAGGAGCTGGTTGAGTATGCCAAAGCCCATCCTGGCGAAATCAATTACGCCTCTCAAGGAAGCGGCTCGGTGCCGCACGTCGGCACTGAACTCCTTAAGCAGATGACGGCGATCGATATGGTGCATGTGCCTTACAAAGGTTCGGGGCCTGCCATTCAGGATGTGCTCTCGGGCCGAGTGCAATTGTTTATCACGACGCCGCCGTCCATCATTGGCCATATCCAGCAAGGGAAATTGCGCGCCATCGCTGTAGCCAGCGGATCGCGCCACCCCATGCTGCCGGATGTGCCGACCTCGGTTGAGCAGGGTTTCGCCAATTTCGAACTGGATGCCTGGGTATCGCTATTCGCGCCCGCCGGAACCCCCCCAGACGCAATCGAGCGGATCACCCGCGCCCTGGAGATCGGTTTGGCAAAGCCTGAAACCATTCAGAAAGCGCGTGCCGCCGGTATTGAGGCGCGCTATCAATCGCCCGATGCGCTAGGGAAAACCGTCAAGGCGGATACCGAACATTGGTCTGGGGTCATACGGTCGGCGGGTATTGTCGCCAACTAGGACTGGATTGCGGCTTGCATAGTATATTGTTGCGAAAACCAACACCGCTTGAAGAACCTTACCAGACCTGTATATGAAGAACCGCCTACCTTTTCCCAAGACCGTGCTGGCTTGCGCACTTATCGGCGCCGCCGGCATTGCGCACGCCGCCTATCCTGATCGCCCCATCACCATGGTCGTGCCTTTTCCGCCGGGGCAGGCGACCGATATCTTCGCCCGTGCCATAGCTGAAAAGCTTTCCGCCGAAGTGGGCCAGCCCGTCATCGTCGAGAACAAGGCCGGCGCCGGCAGCAATATCGGCATGCAGTTCGTGGCGCGTGCCAAGCCCGATGGCTACACCCTGGCTGTTGGCGGCAGCGCGGGCGCCGTCAATCAGACGCTCTACAGCAACCCGGGTTATTCGCTGAAATCCGACTTTGTGCCGGTGGGCGGCATCTTTACCGTGCCGCTGATTTTCCTGGCGAATCCGAAAAGCGGCATCACATCGCTGTCCCAACTGGTGGAGCAGGCGCGCGCCAAGCCCGACGATCTGGCCTATGCCAGCGCGGGCATAGGGGGCACCCAGCATTTGTCGGCGGAGATGTTCAAGGCCGAGGCCAAGATTGAACTGCGGCATATTCCCTACAAAGGCAGTGGTCCGGCGCAGGCTGATTTCCTGGGCAATCATGTACCGCTGATGGTCGACTCGGTTACCGCCGCTCTTCCCCATGTGCAGTCCAAGGCGGCCAATCCGCTGGCCGTGACCACGCGTGAGCGTGTGCCGCAACTGCCGCAGGTGCCTACCGTGGCCGAGTCGGGTTATCCAGGTTTCGAGGCCGTAGGCTGGGCGGCCGTTTTCGCTCCCAGTGAAACCCCTGCCGAGGTCGTGAAATACCTGAACGAGAAAATCAACGGGATTCTCAAATCGCCCGCGGCGGCAAAGACGCTGACGGATCGTGGAGCCCAACCGTTGATCTATACGCCCGAAGAGGGCAAGCAGTTCATCGACACCGAAATCGCCAAATGGGGCAGGGCCGTCAAGCAATCCGGCGCATCGGTCGATTGATCCTTTTCTAAGCGCAAGCCGGCACCAGCAGCACGGGCATCGTCTCCCAGATGATTGCGACGGCCGATAGCAGGCTTAGCGCGCCGGCCAGCCACAGGATGAACCCATTGTCGGCGCTTCGCGGCCTGCGCGAATACTGGCGTAGAAATATGGCGGCCATTGCAAGCAGCGCCAGCAGGCTGGCCGCGACGATGATCCACAGCGGCGCCTGCGCATCCATCCCTGTGCCCCGCAGCGCCGGCCGTGCACAGTTCACGCCGTTGACGGCATAGATGAACAAGAAATGCACAGCCCAGATAAGCGGGCCGGCAAGCATGAACAAGAATGTGCGCGAGAAGTTTCCTGTCATGGCGTTTACCCCAGAATGCGCGGGAAACCATGGAGCGCGCCAAGGCCAAGCAGGCCTTGAGCCACCGTGTAATGCCAGAAGATCATCGTGCTGTCGAAGCAGGCGCGTCGGTCGGCCGCCAGTCTTCCAGCCATGGATCGGGCCACTGTAAAAACACCCATCAAGCATAGCGCAGCCACGAACACGCCTTGAAGGCCGATCATGGCATAGACGGCGGCGGCATAGCCGCTATCTTGCGGCCGCAGGCCGGTCTGCCATTGGCCGCAAGCCTCCAGGATTATCGCCGCCGTGATCATCAGCATGGCGGATGGTAACGCCCATCCCAACAGTCCCTGCTTGTCCCGCGCCAGGGCGCGGCTGCACCATGGCAGCAATGCACTGCTGGCAAGCAGCAGGCAGGCCGATATCAGTGGCGCGGCCAAGGACGGAAGCTTCGCCACAGGCGGCCAGACCTCTGGAGACGTGAGCCACAGGAACAGGTAGGCGAACAGCAGCGAGCCGAAGATGCTCGCGCAGACCATGAGCAGAATGATCATCGCCCACCAGGAATGGGAAGCGCTGCCGCGGCACGAGACCGGCAGGCGTAGGCCGCCGCCGATGTCGACGGGAGGATGGATGGGGCCAGTGTCCGCGTCCCACAGCCAGCGCCATATCATCGCCACGGCCAGAATTCCGCAAGCCCCCGCAAGAATCTCAAGCTTGAAGGTAAGCAGCAGGAAGAAGCCGGCGGTGCCCAGCGCCGCAAGCAAAGGCGACCATCCAGGACCGGGAAGTTCCAGCACATACTGGGGGCTGGCCTCGATGGGGCTGGTCACCAGCGTCGAGCGCCGACCGGTCGGCGCGTTTGGCAGATAGTAGCGTCCCGCGTCCACGTCTTCGGCTAGCCCGGCCTGGTCCCACAGTGGTTCGCGGCTCGTCACGAATGGAATGCTGCGTGTACCGTAAGGACCGCTAGGCAGCCACTCCAAGGTGCCGGCGCCCCAGATATTGCCGGCATTGGATTCGCTAACCGGCCGAAAATTGCGCGCCAGGTCTATCAGGAATGCCAGGACTCCGGCAGCGATCATATAGGCTCCCACGGTGGACATCATGTTAAGAATCCCCCAGCCTTGGCTGTCGGCATAGGTATAGACCCGTCGCGGCATGCCGGCCAGGCCGGTGAAATGCATGGGGAAGAAGCCGGCATTGAAGCCGATGAACATCAGCCAGAACGCCCAGCGGCCAAGCTTGTCGGAAAGGGCGCGCGCGCTGACAAATGGCGCCCAGTAGTAGAAGGCGGCGAATAGCGGAAACACCATGCCGCCGAACAGCACATAATGAAGATGGGCGACGATGAAGTAGCTGTCATGCGCCTGCAGGTCGAAGGGAATAACCGCCACCATGACGCCGGTAAGCCCGCCCAGCACGAAAATGAAGAAGAAACCCAGGATGAACAGCATGGGCAGCTTGAAGGGGCGCAATCGCACAGCGGCGGCAATGGTGGCGATCCAGGCGAATACCTGTATGCCGGTTGGGACCGATACCGCCATGCTGGCGGCCGATGCAAAGCTTAGCGAAAGCTGGGGGATGCCGGTGGCGAACATGTGATGTACCCACAGGCCGAAGCTCAGAAAACCCGTGGCGACGACCGCCAGCACGACGAGCCGATAGCCTATCAACGGCGTACCGCTCATGGCCGGGACGATCATCGATACCATGCCGGCCGCCGGAAGAAAAATAATGTAGACCTCGGGGTGGCCAAAGAACCAGAAAAGGTGCTGCCACAATAGCGGATCGCCGCCTCTCTGGGCGATAAAGAACGGCATGTCGAAGGCTCGCTCCAGCTCCAGCAGCGCGGTGCCGACGATGACAGCGGGGAAGGCGATGATCACCATACCGGAGAACACCAGCATTACCCACGCGAAAATGGGCATCTTATCCAGCGCCATGCCGGGCGCACGCGTACGCAGTATGCCGATGGCAAGCTCGATGGCGCCGGCGATCGCCGATATCTCGATGAAGCCGATGCCAAGCAGCCAAAGATCTGCATTGAGTTCAGGCGAATAGGTGGAGCTGCTAAGCGGCGGATACATGAACCAGCCGCCATCCGGCGCCAACCCGGCGAAGATGCTGCAAAAGAATATGATGCCGCCCACGGCATAGGCCCAGTAGGCGTAGGCGGATAGACGGGGGAAGGGCAAATCGCGCGCGCCCAACATATTCGGCAGCAGCAGGACAGCCATCGCTTCGACCGCCGGCACGGCGAACAGGAACATCATCACCGTGCCGTGCATGGTGAACAACTGGTTGTACAGGTCGTGCCCGATCAAATCATTGTCGGGCACAGCCAGTTGAGTGCGCATCAGCAGCGCCAGCACGCCGGCGAGCAGGAAGAAGAGCACGGCGGTACCGATATAAAGCAGTCCGACATGGTTGTTGTTGACGACGGTGACGGCACGCCAGCCCCTGGGACGTTGCCAGATGCGCCGCATTTGCTCCAGCTCCCCTTCCGGTCTAGGCAGGGGGTTGGGCGGCATGGTGGTTCCAGTCATCGGTTTTCCCGGCATCATTCAAGGCTTTCCAGGTATTGCGCCAGGGCGCGCAGATCTTGGCCGGATAGATGCTTGAAGGACGGCATCTGGTTGCCCGGCTTGATGTGCTGGCTGTCGGCTATCCAGCCGGCCAATGTGCCGATGTTGTTGGGCAGTACTCCCGCCGCGACCGAGCGGCGGCTACCGATATGCGTAAGATCGGGACCCAGCGTGCCGGCCGCCCGGGTGCCGCGGATGGTGTGGCACTGCGCGCAAGCCTGCATGAAAAGCCGCCTGCCCGGGTACAGGCTGGCGCTGGCCGGTTCCCGCGCCGGTTGACGCTGCGCCGTCATCCATCGCTGGAAGCCGGCCGGAGAAAGCGCCTGCACGTCGAACATCATCTTCGCATGCTGGGCTCCGCAATATTCCGCGCATTGCCCTCGGAACAGGCCTGCTTCGCTGGCCTGGACGCGCAGGCGGTTGACATGGCCAGGAATCATGTCCAGCTTGCCCGCCAGCCTGGGTACCCAGAAGCTGTGGATCACATTATCCGACCGAAGCACAAACTCCACGGGCAGCCCGTATGGAATGCGGATGTCGTTAGCCGTCTCGAAGAGCAACTGGCCGTCGGCATCCAGGTATTGGACCCGCCACCACCACATTTCGCCGATGACCGCAATGCGGACCGCGGGTGGCTCGTCGGCTCCAATCAGCGATGAAGCCGCCTTCAAATTGTAGGCAAGCAATGCGCTCAGGACGGCCACTGGAAAAGCAAGGCCTGCCGCCACGACCAGCGAGCGCCTGCCCAGGCGCCTTTTGGCTCGCGGCGTGCCGTATAGCACCAGCGTCAGCAAGATCATGACAAGAAGAAAGATGATCCCCGCCCCGATAAACATTACCCAACTGATTTCCGCAATGCGGCCGGCGCCCTCTCCATTGGGGTGGAGAACCGATTGCATGCCGGCCGATACCTGAATCGGCAATAGGGCGAGCAGTACGGTCGGGCGCGAGTGGAGCATGGAGGCGGGCTATTGGCGTTATCGAAGAAGCGCGGCTTACGGCGTGCCGGCGCGGCGCTGGCTTTGCATACAGCACATGCCGTACCGAGCCCGCTCCGCTGCGTCCGTCCAATGGAACGGCATCGCTGCGGCCGGCCTGATGCCGCCTCTCGGTATGTTTTGGGCTTGTTTTGAAAAATTTACACGCACTCCGGACGTCGCTCAGGTGTAAGGTGGTCGAACCTTGTAATCCGCCCCTGGCAAAGTAGTTGCTGTGTTGGCTTGGATCCATGAATAGTGAAATGCGCAGATGCCCAGTCCGATCGCCCGCCGAGCAGCGATGTTGCTCGGGATGATTGTCCTCTTGCTGCTGACAGGCTGTGGAGAGAAGCGTCCGCCACTATCGCCACGGGGGCAAGCCAGCCAGTTGGGCGCCGACGTGATGCGCGGCCGGCAGCTTATCGCCGACTATGGCTGCGTTGCCTGTCACACCATAGAAGGAGTCAAGGGGCCCGTATCCAGGGTTGGTCCGCCGTTGAAAGACATGGCATTACGCGCCTATGTGGGCGGCGTGTTGCCAAATACGCCCGAAAACCTGGTGCGATGGCTGCTCGATCCTCCGGCGGTGGATCCGCGTACCGCCATGCCCGATATGGGGATGAGCGTAGCGGACGCGAAGGACATCGCCGCCTATCTGCTTACCCTGCATTGACGCCACGGACGCATCAAGATGACGACATGGAAACGCATTGCCGGCATCACTCTCGCAATATCGGCGGCCACCGCCGCACTGCTGGGAGGCGCTGTTGTGTACACCGGTTTGTATGACGTCAGCGCGACGAGCCAGCACACGGCGTTTGTTTACCATCTGCTCGAAACGTCATTGCGGCGCTCGGTCAAGCTGCGGACTTCAGGCACGGAGGCGCCGGCCCTGGAAGACCCGGCTCGCATGGTCAACGGCTTCAGGCATTTCCGTGCGCATTGCGTGCAGTGCCACGGCGCTCCCGGCGTCGCGCCGCAGCCTTTCGCGTTGGGCCTGACCCCCGCGCCCGCATCGCTGGTCGAGGCAGCCCGGCAATGGTCGGCCGCCGAGACCTACTGGATAATCCGCAATGGCATCAAGATGAGCGGCATGCCGGCATGGCAATACCGGATGAGCGACCAAGAGATATGGGACGTCGTGGCCTTCATGAAAATCTTGCCCGCTTTATCTCCGGCGGACTACAAAAGCTGGGACAGCCGGCATGCGCCCATGCCCGCTCAAAAAGCCGAGGCATCGACGGATGCGTCGCAAGAGCCGCGTCTGGGCGATGCCGTAGCCGGTCAAAAGGCGCTGCAGCAGTATCTGTGCGCCACATGCCATGTGATTCCCGGCATCGTGGGTGCAAATCGCCATGTGGGTCCGCCGCTGGCCGGGATCGCCGACAGGCAGTACATTGCCGGCGTGCTTCCCAACACCCCGACCAACATGGTGCGCTGGCTTCGCGACCCCGCGAAGGTCGACCCATTGTCGGCCATGCCCGATTTGGGCCTCAGCGAACAGGACGCGCGGGACATCGCCGCCTTCCTGCATACCTTGCGGGATGGCGAATAGCACGGCGTATGGCCATGGAGGCTAGGGGTGCGCACAGCGCTTGGCCGGTATTATTATTAGCACTATTGTTCAAGACTTCAGCTGTCTGACGGCGCACGATCGCTGCACATAACAGGAACCAGCCATCATGAGACTAGTGGAACCCATACTTGAGTGGCAGGACGAGATCATTGCCATTCGCCGCGACATCCATGCGCACCCCGAGCTTGCCTACCAGGAAAACCGCAGCTCCGATCTTGTGGCCAGGCAGTTGGAATCATGGGGCGTGCAGGTGCATCGCGGCCTGGGCATTACGGGGGTGGTGGGTGTTATCCACGGCAAAACGTCCAACGGAAGGTCTATCGGCCTGCGCGCCGACATGGATGCCTTGCCCATCCAGGAACTGAACACTTTCGAGCATGCCAGCAAGCATCCCGGAAAAATGCACGCCTGCGGCCACGACGGCCACACGGCCATGCTGCTGGCGGCATCGCGCTATCTTGCACAGCATCGCGATTTCGACGGCACGGTGTATGTCATATTCCAGCCGGCCGAAGAGGGCCAGCTTGGCGCCAAGAAAATGATCGAGGACGGCCTGTTCAACCGGTTTCCCGCCGAAGCCGTTTTCGGCATGCATAACTGGCCGGGTCTGGAGGCGGGCAAGTTCGGGGTTTGCGCCGGCCCCATCATGGCGTCCAGCAATTACTTCACGATAACCATCGCCGGCAAGGGGGCGCACGCGGCCATGCCTCATTTGGGTTGCGACCCCATCATGGCGGCCACCCATCTGGCCCAGGCCCTGCAAACCATTGTGACCCGCAACCGCAATCCCTACGACCCGGCTGTGCTCAGCATTACTCAGATTCATGCCGGCTCGGCCGACAATGCCATCCCGGACAGCGCCCAGTTGCGCGGCACGGTACGCGCCTTTACGGCCCAGACGGTGGACTTGATCGACAAGCGCATAGGCGAGCTGGCGCAGCGCATCAGCGAGGGATTCGGCTGTACGGCTGAATACGTTTTCGATCGGAAGTATCCCCCCACCTACAACCATCCCGACGAAACCGCCTTCAGCGCCCAGGTCCTTGAAGATCTGGTCGGGGCCGGTAATGTGGATGCCAATGTGCAGCCTTCGATGGCGGGCGAGGATTTCGCCCTGATGCTCCAGGAGCGGCCAGGCTGCTATATCTGGATAGGCAACGGGCATGGCGACCATCGTATTCCGGGCCATGGCGAAGGCCCCTGCATGCTGCATAACGCCGCCTACGACTTCAATGACGAATTGATCCCCCTGGGTGCCAGCTACTGGATCAGGCTGGCCCAGGGCTGGCTGTCCCGCCCTTATAACGACAGGTAACGGAAAGATAATTATTTAGTCGTTCGTATTTGAGCCTGTTCTGGTTACGCTGTTTTTTGGCCCGGCCGACCTGGCGGCGGTTCGAAGTCCAGGCTCCAATCTCCGAACTCGTACCAGTCTTCGCCCATCGATTCCGATGGGTGCTGGCTGCGGCTGGAACCATTGCCGCACAGCATGGAGTCGGCGGGACAGTATTTATCGCAGCCCCAGCAGACGCGCTCGGGATGCTTGGGATTCAGTGGAAATTTCTTGGCCATGTCTGGGCCTCAATGCAGTATTGAGTTCTAGGGGTATACCCGAGCATGCTACTCGGGTACGTCTTAGAAAAACATGACGGATATCAAGGGAATCGGCGATGTTGCGCTAATCCTGGATTGTGACGTGGTTCAAATCTTAATGTTAGTCGTCTGCGGCGCCCGCTGTATTAATCAGGTCGGACAGATCTCGCGTAGAGGGTTGATGGCGTTTATTCTGGAGTGATTCCTGTTCGTCCTGAGCAAGATTTTCGATTAAAGCGAGCAGCGTTTTACGGGTTGTCTGGATGGCGGACTCAGACACGCCTTTAACCGCGATGTTGTTTACTTCTTCTGCAATCGGAACCAGGACTTTTTTCAGGGCACGCCCTTTGGGCGTTAAATAAATATGGATGTTTTTATTATTGGTCGGAAGCTTGCGTCGAGAAATATATCCCAGCTTCTCCATTGCGCGAAGAGCTGAATGTGTTGTGGGATCCATCAAGCCGGCCTCTTCGCTTAACTGACGCTGCGTCAAGCCATCGTTTTCCCAAAGTATACGCAGGAAGGTCCAATGGCCGAACGATACGGAGTGTTCCATGAGGCGCATCTGAAGGGCTCGCGACACTCCTCGCATGGCATCTTTGATTAGGTGGGCAAGCCGGTCGTTAGGCACGGCTTCACGCCAATGACGCAGCACCGCGTGAGATGACCCATATTGAGCTTCAAACTTTGATTTAGGCATGGAAGCGCTGTTCGATTAGAGATGATCGAACGGTTATACCACCACTTATGCTTAGGTTGCATTGATCTGGTACAAAAGTGGGATTTCTCGATTTTCACGGCTGGATTGCAGTATTGCCAAGCAAATTTCCAAGTTGGCCGTACCCCATTCGCCAGAGTGTATGGGTTTTTTTTCTTCGATAACGGCAGCGTAGAGTTCGTCGATGACTTCGCGTCTTGGCACAGCCGGATCTTCAAGTTGATCGAAGCGTACGCCTTCGTCATCATATATTGCGATTCCGCGAGGCCCTGGACGGAGGTCGGCGCGGTCGCAAGAGGCAATCAGAAGGCCGAAATGCTCATGGTGCACCTTTGGAGTATTGCTGGAGGATGCGAAGTTGGGTTCTATGTACTTCGGTCCACCGTAGCCCCGATCCCGCTTCAAAGTATCTTCTTCGCCAGGAGCCATGCTATTCAATAGTCGTCTCGCGGCACCGTAGCTGCGTTGATCTTTACGCTTCCCCGTCTCGCCGACCCAGCCGCAAAACTCATCGCTGTCAAAATGGGCGTTGCCGCTGTAGACCATAGATGCAGCGGCGCCATCTTCAAATGTGAGCAGCGCTGAATAGGCTGATTCGGCCGCCCGCTGCGGATCCCAGACTCCAGAATAGGCCCGGACGCTTGCTGCCCGTCCTCCGGCGATAGTTCGTACTACGTCTATTTGATGCGATCCTTGGCTGAATATCACTCCGCCGCCTAGCTGCGTTTGCAGTTCTTCGCGACGGCGAGGACGATAAAGAAAGTCGGTGTAATTCAATGCCGAGATCATGCGCAACCGTCCGAAGGCACCGCTTTGAATCAGTTGCCGGGTTCTGCTAACGGGCGTATCGAAACCATGGCTATGTCCGACGATTAAGCATACGCCAGCTGCGTTTGCCGCGTCGGTCATGGCGCGGCAATCATCCAAGGTCAACGCCATCGGTTTCTCGACTAGCATGTGTCTGCCATATCGAGCCGCTATCTGAACCTGTTCCCGATGGAATTGGTGCGGGGAGGCAATATAGACAGCATCGACATCGGCATCGGCGCAAAGCGCTTCAAACGACTCATATGAGTGCGCACCGAAATCCTGTACAAAGCGTTGGCGAGCCTCGGCACGCGGATCCATACCCGCTACTACATTAATATCAGGATGCAAGGCCAAGGTGGGCTGCATTACAAGAAAGCCGCGGCCCATCCCTGCGACGCCAAGCTTCAGTTTTCGCCGGGGCTCTTCTATTTTCTTGGTGGAAGCTGCATGCGACGGAGAATCGGCGTCCACTAGCTTGCTCCAGTTACCGTATCCAGCAAGGCCTCGGCGTCTTCGGGCACCGTGTCGCCGCGCCAGCAGATATGCTGATCGGGACGTATGAGCGCTTTACCCACACCGTACATTTCCAGAGCTTGGCTATTGTCGATATGCAGCACTTTTAGTGGTATGCCGCGTGCTTTTGCCGCCCGCTGCAAAGCATCCACATCGGACCCCACGTTGTTCAGGCAAAGCAGCGTAAAGCCTATTCCCAAGTGGTCGTATAGCGAACCCCCTTCTTCTCGGCCTCTATCCAGCCAAAAGTGCGGGGCGCGGCCGCCTGGAACGCTGGTCGGTACATAATTGGCTAAGTCGTCATCGGGTGTGCGCCCGTCTTGGACAATGATGGGCGAGCTGTCGTAGCGCGCGCCTAGCTGCACACCCAGCGAGGCATATTCTTCGCCGAAGGTGGACAGGAAGGCTCCTGTTTCAATTCGCGCATGCGCACCTTCGGGACTATCGTGATCCAGTTCCGGCGGTACCGGCACCAAACCGACATTTCTTGCCAGTTCGCGTGCTGCCGCCGTGTTGCGCTGTGCGATCGGCTTGCGCTCCAGCTCGTAGGAGGCAAGCAAATTCTTGCCTCCCCATCCTTGAACGGCTGCCGCAAGCTTCCAGGCAAGATTGGCTGCATCATCGGCGCCCGTGTTCATTCCGAAGCCGCCTGTCGGCGTGAACAGATGCACGGCATCGCCCGCCAATAGGATACGGCCTTGCGCGAATTTTTCAGCGACAAGTGCGACGCCAGCGGTCCATTTCGCATGCGCAAGCACTTGAACGGGAAGATCGGTCCCGGTGCATTGCCGCAATATCGCGACAATGGCGGTTTCATCGATGGCCGAATCAGGCGTTTCGTCGCGGGTCCACAATAAGAACTCATCGTCGCCATTCAATGGAACCAAGGCTGTGCGCAGTGTTGGATTGACAATCCAATATTGCCAGGCCCGCTTCCCGTGCAGATGGTCGCGGTAGAGCGTGGGCGCGCGCAAATAGGTGGATACCATACGCCCCCCAAAGAAAGCCTGGCGCAGATTGTCAAAGCCTTCATAGGAGACTCCCAGTACGCCTCGCGTAAAGCTGCGTCCTCCGTCGCAGCCGACAAGGTAGGATGCTTTCCAGGTAGATTGAGCTTCTGTGGAGACGTCGATTGCATTAACGCGGACTCCATCGCATTCTTCTTGCATCCCTATGACTTTCATGCCGAACTTCAGGGTTATGCGAGGCCTTTTGGCTGCCTCCTCCAGAAGGACTTGTTCTACGTACATCTGGTTGGCTCGATGTATCGGTTCGGGAACTTGATCCAGCGGATTCGAAGCGGCTACGCTTAGACGTTTTTCTGTTTCGGAAGGCATAGGTAGCCTTGCCAGCTCCCATTCGTTGAAGCGGGTAAAGTATGCAACATCGGTAGGGTGATCTAGGGGTAGCCCAAGTTCCCGTATGCGTTTGGCGAAACCTAGGCGGCGATAATGCTCCATGGTGCGCGAGTTATGAGTGCTTCCCTTGGGGTGCATCCGCGCCGATGACTCCGTATTGAAGACTGTGCAGTTGACTCCGTGCCGGTCGAGAAACATTGCCAGCAGCAGACCCACGGGTCCGCCGCCGACAATTGCCACAGAGGTTTTTTGTGCGTGATCCGCAGGAATGTTCAAGCCGTTGCTCCGTCAGATGTTGATATGGATTTTTGGATCTTCCGGCCCATACTCTTGCAGCAGTGGGCCGGCAATGCTGGTTAGTTCGGGTCGACGCCAGACAGCTTGACCGATGCCTCATATTTCTTAAGGTTTTCACGGATATTTTTCGCATATTCTTCAGGCGTGCTCCAGACCGGAATCGACCCTAGGATTTCAAAACGATCGCGCATTTCCTTTGTATCAAGGGCCTTTGAGATGGCCTTGGATAATTTGTCCAGAATTTCCGGCGGGGTGCCTGCCGGAGCCAGTACGCCCACTTCGGAGGGGAAGTCATATCCGGGAAATAGCTCGGACAGGGCTGGCACATTCGGTGTTCCTGGAAATCGCTTTGCTGATGTAACGGCCAATAGATTGACTTGCCCTGTCGTCGCATAAGGGCCGACGGTGGGCAGTGCAGTCATCAGAACAGGGACTTGGCCGGCAAGAAGGGCCGGAACGGATTGACCGGATCCTTTGTACGGAATATGCGTCAAATTGATATTTGCCTCGGACTTGAACACTTCCATCGCGATCTGATGAATGCTTCCCACGCCGGACGATCCATAGTTAATGGAGCCCGGTTCTTTCTTGGCCTGGGAGACTAGGTCCTGGATTGTCTTGATCGAGGTCGTCTTTGCATTTGCGGCGATGAACATGGGCGTGATCCCAGCCAGGCTGATGGGAGCAAAGTCCTTCACAGGATCGTAGCCGACCGATTTGAACAGATAAGGCGCGATAGCCAGCTGTCCTATATCCGCAACCAGCAATGTGTATCCATCGGGGGACGAGTTCGCCAGTTGCCTGGTCGCAAGCGTGCCGCCAGCGCCAGGGCGGTTGTCGATAACGAACGATTGACCCAGCAGGCTGCCCAGCTTCTCGCCGAGTGTGCGGGCAATGATGTCAGGGGTTCCGCCCGGTGCGTAACCCACAAGAACCTTAACAGGTCGATTGGGATAGTCCGGGGCCGCATATGCACAGCCGGCGAACGTGGCCAAGCTTAGCAGACCTACAGCGATATTCTTTGAAAGGGTTAACATTTTCTCTCCTTTGGGATGATGGTATTGCCCGCTCTATCGAAAGAAGGCGGTTATTTACTGCTTGTTGTTTCTTATGTTTTCACTGCTGGGCTACCAATACTTTATAAGCGTCGTCCTCCATTGAATTTGGATGTCTGGCGTGGAAAGAAATTCGGGGGCTCTTGATTTCAAATATCCAGAACAAGCTCTGGAGAGCATGCTCGGGACACGCAGCTTATGATCCGATCGCGTTGCTCGTTTTCAGACAATACGAAATCGCGGTGATCGGCTTCGCCTTCCAGCAAGCCCACCTGACAAGATCCACAGCTACCGCTCTCGCAAGAGCTGGCGATGCGGACTCCCGCATTGCGCAAGGTCTGCAGCAGGGTTTCCTGGGCCGGCACGGTAAGTTTCGTTCCTGACTTTGCCAGGCGCACGGTGAATGCCCGGTCATCAAGCCGAGGTTTGGGTTTGAGCGCACCAAAATCTTCAAAGTGCACGCTTGACGAAGGCCAATGTCCTGCCATATCGCGCACGGCTTGCATAAGCGGGTTCGGCCCGCAGCAATATAAGTGGGTGCGGTCCGGCTTTTCCAGCATGGGCCACAAGTCCAGGCGGCGATCGGGCTTACCTTCGTCGTGGTGAATGACGACCTTCCCTTTGAACTCCGGTTTTTCCCAATCTCCCAGGAATGCGGTTTCTTGCGAGGAGCGCGTGCAGTAATAGAGCTTGAATGGTTTGCTTCCTGCGGCAGACAAGGCCAGCAGCATTGAGCGTATCGGCGTAATCCCAATACCGCCGGCGATGAACAGGTATCGGGCGGCGTCTTGAACGAGCGGGAAAGCGTTTCGCGGCTCGGATGCGAGCAAGGTGTCGCCTACCTTCAGGTTATCGACCATACTCTTCGAGCCCCCCCGTCCAGCGGCATCTCGCTTTACGGCTATGACATAGCGATTAAGCTCGGTAGGCGCGTTGCATAGCGAGTATTGACGCAACAACTCATTCGGCGTCTCCACGAATATATGAGAGCCCGCAGAGAAGGTGGGGAGCTCGCCGCCGTCCGGCCGCTGCAACTGAAAACTCATGGTATCGCTCGCAATCTTGTTGGCGGCGGTAACAAGCAGCGACATATTTGCGATTTGTTTTGCTTCTGACATGGTGATTTCTCTGTTTGAAGCCCGGCAGGACGGGTTCCAGGCTATCGACAGGCGTTTGTCCCGTTAGACCTTATGGCGCTCAAGTGTTCCAGGTGCGAAGAGTTCTTCTATCTTGAGAAGCCGCTCTGCTGTGCCATGCTTGTGCGCATACTGCACCACGGCGCTCAATGCCTTCTGGTTCTCGGCCACTCCGTATGGCCAATAGTCGGCTCCCATCTGGGATCGGGTTTGCTCCATCCAGGGGCCCAGCCAGGGGAAGGTAATAGGCAATGCAGCAATGTTCTCCAGCGCCGTTACCGCTATTTCCTTTGCCTTGATGAATGCTGTGTAGACGGAGCTCGCCAGCCAGGGGTGGGCATGCACCAAATCTCGCCGGATACCGATGACATGCATTATGGGAAATATCCCTGTACGCGCGAAATACGTGGCCTCGGCCGCTTGGTAATCCGGAAATAGCCTTTTAACCATGGGCACGCCTTCAGTGAAGCAGCGGGGAGGGCGCATTGCGATCAGTGCATCAAGTTTTCCCTCTCGCAGCCAGGAGTCCAGGGTTGCGTCTGATGAAATGGAGGAGACTTGTATGGTGGGCGGCAGATTGAGTGCGAGCTTCTCCACACGGCCGGGTTGTTCGAGTCCGCCTTGGAACCATTCGAAATCCCAAGGCTCCACGCCGTAATCCTGGGACAGGAGTGCGCGTGCCCACAAGGCTGCGGTAATTTGGTATTCGGGGACTCCTACGCGTTTCCCCTTAAGGTCTTCCGGGGAGTCGATGCCGCAATCTGTGCGTATATAAATTGCCGAATGGCGGAAGGTGCGAGAAATGAAAACCGGTATCGCAACGTACGGCATTTCTACACCACGACTAAGGTTCAATATATATGAGCTGAGCGACAGTTCGCAGACATCGAACTCTTCGTTCCGGTATGCGCGGAAGAAAAGTTCTTCAGGCCCCATGGTCATGAAGTTCAGGTCGCAGCCTTCAATAAGGACGCGACCATCACGTATCGCTTGAACGCGATCATAATCACCACAGGCGAGGGTAATGGACAATTTTTTCACGGCTTTCTCCTGCGTCGGTCGACGCACAAGCAAGTTTCTGTAAAGTAAGGTCGACGCGAATGGATCATGTCTGCATCGAGTCCGGCTTTGCCTTATGTGGCGCTTTTGATTTCCTTGCTGCGATTGAGGGGCAAGCCCGTGATCAGCGTGCGCCAATCCGTTTCCTTTTCGGTAACTCCTTCGTACGAACGGATATCTGCGAACGGGGTGCTGCGGCCAATAGTGCCGATTGCGGGTTTGCCTTCCAGGATGCCTTGTGCTGCTTCGACCATGATGCGGCGGAATTCGACGATCGCGATATCGCTCGCGCCTAGCCTGTCGTCGGATCGATTAGCGATCCTTCCCATGGTTTCCCACATTGCAATATCCTGATTGGGTATGCCGCGAAGACCGGTGAAGTCGCCTAGCTTCATCGCCTTGCGATCCTGAAGATAATCGTTGTCGCGTGAGCGTATACGGTGAAACTTTTCATCCAGGTCTATGCCCACCTGAGCTCCGCAGAACTTGCGCCAGCTTTCCTGGTCGATGCCAATGCCTGGCGTCGTATCGTCGCTCCAGGCGATGAAATACAGGAAGGTATTGATGTCATCGATCGGGACCGTATACTGGATGAGGCTGTACTGGCTATTCGGCGGAATCTGTACGGTGATGGGCGCGATGAAGTTCGTCACCCGTAAATAGTTGTGCGTATCGGCGTTAGTAATTGGGCGCCGAATGGCAACATAGCTCATCCCGTAATCGGTGTGCTGGACCTGAATGCGTGGCGATTTATCCGTTGAAGGACGGGTCATATATGCTTCGGTCATTCCTGCGTTTGCCACGCGGGCCGGCCGGATATCGGTGGAATGCAGGCTAGAACTATGAGCTGAATCTATGGCCCCTTCCAGCACCTGTGCCCAATTGCATCCCACATGCACCTTGACGATGCTTACTTTGGCTTTTGAGCCATTGGCGAAACCTGGACGTTCGAATTCGGGCATGGCGTCAGGCGGCCCCATGTATACCCATACCAATCCGTTGGCTTCGCGCACAGGGTAGGATTTATGTTTGACCTTTTCCGCCAGCGCACTGCCGTCCGGCTCGGACGGCATATCGACCACATTGCCGTCCACGTCCATCTTCCAGCCATGATAGAGGCACCGTAGTCCGCATTCCTCGTTACGGCCGTACACCAGAGAGGCGCGCCGGTGCGGGCAGAACTCGTCGAGTAGCCCGACACGGCCATCGCTATTCCGGAACGCAACCAGATTCTCGCCCAGAATGCGTACTCGTACCGGATTGCCGTCGGCCTCGGGTACCTCTTCCACCAAACAGGCTGGTAGCCAATGGCGCCTCATTATCTGCCCCATTGCCGCGCCGCCTTCGACTCGGCACAGCAGTTCATTTTCTTCGTGGGTCAACACCGTGCTTTCTCCTTGCCCTTGCTGTGTCGCATGACGCTGATTCTGTGGATCAAGTCTTCACAGATAAATCATCAGTCGTGCATATAATTAGATATCTAAGTATAATATTAGTGATCTAATTATTTTCCGTCAAGCATGATTTGAAATTCAATGACTAGGACGGCCTCTATCGCTCAAAGGAGACATGCATGCGCTACATCAGTTTTATTCACGAAGGTCAGGCTGTATTGGGTATCAGGGAAGGGAAGAGGATTCATATACTCGGCAATGAATTGCTTGATTCCTTGCTTGCAAGAGGAGTGGACCTGGCGGAGTACGGACGAAATCAGCCTTATGCAGCTACGCTGGATGAGGCGCAAATAAAGGATTTCCTTCCGCCTCTGGTTCGGCCTCCCAAGATCTTCTGCGTAGGCCTGAACTATGCTGACCATACCAAGGAGAGTGATTACGAACAGCCCGACTATCCCACTATTTTTCCTCGCTACCACAGCAGCCTGGTTGCCCATCAAGAACCCATTGTCCGGCCACTGGCGTCGGACTCGCTGGACTTTGAGGGGGAAATGGCAGTGGTTCTTACCGGTGGCGGACGGCATATTGCAAAAGAGGACGCCTTGCGGTGGGTGGCCGGTTATTCGGTATTCAACGACGGATCGATAAGGGAATATCAATTCAAATCGCCGCAGTGGACGATAGGCAAGAATTTTGACAATACGGGCGCCTTTGGTCCCGACCTGGTGACGGCTGATGAGCTACCCCCAGGAGGGCGTGGATTGACGTTGGAGACTCGCCTGAATGGCGTGGTGGTGCAATGCGCTTCAACCGACGACATGCTCTTCGATGTTGCCACGCTTATTTCCATTCTCAGCGAAGCCATTTCTCTTGAGGCGGGCGATGTCATTGTCACCGGAACGCCATCGGGTATAGGCTGGGCTAGGGATCCTCGATTGCTGATGCGCGAAGGCGACATCTGCGAGGTGTCGATCTCACAAATTGGCACCTTGCGAAACTCAATCGAAAACGAGCGGTAAGCGAGCGGATCCCCATGGGATATCCCCGCAAGGAGAGGAGCAGATTATGAGTTCCACAAACGAAAGCGCCGGCTTGGCTGGTGT
Source organism: Pollutimonas rozaliensis (assembly GCF_048751585.1). Classification (NCBI taxonomy): domain Bacteria; kingdom Pseudomonadati; phylum Pseudomonadota; class Betaproteobacteria; order Burkholderiales; family Alcaligenaceae; genus Pollutimonas; species Pollutimonas rozaliensis. The sequence continues at coordinate 65,564 of NZ_JAZHOB010000004.1, read as the reverse complement.
CAGCGTACATTCAATTGATCGGTTCGCCCTGACTGTGCCCGACTTGAAGGCCGCAGTGCGGTTTTATACGGCCTTCGGCCTTGATGTGTCGGATGAAGGCGGCAAGCTGATCATCAAAGCAGCGGATGGCCATGCCTGGGGCGTGGTCGAGCAAGGCCAGCGCAAAGCGTTAAAGTATCTAAGCTTTAATTGCTTCGAGGCCGACTTGCCTTTGTTTCGCAAGCAATTGAAAACGGCGGGTGCGCGCGACGCGGAGCCCCTGGACTTAACAGGTTCGACTGATTACTGGTTTTATGACCCTGACGGCAATTTGCTCCATCTACAGGTCGGGCCTAAAACATCCCCCGATGCCAAGACCCCTAATCCAAGGGTAAATATCGCCGCGAATGAGCGGGGGGCGCCAAGGCGCGGAGATGCGGCACAAGTGCGGCCTCGCCGACTTTCTCACGTCCTGCTGTTTTCGTCCGATGTTTCCCGCAGTATCGATTTTTATTGTCAAGGGCTCGGATTGCGGCTTTCCGATAGGTCGCAAGATATAGTGGCATTTCTGCACGCTCCTCATGGTTGTGATCACCACTTGGTTGCATTCGCCAAGAGCTCGGTACGCGGTTGGCATCATTCTTCCTGGGATGTCGATGGCGTTGACGAGGTGGGGTTGGGAGCGGAGCAAATGGCGATAGCAGGGTATACAGAAGGATGGGGAACAGGACGCCATGTGCTCGGATCGAATTATTTCCATTATGTGCGCGACCCCTGGGGTTCGTTCGCAGAGTACTCGGCTCACATAGACTATATAGAGGCCGGTTATCAATGGGCGGGGCGTGATCACCCGCCTGAGAACTCCCTTTACCTATGGGGGCCGCAAGTTCCTTCCTATTTCATCGAAAACTCTGAAGCGAAGCCGTAACTTCAGAAGCAATACATGCAGCAGCGAAACGGGCGCTCGGTATTCATGCCAGGCTCCCCTCTATCGTGATGCGCTCGGCTCTGCGCCGGCTTCCGATGCCTTTGCCGATGCCGCCAGGCTTTCCAGTTCCTTGGCGGCGGCGGGATGCAGGGGCACGGAAAGGCCGATGCGGCTGGAGGCAATCGATATCTGTGCGCCCTGTGCGCTGCCCAGTGCCGAAAAATCGCGGCCTTCGCGGAAGAGGTCGCGTGTCAGTGATGCAACCTCGGCATCCGATAGGCTGGCATCGGCCAGCAGAAGGGCGGCGGTGGCGATGGTTGGAATGTCGCGATCCAGGCCGGGGTAACTGCCCTTGGAAACCGTATAAGGAAAGTAGCCTGTTTTGCTGTCCGCAAGCAGGGTCACCGCGTTTTCGGACAGTGGCAGCATGCGCAGGGGCATGTCGCGCAGCGAGTCCCGCACGCTGTCGGCGGGTACCCCGATGACCTGCATTATCGCGTCGACTTCCTGGTTTTGCAGGGCAAGCAGCGCGGCGCCTATGCTCAGTTCGCGGGCAGAGATGTCATGCAGTTCCAGGCCATGGGCCTTCAGGACGCGCAGCGCTGTCGTGCGCGAGGCCGAGCCGGGCTCGCCGATGGCCACGCGCTTGCCCCTCAAGTCGGCAACCGATGCCAGCTTGCCATCGGCTCTGACCAGGATATGCATGGGCTCGGGGTACAGGCTGGCAATGGCGCACAGGGCGGAATAAGGCCCCTGGTCCTGAAATGCATTCGTTCCCTGGTAGGCATCCAGGGCGGCGTCTCCCTGTGCCAGCGCGACCGAGGCCTTGCCCGAACGCAGCAGCTGTAGATTCTCTTCACCGCCGTGCGTAATCAGCGGCACGATGCGTGAGTCCTGTTCATGCGACAGCGCACGCGCCAGACGCAGATATTGCCCATGTTCGGCCCCCGCCGCGATGGCGTAGCCATTTGCTATGCGGGCCAGCCGCGCCCGTATGCTGGCCTGCGCGGCGGCGAGTTCTTCTCCGATGGCGGCATGCTGTGCCGGCGAGCTGTCCCGGGGAAAGGCATCCACCACTTTGCGCAGGGCGCTAAGGATGGCGCCCGTGCCTTGGCCTTCGCCCGTGGCGTATCCGGGCGCGACAGGGGGCTGGTAGCCGGCCGGCATAACGGGCGTCCACTGCCCATCGTCCTGGCGGTACACGGCGATGCCGTGGGCGCTTATCAGGTCTCCCGCCCGGTTCCCTCCCGACCGTATCCCCTCTATGCCTTTCGGGCCGGCGCCGAGCGCCGAGATGAGTCCCGCGATACCAGGGGCGTTCCATGCGCCGAAGTCGATATCTCGCTTGAGCCGGAGTTCGGCGTCAAAGTAGATGGTCCGGCGATCTTCACCGACGGGAGCCTTGGTGTCGGCCTGGGAGCCGCGCCGCTCCAGGCTGGCGAGCTCGACGGCGTTATTGGGTAAAGCCAGCTCGAGCCGCTTGGCCACATCCGCGCGCAAGGTGTCGGTATCGGGACCGGCGCCGCATGCGGCCAGGAACAAAAGAAACAGACAAGCAAGAACGGCCCGCATCGTCAGCCTCCGATAAAGGGCAGGGCCAGCATTGCGGTCAGGATGAATGCATTCATGATGTCCACAAAGAAAGCTCCAGCCAAAGGTGCAATCAGGTAACTGGTGGGAGCGGGGCCATGCCTGGATGTAATGGCCTGCATATTGGCCATGGCGGTTGCCGTCGATCCCATGTTGAAGCCGATAAAGGCCGCCGACGTGACGGCCGCCTCATAATCGCGGCCCATGAAGCGGAAGCATACGAAAACGACATACAGGAAGATCACGACGACCTGGGCCAGGATGATGGCCAGGAATGGGCCGGCGGATAGCGCGACTTCGACCAGATTCAAGGTCATCATGGTCATGACCAGGAATAGCGACAGGGAAACGTTCGCTATCAGTTCCGCCGCGCGATCATCGAACCGGACGCCTATGAAGGGCAGCAGATTGCGGATGGCAATGCCGATAAGCATGCACCACAGGAATGCCGGGATGGTGACCGATCCACCAGAGAAGTGGCTGGCCAGCGACTGGCCGGCAATCAGGGCGGCAAATATGCCCGCCAGGGCGGTCAGGGCCGAGATGGTGTCCAAGGGTGCGGCGGGTTCATTGAACTCATGCGATTCAGCGGCTTCTTCAGCGGATGAGCGCAATCTATGGCGCTTGATCAGGTATTGCGCGATGGGGCCGCCGATCAGCCCGCCCACAATCAGTCCGATGGTGGCCACCGTCATGGTCAGATCCATGACCATTTGCAGATTGTTTACTTCGGCGAAGCGATCCGCGTAAGCGGCGCCTGTGCCGTGGCCCCCCACCAAGGTGATCGAGCCGGCCACCAGGCCGAAGATGGGGTGCAGGTCCAGCAGCTTCGCCAAGGTCACGCCCACTGCGTTTTGCAGCACGATAAAAGGCAGCAGCAGTACCAGGAAAACAAGCAAGGCCTTGCCGCCGCGCTTTAGCATCCGCAGATCGGCGCACAAGCCGACGCCGCTGAAAAACATCAGCAGGAAAATGGGCTTGATGGGCTGGTCGAACGTTATCTTGAAATCGGCGGCGGCCAACGCTATGGACGCCAATATCGCAAAGAGCAGGCCGCCGGTGATGGGATCCGGTATGTTGTAGCGGGACAGGAAAGAAATTTTGCGGTTGACCAGCGCCCCGATAAGGAGCATGCCGATCGCCGCCAATAGGGATACAAGGGGGTCGAAGCTCATGCGAATAACCAAATGGCCGGCGGGATCCGGGCAGCCTTTTCCGCAAAGGCGCGCCGAGGCCGTAGATTAACATGGCGGATCGCCGGCCAAGGTTTTACGGCATAAGATCAGCGGCGCCGGCGGTCATGGCGATCGTCCCAGCGCCGGCTGTCGCGATCGTATGATTTTTGACGGGACGATCGTTGTTTCCTGTCCCAATCGCGTCCCCGACGGTCGCTCCGGTCTTCGGTCAGTATGTTGCCAAGCACGCCGCCCGCCGCGGCGCCGCCCAGGGTGTAAAGAGGGTCGCCGCCCGAAAATACCGCTCCGGTTGCGGCGCCCAGCCCGGCTCCGAGCAGGGTGTTATTGGTTTTTCGATCGTAATGAGTGGCGCAGCCGGCGGCGGCCAGCGACATCAGGCCAATGGCGGCGATGCGGGCGACGTTGCGCTGTAGCTTCATGGCGAACTCCTGTTGATGGTCGATGAAGCCAGAGTAGCCATGCAGGTTTATATGGACAAGGACGTAAAGCGTTTTTGCAGCGCGCTGAAATATTTGCCGCCTTCCAGGGCGGTTTTGTAATGGTTTTGTATTGAATCCGGGGCCGGCACACAACACAGGCGCTGAAAAGCATCGCCGGAGCGTGATGCGTTTGGCGCCGCAACGCAAACGCGGGCCCTTAAACAGGCCCGCGCTTTATGTGGCCCATGGCGGCGCCAGGGAGCGGGATTTTATTCCAGCTTTATGCCTGCATCCTTCACCACCTTGGCCCAGTCGGCCACTTGCGTCTTCAACCAGCCGCCAAACTCGTCCGGCGTCATTTCGATCGGCTGGGCTCCCAGGGTTTCCAATTTTGCCTGGACATCGGGCATCTTCATGATCTTGGCCATTTCGGTGTTCAACTTGTCGACGACGGGCTTGGGCGTTCCCGCGGGAGCCAGCACGCCTTGCCAGCTTCCAGTAACGAAGCCGGGAATCATTTCGCTGACGGTCGGCACGTCGGGCAATTGAGGCAAGCGCTTGCTGCTGGTCACGGCCAGCAGCTTGATCTTGCCGCTCTTGACATGCGGATAAGTGGCAACCATGCCGTTGGTGGTGGCGTCGACTTGGCCGCCGATCAGGTCGGTGAGTGCCTGGGCGCCGCCTTTATAGGGTATATAGCCCCACTCCACGCCGGTTTTCTGGGCGAAAAGCACACCGGCCATATGCGGCGCGCTGCCTATGCCGGCAGCGGCGGCGAAGTTCATTGCGCCTTTCTTTGCCTTGGCGTAAGCGACGAGTTCCTCTTGGGTCTTGACCGGCAGGGCGTTGGTGGTCACCAGCAAGTGAGGCGAATAGGCCAGCATGGAAACCGGTGCCAGATCCTTGATGGGATCGAAGGGCATATTGGGATAGACGCTGGGGCTGATGCTCAGGTTGCCCAAGTCGACCAGCAGCAAGGTATAGCCGTCGGCCGCGGAGCGCACGACATAGTCGGCGCCTATATTGCCATTGGCGCCGGCGCGATTTTCCACCACAACAGTCTGTCCCAGCGCCTGACCGAGCTTATCGCCCACCAATCGGCCCAGCACGTCCGATGTGCCGCCCGCGGGGAAGGGCACAATCAGCTTGATGGGTTTATCGGGATAGTTTGCAGCGCCGGACTGGGCCAGCGCAGGCGCGCCGAATACGGCGATGCAGCAGGCCGCGATGGCTGTTTTGACGAAGGTTTTCATGATTATCTCCTCGACAGCGCCCAGGGCGCCGCTTCCTTATGGGGTGATCGAATTTTTATTGCGTGCGTTCATCATATCTACTTGTCAGTTGTCGTACAAGAGAAATTATGAGCTTTTCGAAAAATTTTCGCCTTTTATGTCTTATGTGTCCCCAAGCCGGACGCTGTTTCGGAGGCACGCTTGAGCCGGTCGCGGCTATTGCTCAGATGCCTATGCATGGCAAGGCGCGCGGCCTCCGCATTTTTTTCGGCTATGGCCTGAAAAATGGCGTGGTGTTCCAGATCCACTTTTTTCAGATAGGCGTTTCGTGCGGCAATGTCGCTTTTATACATGCCGATACGCGATCGCGGAATGGCCATCATGCCCAGATAAGCGAACAATTCAATGAAATAGCGATTATTGGTGGCCTGCGCGATTTCTTGATGAAAGCTGAAATCCGCATCGACGCCGTCCTGCTGCGTATCGACGGCGCGGCCCATCAGTTCCAGCGCCTGGCGCAAACGTTCAAGTTGCGCGGCGCTGCGGCGTTCCGCCGCCAGCGCGGCGGCCTCGGATTCGAGGCTGGTGCGCAGCTCGAGCAAGCTGATGATTTCCTTGACAGTGTCCAGCTCCTCGGGGTCGATACGAAATGGCGCGATGGACGAGGCGTCCAGGACGAACACGCCCACACCTTGCCGGGCCGATGCCAGTCCGGCGCTTTTAAGGCTGGAAACGGCTTCGCGCACAACGGTCCTGCTGACGCCGTAGGAGGCGACCATCTCGTGTTCGCTGGGGAGCTTATCGCCTGGCTTCAACTCGCCCCGGGCGATGCGGTCGCTTAAGTCCTTGGCCAGCTGGGCTGCCAGGCTTTTGGGCCGCTGAAGAGAAAGAGATGGACGGATCAGTGTTGCCATGGTCGCGCGCCAAGGGATTGCAATCATTCATTATAGCTGTCCGCTTGTATGATGACAGGCTTCCAGGAAGCAACATTACGCTAACGGATCAGTTGCGCGAACGCTTGCGCCAAGGGGGCGCGGATGCTGCTTCGGGTCCAGCACATGCCTATGGAGCGAATGGGAACGGGGCCGGGCAAAGCCCATTTGGCCACGCCTTGCGGACCTGTATCGAGCGTGCCGGTATCGGGCAGGATGGATACGCCCAGCCCTTCGGAAACCAATTTTCCTATTGCGTCGATGCCGTCCAACTCCAGCCTTATGCGTGGACGGATGGACCGCCCGCGCAGATAGTCATCGGCCATTTTTCCTCCGACCACGCTACGGTCATAGCAGATGTAGGGTTGAGCCAGCAATGTCTCCAATGGGTCTGCGACCTTCAGCGAAGCCGGGGCGATCAGCATGAGCGGCTCTTTATGGATTTCCATCCAGATGCAGTTTTTAGGCAGATCGAACTGGGGGTGTACGAGAATGGCCGCATCCAGCGCGCCTTCGAGCACACGCGAATAGAGCGATTTGGATGAGCCCGGCTCGATGAAAACCTCGATGGCCGGGTATCGGGCAAACCAGCTTTTAAGCGTGCCCGGGACGACGCCGTTCAAGGCTGTGGGCGTAGCGCCCAGATGCAGCGGGCCGGCTGGCAGGTCGGTGTCCGACGCCAGCGAGCGTAAATCGCGCGCGTCGCCAAGTATCTTCTTGGCCAGTTCCAGTATCCGGCGTCCGGCTACAGTCGGCTGCACGGTGCGCCCCGCGCGGGTCAGCAACTGACTGCCCATCGATGCGTCCAGGGCGCGGAGCCTTTGCTGCACGGATGCGGGGGTCAAGTCTTGAAAGCGCGCGGCTTTGGCGATGGAACCGAGCTCGACCACATGCACAAAGGTTTGCAGAAAGCGTAGATCCATGGAAGCGTCATCATTTAAAAGATGGTTTTTCCTTATTCTAAAGAAGTTTTAGATGGGTTGTGGCATCTTTTTAAAAACTAAATAATACGGTCATTCTTTTATCTTGGAGTGTTGACCGTGCCTATCATCGAATCCATTGACGTCTCAGCGGTATCGGTACCGCTGGACCGCGTCACCTCTTTCTCCAACCGCAGCGTCAGCACACGCTACTACGGGCTGGTCAAAGTCCGTTCCAAAGAAGGCATCGAGGGCATCGGCTTTTGCTATATAGGCAGCGACGGAGGGCCGATTTTCACGGCGGCCGTGGAACACCTGCTGGGTAAGGTCCTGATAGGAAAAGACTCTTATGGTGTCGAAGGCCTTTGGCAATCCATGTACCAGGAAGCCTTGCTGCAAGGCCGCCAGGGTACGGTCATGCGCGCCATCAGCGCCCTGGACACGGCCATCTGGGACATGAATTCGAAAGCCGGCGGCTTGCCGCTGCACAAATACCTTGGAGCGTTCGAACTGGAAAGCGTCCCCGCCTATGCCAGCGGCGGCTACTACCTGGACGGAAAAACACCCGAGAAGCTTGGCGAGGAAATGGCCAGCTATGTGGCATTGGGCTTCAAGGCGGTAAAGATGAAAACGGGGCGCCATTCGCCCAAAGAGGAAGAGGCGCGTCTTAAGGCCGCGCGCGATGCGGTCGGCCCCGACGTGGAACTGATGATGGACTGCAATAACGCCTGGCAGGATGTGACGCAGGCCATGCAATACATACGCCGCTTCGAACAATATGAGCCTTACTTCATCGAAGAGCCCTTCGGCCCCGACGATGTCGACAGCCATGCCAAGCTGGCGCGGCTGACCCACCTGCCGATCGCCACCGCCGAAATCGGCTACGGCCGCTGGTACCACAAAGAGCTGCTGGACAAGCAGGCGGCATCCATTCTTCAAACCGATGCCGCCGTTTGCGGTGGAATCACTGAATGGAAACGCATTGCCGCCACGGCGGCCAGTTACGGGGTCGTGGTTTGCCCCCATTGGTTCCACGATTTGCATGCGCCGCTGGTGGCCGCCACGCCCAATGCGCGATATGTGGAGTTTTTCTGGGACGATCAAGTACTGAACTTCCGCCGCCTGATCGATCGGCAACTATCGCAGAAGGACGGCCGGGTCATCCTGCATCAAGAGCCCGGGCTGGGGTTCGGATTCGATGAAAAGGCCGTGGCCAGATATGGCGCCTGGACGACGGTCCGTTGAGTCATTTCCATCGTTAGAAAGGACTCTTCATGTCATCATCCAGCACGGTTCTCAGTGGTGTGTTTTCACCGGTACTGACGCCTTTCTCGGCCGGTTTACAGCCGGACATTCCGCGCTTCCTGGAGCATTGCAAGTCTTTGCTGGCGCACGATGTCGGACTGGCCATCTTCGGCACCAATTCCGAGGCCAATTCCATGGGTCTGTCGGAAAAACGCCGGCTTCTGGACGCTTTGCTGGAAAACGGACTGCCTCCGTTGCGCATGATGCCCGGCACAAGCGCCTGCTCGATACCCGAAAGCATTGAAATGACTCGCCATGCGGTCGTTTCGGGTTGCGCCGCAGCGCTCATGCTGCCGCCTTTTTACTACAAGGGCGTCGGCGACGAAGGCCTGTTCCGCTATTTTGCATCGGTGATCGAAGGCGTGGCCGACCAGCGGCTGCGCTTGTATCTGTACCATATCCCGCCCGTAAGCCAGGTCGGCATCAGTCATGCGCTTATTGAAAGGCTGCTGCATGCATTTCCCGGCACTGTCGCGGGTATCAAGGACAGCGGCGGTGACTGGAGCAATACGGAATCGCTGATCCGAAATTTCCAGCCTGCGGGTTTTCAGGTTTTTGCAGGGACCGAAACCATCCTGCTCGATACGATGAAAGCGGGCGGTGCGGGCTGCATCACCGCTACGGCCAATGTAAATGCCGCAGAAATCATGTCGCTTTATCGTTCTTGGCGGAATGCGGACGCCAAGGACCGGCAAGCCCGAATCAATCGCAAGCGTGCCGCCTTCCAGGCCTATCCGCTGATTTCCGCAATGAAGGCGGCGATAGCATGGGAAACTGGCGTTCCTGAATGGGGCATCGTGCGTCCCCCCTTGGTGGAACTCACCGTCCAGCAATCCAGGCAATTACGCCTGGAACTGGAAAAGCTGGAGCCGGCCGCGCCGCAGGCCATGCCTGGGTAAACATTCCAGCATCCGGCTCCTTCAACATACCTATATATAGAGAGACAAATAATGAATCGTCGCAGCTTTCTTATTTCAGGCAGTGCATTGGCCGCCGCAGCCGCCGCTCCCGCGCTCAAGGCTCAAACCGTGGCTCCGAAAAGCACGGTCAGCATGGTGGTGGGATTTCCGGCGGGGGGCGGCACCGATGTGCTGGCGCGCCTGCTCGGCCAGAAGTTTTCCGACATGTGGGGTGTGCCCGTTGTCGTGGAAAACCGTCCCGGCGCGGCGGGTGTGATTGCCGCGCGCCATACCGCGAAACAGAAAAACGACGGAACGGCGCTGCTGGTTGCGCATGTGAACAGCCATGGAATAGGGCCCGGCTTGCGTACCGATCTAGGCTACTCCGTGGAGCGGGACTTCACTCCCATCGGTCTTATCGGCAAGACGCCCACCATACTGATAGGCGGCGCCAACCAACCGGCCAAAACGCTGAAAGACTTGGTGGAACTGTGCAAGGCGAAGCCGGGCGAGATCGTGTTCGGGTCGGCCGGCACAGGATCGGCCCAGCATCTGGCGCTGGAGATATTCAAGGCCGAGGCCGGCATCAACGTGCTGCATGTGCCGTATAGCGGCTCTGCGCCATTGATGACCGACGTGATTGGCGGCCACATCCATTATGCCTTCGAGGGGATGACGACCGCCAAGCCGCTGATTGAATCGGGCAAAGTCATCGCGCTGGCGCAGACATTGCAGAATCGATCCAAAAGCCTGCCCGACGTACCGACCATTGCGGAGCAGGGCTATCCTGGCTTTGAGGCAAGCATATGGTTTGCGTTGGTCGGGCCTGGCGGCATGTCGCCCGATATGGTTGCGCGTGTGAATGCGGATCTCAACAAAGCCCTGCAAACACCGGAGCTGATTGCCAGGCTGGCCCAGGCCGGCGCCGAGGACGGCGGCGGGTCGCCCGAGCGCCTGGCACAGTTCATGCAAAGCGAGCAGGTCAAGTTTGCAACGGTCATCAAGGACGCGGGTATTTCGGTCAAGTCCTGATCGTTGCACGCGGCAGCTGTCGATTTCCGCGGAACTGCCAGGGTATCATCATGGCTGGGGAAATTTCCACCCGCATAACGATACGAACAGGTATGACTTCCGCAGAAATCCGCGCCGACAGCGCGCCCACGACTTCGCCCGTCCGGAGCCGCGCAGCGCAAATCCTGCTGGGCTTCAGCCTGATGCTGATTGCCTATAACCTGAGGCCCCTGTTTTCCAGCCTTTCCGTGTTGTTGCCGGACCTGCTTCGGCAAACCAGCCTGACATCGGCCGGCGCCGGCTATCTGACGACACTGCCCGTGTTGTGCCTGGGGCTGTTCGCTCCGCTGGCGCCCAGGATTTCCCAACGCATAGGGCCGGAAAGAGCCTTGCTTGCCGTCCTTTTCTTCCTGATGGCCGGCACGGCGTTGCGAGGCATGGGGGATATGTATTCCCTGTTCATCGGCTCGGCGCTGGGCGGCGCGGCCATCGCCACGGGCAACGTCCTGCTGCCCAGCGTGGTCAAACGCGATTTTCCACAGCAAGCGGCATTGATGACGGGGCTATACACCATGGCCTTGTGCGGCGGCGCGGCGTCGGGGGCGGCCTTTACCTTGCCCATTGCGCATTATTTCGACGAGTCATGGACGGCAGGCCTTGCGGTGTGGGCGTTGCCCGCGGCCCTGGTGTTGCTGGTTTGGGCGCCGCAGTCATTGCGCGCGGAACACGCTTCGCGGCAGGCCAGGCGCAGCGTCAGCGGTTTGTGGCGCGATCCGCTGGCGTGGCAGGTCACTTTTTTCATGGGGTTGCAGTCGGCGCTGGCCTATTGCGTCATGGGCTGGATGGCTCCCATATTGCGCGATCGCGGCATGGATGGGATCGAAGCGGGACTGGTGGTCTCGGTATCCATCATCGTGCAGGTGTTCACGTGCCTGCTGGTGCCGCCCCTGGCGGTTCGCTGCAAGGATCAGCGCATGTTCAACGCGGCGCTGGCCTTGATTGCGGGGGCTGCCTTGGTAGGATTGCTTTTCGCTCCCTTGTCCACCGTATGGGCTTGGGCCGTTCTGCAAGGCATTGGGCAGGGCGGCTTGTTTGCAATAGCCATGACGGTGATTGTGCTGCGTTCGCCCGATTCGCATGTGGCCGCTCACTTATCCGGCATGGCGCAAGGGGTGGGCTATGTGCTGGCCGCCTTCGGCCCTTTGCTGGTGGGGATGCTGCATAGCGCGACCGGAAGCTACGATGCGTCCGCCTGGCTGTTTGCCGCCCTGGGGGTGGCTGCGGCCATTAATGGATGGGGCGCGGGCCGCGCCATGCTGGTCAAAGCGCGCAGCCAGGCAAGGGCGGCCGACCCGGGCGCTTGATCGCGCGACATCAGCCCGCGCCCGACGCCGGCGGTTTGCGCATGACAAGATAGATTCCGGCGGCCGCCAATATCATTCCCGGCCATGCGGCCGGCGGCAGCGCCTCGTCCAGGATCAGGAAGGCAATCATCGCTGTTACCGGCGGCACCAGGAAGAACAGGGCCGAGACGCGCGACGCTTCTCCGCGCCGTATCATGGCCAGCAATAATGAAATCGCCACGATGGAATTGCATACGACCAGATAAGTCAGCGACAGCAGGAACTCCGCGGTCCATTGGATTTGCATCGGCTCCAGCAGGAAAGCCAGCGGCGCGGAAACGGCCAGCCCGACCGCATATTGCACCATGTTGGCGGTCACCGGATGCGTCTGGACGCCGTAGCGCTTTTCCCATAGCGTGCCGCCCGTCATGGAGAACAGGGCCATGACGGCAAACAGCAGCGCGGCCGGCGAAGCAATTTCTATTGCGGACTTGGACAGGATGACGATGCCCGCCCCCGCCACGCCCATGAGCAGCCCAAGCCAGCGCGTTGCGCTGACCCGTTCGCGGGCGATGGCGGGGGCCAGCAAACCGATAAGAATGGGCTGCTGCGAAGTGATCAGCGCCACGGCGCCGGCGGATATGCCCAGCTTCAGGCTCAAGTAAACAAACGAGAAATAGCCCGCCTGCAACAGCAGGCCAACCATGGCCAGGTGCAGCCATGCTTTTGGCGTTGCCGGCAAAGCGGGGCGCAGCCAAAGAAACGGGACGATGAGTATGGCCAGGACGCAGGCATATCGTAGCGCCAGGAAAGTCAAGGGATCGGAATACGCCAGACCCATCTTCAGGAAGACGAATCCGAAACACCAAAGTAGTAGAAACAGAGCGGGAGCCCACTTCAACCACGAGGCGGTCACGTCTGTCGCTGCTGAGGAGGGTGGCATATGGTGTGGTGTGCCTGCGCTAGGCGCGCGGCATCAACCCAGGCTTCCGATGCCGCGCGCCATCAGGGCGGCGCAAAGGATCAGGACGGTTGCCGCCGCCAATTCCGCATGGATGGCGGTGCGCAGCCTTTGCAGTGTGGCCTCATCCACCTTGGGCGCCTGGCCGGCTTTTACAGCGCTTCTCCAGGAAAGGAATTCCCTGGTCGGCCGGATGGACATCAGGCCGATCAGCGCGAAGAGCGCCAGCTTGGCCAGGAAAGGAATGTTCGTGAAATAAAAGGCCGCGCCTTTTTCAAAGAAGAAAACCCGCAGCAGACCAATGACAAGCACGGCGCCGGCCGACGCGCCGAATACCATGTCGGCGATCAGCAGCTTGCGTGCAATGGTCACGGTAAGGGCTTCCTTGATCAGCACGAACTCCACGGCCAGCGCGGCGACAAGGGCAAAGGCGGCCATGTGGTGCAGGAAAGCGAACAGTGAACTCATAGGGACTCCGGTGGATGGCTGCCGCGTGCATGCGATCCGTGAAGTGTACCGTTCAGAGCCTGGGCGCGCGGGAAAATATTCTGTGGCGCGGCCGCCTCAGTCGAAAGAATTCAGATTTTTTTAATCAACTTATAAATATATTCTTATTTCCAAAAGATATGAAAAGCTACTGCGGCTTTCAGGCTTTGATTCGGCGGCCGGCGCCGGAACTTTATATTTTTCAGCGCCCTAGACGGCGGGATGCCCGATGACGCTGTAAACCCACGTTGAGAAAAGGGTTTTCAGACCTAGTAGTACTACTAGTAGAGACATTTTTTCTTTAAGCGCATGATCCGCCCGGTTTTCGTTTCCGCCCAAGAGGACGGAGCGCGCAAGGCTTACCTCACCATTCCCACAAGGAGTATTTATGCAACGCCGTTCGTTTCTTAAGAACGCTACATTGGGTGCCGTCGCCGGTGGCGCCACATTGGCAGCACCCGCTTTCGCACAGCAGGCGCCAACCATCAACTGGCGCCTTGCGTCCAGCTTTCCCCGCAGTGCCGATGCGATCTATAGCGGCGGCGAGAACGTTGCAAAATTCGTCTCGGAAGCCACGGATGGAAAGTTTTCCATTCGCGCGTTTCCCGCCGGGGAAATCGTACCCGCGCTGGCTGTTCTTGACGGCGTGCAGAACGGCACGATCGAATGCGGCCACACCGCTTCCTATTACTACTTCGGTAAAAATCCGGCGCTGTGCTTTGACAGCGCTGTCCCATTTGGCTTGAACACCCGTCAGATGAACGCCTGGGTGAATCATGGCGGCGGCCTGGCCTTGCTGCGCGAGCTGTACAAGCAATACAACATCGTCAATTTTCCCTGCGGCGCCACCGGCACGCAGATGGGCGGCTGGTTCCGCAATGAAATCAAGTCCGTCGAAGACCTGAAGGGGCTGAAGTTCCGTTGCAGCGCGTTCGCCGGCGCGGTGCTTTCTCGCCTGGGCGTGGTGCCCCAGCAAATCGCCGGCGGCGATATTTATCCTTCGCTGGAAAAAGGCACCATCGACGCCGCGGAATGGATAGGCCCTTACGATGATGAAAAACTGGGTTTTCATCGCGTGGCGCCTTACTACTACTTTCCCGGCTGGTGGGAAGGCACGCTGCAGGTCTCGCTGTACGTGAATCAGGACAAGTACAACAGTCTGCCCAAGCACTATCAGGCTGTGCTGGCTCAGGCCAGCGCCATGGCCAACAATCAGATGATTGCGACCTACGATGCCGAAAACCCCAGTGCGCTCAAGCGCCTGATCGCCGAAGGCGCCAAGTTGCGCGCCTTCCCCAAGGCCGTCATGGAAGCCTGCTACAACGAGTCCAACAAGGTCTATGCCGAGTTCTCCGCCAAGGATCCCGTCTTCAAGAAATTGTATGAAGCCTATTCGGAGTTCCGTGATCACGAGATCCCCTGGTTCCGCGTTGCGGAAGGCAGCTTCGACCAGTTCATGGCCAGTACGTCATCCCGTCGCTAAGCACTCCATAGTCTGCGGGGCATAGCCGCTGCCGGCTTCCCGGATCGGCCGCGTAAGGAATGAATTTCCCTACGCGGCGTTTTCCGCGTGTGCCCCTTCTTTTCCTGTCTCAAGAAACCTAGCGATGAAAACCTTACTTGCTTTATCGCGCCTGATTGACGGCGTCAATCGGCGCGTGGGCCGGGCCGTTACCTGGCTCATCCTGATCGTCGTGCTTGTCAGCGCCGGCAATGCCGTCGTGCGCAAGGTATTCAATATCAGCTCGAATGCCTGGCTGGAGCTGCAGTGGTATCTGTTCGGCGCCATCTTCCTGCTGTCGGCCGGCTATACGCTGCTCAAGAACGAGCACGTCCGGGTCGACGTGATTGCGCAGCGGTTCTCCCGCCGTACGCAGATCAAGATCGAAATTTTCGGCGTCCTGTTTTTCCTGCTGCCCGCATGCGTGCTTATCATGTGGCTGTCCTGGCCGATGTTCATGGACTCCTGGCTTACCCATGAGTATTCCTCAAATTCGGGTGGCTTGCTGCGCTGGCCCGCCAAGCTTTTGATACCCATAGGTTTCGCCCTGCTGATCGCCGCCGGTATTTCCCATTTGATCAAGTGCCTTGCTTTCCTGGCCGGCGCGGCGCCGGATCCCACCGAAAAGCTTGCTGAAAAAACGGCCGAGGAACTCCTGGCCGAAGAGATCGCGCGCGATGCCGAGGCCCGCGTGGCGGCTCAAGCCAAATCCGATAACGTGGCGGGGCGCTAATCATGGAATTTTTCATTGTCAACATGGCCCCGATCATGTTCGCGACGCTGGTCGTGTTCCTGCTGCTGGGCTTTCCCGTGGCCTTCGCTTTGGCCGCCAACGGTATCTTCTATGGCCTGATCGGCATCGAGCTGGGCCTGTTTACTCCAGCATTATTCCAGGCCCTGCCGCAGCGCGTCTTCGGCATCATGGCCAACGATACGCTGCTGGCCGTACCGTTCTTCACCTTCATGGGATTAATCCTGGAACGTTCCGGCATGGCGGAAGACCTGCTGGAAACAATAGGGCAATTGTTCGGACCGCTGCGCGGCGGCCTGGCCATCGCCGTCGTGCTGGTGGGCGCCATGCTTGCCGCAACCACGGGGGTAGTGTCGGCGTCGGTCATTTCGATGGGGCTGATCTCGCTGCCCATCATGTTGCGCTACGGCTATGACCGCAAGCTTGCGACTGGCGTGATTGCCGCATCGGGCACCCTGTCGCAAATCATTCCGCCATCCCTGGTGCTGATCATTCTGGCCGATCAATTGGGCCGTTCCATTGGCGATATGTATCGCGGCGCCATTGTGCCGGGCTTCGCGCTGACGGGGCTTTACATACTTTATGTCATTGTGCTGTCGTGGCTGCGCCCCAAGGCGGCGCCGGCCATCCCGGAAGAAGCGCGTACATTCATCGAGCCCAATGGCAGCCGCGGCATTCCGTCGCTGCTCGCGCTTATGGCGGTCGCCGTCTCGGCCGCCCTGAGCTGGATTATCTTCCTGATGCGGGACAACGCGCCGGTCGATGAAAAAGTCGTTCTTGGAATATTGGTCTGGGGAGCGGTCGCCTTCGTGCTGGCCGCGGTCAACAAGGTGTTGCGCCTGGGCTTGCTGTCGCAGATCGCCGAACGCGTGACCTTCGTGCTGATTCCTCCGCTGGCCTTGATCTTCCTGGTGCTGGGAACCATCTTCATCGGTGTCGCCACGCCGACGGAAGGCGGCGCCATGGGCGCGGTGGGAGCCATCATCATGGCGGTGATCCGCAAGCGGCTTAGCTGGTCCTTGCTGCGCCAGGCCATGGACACCACCTCGACGCTGTCATGCTTCGTGGTGTTCATCCTGATCGGGTCGACGGTATTCGGCCTGACCTTCCGCGGAGTCAGCGGCGACCTGTGGGTGGAGCATCTGCTGATCGGCCTGCCCGGCGGCGAAATGGGTTTCCTGATCGTCGTCAGCCTGATGACCTTCGTGCTGGCCTTTTTTCTGGATTTCTTCGAACTGGCCTTCATTATTGTGCCCTTGCTCGGTCCGGTTGCCGACAAGATGGGCATAGACCTGATCTGGTTCGGCGTGCTGCTGGCCGTCAATATGCAGACGTCCTTCATGCATCCGCCTTTTGGATTCGCTTTGTTCTATCTACGCTCGGTGGCGCCCAAGGAGGATTACCGGGACAGGATCACGGGCAAGACCATTGCCAAGGTCACCACGGGTCAGATTTACTGGGGGTCGGTGCCTTTCATCGTGATCCAATTGCTGATGGTTGCACTGGTGTTGACGTTTCCCGGCATGGTCACGCACTACCGGCATGACGCTACAGGCGTGAATCCCGAGTCCATCGTGATCGATTTGGACAAGGCCTACGGCGGCGATGCCCGGTATGGAGACGATGCCCTGCCGCCCGGCGCCGATGCGGCCCCGGCATCGGACGGCGCCAGCTCGGATGAAGAATTGAACAATCTTTTCAAGTAGAATGGAGCACGTGAAGCTTATGGCCCTTGCCGGGCCGTAAGCTTCGCAAGCAATAAAAATACGAGGCCGGACCTGGCGTTTTTTTAGCTCCGTGTAATAGCGTAAAACTATTCGATCAATAATATTAATCAATTTTACAAATCACGGTGGTTTGCCTATACTGGCCTTGTGTTCAATTTCTTTAACCGAAAAAAGGAAACGCAATGTCCCTGATCAACACCAAAATCAAACCCTTTAAAGCAACCGCATACCATAATGGCAAGTTCATCGACGTCAGCGATGAAACCGTTGCGGGCAAATGGTCGGTCTTCGTTTTCTACCCCGCCGACTTCACCTTCGTATGCCCCACCGAGCTAGAAGACCTGGCCGAGCAATACGAAGCATTCAAGAAGATCGGCGTTGAAATTTATAGCGTTTCGACTGACACGCATTTCTCGCACAAGGCATGGCACGACACGTCCGACGCAATCGGCAAAGTCCAATACCCCATGATCGCCGACCCCACCCATGTCCTGGCGCGTAACTTCGAAGTCCTGATCGAAGAGGAAGGCATTGCCTTGCGCGGCACCTTCGTCGTGAACCCCGAAGGCGAAATCAAGGTCATGGAAGTGCACGATAACGGCATTGGCCGCGTGGCTTCCGAACTCCTGCGCAAGGTCAAGGCAGCTCAGTACATCGCCGCCCACCCTGGCGAAGTCTGCCCCGCCAAATGGGAAGAAGGCGCCAAGACCCTGACTCCTTCGCTGGATCTGGTCGGCAAGATCTAAGCCACAGTCCCTTGCGGTAAGCAGGTTGCCAATTAGCCGCCGCGCGCAAGGCCAAAAGCCGGGCGCGCGGCCCCCTGAACATTCCTCTTATCAAGAAGGTCAATACGTTATGTTGGATGCAAATCTTAAATCTCAGTTGAAATCCTATATGGAAATGGTCTCCCTTCCGGTCGAGATCGTTGCCAGCCTTGACGATAGCGCCAAGTCGCAGGAGCTGCGCGAGCTGCTCCAGGAAATCGAGCTGATGTCTGAAAAGATCACCTTGACCGAACGTAGCGACGACAAACGCAAACCTTCGTTCAGCATCAATCGCAGCGGCACGGATATCGGCGTGCGCTTTGCCGGCATACCCATGGGCCACGAATTCACGTCGCTCGTGCTGGCGCTGCTGCAAGTAGGCGGCCATCCCATCAAGCTGGATGAGGCCGTTATCGAACAAATCCGTAATCTCGATGGCGATTACGAATTCGAAACTTATTTTTCCTTGTCCTGCCAGAACTGCCCCGATGTGGTGCAGGCGCTTAATGTCATGTCCATCATCAATCCGCGCATCAAGCACGTTGCGATCGATGGCGCGCTGTATCAGGACGAGGTCGATGCCCGCCAGATCATGTCGGTTCCGACCATGTATCTGAACGGCGGGGTTTTCGGCCAAGGCCGCTCCAGCGTGGAAGAGATCCTTGCCAAGCTGGATACCGGCGCCGAATCACGCCGTGCGGAAGAGCTCAGCGCACGCGAACCCTACGATGTCCTGATCGTCGGCGGCGGGCCGGCCGGCGCGGCTGCGGCGGTCTATGCGGCGCGCAAGGGCATACGCACGGGTATCGTGGCCGAGCGCTTTGGCGGCCAGGTGCTGGACACCATGGCGATCGAGAATTTCATTTCGGTCACCGAAACCGAAGGCCCCAAGTTCGCGACGGCGCTTGAACAGCACGTCAAGGCTTACGACGTCGACATCATGAACCTGCAGCGCGCCCAAGGGCTTGCCGCCGGCAAGCTTATCGAAGTCAAGCTGGCCAACGGCGGCGTGCTGAAAGGCAAATCGGTCATTCTGGCGACAGGAGCCCGCTGGCGCGAAATCAACGTGCCGGGCGAGCGCGAGTATCGCAACAACGGCGTAGCCTATTGCCCGCACTGCGACGGCCCCCTGTTCAAGGGCAAGCGTGTAGCCGTCATTGGCGGCGGCAACTCGGGTGTCGAGGCGGCCATCGATCTGGCCGGCCTGGTCAGCCACGTGACGCTCATCGAGTACGGCGATAGCCTGCGTGCCGATGCGGTATTGCAGCGCAAGCTCAAGAGCCTGCCCAACGTCACCATCATCGTCTCGGCGCAAACGACCGAGATCCACGGCGACGGCAAGAAAGTGAACGGCCTGACCTACAAGGACCGCGTCACGGACCAGGCCCGCAAGATCGAACTCGAGGGCGTGTTCGTGCAAATCGGACTGGTGCCGAACACAGAGTGGCTCAAGGGCACCCTGGCCTTGTCGCGCCACGGCGAAATCGAGATCGACGCCAAGGGCCAGACCTCCTTGCCGGGCGTGTTTGCCGCGGGTGATTGCACGACCGTGCCTTACAAGCAGATCGTCATTTCCGCCGGCGATGGAGCCAAGGCCGCGCTTAGCGCCTTCGATCACCTGATTCGAAGCTCGGTGTCGGATCAGGAAGACGTATCGGCCGATGCCGAAGCCGTATCGGTTTAATAGCGAGCATCAGGGGCTGCACGCCGGCACGGTTTCGACCGCGCCGGCGTGTTTTTTTGTTGATATTCCTGACGCCGGCCCGCTCCGCCGGCCTGGCCTACAATTCCGCCATCCATCCATTTAAAAAGCGAGGACAGGCATGACAGATAAAATCAGGATAGGCATCGTTGGCTACGGCAACCTGGGCCGTGGCGTGGAGTCGGCGATTGCACAGAACGGCGACATGGAACTGGTCGCTGTATTTACCCGCCGGAATCCCCAGGCAGTCGTCTTGCTGGATAGCAGAGTGCCCGTGCGCGACCTTGGCTCCATACAGGATTTCAAAAGCCGGATCGACGTCCTGATCCTGTGCGGCGGGTCAAAAAACGACCTTCCCCGCCAGGGCCCGGAATTGGCGGCCTGGTTCAATACCATCGACAGTTTCGATACCCACGCCAAAATTCCTGAGTACTTCGCCGCCGTCGATGCGGCGGCGCGCGCGGGCGGCAATACGGCCATTATCTCGGTCGGCTGGGATCCGGGCCTGTTTTCGATAAACCGCCTGTTCGGCGAAGCCGTACTGCCGCAAGGCGCGACCTATACATTCTGGGGCAAGGGCCTGAGCCAAGGGCATTCCGACGCCGTGCGCCGAATCCCCGGCGTCAAGGCCGCGGTGCAATACACCATACCGGTGGAAGACGCCGTGAATCGCGTACGCAGCGGTGCTTTGCCCAGCCTGTCGACCCGCGACAAACATACCCGGGACTGCTATGTAGTCCTGGAAGAAGGCGCCGATGGCGCGGCGGTGGAAACGGCCATCAAGACCATGCCCGATTACTTCGCCGACTACGACACCACGGTCAACTTCATCGGTGAAGACGAACTCCAACGCGACCACAGCGCGATGCCCCATGGCGGCTTCGTCATTCGCAGCGGCAAGACCGGGGCTGAAAGTGCCAGGGCACAAGTCATGGAATATTCGCTTAAGCTGGAAAGCAATCCCGAGTTCACCTCGAGTGTACTGGTGGCTTATGCGCGCGCGGCGGTCCGGCTAAGCCGGCAAGGCGCTGTGGGGGCGCATAGCGTATTCGACGTAGCTCCCGGCTTGCTGTCGCCGAAAACCCCGCAACAACTTCGTAAAGAGCTCCTGTAGCCGTCATAAGGAATATCCCGGTTTCTTTTGGTAGATTCCCGTTGCATGTGTTGGTGGCCTTGCCTCTACAATGAAACAATGCTTTTTGCCGCGTTGTCGCCACCATGCATCCGGGAGCCGATATGCCACGCTATTTAAAAATAATACTGTGGACGGGCCTGGGCCTGCTGTTGGCTTTTGTTCTGGCGTTTACCGTGCTGGCCACGATGGACTGGAACCGGGCCCGGCCATGGATAAACCAGCAGGCGACCGAGCTGGCCGGCCGGCCGGTGGCGATACAGGGCGACCTGAAGCTGGACTGGATAAGGCCCCAGGCTGGAGCAGACACCGGCTGGCGCGGCTGGGTGCCCTGGCCCGAAATCACCGCCCATGATCTGGTCGTCGGCAATCCCGCGGGAGTGGCGCCCGACAAGAGCATGGCGCGGGTTTCCGCCATGACCGTGGTCATCAACCCCCTGGCCCTGCTGGCGCGCAAGGTCCAGATAGCCAATCTTGAAATCGAGAATGCCCAATTGTTCCTGGAGCGCCAGGCCGATGGCGCAGCCAACTGGACATTCGTCCGCAAGGAAAATTCCGACCCTCAAGCTAAAAAATGGACCTTCGACCTGCAGAAGGTGTCGCTAAAGAGCGTGCGCGCCGAGGTCGCCGACGCTGCAAGCAAGCTGAACATGAAGGCCGATCTGGACACGCTCGAAGAAAGCGGCCCCGAAGGCTATGGCATGGGCTGGAAAGCCAGCGGCAGCTATAACGGCGTTGACATCAAAGGCGAAGGCAAGACGGGCGGCGTGCTTTCGCTCAGGCAAGGCGACGCCCCTTTTCCCTTGAGGGGGAATGTCGCCATCGGTAAAACGCGGATCGGGCTGGAAGGGTCGGTGACCCGGCCGCAAGCCCTGGCCGCTCTGGACGTAAGGCTGAAACTCGAGGGCGACACCATGGCCGACCTGCTGCCGCTCATAGGCGTGGCCCTGCCCAATACTCCGCCCTACAGCACCGAAGGGCACCTAATCGGCATGCTGGAGGGCGAGGACGACACATGGCGCTACGAGGATTTCAAGGGTGTCGTGGGCGAAAGCGATCTTGAGGGCACCTTGGTGTATCAGATGCGCGAACCTCGGCCGCTGCTCAGCGGGCAGGTGGAGTCCAGGCTTTTGCGTTTCCAGGATCTAGGGCCTTTGA
This sequence comes from Pollutimonas rozaliensis, assembly GCF_048751585.1. Lineage (NCBI taxonomy): Bacteria > Pseudomonadati > Pseudomonadota > Betaproteobacteria > Burkholderiales > Alcaligenaceae > Pollutimonas > Pollutimonas rozaliensis. Next base: position 43,628 of record NZ_JAZHOB010000004.1, on the reverse strand, counting down.
TCGGCGCTGACACCAGCGATGTAAAGTCCGGCGAGTCCAGGAAGGACAGGGCGAAGCAGCCGGCCGGCAAGGTGCTGCCGGCGGCGCCCATCGGCACCAAGGCCTGGGGCGTCATGGATGCCGACGTCAGGTTCAGGGGCCGCAAGATTTTGCGCAACAAGGATTTGCCGCTGGACAATATCGAGGCGCATGTGAAGCTGGTGGACAAGGTCCTGACATTTACGCCGCTGAACTTCGGCGTGGCGGGTGGCACCCTGGGCAATACCCTGAAGCTGGACGGAAATAGCGACAAGATCAAGGCGGAACTCAGGACCGAGGCGCGCCATCTGAAATTGAAAAAACTGTTTCCGGGAGCCGAAAGCATGGACGCCAGCTTCGGGGAACTCCACGGCGATGCCGAACTCTCGGCGCAAGGCAGTTCCATCGCGGAACTGCTGGCCCATTCCAACGGCGAGGTCAAGGCGCTGGTCAGCCGCGGCACGATCAGCCAGTTCCTGCTGGAGGCAGCCGGCCTGAACGTCGCCAATATGGTGATCGTAAAGCTGTTTGGCGATGAGCAGATTATGCTCAATTGCATGGCCAGCGATTTCGACGTGAAGGATGGCGTCATGCGGACCAGAGCCTTTCGCTTGGAAACCGACGACACTATCGTGGACATCACCGGACAAATCAATCTGGCGACCGAGAGGCTGGATCTGGATATCCGGCCCGCGAACAAGACCTTGCGGGTCTTCACGCTACGTTCCCCTTTGTATGCCAAGGGCACTTTCAAGGATCCGGACGTGGGCGTGCAAAAGGGGCCGCTGATTGCGCGGGCCGGCGCGGCGGTGGCACTGGGCATCGTTGCCACGCCCTTCGCCGCGCTCCTGCCGCTGTTGAACGTGGGAACGGACGATTCCGCGAATTGCACGTCCTTGATGGCAAAGGCCGGCCAGGATCCCAAGGCGCCCCCGCCGGGGGAATCAGCCAAGGACACCGAGGCCAAGCCCAAGGCCGCGCGCAAGAATGGACCCATGGCCGGCGGGGCGGATGAGGACCGCGCCAATTGGCCGTCCTCGCAGGCCTTGCCTTAGCGGATAGGCCTTGTCCGCTTTCCCGCCGCGCCCATGATCCGTCCGCGAAGCCGGCGGATCATTTCTTGATCAATGCGCAAGTGGATTTTTCCAGCGGCTGAAAGGCTTCGTCGCCTGGAATAGTCGCGACGACCTTGTAGTAATCCCAGTCGTATTTGGACTCGGCCGGTGTTTTCACCTGCATCAGGTACATGTCATGCACCATGCGGCCGTCCTCACGAATAACGCCATTACGGGTGAAGAAGTCATTGATCTTCATGGACTTCATTTTCGCCATGACGGCTGCGGTTTCATCGGTGCCGGCGGCTTCCACGGCGCGCAGATAGTGCAGCGTCGATGAATAGTTGGCGGCCTGGATGGCAGTGGGCATCTTGTTCATGCGCTGGTAATAGCGCTTGGACCATTTGCGTGTTTCATCGTTCAGATCCCAATAGAAGGCTGCTGTCAGCATCAACCCTTGCGCCTGTTCCAGGCCCACGCCATGTATATCGGTGATGAAGACAGCCAGTCCCGCCAGGTTCTGCTTGGCCGGGTCAACGCCGAACTCCCGAGCCGCCTTGATGGAGTTGATGGTGTCGCTGCCGCCGTTGGCCAGTCCGATGATCTTCGCCCCGGAGGTTTTCGCGCTGAATATGAATGAGGAAAGATCGTTGGCGTTGAAGGGATGCCGGGCGCTGCCCACGACTTTGCCGCCGCTTTGTTCGACCACGCTTGTCACGTCGCGTTCGATCTGGTGGCCGAAGGCATAATCGGCGGTCAGGAAGTACCATGTGTCGCCGCCATTCTTCACGATGGCCTTGGCCGCCCCGTGCGCCATGGCATAGGTATCCCATGCATAGTGGATGCTATTGGGCGTGCAATTCTGATTGGTGATGCGCGTAGTCCCGGCGCCATTGATGATGGCGATACGGTTTTTTTCTTTCGCGATGTCCACGGCCGCCAGCGCGGCGGCGGAGTTGGTCAGGTCGGTGATCATGTCGACGTGCTCGACGTCGAACCATTTTCGGGCGGTTGAAGAGGCCACATCGGGCTTGCTGTGATGATCGGCGCTCAGCACCTCGATCGGCTTGCCCAGCACTTTGCCGCCGAAGTCCTCGACGGCCATCTTGACCGCGGTAATGGACCCTTGGCCGGACAAGTCCGCCAAAGCGCTGCTCATGTCGGTAATGACGCCCACGCGTACCACCTCGTCTGAAACCGATGCGGCCTTGACCTGCGTGAAAGCGAACAGCGTCAGGGCGGATAGCGCCAGCGCTGCGGATTTGCGGGTTGATGTCATTTTGTCTCCTTTGTTGGTATGGGCGCGATCGTTGCGCGCGGTTTTGCCTTCTTTTGCTTCAGATCGAATTGCGGGCCAAGCCTCCGTCGATGCAAATATTCTGTCCCGTTATGTATGCGGCATGCGGCGACGCCAGGAAGGCGCACATGGCGCCGAAATCGGCGGCGGTGCCCAGGCGCCGCATGGGGATCCCGGCTGCCATCTGTTCGCGTACTTCCTGTTCGCTGATCCCGCCGCGTTTCGATCGGTCGTCGATGACCCGCTGCAAGGCCCCGGTGTCCATGAGGCCGGGCAGCAGCCCATTGACCGTGATGCCCGATGCGGCCACTTCGCGGGCCAGAGAGCCCATGGCCCCGGTCAGTCCGATGCGCAGACTGTTGGACAAGGCCATGTTCGGATACAGCTCCTTGACCACGAAAGAAGTAATGTTGATGATGCGTCCGAACTGCCTCTGGCGCATCGATGCCAGCATGGCCCGTACGACCTCGAGCGGACCCAGCACGTTGGTTTCATAGCATTGCCGCCAGAGCGCGGCATCGGTTTCCTCGAACGGAGCCGCCGGTGGGCCGCCGGCATTGGTAACGACGATGTCCGGGCTGGCGATGGCATGGACAGCGTCGATCAGCTTGCGGCGCTCTTGCTCCTGGCCTATGTCGCCGCCCACAAAATGCCCGCCCGGCAAAGCGGCGGCGCTGCGTTCTCCCTGCGATGTGTCGCGGCCATTGATAATGACCCGCGCGCCCTCATTGGCCAGCGCCTGCGCGCAGGCCCAGCCCAATCCGCGGGTTCCGCCCAGCACCAGTGCGGTGCGTCCCTCGATGCCAAGGTTCATGACGGCTCCTAGAAGGGGCAGGATGGATTGAAATTCGGGTCGCGGCGGTCCCTTAGCGAGGCGATCCCTTCGTGAACGTCGGGTCCTGAAAACCCCATGAATTCCAATGCCAGCGATGCATCGAAGCTGGGGCCGGCAAGACGCAGCCAGTTGTTCAATGCGTACTTTGTCCAGCGTATGGCGGTTTGCGACCCCATTGCCAGGCGCTGGGCGACGTCGAAGGCTTTGGGCAGCAGTTCGGTTTCGTCCACCGCCAGCGACACAAGGCCGATGCGCTCGGCTTCCTGGCCGGACACCGACTCGCACAGCATCAGGTAGTACTTGGCTTTGGCCATGCCGCACAGCAAAGGCCAAACGATGGCGGCGTGGTCGCCGGCGGCCACGCCCAGGCGGGTGTGGCCATCGATGATGCGCGCGTTATTCGCGGCAATGGACACGTCGGCCAGCAGGCCGGCCACCAGGCCCGCCCCCACGGCGGGGCCATGCATGGCCGACACGATGGGCTTGGAGCAGTTGATCACGTTGTAGACCAGGTCGCGCGCCTCGCGCCATACCCGCGCGCGAACATTGAAGTCATTGGCCATGTCCTCGACCAGGCCCAGGTCGCCGCCGGCGGAGAAGCCCCTGCCTTCGCCTCGTATGATGGCCACCCGGGTGTCCGGGTCGCGATCGATATCGTTCCAGATGGTGGACAGTTCGCGATGCAGATTATGGTCGGCGGTGGAAAGCTTCTTGTTGGCGCTTTGGGCGGCGCCCATCACGACTTCAAGAATGCCGTGGTCGTGGCGCGTCAGCGTCAAGGATTGGTAGTGTTCATAGGGCGATGGGTTTGCCATGGGGTTTCCTTTTTCCTAGATTTTCTTTCTGTTTTGCCAGTACGGCTCTTTCAGGATGTTCTTCTGTATTTTGCCGATGGGCGTCTTGGGAAAGTCCTGGACGAACTTGATCACCCTGGGGCGCTTCAGCCGCGCGAGTCTGGCTTCGCATTGCGCTATCACCCGCTCTTCGGTCAGCGTCCGCCCCGACTTGAGCAATATATAGGCGGCGGGCACCTCACCCCATTTTTCGTCCGGAACGCCGAATACCGCGCACTCCGCGACTTCGGGCAACAGGTACAGCACGTCCTCGATTTCTTTCGGATAGACGTTCTCGCCGCCGGAGATCAGCATGTCCTTGGCGCGATCGACCAGGGTTATGTAGCCCTCGGCATCGGCCACGCCGATATCGCCGGTCAGCCCCCAGCCCTGGCCCAGCTTGAAAAAGCCGGCGGTTTGCTCGGGCTCGTTGTAGTAGCAAAGCATAAGATTGTCGCCCCGTGATGCCACTTCGCCCATCTCTCCGGGAGCGGCGCGGCTGCCATCGGGACGCAGCACGGCAACGTCGACGTTGTAGGGCTGCTGTCCTACGCTGCCCAGTTTTTCGGGCAGTCGATGCCAGGGCAGCGCCGCGATCACGCCGACTTCGGATTGGCCGTAGATCTGGGTCAGGCGCAGCTGGGGCAGGCGTTTCATCAGTTCCGTTTGCACCCAGTCCGGCATCGGTGCGCCGGCGAACGAGAGCTTGGTCCAGGATTCCAGTTTTCTTTCTTCCAGGCCGGGCAGGGTGGCCAATGCGTTGGCCTGGGTGGGAACCATGAACGTAGCGGTAATTTTTTCTTCCTCTATGGCCTGCAGGAAAGCGTCCGGAGACCAGGGCGTGATGAAAACCGTGCTGGCCCCCGCCAATATGGCCGGTTGGAACATGATGTTCAGCGCCGCGACGTGGAATAGGGGAGTGACGATGGCGACCAGGTCGAGCGGCCCTATCGACTCTTCGACCATCACGGTATGCGCGGTGACGTCGCGTGCGCGATGGTCCACCAGCACCCCTTTGGGACGCCCCGTCGTGCCGCCTGTATAGGTCATGCAAAATGGATCGCGTTCATCCAGCTGCACGCCCGGCTCCTGGCTTGGGCTGTTTTCGATGAAGCGCTCGAAGGGCAGCGCATCGAAAAGATCGGTCTGCCCGATGACGATGTATTGGCGGATTTGCGGGCATGAGGCGCGCACCGCCGCCACCTTTTCCGCCAGCGCCGCGTCGAAAATCAGGACTTCGGTGTCCGACTTGTTCAGCGTCCAGGCCAGCTCGTCGGGGGCGTACAGGATGGAAACGTTGTTCAGGACATAGCCCGTTCGGGCCACTCCGAAGAACACCGCGCCATACTCGGGCAGGTTGCGCGAAAGCATCGAGACCTTGGCGCCTTTTGCCAGCCCGAGCCCCAGCAGGGCATTTGCAAGGCGATTGGACAAGGCATCGAGCTGCGAATAGCTCAGGCTCGAGCGCTTGTCCGGCCCTCGGTAAATGATGGCTTGTTTATGGGGGAAGCGCCCTGCGGAGCGGCGCAGCATGTCTCCAGTCAGCATTTTTTGCCTTTTCTGAATTATGGAAATAATTTACGCTAATCATAAACATGTGCTTTCTCCAGTGTCAATTCTTTTGCGTCGGATGTATCCATGTTGTACAGTCGTAGCCTTTGATAGAGGCGCTTGCGGCAAAACGGAAAATGAAGATGAGCAAACCTATGCAGGCGGGCGTTCAGTCCGTCGAGAACGGCCTTGACCTCATGCTGATCGTCGCCCACAACCGGCGTCCGATGAAGATCACCGATATTGCGGAAAAAGCCGGCATCGCGCCCAGCAAGGCGCATCGCTACCTGGTGAGTTTCATGCGCACCGGCTTCATTACGCAGGACGCGGAAACCGGGCTATACGGCATGGGCAGGGTGGCGCTGGAGTTCAGCCTGTCGTGCCTTGCAACCATCGAGCCTATTTCCCTGGCCACGAAGGAAGCGGAGCGCCTGTGCCTGGAAGTCGGCCATACGGTGGCCATTTCGGTATGGGGCAGCTTCGGACCCACGGTGGTCCGATGGGAGCAGCCCAATCGCCCCGTCATGGTGAATGTCGGGCTGGGGTCTGTATTTCCGCTTTATCGATCGGCCACCGGCCGCGTTTTCGCGGCCTTCATGGATGCCGAGGCGATCCAGGCCTATATGGACTCCGCCGACAGCCTGGACCGCCGCGAAAGCAACAAGGAAACCGTGGAGCAGGTGCGCAAGCGGGGCATGGCGCGGGCCGAGGGCGATTTCATGAGCGGCATGAGCGCGTTCGCCGCACCGGTTTACGACGACCGCGGGCGCCTGGTGCTTGCCATGACGGTCCTGGACTACAAAACCAATTTCGATCATCGCTGGAATGGCGATGTCGCCCGCGCCCTACGGCTGGCCGCCGGCCGGGTCTCGGCCGACCTTGGACGGCCCGCCATCGCGGCCGGGCGCCTCCGGTAGCCGCTGAACATCGTCCTCGTCGCTGTCGATGCCGATTTCCATGCGTTTGACGACGGCCAGGATGAACAGGGCGGCCAGGGTGCTGACGACCGCCGTGGCTTCACGGCCCATGCCGGCCGCGATGCCGACGGCGGCCGCCACCCATATGCTGGCGGCGGTGGTCAGCCCTTTTATCTCGTGACTGTCGCTATGCTTGATGATGGCTCCCGCTCCCAGGAAGCCGATACCGGCTATGACGCCCTGAAGCACGCGGCTGGCGTCCGCTATCTGCATGCCGCTTTGCAAAGGCACCAGCACGAAGATGGCGGCGCCCAGGGACACCAGCATATGCGTGCGCAGGCCGGCGGCCTTGCCCTGAAGTTCGCGCTCGTAGCCGATGGCGGCGCCCAGTAAAATCGCCATGGCAAGGCGCAGCACGATGCGGGTGGCCTGCTCCGCATCGGGGATATCGGAAAACTCCTGGACGATGGTCAGCCATACCTGTGTCGCGATTTCGGTCATTTCGGATATCCCAAGATGAGGCAGAGGTTAGAATAGCAGGCTTTCCATATACACAAGAACGGTTGAAACATGAGACTTATCATCGCCCTGTTGTTGCCTTGGCTGACTTTCTTCACGATCGGGCGTCCGATTGCCGGCATCCTGTGCCTGATTCTTCAGATTACGATTATTGGCTGGCTGCCCGCCACGATCTGGGCGGTCTACGCGCTTAGCCAATACAAGACGGACAAGAAAATCGAAAAGGCATTGTCGCAGCGCTAGCATCATCGCGCCGGCTCACGATGATTCCCGAAAAGAACATGGCTGCACGCCTTGCGTTAACGCAGATCACCAAGCGGTATCCGGCCGTTGTAGCCAATGACGGGGTCGACCTGAGCGTGAAGGCCGGGGAAATCCATGCCGTGCTGGGTGAGAACGGGGCGGGCAAGTCGACCCTGATGAAAATCATCTACGGGGTAACCCGCCCGGACTCCGGCCGGATTTTTTGGAACGGCGTCGAAACGGACATCGGCAGTCCGGCGCTTGCCAGGCAGTTGGGCATCGGAATGGTTTTCCAGCATTTCTCGCTGTTCGACACGCTGACGGTGACCGAGAACATTGCCCTGGGCTTGCCCAAAGGCACGCGCATCGATGCGCTGGAGCGCCGTATTGCCGACACCGCTCATCAATACGGCCTGGACCTGGAGCCCCGGCGGCATGTGCATACCTTGTCCGTCGGAGAGCGTCAGCGGGTGGAGATCGTGCGAGCCCTGCTGGGCGGGCCCCAATTGCTTATCCTGGACGAACCCACCTCGGTGTTGACGCCGCAGGCCGTCAGCAAGCTGTTCGAGACCTTGCGCAAGTTGGCGTCCGAGGGCTGCAGCATTCTCTATATCAGTCATAAGCTAGATGAAATCCGGGCCTTGTGCCACGCGTGCACAGTGATGCGCGGCGGCAGGGTCACCGGGGTGTGCGACCCGCGCGGCGAATCGGAAGCCAGCCTGTCGCGCATGATGATAGGAACGGAACCGCCGCCCGTCGTGTACCGGGAAAAGCCTGCCGGCGAAACCATGCTGACGGTGCGCAATCTTGCATTGCCCCGCGCGCATCCGTTCGCCACCGAGTTGGCCGGTATAGATTTCGAGATCCGTGCCGGCGAAATCCTGGGGGTGGCGGGCGTATCGGGCAATGGCCAGCAGGAATTGCTGGCGGTGTTGTCCGGCGAGGATACCCGCGCCGACGCGGACGCCATCATGCTGGAAGGCCTGGCCATAGGGCGGCGCTCGGCCGCATGGCGACGGGGGCATGGCATGGCCTTTGTCCCCGAGGAGCGCCTGGGGCGCGGCGCGGTTCCCGAACTGAGCCTGGCGCAGAACGTTCTGCTTTCGCACCAGGACGACGCCACGGTCCGGCGCGGCTTTATCAGGCGGACCGCCGCCCGGCGCCTGGCGGCAAGCATCATCGAGCGCTTCCGGGTCAAGACGGCCGGACCCTGGGCGACGGCCGCGAGCCTGTCGGGCGGCAACCTGCAAAAATACATCATCGGCCGCGAAGTGGCGCGCAATCCCCGGGTATTGCTGGTGGCGCAGCCCACCTGGGGCGTGGATGTCGGCGCGGCCGCTCAAATCCGGGCTGAATTGCTGAGCTTGCGCGATGCGGGCTGCGCCGTGCTGGTCGTTTCCGAGGAACTGGACGAATTGTTCGAGATATCCGACAGGCTGGTGGTCATGTCCAAGGGCAGGATGTCCCCGTCCGTCAAGGCCATGGAGGCCGACAATGATTTGATCGGCCGGTGGATGAGCGGGCTGTGGACGGGAAATGTTACGGAGGCGGCGCATGTTCAGGCTTGAGCCGCGGGCGCAGCCGTCCATCTGGATGTCCTGGCTTTCACCGGTGCTGGCGGTGTTGCTGACGGCGCTCTGCGGCGTGGCCTTGTTTCTTGCCGTGGGCAAGGATCCGCTGGCCAGCCTTTCGGTCTTCTTCTATGAACCCATCAAGGATCTGCGAGGCTGGTCCGAGGTGGGGGTCAAGGTCGCGCCGCTGTTGCTGATCGCTGTCGGCCTGTCCCTGTGCTTTCGCGCGAACGTATTCAATATCGGCGCGGAAGGCCAATTGGTCATGGGGGCCATTGCCGCGGGTTCCGTCATCCTGTATTTCGACGACGAGACCAATGGCGGTTTCGGGCTGATGACGTTGGCCCTTGCTGCCGGAGCGGTGGGGGGCGCCTTTTGGGCCGCCATCACGGCTTGGCTGCGCGATCGCTACAACGCCAATGAAATCCTGGTTTCGCTGATGCTGGTCTATGTCGCCCAGTTGCTGCTGAGCTATCTGGTGCATGGCATATTGATTGATCCGGACGGCTTCGGCTTTCCTCAGTCGCGGCTTTTTTCGGACGGTTTCCTGCTGCCCGTGGTTTTGCCTGGAACGCGCCTGCACCTGGGCATCGTGCTGGCCCTGCTGGCCTCGGTGATCGGCTGGCTGTACTTGTCGCGCAGCTTTTCCGGTTTCAAGCTGCAGGTTGGCGGCATGGCGCCCCTGGCGGCCCGGTATGCGGGGTTTTCCTCGAGCCGCTCGCTCTGGACGTCCTTGTGCGTGTCCGGCGCCCTGGCGGGAGTGGCGGGCGCATCGGAGATCATGGGACCCATCGGCCAACTGACGCCGTCGATCTCCCCGGGCTATGGTTTTGCGGCCATTATCGTGGCTTTTGTGGGGCGCCTGCATCCCATAGGCGTGATTTTTTCCAGTTTCATCATGGCCTTGCTGTATATCGGCGGCGAGCTGTCGCAAAGCCGGCTTGGGATGCCTAGCGCCATTACCGGGATTTTCCAGGGCATCCTGCTGTTTTCCCTGCTGGCCTGCGATGTCCTGATCAATAATCGACTGCGCTGGAGCAAATAATGGACGCATTGGCTCCCCTGATCGCATCGGCCATCAACGCGGGCACGCCGCTCATGCTGGCGGCGCTGGGCCTGCTTATCAATGAAAAGTCCGGTGTGATCAATCTGGGCTCCGAAGGCATGATGCTGGTGGCGGCCGTCATCGGTTTCGCCGTCACCATCCATTCCGACAGCGTGGCCCTGGGCTTCCTGGCGGGAGCTCTGGCCGGCATGGCGCTGGCGGGTTTCTTTGCCTGGCTCACGGTCTGGCTGGGGGCCAATCAAGTGGCCACGGGCCTGGCCTTGTCCCTGTTCGGCGTCGGCGCCTCGGCCTACATCGGCATCGATTATGTAGGCGCCACCTTGCAGGGCAACCATTTCGGCCTGCCTTTCCTTCAGGACATCCCCTTTCTTGGGGCGGCCATCTTCCAGCAGCACCCCATGGTGTATTTATCGCTGCTGCTGTGCGCCGGCATAGTCTGGTTCCTTAACCGGACTCGCGCGGGCCTGATCTTGCGTTCCGTGGGCGAATCCCCCTCGTCGGCCCATGCCCTGGGCTATAAGGTCAGGCGCATACGGCTTTCCGCCTTGCTGTTCGGCGGGGCTTGCTGCGGCCTGGCGGGAGCCTTTATGTCGCTGGCCTACACGCCCATGTGGGTGGAGGGCATGGTGGCGGGCCGAGGCTGGATTGCGCTGGCGCTGACGACCTTTGCCACATGGCGGCCGTTGCGCGTGCTGGTGGGCGCCTATCTGTTTGGCGGGATCACCATTCTTACCTATCATATGCAGGCGCTGGGGGTTCCCATAGCGTCGCAGCTGCTTTCCATGCTGCCCTATCTTGCAACGATAGTGGTGCTGGTCCTTATTTCCCGAAACGCAAACTGGATCAGGCTGAACATGCCTGCCTCGCTGGGCAAACACTTTAACCCGAACTCCTAAGGATAATCATGTCTGCAAAGTTTTTACGCCATGCGCTGTGTGCCGCGGTCATTGCGCCCGCGATCGCTTTTTCCGCTTCCGCCGCCGCGGCAGCCGGGCAAGAGCCGCTGAAGATAGGTTTCGTCTACGTCAGCCCCATCGGCGAGGCCGGCTGGACCTGGCAGCAGGACATCGGGCGCAAGGAAATGGAGCAGGCCCTGGGCGATAAGATCAAAACCCAGTTCGTTGAAGACGTTCCCGAAGGCGCCGACGCCGAGCGCGTCATACGCGACCTGGCCCAGCAGGGCAACAAGCTTATTTTCACGACTTCCTTCGGCTACATGAATCCCACGCTCAAGGTGGCAAAGCAGTTTCCCGATGTGAAATTCGTGCATTCCACCGGCTACAAGACGGCCGCCAATGTGGCCACCACCAATTCCCGCTTCTACGAAGCCCGCTACCTGGCCGGCATTCTGGCGGGCAAGATGACCAAGTCGAACGTCGCGGGCTATGTGGGCGCTTTCCCGATTCCCGAAGTACTGCAAGGCATTAATGCCTTTACGCGCGGCATGCGCAGCGTCAATCCCAATGCCGAAGTGCGCGTCATCTGGGTGAACAGCTGGTTCGATCCCGGCAAGGAACGCGATGCGGCCTTGGCGCTTATCGGCCAGGGCGCCGACATCGTTACCCACCATACCGATTCGACCGCCACGGTCCAGGCCGCCGAAGAGAAAGGCAAGTACGCCGTGGCCTACCATTCCGACATGAAGAAATTCGGGCCGAATGCCCAGCTTGCGGCAGTCACCCACCATTGGGGCAAGTACTTCACCAAGGAAGCCCAGGACGTATTGAATGGCGCATGGAAGCCGGACAGCACATGGGGCGGCATCAAGCAGGGCATGGCCGCGATCGAAGGATTCGGTCCCGCCGTGCCTGACGATGTGAAGAAGCTGGTGCTGGAAAAACAGGCTGAAATCGTCGCCGGAACCCTGGCGCCGTTTGCCGGACCCATCAAGGACAACGAAGGCAAGGTCCGCCTGGAATCCGGTGTTCTGGACGATGCGGGCCTGAACAAGATGAACTACTACGTCCAAGGCGTGGCGGGCAAGCTTCCCACCAAGTAAGCCTGCATGGCGCTACTTCAGGCCGGGCCTTTGTAAGCACATGGGGCCGGGTCTTGCAATCTCCCATGATTGCAAGATCCGGCCCCATTCTTTCCGTTGCGGGACCAGCCCTTATCGTCCGAAGAAGGGGTAGCTGGGGTCGTTGTATCCCAGCGTCGATGCATGGCCCGGCGTTACCAGGCCGTCCACCAGCGCTTCCTCCTCTGGGCTGATTTGCACATCGACGGCGGGGTAGTAGTCTTCCAGTTGCGCCAGCGTGCGCGGGCCGGCGATGACCGCGCTGACATGGCGGTTGGCCAGGACCCAGGCGGTGGCGAAATGCGCCAGCTTGATTCCGCGCTGCTCGCAATGCTCTTGCAGGCGTTGCGCAATGGCCAGCGACTCGTCGCGAAACTCCGTTTCCATCATGCGCTTGTCGCCGCGTCCCGCCCGGCTTTCCCGCGGCGGCGTCTGGCCGGCCCGATATTTTCCGGTAAGCACGCCGCGTGCGATGGGGCTGTAGGGCACGACACCTAATCCGTAGTGCCCGCAGGCCGGCAGTATTTCGACCTCGGGCCCGCGATTGAGCAGGTTGTAATAGGGCTGGCAAACCACGGGTTGCGGCACATTGGCTTGCTGGCACAGGCGAATGAATTCGGCGATGCGCCAGCCACGGAAGTTGGATAGACCGAAGGCGCGGATCTTGCCTGCGCGGATAAGGTCGCCCAGAGCGCGCACGGCTTCGTCCAGGTTTTCCTCGTGGAAGTCGCGGTGCAGGTAAAGGATGTCCAGATGGTCGGTGGACAGGCGGCGCAGGCTTTGATCCACCTCGTGCATCATCCAGTGCCGCGAATAATGCGATTGATTGGGCGCCTTGCTCATGGCATTGCCCAGCTTGCTGGCCAGCACCCAATCGTGGCGGTTCGCGCTGATCAGCTTGCCCACCATTTCTTCCGATGCGCCTTTGGTGTAGGTGTCGGCGGTATCGATGAAGTTGATGCCGTGTTCGCGGGCTGAATCGACCATGCTTTTTGCTTCCGCATAGTCGGTTTGATCGCCGAACATCATCGTGCCCAAGCAAAGATTGGAAACGCGCAGGTTGCTTGCGCCGAGGCGTCTGTAATGCATGGTGGTCGTCCTTCTTGTGATGGCTTGCTTTGAACGGGGGGTATCCTTATCCCGCAAAGTTAGCATAAAGAAGGACGACGGAGCTGCTTACTTCAATTCCATGCCTGCCGCTTTCACGACCTTGGCGTACTTGTCCAATTCCGCCTGGAAAAAACGGGCCGTATCGTCGGGATTCATCATCAGTATGGTATTGCCCTGGGTGGTCATGCTTCTCTTGACCTCGGGATCGGCGTAGGCGCTGGACACCTGGCTGTAGGCTTCCTTGGCCTTGTCGGCCGGCAGCTTGGCCGGACCGATGACGGCAAACCAGCCTTCGACGTAGTAATCGGGCAGGCCCTGCTCGGCTATCGTGGGCAGATCGGGCAGGGCCGGTATGCGCTTTTTTCCTCCCAGGCCGACGGCGCGCAGGCTGCCGCTTTTCAGTTGCGACAGAACGGAAGGCAGGGAAAGCACGCCAAAGTCCACCTGGCCGCCGATCAGGTCGGTCATCATGGGGCCTACGCCCTTGTAGGGAATATGGCGGGCCTGGACGTCGGCCTGATCCACGAACATTTCGGCTGCCAGGTGCAGTATGGTTCCGTTGCCGGACGAGGCAAAGTTGTAGCTGCCCGGCTTGGCCTTCAGCAAGGCAATCAGTTCCTTGATATTGTCGGCCGGCAGCTTCTTCGGATTGACCACCAGCAGTAAAGGCGTGGTGCCGATGACTGAAATGGGCGTTATGTCGGCGATGGGATCGAAGGGCACCGACTTGTATACGCTGGGGAAGATGACGTGGTTGTTGGACACGACGCCCAGCGTGTGGCCGTCCGGGACCGATTTGACCAGGGCCGAGGTACCCAGTATGCCGCCCGCGCCTGGCTTGTTTTCGATGACCACGGTGCGCCCGGCCGCCTTGGCCCATGCCTGGCTGGCGGATCGCACGATGGTGTCCACGCCGGAACCGGGCCCGACCGGCAATATCAGATTGATCGGCCGGTCGTTTTGCGAAAATGCCGAAAAAGGCATGGCGGCCGCGGCGCCGAATGCGGCCAGGATCTGGCGGCGGGTCGGATTCATGTTTGATGTTGTCATGTTGTCTCCATTTTTTATTGACGGGTTTGAATGCTTGGCGGGAAGGCGCTAGGCAACCGCGCCTTGCGCAATAAGGTGTTCGGCTTCTTCTTTGGAATAGCCCAGCCGGGCAAGCAGCTCGCCGGTGTGCTGTCCCAGGGCGGGCGGATTCAGGCGCACGCCCAGGCGCTCGCCCGACATGCTAAGGGGCAGCAGGGCGGCCTGGGCGGTGTGTCCCGCGCGTTCTCCGTCAGTCAGGCGTATGTCGGCCAGGCCGCCCGTGGCTTTCAGATGCGGGTCGTCGAACAATTCCTCGGGTTTGACGATGGGGGCGAAGGGCAGGCCGTTTTTTTCGAAGATGGCCGATAGCTCCTCGGCGCTGAAGCCCGCCAGCCTGGCGCGCAGGTCGTCCAATAGGGCCGGCCTTACACGGACGCGATCGTTGTTGGTGGCCAGCTCGGGCCGGGACAGCAAATCGGTGAAGCCCAGTGCGCGGCAGAAAGTCACCCATTGGGCATCGCTCACGGCCGCCAGGAATATCTGTTCCCCATCCTTTACCGTGAAAACATCGTACAAGGCCCAGGCGGAGATTCGTTCCGGCATGGGCGCGGCGGCAACGCCGGTAATGGCGTATTGCAGCATGTGCTGGCCGACCAGAAAGATATTGTTCTCGAACAGGGCCGACTGGACTTCCTGCCCCTTGCCTGTGATGCCGCGCTCTATCAGGGCCGCCATGATGCCGATCGCCCCGAACATGCCGCCCATGATGTCGTTGACGCTGGTGCCGGCGCGCAAGGGGTCGCCTGGACGGCCGGTCATATAGGCCAGCCCGCCCATCATCTGGACGACTTCGTCAAGGGCGGTGCGCAATTCGTAGGGGCCGGGCAGGAAGCCTTTCAGGCTGGCATAGATCAGGCGTGGATTGGCGGCGCTGAGCGCGGCGTAATCCAGCCCGTACTTGCGCATCATGCCGGGCCGGAAGTTTTCGGCGACCACGTCGGCCGACCCGGCCAGCTTGCGCGCGATTTCGACCCCCTCGGGGGTATGAAGATTCAGGCCTATGCTTTTCTTGTTCCGATTGAACATGGGAAAGAAGCCCGCGCCCGCGCCCAGAAGGTGGCGCGTTCTGTCCCCTTCGACAGGCTCTATCTTGATGACTTCCGCGCCCAGGTCGGCCAGCACCAGCCCGCAGGTTGGACCCATGACCATATGAGTGAACTCGACGACTCGAAGCCCGGTCAGCGGCAAGCGCCGTTTTGAGGCTACGGCGGACTGGCTTTCGGTTTGAGCCGGAGAAGGCTGATTGAGCGACAACATGCGTTTCCTGTTAATTATTTTGGCCGGGCCGATTCGCCGAGATCGGCGCCTTCGGCATTCCGGCCTGCCATAAGGCGCCGTGCAAGATTTCGCCCGAGAGCCACTGCGCGATCTGTCCGCGCAGCGCCAGCACGGCTTCGATATCGCAGCCCGTATCGATTCCCATGCTTTCAAGCATGAAGAGCAGGTCCTCGGTGGTGACGTTGCCGCTGGCGCCCGGCGCGTGGGGGCATCCGCCCAGGCCCGCAAGGCAGGCATCGAACCGGGTAATGCCGGTTTCCAGCGCGGCCAGGGCATTGGCCAGCCCTAGGCCGCGCGTGTCATGGAAGTGCGCGCAGCACAGCTTGTCGCCCAGAATGCGCATAGCTTGGGTAAACAGGCTGTCCACCGCCGCGGGGTGAGCATAGCCGACCGTGTCGGCCAGGCTGATGCGGTCGGCGCCGGCGTCCAGCAAGGCTTGCGCCAGCCGCAGGACCTCAGCGGGTTCGACATGGCCTTGCACAGTGCAGCCGAACGCCGTGCCGACGCCGCCTTCAATAATCGTCCTGGACCCCGCCGCGTCGCGGGCGGCCCTGATTCGGGCCACCTCGGCCACCACTTCGTCGGGTGTCTTGCGCAGGTTGGCCAGGCTGTGAGCGTGGCTGGCTGAAAGCGGCACGATCATCAGGTGGGCTTGGGCCGCCATGGCGTGTTCGGCGCCTTTCAGGTTGGGCACCAACACCGATGCCCGCAGTCCAGGCAATGTGTTCGCAAAGGCGACAAGCTCGCCGGTATCGGCCAGTTGGGGCATCAGGCGCGCGGGGACGAATGAACCGACCTCGATTTCATGCTGGCCCGCGGCATGGGCCGCCGCGATCCATTCCTTTTTCCGCTCGGTTGGAAGAGTCCGGGCGATGCTTTGCAGGCCGTCGCGCAAGCCCACTTCGCGCACAACGACGCGCTCGGGCCAGGTCTTGCACAAAGGGGCGGTGTGGCGGGTTTCGGTGACTGTCATGTCGAGCTTGCGCTGGAAAGCTGGGGAAGCCTTATTTTAGGTATTCTGAAAAATATGAAAAGCGCAGTTTTAGAACTATATAAGTTCCATTTTGGAATATCATAGGTTTCCATCATCCCCGCGTTTTAATTATTTCGTCCTGGAGCCACTGCTGTGCGAGATCTGGATCTGACCACGCTGCGATTGTTTGTCGCCGTCTGCGAGTTGCGCAGCATCGCCCGGGCGGGCGAACAGTCCAGCATTGTCGGCTCGGCCATCAGCAAGCGCCTGTCGGCGCTGGAAGAAACCGTCGGCGTGAAGCTGCTGATTCGGCGGCGGCATGGGGTAGCTCCGACGCCCGCGGGCGAAACCTTGCTGGAACATGCGCGTGCCATGCTGGCCAGCGCCGATCGCATACGGCGCGACATGCTGTCGTATGCGTCAGGCGTGAAAGGGCAGGTCAGGGTATTGGCGACCGTTTCGGTGTTGGCGGAGAAGCTGCCCGAAGACCTGGCGGTTTTTCTGCAAGATCCCGATTACCGCAACATACAGATAGACATCGAGGAACGCTTGAGCGTCGATGTCGTGCGTGGCATCAAGGAAGGCGTGGCATCCGTGGGGATCTGCTGGGATGTCGCCGACTTCCAGGGTCTGCTTACCCGCCCCTACCGGACCGACCGCCTGGCCATCGTCATGCATCCCGACCATCCGCTGGCGGGCTTCAAGGCGCTGCCGTTCGAAGCGACCCTGGATTACGAGCAGGTCAGCATATCGTCGGCCAGCGCCGTCCAGGTCATGCTCAAGCGCCAGGCAAGCCTGGCCGGCAAGCAATTGATCGAACGCGTATTCGTTTCGAATCTTAATGCCGTCCTGCGCGTTGTCCTGGCCAAACTGGCCATCAGCGTGCTGCCGATAGAGGTGGCACAGGCCTATGCCAATGTACAGGCCTTGCGCGTCATTCCGCTTACCGACGAATGGGCCAGCCGGAGATTCGCCCTGTGCTTCCGCTCGGAAGAGGCGCTGACGCCCGCCGCCAGGCTGCTGGTCGATCACCTGGGGTCTTTTTCAGTGGCGGAATCCGACTCGCCGGCTGTGGCGCACCCAGCGCACGGTTAGCAGCACGGCAACCACGCTCAGGCCGGTCGCCAGGCCGACCCAAACGCCTTGGCCGCCCCAACCCGCGCCGAAGGCCAGGAAGGCGCCGAAGGGCACGCCCAATATCCAATAGCCGAAAGCGGCAAGCAGCATCGGTACGCGGGTGTCGTGCAGGCCGCGCAGCATGCCCGCGCTGACGGCCTGCGCGCCATCGGCCAGCTGGAACAAGGCGGCAAGGGCAAGAAACTGTATGGCCAGCGCCACGACCTCTTTATTGGAGGGCAATTCGGTGTCGATGAACAGGCCGATAATCGTATGAGGGGAAAGCCACATGACCAGCGCCGCGAGGCCCATGAAACCGACTCCCATCGCATAAGAGGTCCAGCCCGCGCGCAGCATCTGCGGCAATTGCCGTCGGCCGGCGGCCAGACCGACTCGTATGGTCGCGACTTGCCCGAAGCCCAATGGAACCATGAAAGAAATCGAGGCGATCTGCATGGCGATGGCATGCGCCGCCAGCGCGGTCTTGCCTATCATCCCCATCATCATGACGGCCGCGTAGAACACCAGGGTCTCCAGCGTGAACGTGATGGCGATGGGAATGCCCAGCCGCCACAGTTCCGCCAAGCGCGTGAAATCCGCAAGCCAAAGGCGGCCAAAGAGCCGGTATCGGCGAAATCGCTTGTGGCGCGTCAACACCAGGGCCATGCCAAGAAACATGGCGATGCTGGAGCATGTGCTTGCAATGCCGGCGCCCTTGAGCCCCAGAGCCGGGAACCCCCAGTGCCCGAAAATCAGCAGCCAGCCCACCAGGGCGTTAAGCAAAATGGCCGCGCCGGCCACAAGCAACGTCCAGGCGGGCCGTTCCATGGCGGCAAGGACCGAACGCAATACGATATAGCCCAGGTAAGGCAACAACGCCCATTGCAGGGTACGCATCAGGCTGGCCGCATCGGCCGCCATGGCCGGTCTCTGTCCCATCAGCAGCAAAACCGGCTCGGCCTGCCACAATATCAACCACATGGGAAGGCAGATCAGCAGCGCCGACCATAGGCCCTGGCGCACAGTGCGCCGCACTTCGCGTACGGCGTTTCTGCGCCTTCCGAGTGTGGCGGCCAGCATGGGCATGGTCGCCGATACCAGGCCCATGCTGAAAATCATCAGGGTGTGATACAGGCTGACGGCCAGCGAGCCGGCCGCCAATTGGTCGGCGCCCAGCCTGCCCATGTAGATGAGGTCTGTGGTCAGCAGCGCTATCTGGGCCAGATTGGTGAAGATCAGCGGCCAACCCAGCCGCAGCGACGCACGGACTTCGCTTATCCATGCCCCGGCCGTCTCGGTTTTCCTGGTGTTCTCGTTTGAGTGGCCCATCGATAAATGTCGCCTGGAAACCGGCCTCAGGCGTTGCGGGGCAGCGCCCAGGTGCTGATCGCCTGAGCCACGGGCGCACCCCCCGCCTCGGGCACCAACAGGACCTCGCCGGCGGCCATGCGGCCGGTTTTCAGGATGGTGGCATGGGCCAGCACGCCTCCGGGCGGCGTCTTGCGCAGGAAGTTCATGCTAAGGCTGGCGGTAACCGCGTCACGATTTCCGGTGCCTCCGACGATGGCGGCATAGAGCGCCAGGTCGGCCAGGCCCATCAGCATGGGCCCGGCTATCATGCCGCCCAGCCTTTGGTGGGAGCGGCGTTCAGGCAGGCGCAATATCGACTTGCCCGCGCCGATTTCCAGGATGTCGATCTCCAATACCCCGGCGAAGGGGTGATGGCTATCCAGAAGCTGTTCGAATTCGGCAATCGTGATTTTGGGCGTGTCGGCGTGCGCGGTGGTGTTCATGCTGGGTGCGGTAGTGGCGGGTCTTTCGACATAGTACACTTCGATTCGATGGATAGGCCTATGCGTATTTTCTCTTCGGGAGCACGGTGGCGCGCTTTTTCGGGCGTGCTGCTGTTGGTGTTTCTGTTGCGCGCCGTGATCCCGTCGGGCTTCATGCCGGCGCAGGCGAACGGCCAGGCCGGCATCCCGGGCATGACTTTCTGCATAGCCGGCCTGCCCGCCGGCGTGGCGCAAAATGCGGTACCCCGAAAATCGAATGCGCCCACCGAGGCGCCAATACTTCACTGTGTCTTCAGCGCCGCGGCAAGCCAGGCGGTTCTGCCGCTGGCCGCGCCGGCGCTGACGCCGGCGGTTTTCTACCTTGCCTACGCCATTTTCATCATGCCGGCCGCGATGGTGCAAGCGCATATCGTGCGCGGGCCGCCGCTGGGCTCGCGAGCTCCCCCCTACCGCGCATGAAGCCCGGCGCCGCAAGCGCCGCGTACGATTCCGGCCGGGTTTGATCCGTATCAGGCATGGCCGGAAATTTCGAACGTATTGTGTTCGAGTAATCGAATAGAACCAATTCCATGATTTAGGATTTCGTGATGAAAAAAATAATTTTGACCTGCCTTCTGGCTTTTGGCGGCGCGTTGCCAGCCCTGTCCGCACAGGCTGCGAGTGTTCAAGCCCAGCAGGGTGATGCCGCGATGCCCATGGCCCACGCAGGCCATGCGCACGCCGCGCACGGCCACGACATGGGCGGTCAGGCGCAGGCCGCGGCCAAGGCCAAGACTTCTTCGACGCTGTCAGTTTCGGCTTGCTGGATCCGCTCGCTGCCCGCGCCGGCGCCGTCCGCCGGCTACTTTCTGATAAAGAATACCGGCGGCAAGCCCGTCAAACTGCAAAGCGCGGCGTCGGCCACTTACGGCATGGTCATGCTGCACCAGACCACTCATCAGGACGGCATGAGCAAAATGTCGGAAACGCATGACATCGTCATTCCGGCCGGCGGCCAGCTGGAGTTCAAGCCCGGCAGCTATCACGCCATGCTCGAGAAGCCGGCCGCCGCGCCGGCCGTGGGCAGCAGCGTAAGCATGAACTTCCTGTTCGACACGGGGGAAAAGGCCAGCGCGCAGTGCGAGGTCAAGCCGGCCAATACCAAAACGCATTAAGGCCGTCAGGGGCTGTGCGTTGATTCCAGGAATCGGGCGACCGCCTGGTTGAAGGCTTTGGGATTGGCCAGGTTCATGCCGTGCGACGCCAGCGGGATCGTCGTGCGGCTTGCCTGGCCTATGGCTTTCTCCAGGGCATCCAGCCTGCCGCCATAACGGGCGGGGCTGTTTGCCCCGCCTATCAGTTGCACCGGACATTGCAGGCGGCTTGCACGGTCCAGGTCGACGCACAGATTGACTTCCCGAAACTGCGACAGCAGCGTGTAGGCATTGTCCTTGACCATGGTCTTGAACCATCCGACCATTTGCTTCCATGTTCCCGGGCCATTGACCGCATCCACGAAGCGGGACAAGGCAAGTTCGATCTGCCCGTCTTGCAGCAGCTGGACGACCTCGCCATGGAAAGAGGGGGCCGGCGGTTCTCCATCCAGCTGGAATCCGGGATCGGCCAGGGTCAGGCTGCGCGTCAGCGCTGGAGCCGCGCAGGCCAGCTCCAGCGCCACCTGCGCTCCGCGCGAATGCCCCAGAATGTGAACCGGCCTGCCATCATCGATCTGCCGGATAAAGGCGGCCAGATCGCGGGTATGCCGCTCTATGCTGAAGCTGGGGTCCTCGGCGGTGAAGGCGTCCGGCCAGTATCCGCGCAGGCTGGGCGCGACCAGCCGATACTGGCCCGATAGCGCGGGCAGTTGCCAGCGCCAATAGCGGTAATCGCACAAGGATCCATGTATCAGCAGCAGCGTTTCGCCGCTGCCGGCCTCGATATAGTGCAGGGGATGGTCGGGATGGGCAAAGGTATGCCGCAGGGGTTCAAGGTTGGGCTGCATGGGATCAGACTAGAGTTGGATAAGGTCGTCCACCAGGACGTTGGCGTAGCCCAGGCTGCACGATTCGACGCGCGCGCGGACCTGGAAGGCCTGGGCAATGGATGCGGGCGTAATGACGGATAGCGGTTCCCCGGCAGCCAGCAGCCGCCCCTGATGCAGCAGCAGGGCGGTGTCGGCGTAGCGCAGGGCGATGTTCAAGTCATGCGCAACGATCACCACCAGCAGGCCGCGATCGGCGGCCAGCCGCTTTAGCAGCAGCATGGCGTGATGCTGGAAGTTAAGGTCCAGCGATGCCAGCGGTTCATCCAGAAGCAGCACGGCCGGCTCGTCGGCCAAAGCCTGCGCCAATCCGACCAATTGCTTTTGCCCGCCGGAAAGCTCGTCCAGGAAGCGCGGCCCCAGGCTGCCTATGCCCAGGCTGTCCAGCACAGCCTCGGTGCGCGCCATGGAGACGGCCGGGGCCAGGGCGCCGCGGGCGTTCAGCGCAACAAGCAAGGCTTCGGTGACGGTCAGGTGTATGGAGTCGGGCAGGAACTGCGGCAGGTAGCGGACGGTTTCGGCACGCGACCTGGCGGGCAGCCCGCGCAAATCCAACTTGTTCAGTGCCAGGGCATCGAAGCGGGCCGGAGCCAGTCCGGCAATGCTTCTGAGCAGTGTCGATTTTCCGCTGCCGTTGGGGCCCAGCAGCGCAACCAGTTCGCCGCCGCGCAAGGGCGGCAGCGTCAGCTCCCGCAGGACCTGATTGCCGCCCAGCTTGCATGACAGGCCTTCTACGTGAAGGATAGGGGATAGTGGCGGGCTGTTCATGCTAATGCACGGTCCGGCGCATCAGGGCAAGAATGAAGAACGGAATGCCCACCAGCGTCGTGACGATGCCCACGGGAATCACGGCATGGCTGCTGATAAGCTTTGCCGCGACCGAAGCACCGGCAAGGATGGCTGCGCCTATGCCCGCGCTGGCGGGCAAATACCAGCGGTGGTCCTCGCCCCATAGTCTCCTGGCGATATGAGGAGCGATCAGCCCTATGAAGCCGATGACCCCGACCAGGGCAACCGCCAGCGAGGCCAGTACGCTTACCCGCAATAAGGCGCCGCGCCGGATGCGCTGCGGATCGACACCGAAGCCGGCGGCACGATCGTCGCCGAAACGCAGGGCGGTAAGCTGCCAGGCGCGGCGCAGGGAAAAGGGAAGGGTGAGCAGCAGGGCTGCCGCCATCATGGAAAGCTTGATCCAGTCGCTGCGGGCCAGGCTGCCCATCATCCAGAACACCAGATCCTGCAAAGAGGCGGCATTGGCCGTCAATTGCACCAGGGACAGCAGGGCGTTGAAGGTGAACACCAGTGCAATGCCGAACAGGACGATGGCCGCGGCGCCGATCCGCGCCCGACGCGCCACGGCATCGAGCAGCAGCGTGCATAGCAGCGCCAGGACAAAGGCATTGAAGACCAGCGCGTACTGCGTGGGCATGAAGGGAAAATGCCAATCGAACACCAAGGTAACGCCCGCGCCCAAGGCGGCGGCGGACGAAACGCCAAGGGTGAACGGGCTGGCCAACGGATTGTTCAGCACGGTTTGCATTTCGGCGCCAGCCAGTCCCAGCGAGGCGCCGACCAGCACCGCCATCAAGGCTTGCGGCAGGCGTATTTCCCAGATAATGGCTTGTGTGGTTGGGTCGGCGAAGCCGGGAGACAACACCGCCTGCGCAAGCGCCGGCAGGTTTATGTCGGCCGGCCCCAGCGTCAAGTCGATGACGGCCAGGCAGGCGATGGCGGCGACGAGCAACGCCAGAAACGTCTTGCGGCGCCTCCATGCTTGCCGATAGGCGGCGCCGGCCGACATGCTGGCGGACATTACTGCAGTAGCTTCAGGCGGCTCTTGGCCGTTTCGGCGGCCGAAGTTTGCGGGTAGTCCTTGACGATTTTCTGCAGGCTGGCCTTGGCGCCGGCCATATCATTCAGTTCGATCTGGCTGGCGGCGATGACCAGCAGGGCATCCGGAGCGCGCGGGTCTTGCGGCGTGGCCTTGACCATGGCGGTCAGGCCCTGGATGGAACCTTTGAAATCCTTGCTGGCATAGCGGCTGCTGCCTTGATAGAAGCGCGCTTCAGGGGCCAGTTGGCTGTCCGGGTAGGCTTCCAGGAAGGTCGCGAAGCTGGCTGCGGCTTCTTTGTATTTGCCGGCGCGGAACAGGCCCATGGGCGTTTCATACGCGGCCTGCTCTTGCGGATCGGCCACTTTGGTGGTGTTGCCGCCCGATTGATCCTGGCTGGAGCGTTTCTCAAGATCGGCCTGCCAGTTCAATTGTTCCAGTTGGCCGCGCATGCTGGCCATTTCATGCTGCAGGACTTCCATCTGATCGGCCAGTTGCAAGCGTGCTTGCCGGTTCTGATCGGTCAACTGTTTGATCTGTTCGCGCAGTTCCAGAATGGCGCGACGCGCCTCATCGTCGGAAAATGCCTGTGCGGGGGCGGCAAATGCCGTAAACAGGGAGAGGCTGGTGGCGAGTACGACGGTGCGCAGGGACGTAGGATAAACGCTCATTTTCGGTTCCGTTCAAATGAAAACGCCGCGGCGGAATGCCGCCACGGCGTTGCAGGGAAACGCGTTCAGATATTACTTTTGATAAACAATATCTGCACGGCGGTTTTCAGCGTAGTCGGCTTCGGTGTTACCCAATGCCTTTGGACGCTCCTTGCCGAAGCTGATGGCTTCGATCTGGTTGCTGTTCACGCCAAGCAAAGTCATCATGCGTGCAACAGCGTCCGAACGGCGCTGGCCCAGGGCCAGGTTGTATTCGGAGCCGCCACGGGCATCGGCGTTGCCTTCGATGCGGATCTTTTGCTGAGCATGGCCGGTGAGGTAGGAAGAATGCATTTCCACCAGGCTGCGGTATTGATCAGGGACGGTGTAGCTATCGAAATCGAAATAGACCGAACGCTGTTGGGCGAGCGGGCTTTGCGGATTGAATGGGTCCATAATCTGCCCCGAACTGGCCGAGCCGTTGCCGCTGCCAGTTCCGCTGCCGGACTGGTCTAGAGGCACCGAGCTACATGCAGCCAAACTGGCTGCAAATACGGCTATTGTGAGGCTTCTTGCGATGCGCGAGCTCATTTAAGTTCCTTTGAAAAAGAGTCACACTGAAAATTAATTAGTAAATGGTCCCCAGGTCGGTTCGCGTACTTTGCCGTTAAGCGCTGAGAGCGTTTGACGTACGCGGCCATCAACAGAAGTAACAGCTAAAACACTACGGCCGCCTTGTACAGAACTATAAAGGATTTGCATTCCGTTCGGTGCAAAACTTGGTGACTCGTCATCGGGTCCGGCGGTTAGCAACTGTTCGGAACCGGACCCCATGTTTTGTATTGCAACCCGGAAAGCACCATTTCTACGTGTAACGTACACCAGGTTGTTTCCATCGGGCGACAGGGCCGGTGAGATATTGTAACTTCCGTTAAAGGTAATGCGTTGCGCATCCCCACCGCTGACAGGGACTTTGTAAATGTGCGGGCTGCCGCCGCGATCGCTGGTGAAAACGATGGATCCGCCGTCCGGTGTGTATTGCGGTTCGGTGTCGATCAGGGGTGAACGCATGATGCGCCGCAGTCCGGATCCGTCGGCATTGATGGTGTAGATTTGCGAGATGCTGTCGCGCGAAAGAACGATGGCCAGTTGCTGTCCGTTGGGCGACCATGCCGGAGCGCTGTTGTTGCCCTTGAAGTTGGCCAGCGGAACGCGCTGGCCCGACGCCAGGGTCTGCACGTAGACAACCGGCTTGCCGGATTCGAAACTGACATAGGCCAGTTGTTTGCCGTCGGGCGACCAGGCCGGTGAAATAATGGACTGCTTCGAGCGCAGCATCACTTGCGGATTTTGTCCGTCCGCGTCAGCAATTTGTAACTCATAGCTGTTGCCCGTTTGCAACACGTAGGCAATACGCGTCGAGAAGACGCCGCGCACGCCGGTAACTTTTTCGTAGATGCGATCCGCTATCTGATGGGAAATGCGGCGCAGCTCTTTTTCGGTGCCGGTGAACGCGACGCCGTCGAGTTGGGTCTTGCGAACCGAATCCACCAAGCGGTAGCTGACGTTGTATTGGCCGCCGGACTGCGTGATGGCGCCATAAGCCAGATAATCGGCGCCGCGATTGCGCCATTGGTCGTAAGCGATGGAGCTTTCCAGATTCAGGCCGGCGCCGGTGGCATTGATCAGTTGGAATTGGCCTGATCGGGTAAGGTCGGCGCGTATGACTTCGGCCACGGCCTGGCCTTGCGCGTCGCCGGCAAAATCGGCGATGGCGATGGGATACTGGGTGGCGCCTACCCCCGAAATGTCGACCCTTAGCTGGGCTTGGGCGGGACCTGCGGCAAGCAGGCCGGCGGCGAGCGCCAGTATCCCGAAAGCCCAGGCGCGCCAAAGGCTGGGCGCGGCGGTTTTGGCTGGAGTGACGGCTGTCATATCTACTATCTCCTGTTAATCGTACATTCGGTAGTCGCCCTCGATTTCCGAGGGGTATTTGCCTGATGGCGGTTTGGGGAAGGGCGAGCAGGCCTGAATACCCTTTCTGACCGCTTCGTCGAAACGGGGGTTCCCCGATGAGCGCCTGATATCGACGTTTTCGACGATGCCATTCGATTTGAGCTGTACCCTGTATTGTACTGTCGGGTTGCTGTTTCCTTGTTGCGGCGGCACGTTGTATACGACACGCGGGCGAACGCAGGCACGCACCTTGGCGGCATAGCCGCTGTCGCTGCCTCCGCCGCCAGACTGGTTTCGGTCGGCGGTACCGCCCGGTATGCCCGCCGCGCCCAAGGCGTCGCTGCGCATGGCTTCGCGGATGGCTTCACGCTTGGCGGCCGCCGCTTTTTCGGCTGCCGCTTTCTTGGCTGCCGCTTCCTTGGCCTTTTTCTCGGCCGCAGCCTTCTCGGTCGCGGCTTTTTCAGCCGCGGCTTTCTCGGCCGCCGCTTTTTCAGCGGCTGCCTTGGCTTTCTTTTCTTCCGCCGCCTTTTTCTCGGCCTCCGCCTTTTCGGCGGCGGCTTTCTCGGCTGCAGCCTTTGCCGCAGCCTCTTTCCGGGCCGCTTCTTCCTTGGCCTTCTTTTCGGCCGCTGCCTTTTCGGCTGCCAATTCGCGGGCCTTTTGCTCCGCCGCTTTTTCTTCCTGGGCCTTTTTGGCGGCTTCTTCCTTGGCTTTCTTTTCGGCTGCCGCCTTCTCGGCGGCGGCTTTTTCAGCCGCGGCTTTCTCCTGGGCTGCCTTTGCCGCGGCTTCCTGGGCGGCTTTTTCCTTCGCCTCGCGCTCTTTGCGGACTTTCTCCAGGGCAATGTCCGGATCTATTTCCGGCTCGGGTTCGGGAACCGGCGCCTTTTGCTGGGGTGGCGGCGGAGGCGGAGGCGGTGGAGGCGGCTCGGGAGCGGGCTGAGGCTCGGGCTCGGGCGTGGGTGGCGGCTCCGGTGCGGGTTCGGGCGGGGTGCTGGCTTCTTCCGCTGTTTCAGGTTCGGTGTCCGGTTCCGCGGCGGTAGGCGTCGTGCCGTCTGCCCATAGCTCCACCTGCACGGGGTTCGGATTGCTGGGCGAAGCGATGAAACCGAACAGCATGAACAGGATCAGGGCACCGTGTATGGCCAGCGCATAGCCCAGCGCCCGACGCTCATCCCGTTGTTCGGGAGTCGGCTGCTGGGTACTGCGGATGTTTTTCTGTGTCTGCTTCATTGCGTCGCGTGAAGTCCTGCGGGAAAGCCCGCTGGCGCAGCCTTATCTGTTTTGCTGTTCTGGATTCGATTTCTGGTCGACCAGCAAGCCCAGTCGCTGGATGCCGCTGCTGCGCAACTGATCCATGATTTTCATGACCGTTTCGTACGGCACTCGTCCGTCGGCGGCGATAACGACCGGGGTGTCCGCGGTCGCACGGGAGCGCACTTCGGTCACCAGGTCCTGGCTGTTGATCTTTTCGAATCCCGCGCCGGCGTCGCGCACGCGCAGGGAAATGGCGCCGTCTTCCTCTATCTGTACTTCCACGGGCTTGGACTGCACTTCGGCGGCTTGCCCCACGGAGGGCAGCTCGATAAGCCCGGGGGTGATCATGGGCGCGGTCACCATGAAGATCACCAGCAGCACGAGCATGACGTCGATGTAGGGCACCACGTTGATCTCGTTCTTCAGACGGCGGGAGCGGCCATTGCCGCCGCGGACGGATGGCATCAGCGCACCTGACGTTGCAAGATGTTCAGGAATTCGTCGATAAAGCTATCGAAACGAATGGACAGCCGGTCTATCTCGTTGGTGTAGCGGTTGTAGGCAAGCACCGCCGGGATCGCCGCGAACAGACCGATCGCCGTGGCAATGAGCGCCTCGGCGATACCGGGGGCGACGGCGGAAAGCGTGGCTTGCTGCATCGAAGATAGGCCGATGAAGGCATGCATGATGCCCCATACCGTGCCCAACAGCCCGATATAGGGGCTGACCGATCCGGCCGAAGCCAGAAAGTTCAGGTGCGATTCCAGGCTGTCCATTTCCCGCTGGTAAGTGGCCCGCATGGCGCGGCGCGGGCCGTCCAGCAAGGCTTCTCCCCCTCCGTTGTTGCGGCGGGCCTTGATGAATTCGGTCATGCCGGCGTCGAAGATCCGTGCCAGGGCGCCATGTTCGGTCCGGCGCGTGGCAACGGCCTGCTGCAAAACCGACAGGTCGCCGCCCGCCCAGAAATCATCTTCGAAGCGGCGCGTTTGTTCATTGGCGCGTTTCAGGGTGGCGCGCTTGCTGAAAATATAGGTCCAGGACAGTATCGAGATGCCCAGCAAGATAAGCATGACGACCTGCACGGGAATGCTGGCATCGACTAATAAGGTAAGCAACGACAGGTCGCTAGTGGGTTGCATGGTTATTTCTTGGCCTTTTCCAGTAGGGTTCTGAGTTGGTTCGGTAGCTTGGCAGGGCGGAATGACTGGGCCTCGACGCAACACACTTGGATATTGCTCTCGCAAAGCAGTTCCATGTCGCGCAGGGCGGACTGTCTGAAATTGACGGATGCGGGACCAACACGGGTGATTGTGCTGCGTATGGCAAGCAAGTCATCAAGTCTTGCAGGTTTGCGATATTGTATTTCAACGTCCTTTACCACGAATATGCGTTTTTCCTGTTCGGCCAGCCTGGACTGATCAACCCCCAGCCGCCGCAGCCATTCTGTCCGGCCCCGTTCAAAAAACTTCAGGTAATTAGCGTAATACATTACGCCGCCCGCGTCCGTGTCTTCGTAATATACGCGAATATCCAGACAGGAAAATGAATCGGGTGTTTCGGTGGACATGTCTTTCGTTAAGTGGTGTGACATCGCCGGCCAGCCGCTCCGGATGTCATAAAGAGATCGGGCCGGCTGGCCGGCCCGAGTGCGCTATAGCGATTTTAACTGCTCCAGCGCGTGGGCGAGCGCGTCGGCGACGGCCACCTTGTCAGCCGCTTCCTGGCGCCGCGTCTGGATTTCGACGATCCCATCTTTCAGGCCGCGGTCTCCGATCGTGATGCGCAATGGAGCGCCTATGAGCTCCCAGTCGGCGAACATGATGCCGGGGCGGGTATCGCGATCGTCCAGCATGACGTCCACGCCTTGCGCCCTGAGCGATTCGTAAAGTGTTTGCGCAACGTTGCGGACTGTTTCACTTTTATGCCAGCCCATAGGGCAGATGACGGCTTCGAAGGGGGCGATCGCCCTGGGCCAGACAATGCCTTTCTCGTCGTGGTTCTGTTCGATGGCGGCGGCCGCGATGCGGCTGATGCCGATGCCGTAGCAACCCATTTGCAAGACCGCCGGCTTCCCGTCGGTTTCCAGGAAGGTCGCGCCAAGCGCCTTGGAATACTTGTCACCCAGAAAGAAGACATGGCCCACTTCGATGCCTCGTTGTATGGCCAATTGCCCGCCTTGGGGATCGGGATCGCCGGCAACCACATTGCGCAAATCGGCGACTTCGGGTTCCGGCAGGTCGCGTCCCCAGTTTACGCCGGTGTAGTGGAAGCCCTCTTGATTGGCTCCGCAAATGAAATTGCTCATGTTGGCGACGGTGCGGTCGGCGATCACCGTAACCGGCCCGGTGGGGTTCACGGGGCCAAGATAGCCGGGTACGCAGCCGAAGGTTGCCATGATCTCGTCTTCGGTGGCGAAACGGTAGCCGGCCAGGCCAGCCAGCTTGCCGGCCTTGACCTCGTTCAATTCGTGATCGCCGCGCAATAGCAGCAGCCATATCCTGGCCTGTCCCGCGGCATCGGCGCTTTCGGTGGCCAAGACGATGGATTTGACGGTGTCGGTCAGCGGCCTGTTCAGTTGCCCGGCCACGATTTCGCATTTGGGAGCGGACGGGGTCGCCGCCTTGAACAATTCTTCGCTTGCGGATCCGCGCTGCGGTATCAGGCAGGCCGCCTCGGCCAGCTCGATGTTGGCCGCGTAATCGGAGTCGGGGTTGTAGACGATGAGATCCTCGCCGGTATCGGCGATCACCTGGAATTCATGGCTGCGCGACCCGCCTATCGAGCCCGTATCGGCGGCCACGGCGCGGAACTCCAGGCCCAGCCGCTTGAAGATGCGCATGTAGGCGTCGTACATGGTGTCGTAGCTGGCCTGGGCGGAAGCCTCGTCGCGGTCGAAGGAATAAGCATCCTTCATGGTGAATTCGCGGCCGCGCATCAGGCCGAATCGGGGCCGGCGCTCGTCGCGGAACTTGGTCTGGATATGATAGAAGTTCAGCGGCAGCTGGCGCCAGCTGTGTATTTCGTTGCGCGCGATGTCGGTAATGACTTCTTCCGATGTCGGCTGCAGCACGAAATCGCGCTGATGCCTGTCCTTGATGCGCAGCAGCTCGGCGCCGTATTGCTCCCAGCGGCCCGACTCGACCCAGAGCTCGGCGGGCTGTACAACCGGCATCAGAAGCTCGATGGCGCCGGCCCGGTTCATTTCCTCGCGGACAATGGCTTCTATCTTGCGCAAAACCTTCAGCCCCAACGGCATGTAGGTGTAGATTCCTCCGGCGGCCTTGCGGATCATTCCGGCTCGCGTCATGAGCTGATGGCTCTTGACTTCGGCTTCCGCAGGCGCTTCTTTCAGTGTATTGATGTGATACTTGCTTGCATGCATGGTGAGGATCTCGACAGATACGTATAATCAACAGTAATTGTATTGAATTCGCTTTGGGGTGGCCCATGTTAGACCGTGAAGGCTACCGTCCTAATGTCGGCATTATCCTCGTAAATCAGAAAAACGAGGTTTTCTGGGGTAAACGCATTCGGGAGCATGCATGGCAGTTTCCGCAAGGGGGCATCAAGTATGGGGAAAGTCCCATTCAGGCCATGTACCGCGAGCTGCACGAAGAAGTGGGCTTGCAGCCCGAGCATGTGCGCATATTAGGCCGGACGCGTGAGTGGCTGCGCTATAACGTGCCGAGCAACTTTGTTCGGCGCGATTCGCGTGGCCACTATAAGGGGCAAAAACAGATCTGGTTTTTGTTGAGGCTTGTTGGGCGCGATTCGGATGTTAGCCTGCGCGCCAGCCACAGCCCGGAATTCGACGCCTGGCGCTGGAGCCCGTATTGGGTTCCGCTCGAAGCCGTTATCGAGTTCAAGCGCGAGGTCTACACCCTGGCGCTGAACGAACTGGCGGGCATCTTGTTCAAGCGGGGGCAGGAAACCCGCTATCTCCGGCAGCGGGTTCAGAACCAGCGCGCCTCCCAGCCGACTTTGGACAGCAAGGGCCATGCGCGTACTATTGGTTGAAGACGAGCGCGAGATGGCCGCCTGGCTCGAGCGCGCCCTGGCACAGAGCGGCTTCGTGCCGGAGCACGCTCCCGACGCCCAGACGGCCGAGCACTTGCTGGCCGCGGCCGACTACGATGCGGTCATCATGGATTTGCGCCTGCCCGACAAGCACGGCCTGGTCCTTTTGCGTGAAATGCGCAATCGGGGCGACGTGACGCCGGTGCTCATCCTGACGGCGCAAGGCGCCTTGCAGGATCGTGTGCGCGGCCTGAACCTGGGCGCCGACGATTTCGTGACCAAGCCTTTTGCGCTCGAAG
The DNA here is from genome assembly GCF_048751585.1 of Pollutimonas rozaliensis. Taxonomy (NCBI): domain Bacteria; kingdom Pseudomonadati; phylum Pseudomonadota; class Betaproteobacteria; order Burkholderiales; family Alcaligenaceae; genus Pollutimonas; species Pollutimonas rozaliensis. The sequence goes on along the minus strand of NZ_JAZHOB010000004.1, from coordinate 12,323 downwards.
AGCTGGAAGCCAGGCTGACCGCGCTGGTGCGGCGCAGCCGCGGCCGGCAGGCGCCCCGCATGCAATGCGGCTCGCTGATCTACGATAGCGAAAGCCGCGCTTTTTCCCTGGATGGCGCCATACTGCACCTGACGCCGCGCGAACACGCGGCGCTGGCCGTGCTGGTCACGCGCAGCGGCCTGCCGGTAGAGAAGAACCAACTGTACAGCAGGGTGTTCGACCACGACAGCGACGCAAGCCTGGACGCCATCGAGGTTGTGCTGCATCGCCTGCGCAAGAAGCTGGCGGGCAGCGATGTGCGCATCGTCACGGTCCGAGGGCTGGGCTATATGCTCGAAAGCCTCGGCGAAGACGCCTGACGCATGGTCTGGGTGACACAGAAGCCGCGAGGCAGCATACGGTTCTGGCTGCTGGCGCTGCTTATTCCAGGCATCATTACGCTGCTGCTGATCGATAGCTGGAACGACTACGATGCCTTGAAGGCCGTCACGGAAGAGGTTTACGACAGCGCCTTGCTGGAGCCGGCCAAGGTGCTGGAAACCAGCGTGGAGTTCAACCCGGACGGTACGCTGCGCATCGACCCGCCTTTCTATGCGCAGGTCATGCTGGAATCGCGGGCCGGCAATCGAAAATACTTCAGGGTGGAAGAGGTCACGCCCCTCGCGCTCAGCCTGGCCGGCTCGCCTGCCAGGCAGATCAAGGGCAACACCTTGCTGGGCATGCATGGCCTGCCAAGGCCCGAGGCGCTGGCCGACAACGAAGGCATGCCCATTTTCTACAACGCCATGTACCGCAACGATGAAGTCCGCATGGTCGCGCTATGGCGCGACCTGCACTACGAGGGCGTGCACAGGCAAGTCATCGTGCTGGTGGGCGAAAGCATAGACATGCGCCTGCGCACCCAGCAGGAGGCTTGGCGCCTGGGCCTGTTCCGCGACGGACGCATGCTCATCCTGGCGGTTCTGCTTGTGTGGTTCAGCGTTGAATGGGCCTTGCGCCCGCTTAGCGAGCTGCGGCGCGAAATCAAGGCGCGCGCGGTGGACAACCTGATGCCGCTGGACGCGGACCAGGTTCCTCACGAGGTCGTGCCGCTGGTCAAGGCGGTCAATCACCACATCGACCTGTACCGCCGGGTGCTCGACAAGCAGGCTCAATTCCTGGCTGACGCATCCCACCAGTTGCGCACGCCGCTGGCCATCATGCGGACGCAGGCGCAATACGCCAAGCGCGAGCCGGATATCGGGCGCATGCGGGAAACGCTGGGAGCCATCATCGGTCAATTGGGGCGAACCTCGCGCCTGACCGAACAGTTGCTGTCCCTGGCGCACGCCAGCCGCAACGATATGGCGCCGCAGGCCAGGGTGGACCTGAATGCGCTTGCGCGGGAGGTCGTGCTGCAATATTTGCCTTTGGCCCGCGAAAGGCATCAGGATCTGGGCTGGGTGGATGATGGCGGCGATGCCGATACCCAAGAGGACTCGCAGGAAGCCTGGGTTCTGGGAAGCGATGCGGAGATCCACGAGTCCATCGCCAACCTGGTGCACAATGCGATCAATCATGCCGGAGAAGGCTGCACCATTACGGTGTCGGCCGGCATTGCGCAAGACACTGCATGGGTCAGCGTTTGCGACAATGGCGTCGGGCTGGATCCCTCGTTGCGCGAAAGCGTGTTCATGAGATTTGATCGGGGCGGCTCGGCCCGCAAGGGAATGCGCGGGGGCGGATCGGGCCTGGGGCTGGCCATAGCGCTGGCCTATGCCGAGCGCAATCGCGGGACCATCGTGCTTAAGGATGGCGACCCCTCCGCGGGGGGCGGAGTGGGCCTGTGCGCCACCTTGAAGCTGCCCAGGTATACGGCCTGATCCGGACTGCTTATTTGCCGCGTAGGCGCTTGATGAGGCTGGAGGTGTCCCAGCGATTGCCGCCCATTTGCTGGACGTCGGCATAGAATTGATCGACCAGGGCTGTTACCGGTACGCGCGCGCCATTGCGGCGCGCTTCGGACAGCACCAGGCCCAGGTCCTTGCGCATCCAGTCGACCGCGAATCCGAAATCGAACTTGTCGTCGACCATCGTGGCGCCGCGGTTCTCCATCTGCCAGCTTTGGGCTGCGCCTTTGCTGATCACATCCAGCACCTGCTTCATGTCCAGCTTGGCAGCCTGGCCGAATGCGATGGCTTCGGACAGCCCTTGCACCAGGCCGGCGATGCAGATCTGGTTAACCATCTTGGCCAGTTGACCGGCTCCAGGTTCGCCCAGCAAAGTGACAGCCTGTGCAAAGTTATAGGCCAAAGGCTGGATGACGTCGAAATGCGCCTGCTCGCCGCCGCACATCACGGTCAGCTTGCCATTGACGGCGCCGGCCTGCCCGCCCGATACGGGGGCGTCGACAAAGCCGACGCCTTTCTTGTTGGCCAGGCCATAGAGCTCGCGCGCGACCTCGGCGGATGCCGTCGTGTGATCCACCAGCAGGGCGCCGGCCGCCATGCCCGCCAGCGCGCCGTTTTCTCCCAGCATCACGCTGCGCAGATCGTCGTCGTTGCCGACGCAGCTGAATACGACACGTGCGTTCTGGGCCGCCTCTTTGGGTGTGCGCGCCGCGGTGCCGCCGAATTCCTTGACCCATGCCTCGGCTTTTGCGAAGGTCCGGTTGTATACCGTGACTTTGTGCCCGGCTTTGGCCAAGTGGGCGGCCATGGGGTAGCCCATGACACCCAGGCCAAGAAAGGCGACTTCGGTTGCGGATTGCGATTCGTAGGGCCTGGCATTGATGGATGACATCTCTTTATTCTCCGTTGGTTGGTGTTTGCGTGGTGCTCCGCCCATAAGATTACAACAATTAGGAAGGCCATTAAAAAACCCACCGCGTTGCGGTGGGTTTCTGTCTGCCGAGGCGTCGCGGCGGCGAAAGGTATTAGCCTTCCTCGACGAATGCCTCTTCGCGTTTCTTCTTGATGGATGGCAAGGCCACGATGACCACCAGGAGCGCCGCGGCGATCAGCAGCGACATGGACAGCGGCCGCGTCACGAAGGTGGTGTAGTCACCGCGAGCCAGCAGCAGCGCACGACGGAAGTTTTCTTCCATCATGGGGCCCAACACCAGGCCCAGCAGCAGCGGAGCGCCTTCGCACTTGAGCTTGGCCCAGATGTAGCCGACCAGACCAAAGGCCGCCGTCATCCAGATGTCGAACACGTTGTAGTTCAACGAGTACACACCGATGGTGCAGAACACCAGAATGGCCGGGAACAGGATGCGGTAAGGCACTTTCAGCAGCTTGATCCACAGGCCGACCAGCGGCAGGTTCAGCACAACCAGCATCAGGTTGCCGATCCACATCGAAACGATCAGGCCCCAGAACAGGTCCGGGTGGCTGGTCATGACCTGCGGGCCGGGCTGGATGTTGTGGATGGTCATCGCGCCGATCATCAGGGCCGTTACGGCGTTGCCCGGAATGCCCAGGGTCAGCAGCGGGATGAAGGACGTCTGCGCAGCGGCGTTGTTGGCGGATTCAGGACCAGCCAGGCCGGCCGGATGGCCCTTGCCGAAGCGCTCGGGGTTCTTGGACAGTTTCTTTTCCAGCGTGTAGGAAGCGAACGAGGAGAGCGTTGCGCCGCCGCCGGGCAGAATGCCCAGTGCCGAGCCCAATGCCGTGCCGCGCACGCTGGCCGGCCAGGCTTCCTTGAACTCCTGTTTGTTGGGATACAGCGAACCCACCTTGCCGGTGATGTCCACGCGCTGGTCCTTCAGTTCCAGGTTGGTCATGATTTCGGCGAAGCCGAACACGCCCATGGCCACGACCGCGAAGTCGATGCCGTCCTGCAGTTCCGGAATACCGAAGTCGTAGCGTGCCACGCCCGAGTTCACGTCGGTGCCGACCATGCCCAGCAGCAGGCCAAGCAAGATCATGCAGATGGCTTTAGGCAGGGAGCCGGAAGCCAGCACCACAGCGCCGATCAGACCCAAGACCATTAGCGAGAAATACTCGGCGGGCCCGAATTTGAAGGCGACTTCAGCCAGGGGCGGCGCGAAACCGGCCAACAAGATCGTGGCGAAGCAGCCTGCAAAGAACGAACCCATGGCGGCAATGGCCAGGGCCGCACCGGCCCGTCCGTTGCGCGCCATCTGGTGTCCATCGAGCACGGTCACCACGGCGGAGGTTTCGCCCGGCAGGGCGACCAGGATGGCGGTGGTCGAGCCGCCGTACTGGGCGCCGTAGTAGATGCCGGCCAGCATGATCAGGCCGGCCACGGGAGGCAGCACATAGGTAATGGGCAGCAGCATGGCAATGGTGGGCACCGGTCCGATGCCCGGGAGCACGCCGATCAGGGTGCCAAGCAGACAGCCCAGCAAGCAGTACGCGACGTTCTCGACCGACAAGGCAACCGAGAACCCCAAAGCAAGGTGATCAAACAATTCCATTTTCGGGATTCCTTTAATTGCCTAGAAAGACAGGCCACAGCGGGAAGATCAAGCCCAGGCCTTTTACAAAGGCGAGCCAGGTGAAGAGAACCAGGGCAATGCCTGTAGCTCCAGCCACTCTCCAGTCGAATATATGGCTGGCCATGCTGCTGATGAAGACCAGCAGGAAGACCGAGATGTAAACGCCCAGATAATCGAAGATGACGCCGCAGCCAACCACCGAACCGATGATGATGATGGCAATCTTCCAATCGAATTTTTCCATCTCGACGTCGTCGGCTTTTGGTGACATGGCGCCAAGCGCGACGACGGCCCCGAGCAGCGCAAGCAGGACGCCGAGCCAGAATGGAAAATAGCCTGGACCCATGCGGGCGGCGGTGCCCATTGAATAGTTGCTTGCGCCCAACGCAAATCCGACGCCCAAGGCGACGAACATAATACCGGACCAGAAGTCCTGTTTATTTTTGAGCTGCATGTTGACGAAATCTCCCTGACAGCATGATGGAACCAGTAATTCAAAGATGCCATGGATGGGGGCGGTTGGAACCGGCCCGGGCCGTAGCATTTTCGTATTACCAAAAGGTGAGGAATGGTAATGGACGAGGGGTAAGCTGAAAACCCCGATTTCCCCTCAGTTGTCTAGGGTTTACCCGCGAACTCTCCGTTTATTACATATTGCAGCGACATGACAGACCTGCGACAGGTCGAATTGAAAGAATACTGAAAGGAATTGGAAAGAGCCGTGAAAGGTTATCATCGCTTTTTACTTTTCTCTATCCACCTGATGGCTTGATGGTTTACGATAACGCCCATGTTGCAAGATCTTGACTCTCTCGCTGCCCGCATCGGGCAAATGGTGCAGTTCACTCGCCAATTGCAAAGCGAGCGCACTGCGTTGCAGGCTCGCCTGAAGAACCTCGAACAGGAGCGCGACGCCCTGCGCGACCAACTGCAGCGCCGCGAAGCCGAATACTCATCCGCCATCGAACGCGCGGCCGCTGACGAGGCCCGGATACATTCCCATCAGGCCGAAGCGCAGGCGGCCCAGGCCACGCTGGAAGTCGATGTGGCCCGCTATCGCGCCGAGGCGGAGTCTTTCAAACAGCGCCTGGCGGCCAGCCAGGCCGACACATTCAGTCTGCGCCAGGTTGCCGACAAGGCCAAGGAACAGATCGATTCAATATTAATGCGCCTGCCAGGCGCTCCTCGGGAGTAGAACAACATGGAACGCGTCGACGTGTCCATATTGGGACGCGATTATTCCCTGGCCTGCCTGCCTGCCGAACGGGAGTCATTGCTGGCTGCCGTGCGCCATGTGGATCAGCGCATGCTCGGTGTAAAAGGATCGGGAAAGGTTTCCAGTAACGAACGCATTGCCGTCATGGCTGCAATACAGATCGCCGCAGAGCTGCTTTCCATGCGCGCGCCGGATGGTCCACTCAGTAATGTTGCGCTGGGCGATTTCAAGCGTAAAATTGATGACATGAACGATTTGCTCGATCAAGTCGTTGGACCTGCCGCTCAAAATCAAAGGTAGGTGTGCAAGATAGTTTTCCGGATGCGCAGGCAATGCGCGTTCATCAGTTAGTCCCTGCCGTGTTCGTGACTTGGCCATACATTCCTTGAACCAATGCTTATGGCATGCAGGTTGCTGGATTGACAAGTAGGTGTGCTTTCCATTCTTGGAAAACCCGAAGCTTGACTGAAGGCGACCACCTTGAACCCTCGGTTCCAGGATGCCGGCCTAGACGGCACAGGCGGGGCAATTTAAAAAAAAGCTCGTCCTCGGACGAGCTTTTCCTTTATGGGGATAAACATGTATCTGTTCAAGCAGAATAGTAAATGGCTGTTAGCGCTGGTCCTGTCTGCGGCGGGCGCAAGCTTTGCCGCGCCCGCTTTGGCGCATGATTCCGGCGAGGGCCGGCATAAGGAAAAATGGCCGCAGGCGCAGCTACAGGCCGAAGCCGTGACAGAGGTCGCGCAGGACACCGTCACCATAACCTTGGCCACTGAAATCAGCGATGCATCGCAGTCAGCGGTGGCCAGTGCGCTTAGCAAGACGCTTGAAGAGGTCATGAAAAAAGCCAAGGGCCATGAAAAGGTCAAGGCGACTAGCGGCAATTACCGCATCTGGCCCATGAATGACAAAGACGGAAAGATATCCAATTGGCGGGGGCGTGGTGAAATCCTTCTGGAGTCCACCGATTTTGCCGCCGCGTCCGAGCTGGCCTCCACCCTGAGCGATCGCATGCCCATCGCCAACCTCAGGTTTTCAGTGTCTCCGCGGCTTCGGGCCAAACAGGAAGAGGCCTTGCTGGCACAGGCTGCCCAGGCGTTTCGTGACCGCGCAAAGGCCTTGGCCGATGCTTTCGGCTATGCCGGCTACGACATCAAAGAAGTCAACCTGGGCGGCTCGGGAGCGCGCTACGAAGCCGCGCCGCGCATGATGGCCATGGCCGCCGACAAGGCCAGCGTGCCGCTGGAAGGCGGCACCGAGACAGTCAGCGTGTCGATCCAGGGTTCGATCTTTTTGCGCTCAGCGCAAAAATAATCGCTCCCGCAAGAATCATGGGCAGCGACAGCAACTGCCCCATCGATAAGCCGCCCGCGAGCAGGCCCAGGAAGTTGTCGGGCTCGCGGGTGAATTCGACCAGAAAGCGGAATACGCCGTAGCCCATCAGGAATACGGCGCTGACCTGGCCGCTGGGGCGGGGTTTGCTGGAAAACCACCAGACCAGGGCGAATAAAACAAAACCTTCCAGGCCCATTTCGTAAAGCTGCGATGGATGCCGGGCCAGGCCGTCGCCCGACTGTGGAAACACCATGCCCCATGGCACCGTCGTCGGGCGTCCCCACAGTTCGCCGTTTATGAAATTGCCCAGCCGTCCCGCGGCAAGGCCAAGCGGGATCATGGGCGCGATGAAGTCCCCGATCTCGAACAGCGACTTGCCGCGCTTGCGTGCGAACAGCAGCAGGACCGTGATAACACCGATTAGGCCGCCGTGGAAGGACATGCCGCCTTGCCATAGATAGAAAATTTCCAAGGGATGGGCAAGGTAGTCGCCGGGCTTGTAGAACAGCACATAACCCATCCGCCCGCCGATCACCACCCCCAGGACGCAATAGAAGATCAAGTCTTCCAGATCGCGCATGGACAGATCGGTCTTGCCTTGCTGTATGCGCCATCGGCCCAGCAGCCAGACAAGGCCGAAGCCGATGAGATACATCAGGCCGTACCAATGGATGGCCACGGGGCCCAGTTGCAAAGCGACAGGGTCTATTTGGGGATAGTGAAGCATGGGATGATGTCTTGGTGATGGAATATCGTCGATAATACCCTGTATGCACGCATCGGCAAGCCGATATCCGAACGGCTGTTTTTTTCATTTACACGCAGGTCTGGTTTATGTATTCAAGGTTTTTCCCCGCACTGCTTTGCCTGGCTGGCCTGGCTTTTTCGTCGGCGGCTTTCGGGCAGATTGCCGGCGTTGACCTGGCCAAGTCCAACAATTGTCTGGCTTGCCATCAGGTCGACAAGAAACGGGTCGGCCCGGCGTTCACTGTGATCGCCCAGCGGTTCGCGGGGCAAGAGGGCGCCGATGCCTATCTTGCCGGCGCCATACGCAATGGCGGGCGCGGCCGTTGGGGCGCCGTGCCCATGCCCGCGCAGCCACAAGTCAGTCCCACCGACGCCAAGCTGCTTGCGGCTTGGATACTGTCGTTGGCCGACGGCAAAGCCGCGGCCAATCAATAAAGGAGCCAGCATGTCTGAAACTGCAATTCTGGGAGGCGGTTGTTTCTGGTGCACAGAATCGGTCTTCCAATCCTTGCGCGGCGTTATCTCGGTCGAGCCGGGATACAGCGGGGGGCATGTGGATAATCCCAGCTACGAGCAGGTATGCGCCAAGACCACCGGCCATATCGAGGTGGTGCGGGTCGAGTTCGACCCGGATGTCATCGACTTCGAAACCGTGCTGCAGGTATTTTTCGCCACTCACGATCCCACCACGCTGGATCGTCAGGGGGCCGATGTCGGTCCGCAATATGCATCGGCCATTTTTTGCCAGGACGAAGGGCAAAAGGACATTGCACAGAAAGTAATAAGCCAGGTGGAAGCGGAGACGGGCGAGCGCGTGGTCACCCGCCTGCTGGGCGCGGAGCGCTTCTGGCCCGCCGAGGACTATCACCGTGATTACTATCTGCGCAATCCTTATCAGGGCTATTGCCAGGCAGTGATCTCGCCCAAGCTGGCGAAATTCCGCAAGCGCTATGCGTCTTTGTTGGCAGGCTAGGACTGCTGTCCGGTCACGGCGGTCCTGCGCCAGCTGCCTCTATCGGTAAGCCGCGCAAGAATCGCCACAATGGCCAGTGTTATGGCCACCCGGCCGGCCAGGACGATCCAGACATCGGCGCCCAGGGCCACCAAAAGCAAGGTGTCTTCGATCAGCGAGTGCGACAACGACAGCCAGGCCAGGGCCAGGAAGCGCGTTCGCGCCGAGAAATTCTGCTTTTCCGCTTCCTCGATGATCAGCGCGCCGCCATAGGTCAGCCCAAGCAAAACGCCCACGGTCGTAACCGGCGCCACCTGGGCGTTCAGCCCCGATACTTTCAGCAGCGGCATCATGGCGGCGGTAATGCGCCGGGTGATGCCCAGGCGATCCATCGCATCCAGAGCCAGGACCAGGCCGGCAATGATCAGGAAGGTCAGCATCAAGGAAAACGCGGTTGCCTGTATCCAGCCGATATAGCCCGTTGTTCCGCCTTGGGGCAGCAAGGACGAGCCGCGCAGCCATTCGAAGGACAAGGGGTCGGCCAGGACACCGGTAAGGTGGCAGCCCCAGGAAACCGCGCCGCCGTAGACGATGGCGGTCCCGATACGCAAAGCGGCCGTTACGCTGAAGCCCGCCCCTGCGCGGCGGACGATTGATTGTTCCACGGGAATGGCGTGCGCTATCAGCATCATGGCGGACAGGGCGCTGAACTGCGCCGCCGTCATATCCAGCGTATGCGCCAGACCCGCCAGCGTGGCAAGGCCGCCATATATGCCGACAAACAGCGTGGTGACCCAGATGATGCCGGCTTCGGGCGGTAGATGCAGCAAGGCCATGGCCGGCGCGATCAGCCGTCCGATCCCATCCACCAGGCCGAACTGTTCGGCCACTTGCACGGCTACCATGACCGGCAGCATGACTTTGGTCACGGTGGCGAACATCCGCCAGCTGCGCTGTAGCAGCGCCATAATGTACGCCTGCATCGATGTATCCCTTCCGCTTCCGTTTCTTTGCATAAAGAAGGGATTCTATCTGCTTACGGGCCGTCTGTCGGCAGGCGGCCCGTCCGGGGCTTTTACTCCGCGCTTTTCAGCACGCCGCGACGCATTTGATCCAGCTCGATCGATTCGAACAGGGCCTTGAAATTGCCTTCTCCGAAGCCTTCATTGCCTTTGCGCTGAATGATCTCGAAGAAGATGGGGCCGATCTGGTTTTCGGTGAAAATTTGCAGCAGCAAGCCGCCTTCGGCCGCGCCATCGAGCAAGATCTTGTTCTTTTGCAGCCTGTCCACGTCTTCGCCATGGTTGGGCAGGCGGCGGTCCAGCAGTTCGTAATAGGTATCGGGCGTGTCCAGAAACTTCAGGCCGGATGCCCGCAACTGTTCGACCGTGCCATAGATATCGTCGCTGGCCAACGCAATGTGCTGAATGCCTTCGCCGCGATACAGGTCCAGGTATTCCTGGATCTGCCCTTTTTCCTCGGTGCCTTCCTCATTGATGGGAATGCGGATGTTGCCGCAAGGCGAAGTCATGGCCTTGGATTTCACGCCTGTAACTTTGCCTTCGATGTCGAAATAGCGCACCTCGCGAAAGTTGAACAGGCGCTCGTAGAACTCGGCCCATTCCGCCATGCGGCCCTTGTGCACGTTATGAGTCAGGTGATCGACGATGGACAGGCCGGCCCCGCGGTGCGCCAGGTCGGTCTGGGCCGTCTCGATGTCGATAGGCTCAAAATCCACATCATAGATGCTGATGTCGCCAATGCCGCCGTGGCCGGCCTTGCCGTGCCAGCGGTCGACCAGATAGATCAGCGAATCGCCGATGCCCTTGATCGCGGGGATATTCAGCTCCATCGGACCGCTGCCGGAATCGAAGCCCCACGCTCCCAGTTCGATGGCACGCTTATAGGCCTTGGCGGCATCGTCCACACGAAAGGCGATGGCACAGATCGAGGGGCCATGCAGGCGTGCAAAGCGCTGAGCGAAGGAATCGGGTTCGGCGTTGATCAGGAAATTGATGCCGCCCTGGCGGTAAAGGGTGACGTTCTTGTTGCGATGGCGGGCGATGGCCTTGAAGCCCAGCGTTTCGAATACCTTGCCCAATGCGACGGGATCGGGCGCCGTATATTCAATGAACTCAAAGCCGGCGGTGCCCATGGGATTGTCCCAGGGCTGAAAAGGGGTGCTCATGTCTTTGCTCCAGAATTTTGATATGGGCCAATAATCGATTTAGATGTGGAAATTGTAGGAAATAAGCGCGGGCAGACGATTGCGAAAATGGCTTGAATTTATCTTGATTCGGCAATTTAATAGCGTCATTGAAATAAATTTGGGTGTTTCATGGCGCAAAATGATCTGGACCGGACAGACCGGCAAATTCTGATGGAATTGCAGCGTAACGGCCGCCTGAGCAATCAGGAGCTGGCCGACCGCGTGTCGCTTTCCCCCAGCCCCTGCTTGCGGCGCGTCCGGCGGCTGGAGGAGGAAGGCTATATAGACAGTTATGTGGCCCTGGTGAATCCCGACAAGGTGGGCCTGAAGCTTCTGGCCTATGTGACCATACGGCTCAACAAGGTATTTCGGGCCAGCCATTCGCCGGTTTCCGACTTTGCCCGCGACGTCCAGACCTGGCCGGAGGTCGTGGAGTGCTACGCCATGTCGGGCGACATGGATTATTTGCTGCGAGTGCAGGTAAAAGACCTGACTGAATTTTCCCGCTTCGCCATGGACAAGCTGATGCAGCATCCCGCCGTGGTCGACATGCGGTCCAGCTTTACCTTGCAGCACATTAAAGAGACAACGGTCATCTCCGTGTAGCGCCGGACCAGGCGCAGAGCCCGGCGCGTAGGTAGGCTGCGTGCCATGATCCATGGTCTTATAGCCAGGATGGCCGCTCTTCTGTATATAGATAGGTACGGAGACTCCCTTTCTTTCTTGTAGATGAAGGATGCCGTTTCCATATAGAGGGCGCTTCCTTATGTCTATATATATAGGTGGGCAGATGGATAAATGTGGGCGCTGGCTGGATGGTTGCTGGATAGGCTTTCCCGATGGAATGGACAGCGGAGATTACGGATCACGTCGCATCTGCGGCTCGCATTGGCTGTTTTGGGATCTGTGTCGAACAAGATCGGGACGAAAAACAGCGTGTTCGCCGTGCTGAAGCGGGGGCATATGGATTGTTTTCCCTCTGATTCCCCGGTTTGGCGGAAACTATTTCATTTTTCTTAAAAAAATATTTCAGTGGGATTTCAAGGCCTTGCGCGCGGGGTGGGGCCCCTGAGGGACGTGGCCGGGCGTTTTGGGCCGATTTCGATTTGCGCGGGCTAAAAAGCGGTGCTATAGTTCTGTTCTTCGCAGCACACGGCACTAGGGTTTTCCCTAGCGACGCACCCGGTTCAAGTCCTTGATTTCACGGTCTTTTGTTGGGGTAAGGGTGGTGCGAAGCGCAGCGATGCGGCGCCTTAAATTGTGGTAAGCTTACGGGCTTGGCTGCAGCGACCCGAAAGGGTTTTAGGGCGCAGCGGATCATGCGGCAGCGGCGGTTCGGTAGGGGGTTGGCGGTTTAGGTCTTGAGGCCAGCGCGACACACCCCAACTTGACAAGCTTAAAAAACTGCTTCATAATCTCGTTT
>NZ_JAZHOB010000049.1:0-291 GCF_048751585.1 Pollutimonas rozaliensis | reverse complement strand
AGATGCTAATGCGACTTTAATCTTAGACTATTTTAAAAATACGACCATTCTCGGCGCAGAAATGGGGCGTTTTGGTACAGCTAACCAAGCCCCATATGGCGGTAATGATTTTCGATCTTCACGGGGTTACCCAGGTAACTTTATCGTCAATGGTGTGACACGAATCGATCCTGGTTGTCCGACTGAACAGGCTTTTGGGCAAACCTGTGTTTACGATTATGGTCCAAGCATTATGGCCGTGACACCAGCTGAACGAGTTGGCGCCGTGTTACAAGTCAGTCAGAACCTAAG
>NZ_JAZHOB010000048.1:0-291 GCF_048751585.1 Pollutimonas rozaliensis | reverse complement strand
CTATTGTCCATCAGCTCAGCATATATCACCAAGTCAATTGCATTCAGCTTAGTAATGCTGCCGCAGAGTAAATCAAAAGTTAATGGGCAATAGCCACCATTTGTCTATTGAGATAGCCACTCAGCTCATCGCAATAACTCAGCTTACTCTCTTTCTACTTACTGTGATGGTAGCGTAAAACATGGCTATTTTTCCTCATATATAGTGATGATTGAGGTCGATATAGAGTGTTTCGCTAAGTAGTTTGAGCATGGCAATGATTAATGGATGACATAAGGATAGAGAAATCAA
>NZ_JAZHOB010000047.1:0-292 GCF_048751585.1 Pollutimonas rozaliensis | reverse complement strand
ATCAGCGGCACAGCGGCTTCGGCGCGTTGGCGCTGGGTTTGTTGTGGGACATGGTGCAGGCGAATATTTTTTAATAAGCAATCATAAGGAGGTTTTATGAACATTCTGATTATCGGCGCCAACGGCCGCGTCGGCTCTCAATTGGCGCAAATATTGGCCGAGCAAGGGCATATTGTGCACGCTGCCGCCCGCCGCACAAGCCCGGATTGGGCGCACGAAAATATCCGCCATCAAGCGCTCGACCTCACCGCGCCGCTGGCCGACATCAGCCAAATTGTTGCCGCCATCCGCC
>NZ_JAZHOB010000046.1:0-295 GCF_048751585.1 Pollutimonas rozaliensis | reverse complement strand
AATTGCAATTAGCGCTGCGCCGAGATGGCTTTCAAGTTGATCGTGTCCAGATCGCTGAGGCTATTTTTTCCGTTGATGATCAACGGAACGATAAAACCAGCTCTGACGTTGATCGCCAGTTAATCTTATTTCTTAACCATCATGCTCATCGTTTTCCGAAGCGGCAGCAGTGGTCGAGGTCTGGACGACACGTTGAGTTATTGACCGATGGTAAGGATATTGAAGTGCGTTGGTTAACCGTGATCGATAATGATTAATTTTAACCACTTGCTTATCGGAAGTGGCGTAGCAAGTT
>NZ_JAZHOB010000045.1:0-299 GCF_048751585.1 Pollutimonas rozaliensis | reverse complement strand
CAAAACCCGACAAAAACACAAAAGCATCGTTCAACTTTCAATAACCACCAAAAAGAACAATATATTCATATTATCAATTAATTAGGATGAAAAACCGCTAAAATCAGACCAAGCTTTCCTATTAAAATTTGTATATTGATTTTGCTGAGGCTCAATAAAGCATAACGCCGCGTTAAGGGGTGAGCAACGCAACTACTAACTTACCGCATTCAACTAAAACCAATAAAATCAATGCATAACAAAAATGCTACGCGTTGCGAATCCCTCTTGAACGCCTTGTTAGTTTTTGTGCTGCAACA
>NZ_JAZHOB010000044.1:0-301 GCF_048751585.1 Pollutimonas rozaliensis | reverse complement strand
CTCGTTTTGACGGCAAAGGGGATGATACTCAGTGTTTACGCTTTGGTATTGAAGGTAATGCATGGCGCTGGGCACAACTACGTGCTGGCTATGAGATTGATTTAGAAAGTAATCTTGATAATGCTATTACCGCGGGTATTGGTTTTAGTCCGTTTGATGTGGTGCGTTTTGATTTAGCCGGGAACTACGCTGGTAAACATCAGATGGGGGTTGCCGCTAACCTTTCGCTGTCTTTTTAAGCTGATATTTATCGCGTCATTGCCTCTTCAGAGTGATACTCTTGTCTAAATAGAGATAAAGC
>NZ_JAZHOB010000043.1:0-313 GCF_048751585.1 Pollutimonas rozaliensis | reverse complement strand
AGTTCACGCCACCGGGAATATGGCGACTGGCCAGATCAAATAATTCTGCAGATGTGGTCATGGCATCCTCTGTAGCAATAGCTGACGGACAATAAAAATCAAAAGCGTGCAGGGCGTGATAGACGTTGAGGCAAACACTGCCCGCTGGGCGGCTGATAGCCGTGTGACAAACTCTCCCAGGTAAAGTGCTGTGCCTGTTCGCAAGCCGTAGGTAAGCGCTCACCTACCGCCAAACGAGCGGCCAGGGCGGAAGCCAACGTACATCCGGACCCGTGAAACACTTCCGGCAGTCTGGGCCACTGCCACTGGCGAG
>NZ_JAZHOB010000042.1:0-317 GCF_048751585.1 Pollutimonas rozaliensis | reverse complement strand
TTAGAGGGAATAGAACAAGGCGTGGTCACTTGGCAAGCGTCAGGATACGTGCAATACATTAATCACTGTGCTCGGCAGTGGTTAGGCTTAGATGAAAGTCATATTGGCCTACACATTGAAGCGTTATTTCATTTTCCGCCCGTGGTTGAGCAAGCCTTAGCAGAGAGAACCAAACTGGAAAAAGTCGAAGTCATGGTCGATTGTCAGCATCAATTGTTGAAAGTGATCCTCTCACTTAAACCACTCAGTAGCGGTGAAGTCATGGCGCTGTTTCATCCTAGCGAACCACTAACCCAGCCTCATGAACGTCACTTTAT
>NZ_JAZHOB010000041.1:0-320 GCF_048751585.1 Pollutimonas rozaliensis | reverse complement strand
GGAAGTCGGCTCTTACTCCAAAGAGCTGCGCGTTAATCGCAAAGAAAAAGAGAATGCAGGCTTAGTGTTTCGCACGCTACGTAAACTACGTAACTTTTGCCAAGGCTACGTTAATTTCGGTGAGCCAATCCCTCTTAATCACTATCTTAATGAACATGCACCAGAGTGGACTCAAGACATTGATGCCATGGGGGGCAGCAAACCCCAATGGATGATGCCTATCGTTAACCAATTAGCGACCAAAATGATGACACACATTAACGATGCTGCCGCCGCCAATGCGATGACCTTGAGGCTAATAATGCGGTCGCACACAAGGT
>NZ_JAZHOB010000040.1:0-324 GCF_048751585.1 Pollutimonas rozaliensis | reverse complement strand
TATGGATGAACGTGAAGTAAATGAGTTCCTGTACAAAGGCGCTGATGACTTATGGGCATACGTCTTATGGGAGAAGCACGAGAACCTGCATTGGCTACCTCGTGAAGTACCTATGAAAGATGATGTGCACGATTGGAATAGCCGTCTCTCTGAGGGAGACCGTATGTTCCTTAGTTAGCGCAAGCAATACAATCCGATTCCGTTTGGTCTTGCTGAACAATTTGTACATCCACACCGACAGACGCTTTATGGATGAACGTGAAGTAAATGAGTTCCTGTACAAAGGCGCTGATGACTTATGGGCATACGTCTTATGGGAGAAGC
>NZ_JAZHOB010000400.1:0-229 GCF_048751585.1 Pollutimonas rozaliensis | reverse complement strand
ACGCTCGACTCGGGCGCGCGGGTCTGGACCGATCCCGTCGAATGGTTCTGGGGTTGGCACAAATGGCTGAGGATGCTCGGCGAGACGATCCTGATCAGCTATGTCGGCACGCTGACCGGCGCCGTGTTCGCCTTTGCGCTGAATTTCTTCGCCGCGCAGAACACCTCACCCGGACCATGGGTGCGCTTCATCATCCGCCGCCTGCTTGAATTCGCCCGCACCGTACCCG
>NZ_JAZHOB010000399.1:0-229 GCF_048751585.1 Pollutimonas rozaliensis | reverse complement strand
GCCACGTAAACACCGCTGCGGTTGAACACCAGCTGCAGGGGCTGCTCGATGATGCCCAGCGACATCAGGGCGCTGTTGATCAACCCGCCCGACTGCAACAGCACGATCCAGGCCGCCACCCGCACCAGAATCGAGGTCCAGAACGGCAGCAGCACCAGAATCATCAACAGGTTGCCGGAGCGGGTCGGTAGGTTGGCCAGCAGATAGGCCAACGGATAGGCCAGTACCA
>NZ_JAZHOB010000398.1:0-229 GCF_048751585.1 Pollutimonas rozaliensis | reverse complement strand
ACCAGATTGATCTGCGCCAAGGGATCGCGGTGATGCGCGTCAAAACCGGCGGAGATGAGGATGAGATCGGGCGAAAAATCGGCAATGGCCGGCAACACGCGGGATTTGAAGGCCTCGCGGAAATATTCGCTGCCGGTATTGGGCGAAAGCGGCGCGTTGACGATATTGTTCTTCACGCCGGTTTCATTTTTATCGCCGCTCCACGGGTAAAGCGGCATCTGGTGGGTGG
>NZ_JAZHOB010000397.1:0-229 GCF_048751585.1 Pollutimonas rozaliensis | reverse complement strand
ACGATACAAAGAACGATACAAAGAACGAAAAGAGGCATGCCAGCAGCCAGCCAGCGGCCACTACCCACCGCTGCACTACCCAGCGGCAACCCAGCACGCCACACCACCGGCACACCACCTACACACACCGCCTAGAAGAACGCACACGCACGCACGCACGCGCTCTAAACGCGCACGCGCACGCACGCGTACAAAATACGGGCGCACGGGGGCGCGCAGGCGTGGTCTG
>NZ_JAZHOB010000003.1:0-453528 GCF_048751585.1 Pollutimonas rozaliensis | reverse complement strand
GAAAGATGACACCCGGCGATGAGATTCGAGGGGTCGCATCAGCATCGCCCTCGCCCTCCACTTCCTCAAACACCCCGTCCACCACACAAACGTGGAAGTGGACGTGTTCATTGAGGCTGGAGCCGAATCGGTGAATGAAGGCGATGGCACCGATGTGCAGGCCTGCCTTGTCCATATGGGCCGCACCGGGGCTGTGGGTCTGCAGAGTTTGTGCGATCACCCGCAGAAAGATGCGCAGCACCATGCTCAGCACCGCTCCGTCGCGTTGCATGAAGTACCGCAACCTCTTGGGCACGGAGAGCACCCACTGGCGCACCGGCAGGCGGGGGAAAACGTGGTCGCTCAGGTGTGCCGCCGTCTCCACCATCCGCCGCGTGGTGCACGAGGGGCAGACTCCCCGGCCTTTGCAGGAGAAGGCTACAAAGTAGTCGTGCCCACAGTCGCCGCAGCGAGCGCGGGCAAAGCCATGGGCAAAGATGCCGCACTCAAGATACTTGGCAAACGCTTTGCGCACGAAGGGCTTGGGGGTGTGGTGGTCGCCCTGGCCGTCGAACTGACCCGCGCTGGCCAACTCTAGCCAGGTCTCGTAGGAGTCGCCTCAGAAAACGGAAAATAAAGCACGCTAAGGCGTAGTTCCCTCGGGCTACACCGCGTCCGCACTGCGCGGTTCTTTCTTCCCTTGCAGTGACGCAATCAGCGGGCAGGAAACGTTCCCCTTCCGCGCATGGCAGGCGCACACCAAATCAGACAGCACGGCCTCCATGCGCGCCAGGTCAGCCATCCTCTCGCGCACGTCCTTGAGCTTGTGCTCGGCCAGGCTGCTGGCTTCCTCGCAATGGGTGCCATCCTCCAGCCGCAGCAGCTCGGCGATCTCATCCAGGCTGAAGCCCAACCGCTGGGCTGATTTCACGAAGCGCACCCGCGTTACATCCGTCTCGCCATAGCGGCGAATGCTGCCGTAAGGCTTGTCCGGTTCCGGGAGCAAGCCCTTGCGCTGATAGAACCGGATGGTCTCCACATTGACCCCGGCCGTCCTGGCGAAAACGCCAATGGTCAGGTTCTCCAAATTGTTTTCCATATCGCTTGACTCCGTACATAACTACGGAAGTAAGCTTAAGCTATCCAATTCAGATTCGAAAGGACAAACGTATGTCTGAACCTCAAAACGGGCGCGGCGCGCTCTTCACTGGCGGGCTGGCCGCCATCCTCGCCTCGGCTTGCTGCCTCGGGCCGCTGGTTCTGATCGCCTTGGGGTTCAGCGGCGCTTGGATCGGCAACTTGACGGTGTTGGAACCCTATCGCCCCATCTTTATCGGCGTGGCGCTGGTGGCGTTGTTCTTCGCCTGGCGGCGCATCTACCGGCCGTCAGCCGCCTGCAAACCGGGTGAGGTTTGCGCGATTCCCCAAGTGCGAGCTACTTACAAGCTCATTTTCTGGGGCGTGGCCGTGCTGGTTTTGGTCGCGCTCGGATTTCCCTACGTCGTGCCATTTTTCTATTGATCACAGGAGTTCACCATGAAAAAGCTGCTTTCCGCCCTTGCCCTCGCTGCCGTTGTTGCCCCCGTGTGGGCCGCCACCCAGACCGTTACGCTGTCCGTACCGGGCATGACCTGCTCGGCCTGTCCGATCACTGTCAAGAAGGCGATTTCCAAGGTCGATGGCGTCAGTAAAGTTGACGTGACCTTCGAGACGCGCGAAGCGGTGGTCACCTTCGATGATGCCAAGACCAGCGTGCAGAAACTGACCAAGGCTACCGAGGATGCGGGCTACCCATCATCAGTCAAGAACTGATCATGAAAGACCCGAAGACACTGCTGCGGGTCAGCATCATTGGCACAACCCTCGTGGCGCTGTGTTGCTTCACCCCTGTTCTGGTCATTTTGCTCGGTGTGGTCGGCTTGTCCGCGCTGACCGGCTATCTGGACTATGTGCTGCTGCCTGCGCTGGCGATTTTCATCGGCTTGACCATCTACGCCATCCAACGAAAACGCCAAGCCGATGCCTGCTGCACCCCGAAATTCAATGGAGTAAAAAAATGACCGAAATCACCGTGAATGGCATGACCTGCACATCCTGCGCCACCCATGTCAAAGATGCTTTGGAAAAGATTCCCGGCGTGAATGCCGCTGTGGTGTCCTATCCAGAAAGCCGCGCGCAAGTCATGGCAGACACCGCCGTGAGCCACAACCAACTGCTGGCCGCCATCGCCGCATTGGGTTATCAAGGCTCGATCCGGGTTGGTGATTTCAAAGATGAACCAAAAATCCGTGATGCACTTGAGGGCGCCGGTTTGCATATCGCCATCATTGGCAGCGGCGGGGCCGCGATGGCGGCGGCGCTGAAGGCCGTCGAGCAAGGCGCGACGGTCACGCTGATCGAACGCGGCACCATCGGCGGCACCTGCGTCAATATCGGCTGTGTGCCGTCCAAGATCATGATCCGCGCTGCCCATATTGCCCATCTGCGCCGGGAAAGTCCGTTCGACGGCGGTATTGCGGCAACTGTGCCTGCGATTGACCGCAGCAAACTGCTGGCCCAGCAGCAGGCCCGTGTCGATGAACTGCGGCACGCCAAATACGAAGGCATCCTGGACGGCAATCCAGCCATCACCGTTTTGCACGGTGAAGCGCGTTTCAAGGACGACCAGAGCCTGGTCGTCCGTTTGAACGAGGGTGGCGAGCGCGAGGTAACGTTCGACCGCTGCCTGGTCGCCACCGGTGCCAGTCCGGCCGTGCCGCCGATTCCGGGCCTGAAAGAGTCACCCTACTGGACTTCCACCGAAGCGCTTGTCAGCGACACCATTCCCGCACGCCTGGCCGTGATCGGTTCGTCGGTGGTGGCGTTGGAACTGGCGCAAGCCTTTGCCCGGCTCGGCAGCCAGGTCACGATCCTGGCACGCGGCACCTTGTTCTTCCGGGAAGACCCGGCCATCGGCGAGGCCGTGACAGCCGCTTTCCGCGCCGAGGGCATCGAGGTGCTGGAGCACACGCAAGCCAGCCAGGTCGCCCATGTGAACGGCGAATTCGTGCTGACCACCGGACACGGTGAATTGCGCGCTGACAAGTTGCTGGTTGCCACCGGTCGGGCACCGAATACGCGCAGCCTCGCGCTGGACGCGGCGGGGGTCACTGTCAATGCGCAAGGGGCCATCGTTATCGACCAAGGCATGCGCACGAGCAACCCGAACATCTACGCGGCCGGCGACTGCACCGACCAGCCGCAGTTCGTCTACGTGGCAGCGGCCGCCGGCACCCGTGCCGCGATCAACATGACCGGCGGCGACGCAGCCCTCAATCTGACCGCGATGCCGGCAGTGGTGTTCACCGACCCGCAAGTCGCCACCGTGGGCTACAGCGAGGCGGAAGCGCACCACGATGGCATCGAGACCGACAGTCGCACGCTGACACTCGACAACGTTCCGCGTGCGCTTGCCAACTTCGACACACGCGGCTTTATCAAGCTGGTCATCGAGGAAGGTAGCGGACG
This sequence comes from Pollutimonas rozaliensis, assembly GCF_048751585.1. NCBI lineage: Bacteria > Pseudomonadati > Pseudomonadota > Betaproteobacteria > Burkholderiales > Alcaligenaceae > Pollutimonas > Pollutimonas rozaliensis. The sequence continues at coordinate 450,042 of NZ_JAZHOB010000003.1, read as the reverse complement.
GCTCATCGGCGTGCAGGTCGTCGCCCCGGAAGCCGGCGAATTGATCCAGACGGCTGTTCTCGCCATTCGCAACCGCATGACGGTGCAGGAACTGGCCGACCAGTTGTTCCCCTACCTGACGATGGTCGAGGGGTTGAAGCTCGCGGCGCAGACCTTCAGCAAGGACGTGAAGCAGCTTTCCTGCTGCGCCGGGTGAAGAAAAGGAGATGTTCGATGAACGCCTACACGGTATCCCGGTTGGCCCTTGATGCCGGGGTGAGTGTGCATATCGTGCGCGATTACCTGCTGCGTGGATTGCTGCGGCCAGTCGCCTGCACCACGGGTGGCTACGGCCTGTTCGATGACGCCGCCTTGCAGCGACTGTGCTTCGTGCGGGCCGCCTTCGAGGCGGGCATCGGCCTCGGCGCATTGGCGCGGCTGTGCCGGGCGCTGGATGCGGCGAACTGCGATGAAACTGCCGCGCAGCTTGCTGTGCTGCGTCAGTTCGTCGAACGCCGGCGCGAAGCGTTGGCCAATCTGGAAGTGCAGTTGGCCGCCATGCCGACCGCGCCGGCACAGCATGCGGAGAGTTTGCCATGAACAGCCCCGAGCGCATGCCGGCCGAGACGCACAAACCGTTCACCGGCTACCTGTGGGGCACGCTGGCCGTGCTGACTTGCCCCTGCCACCTGTCCATCCTCGCTGCCGTGCTGGCCGGCACAACCGCCGGTGCATTCCTTGTCGAGTATTGGGTCATCACGGCGCTCGGTTTGACCGGCCTGTTTCTTCTGTCACTGGCGCGGGCGTTGCGGGCATTCAGGGAAAGATCATGAGCGCTTCCCGGCCGGATGGATGGACTACGGCGGAGGGCCCAAGCGTTCGAGCGCGGGCAAGGCTTTCTGTTCGCAAAGCCGATGCCGGCGGCGGCATTCGCCGTCTTCGTCAGTCAATGGAGGGGTGCCACCATGAATGCAAATGATCCGACCGCCACCAGTTGCTGCGTGTGCTGCAAGGAAATTCCGCTCGATGCCGCCTTCACACCGGAAGGCGCGGAGTACGTCGAGCACTTCTGCGGGCTGGAGTGTTATCAACGTTTCCAGGCGCGGGCCAGCACTGCGACCGAAACGAGCGGCGAACCGAACGCTTGCGGTTCGCCGCCGTCAAATTGAGACAAACCACGCTTTCGCTACGTCGCCTCATGTCGGCATCAAATTCGGCTGAGTAGCTTCTCGCCATCTGGACGTAGCTCGCCCTTGGGTGAAATATGCCGATACAGGGTCTGCCGCGTGATGCCAAGTTCCTGGCACAGGTCGCCGACCTTGGTCTCTGACTGCCCCATTGCCGCCATCGCCAGCCGCAGCTTGGCGGCGGTCATCTTGAACGGCCGGCCGCCTTTCCGGCCGCGTGCCCGTGCTGAGGCCAGGCCCGCCACGGTGCGCTCGGCGATCAACTCGCGCTCGAACTCGGCCAGCGCGGCGAAGATACCGAAGACCAGCTTGCCGGCGGCGGTCGTGGTGTCAATGGCCGCGCCGTGCCCGGTCAGCACCTTGAGGCCGATGCCGCGTCCGGTCAGGTCATGGACGGTATTGATCAGATGGCGCAGGTCGCGCCCGAGCCGATCCAGTTTCCAAACGACCAACGTGTCGCCTGGCCGTAGTGCCTTCAGACAGCTCGCCAGACCGGGACGATCCTCGCGTTTTCCGGACGCTTGGTCTTCATAGAGATGCGCCGGATCAACACCGGCCGCGACCAGCGCATCGCGCTGCAAGTCCGTCGCCTGGGAGCCATCCGCCTTCGATACTCGCATGTAGCCAATCAGCATCTTGTACCTGTCACATATACGTTCGATTATGTGACAGTTTGCATCGGGAAGCTCTGCACGTCAAAATTTGTCACTTAACCCGTCATTCTGTCTAAGGCATGCAAAGGGTAGGCTAGGCTCATAATGTGACAGAAATTCCGGGGGGATGCCTTCCTTCGCGAAGGTGGCGCGCAACTGTTCCAAGGAAGCGGGGTCGCGCCGACCATAGGAAGCCAACGCGAACAGCGAGCGTGCCGTCTCGGGGTTGTGTCGTGCTTCAATGATGGCCTCATCAATGGCCTGGATTGCACGCTGCCAGTGATCGACGGGTTCGGGCTTCGGCGCTTTCGCCGGCAGGCCACTGGTGAACCCGGTTTGGGGCTCGGACCAGAATAGCTTTGCGTGCTCGCCTGGCGGGCTTATATCCCTCACCTCAATCAAGCTGATTGCCGTTGCCGCCGCCTCCAGCATCTGCAACCGTACTGCCGGGTTCAGGGTTTCATACGGTCGCCACAGACTTTGCCCAGCACGCAGCGGATGCCCGCAGCATTCCCAGATTTGGCGGAGATACCCCGCGTAGGTGCCGCACGTCGAAAGCGGGGTGTTCAGCTCATCGAGCAGCGTGCGTAGCAGCCTAAACCACAATCCGGCGTGGATGCGTCGGCGCGGCAACTCCACGTGGCCGGTCGTCAGTGCCTGCCAGGTACGCTGGTCCATCGCCGCAATCGCGTCGCTGGCAGTGCGCGGTTCGGCGTCGGCGTTCTCCCAGCCGAGAAACCGCCCTGGCACGCCCCAATAGGATTCCAGCCAGCAGCCATGCAGTGGGCAGCTCAGCATCAGGGGCAGCTTCCACGCGAGCAGTACGGCTTGGTTCTCCGGATCGTTCAGGCAGAGCGGACAGGCGCGGTGTATCGGTTGGGTGGGCAGCCAGGCACGCCAGCTCGTGATGGATCGCGTCTTACGGCGGAGTCTCGGCAGCAGTACCGAGAGCTGGAACGCATAGGTTTCCAATGCGGCTGGAATCTGATCATCAAGGCTGTCCAGTAGCCAAGGCACCCAGCCGGCGAAACTCATGCAGCGCAGCCGATCCAGCTCGATACCGCTCCGCTGGGAGAGCATCGCCAGCAGCGCCAGTGGTGGCGCGGTGTCCAGGTCATCAACCTGGCCGTGACCAAGATCGTGCTCCAGCAGCTCGGACACTTCCATGTGATAGCAAAGGGCCACGCGGTTGAGCCACGAAGACAGGGCTTCGGCTTCCCTGGGTGCCGGATGCAGTGGCCAGCGTGGCGCTGGCTTCACATCAGTTCCCGCTCGAATTGCCGCCGCCGCTCGCTGGGACCGGTGTAATCGGCCATGCTGAGCGTGCGGTGGTTGATCGCTTCCTCACCACTCTCCACGGCGGCCACGGCCGCCGCCATCAATAGGTGCGCCAGCTCGCCAATAGTGCCCTCGCTGCGCGTGAGCAGGTAGCGAGCCATGTCCAGCGTGGCAATCGACGAAGGTCGCCGCAGCGGGAGCGAAGCCGCGAAGCTGGCCAGCAGTGAACAGGAATCGTCGTTGGCCTCCCACACCGGCAGCATCATCGGCTCGAAGCGATTTTCCAACTGGTCATCCGAGCGGATGGCCAGGTAGGCGTCGCGTGTGCCCACACCGACCAGCGGGATGCGCAATTCGTTGCCGAGGAAGCGCAGCAGGTTGAGGAATTCCCGGCGGTTGACGCTGTTGCCGGCCAGGACGTTGTGCAGCTCGTCGATCACCAGCAAACGCACACCGAGCTTGCGCAGCAGTGTCAGCGCCAGTTGCTCTATTTCCGGCAGCCGTGGGCGCGGTCGCAATGGTGCTCCCATCGCCGCGAGCAGCGCGACGTAGAAGCGGATCACCGATGGCTCGGACGGCATCTGCACGACCAATACCGGGATGTGCTCCTGGTCGGCGTCGGAGCTGGCCGGGTGGGCGCGGCGGAACTTCTCGACGATCATCGACTTGCCGTTGTTGGTTGGACCGACCAACAGCAGGTTGGGCATGCGTTGTTTGTTTGGCCACGTATACAGGGCTTCCAGCCGGTTCAACGCCTCGACTGCTCGCGGATAGCCGATCCAGCGGTCGGCGCGAAGGCGATGGATGCGCTCGTCCGCCGGGAGACGGGCCAAGCCCTGGGCCGCCGGCAGCAGGTGGGACAGGTCGATGATGGGATATTCGTCCACGGCTACCACTCCTCAATCTGGTCGAACGGTTTGGCAGGTGGCTGGTTGTCCGCCTGCGGGTCTGCCATGTCCGTGTCCGCTGGTGGCGTGGTTTTGACAGGTTGTTCCGTTGACTTGAGATGCTGGCGTCGATCCGCGTCGCGCCGCGCCTTGCGCGTGGCTTTCTGCGCAGTGGTCACGATTTCGCGCATCTGCCCGATCATGCGGAACAGCGCCGACTCATCCACCTGTTCGCGCCCTTGCTGCCGCAATTTCGCCAGCGCCTGCCGTTGTTCCCAGAGGGTGACAGCCGGGTGCGACAAGGTACGGTATGGAATTTCCAGATAGTGCTGCCCCTCCGGCTCCAGCACCCAAATGCGGCTGATGTCGCGTGGGTCGCGCCGGATCAGGAACGCAGGCAGGCGGTCGCGCCGAGCTATCCACGGCTTGAGCGCATCGGCGTAGTAGTGGATGTGGTCGATGACGAAGCCAGTGCGGGTCAGGGTGCGGCGGAGGACGGGCAGGAAATCGACCAGAAAAGCCGTGGTGCGAGTGATGACGGTTGGAACGCCGGTACGCGCGACAGCTTCGGCCCAGCGTGCGGCCGGCGGTTGGAGCAGGCCGTTGTGCACGGAGCCGTGATAGGTGCCAACCGCCAATGCGAGCCAGCGTTCCAGCTCGCGCAGTGTCAGGGCGGCCATCTTCTCGGAGGCGTATTCCCCGCGCTGGTCAGGGTTGGAGAAGGTCGTCCCCGGCAATTCGTCGTGGATCATTTGCATCGCCGTGCCGATGATCCGTTCCACGATGCCGCCATAGTGCGGCTGCCCGAGAGGCCGATAGTCCAACCGGATGCCATGCTGCTCGCAGCCACGGCGTAGCGCCTCGCTCTTGAATTCGGCCGCGTTGTCCAGGTAGAGCAGCGCGGGCTTGCCGCTCATCGGCCAGTCCATTTCCACGTCCAACCTTTCCAACCAAGGGCGCTTGTCGCAACCGGCGTGTGCGAGGCACAGGCCGACCGAGACGGCAGATGGCGCTTCTAACGTGACCACCATGCCAACCACGCAGCGGGTGAACACGTCGATGGCGAGGGTCAGGTACGGACGGCCAATCGGTTGCCGGTCGCGCTCGTCCACCACGATCAGGTCGATGACTGTGTGGTCGATCTGTACCTGCTCCAGCGGTGCGGAGACTGGCGGAGGAACACCGCCAACACCTTGCAGGATGCGGGACGCATCCTGGCCTTCCCGAAGTCGAGTGGTCTTGAGTGGATCAAGGCTGGCGATCCGCAACGCGACCGTGTTGCGCGCCGGCATCCGCAGCTTTTGCAGCTTGCACACCCGCGCAACTTCACGGTGGAACGCCGCCAAGCTGCGCTTCTGCTTGGTCAGGAAGCGCTTTTGCAGTAGCTCGCGGATGATTCGTTCGACCGACTCCGGCAAGCGGCCTTTACCTTTGCCACCGCTCGACTGTCCAAGAGCCAAATCAGTGACCAGCCCCGAACCTTGCCGGGCACGGCGGATCAGGACGTAGACCTGCCGCCGGGACAGACCCAGCGCCTGGGCTGCTGCGTCGGCCGCTTCATGCCCGACCGTCTCCGACTGCGCCAACGGCCCAATGATCTCCGCGCGGCAGCGAGCACGCTCCCATGCCTGTTCTGACAGGGTGGCTACGCCGCGCTCGGCAATCGGTACGGTATCGGTCGCCATGCTCGCCTCGCTTTGGTGCACACGAGTATTGAGCATAGACGAGTTTCGTGCAGAGGAGTCCTGATATCGGGCTGTCAGGAGCCGTATGCACAGCAGGCTTCATGTCTCGTTGATTGGTGCAGTCGTCTTCTGAAAATGACATTTACTGACACATATTGTTAAGGAGGCATGTTTTGCGAGGTCAACGCATCGGCTATGTCCGGGTCAGCAGTTTCGACCAGAATCCAGAGCGTCAGCTCGATCAGGTCCAAGTGGACAAGCTGTTCACCGACAAAGCCTCGGGCAAAGACACACAGCGGCCGCAGCTCGACGCCTTGCTGTCGTTCGCCCGCGAAGGCGACACTGTGGTCGTGCACAGCATGGACCGTCTGGCCCGCAACCTGGACGATCTGCGCCGGCTGGTGCAGACGTTGACCAAGCGTGGGATACGAATCGAATTCGTCAAGGAATGCCTGAGCTTCACCGGCGAAGACTCGCCAATGGCGAACCTGCTGCTGTCGGTGATGGGAGCGTTCGCGGAGTTCGAGCGGGCGCTGATCGGCGAGCGGCAGCGCGAAGGGATCGCATTGGCCAAGCAGCGCGGTGCGTACCGAGGTCGGAAGAAAGCCTTGGTAGGCGACCAGGTTGTCGAACTGCACCGCCGCGCAGGTTCTGGCGAGACAAAAGCCGCGCTCGCGCGGGAATTCGGCATCAGTCGCGAGACCCTGTATCAATACTTGAAGGTGGCGCCAGCGGCTTAACCCGGTCTTCGGACCACTGTGCATTACATATGCAGCGAGATCGCGTCAACTATTCCACTCAACGACGCCCTCGCGCATTTGTAGCGCATCGATCCCTTGGTCGCGCAGCAGCCTGACTGCATCGGACGACATCAAGCAGAATGGACCGCGACAATAAGCGATCACAGGCCGGTCCTTCGGCAATTCGGCCAGGCGGTTCCTCAGTTCAGCCAGCGGCATCGAGCGTGCAAACGGCACGTGGCCAACCGCGTATTCCTCGCCCGGACGCACGTCAATCACGATCACTTCGCCGGATTTCGCCTTGTTCAGCAGTTCGTCGCGGCTATTGCCGACCCACTCATGGGTGGCAGCAGAAAGCTGACGCAGCGCATCCTGCAATTCAAACAATCGGTCCTCAGCGAGAAGCCGAAGCGTCACCCATAGCTGTCCCACCTCGGCGCTGGCCAGCCGGTAGATGATGTACTTCCCCTGCCGTTCAGCTTCGACAAGGCGCGCGGACTTCAATTCTTTCAAGTGCGCGCTGACCAGCTTTGCACTAATGCCCGCTTCCAGCGCCAAGGCCTCAACGGTCTTAGGGGACTGCCCCAGCAATTCGATCAGCTCTAGACGCTTCGGGCTGGCCGATGCCCTGGCGATACGTGCTACTTGCTCGTACAGGGCGTCCTTGATGGTTCTATTCGTTGTCATAGGCAGGAGTGTCAGCATTTCGTAGTCCCAGGTCAAGGCCACCGGCAATTTAGTCTTGCAGGAATGGCAAAGATCAATTAGATTCCAATGATCGTTAGATTGTTGGTTCTTTCACTTTACGAGGCAAATTCCAATGCAGGCACTGTTCATTCTGAACGTCGCGCCATACGGCAGCGAGCTCACCCACAACGGCTTGCGGCTGGCCGCAGCACTGGCCAAGCGTGGACACAATACGGTGCGCATCTACCTGATGGGCGACGCGGTTGGCACCGCAAAAAGCGGACCGAAGTTGTCGGAAGGGCAGCCCAACCTGCAAACAATACTGGGGCGGATTGGCACCACCAGCCAAGACAACATCGGCGTATGCGGTGGCTGCATGGATGCACGTGCGTTGCAGGACGGCGAACTGATCGACGGGGCACATCGCGGCACGATCGAGCAACTGGCGGATTGGTCCGAATGGGCGGACAAGGTTTTCGTATTTTAGGAGGTTGCAATGTTTTTCAAACAAAGAACAAATGACGACGCCTCGATCTCGTACTTCTTCGGTTGCGGGGGGCAAGGCAAGGGCATTGCGCTCGACGTGCTGGCCGGTGACGAAGCATGGTATATGGACCAGGCACGCAAGCTGAATGTTGAAATCGCCTATGTGTTCGATTCACATATCCACGCCGACCACCTGTCCGGCGGCCGAATGCTTGCCGAACTGAGCGGCGCGGCATACTCGCTACACGAAAGCAATATCGGCAAGACCGCATTCCCGTTCACGCCGGTAAAGGACAAACAAGTAATTGATGCGGGCAATACGCGCATCCAGGTCCTGCATACGCCGGGACACACGGAAGATAGCATTTGCTTACTGGTCTCGGATCGCCGCCGCGCGGAAGCACCATGGTTCATCCTGACCGGTGACACACTGTTCGTCGGTTCGGTCGGCCGTCCGGATCTCGCGGGACGCGAACAAGAAATGGCGGCCAAGCTCTGGCATAGCCTGCATGACCTGTTGCTGAACTTGCCGAATGAGCTGGAAGTTTTTCCAGGGCACCAAGCAGGAAGCGCATGCGGCGCAGACATCTCGGGAAAGCCGTCGTCAACGGTCGGCTTCGAAAAGCACTGGAATTCATTGCTATCCCTAGAGAAGGAGGCATTTATAACGACTCTCACGTCCACGATCCTACCGCGCCCCGCCGAGATGGAACGGTTTGTCGCCGCCAATCTCGGCCAATTTGAGTTTGTATGAGCATGGACCCGGTGATGCCATCGGCGGCGCATTCCCCGGCCGCCATTGGCCTACGACTCGGACTGCGCGCGAACTGGCGCCAATTCAGCTTGCTTGTAGTCGTCAACGCATTTGTCGGCGCCATGGTCGGGATGGAGCGCAGCATCTTACCCGCCATTGCCGAACAGGAATTCAAGCTGGTCGCCCACATGGCGATCCTGGCGTTCATAGTCGTCTTCGGTGTTGCCAAGGCCATCACTAACTATTTCGCCGGCCGTTTTTCCGACGCCTACGGACGCAAAGTAGTGCTGGTGATTGGCTGGCTGATCGCCACGCCCGTTCCCTTTTTGCTGATGTGGGCCCCGTCATGGAACTGGATCTTACTGGCCAACGTTTTTCTCGGCGTAAGCCAGGGGCTGACCTGGTCGACCACGGTAATCATGAAGATCGATCTCGCCGGTCCCAAAAATCGGGGCACGGCGATGGGCATCAATGAATTCGCGGGATATTTCGCCGTCGGCGCAGCGGCGCTGGCGACCGGCTGGATTGCCGCCCATTATGGCCTGCGGCCGCAGCCATTCTACCTTGGCGTGGCGTTTGCAATGATCGGCTTACTGCTTTCGGTTTTAGTCGTGCGCGAGACGCGCGGCCACGCACAACTGGAGGCCGCAATGGCCTCGACACGCGGTGCGGCCATCGTGCCGTCGCAACGCGCTATCTTCTGGCAGACCAGCGTACGCGACCCCAACTTGTCGTCGATTAGTCAGGCCGGACTTGTGAATAATCTCAACGACGGCATGGCGTGGGGGTTGTTCCCCTTTGTGTTCGCCGGCGCTGGCATGACCCTAACCCAAATCGGAACCCTTGCCGCGATCTACCCTACCGTATGGGGAGTGTGTCAACTCTTCACCGGCGCGCTGTCGGATCGGATTGGTCGTAAGGGATTGATCGTGGTGGGGATGTGGGTGCAGGCAGCCGGCATCGCCATTATCGCGATCCAGTCTTCGTTCGAATGGTATGCGACGGGCGCCGTGCTGTTGGGGCTCGGTACCGCCATGGTCTATCCGACGCTACTCGCGGCCATCGGCGACGTGGTCAACCCGGCCTGGCGCGCTTCGACCGTCGGCGTCTACCGTTTTTGGCGGGATCTCGGCTACGCCATCGGGGCCTTACTGGCGGGCGTTGTGGCCGACCTGTACGGTGTGGTCAGCGCGGTATGGCTAGTCGCAGCAATCACGTTCCTGTCGGGCGTGATCGTCGCAGTTCGAATGCGCCGTTGACTCTCCATTATGCTATAACGCGCGGCTAGTCGCATGGCTGCACAAGGGGCCAGAAATGACCAGCCATTGCCACCAGCGAGACACTGAATCGAATGCCACGCCGCTCACTACTTTCTGAAACCGAACGCGCCAGTTTACAAATTCTGCCCCAAAGTCAGGATGACCTGATTCAGCAATACAGCTTCACGGATGCCGACTTGGCGTTGATCCGGCAACGTCGTGGCGCCGCCAACCGCCTCGGCTTCGCGGTGCAGATGTGTTTGCTGCGCTACCCTGGTTATGCGCTGTCAAGCGACACCGCGTTGCCCGAGCCGGTGCTCCACTGGATCGCCAAGCAGGTGCGCAGCGACGCTGGGGCTTGGCATGAATACGGCGAGCGGGAAAAAACGCGCAATGAACACCTGCACGAGCTGCGCGCCTACCTGGGGCTGTCGGCGTTCGGGCTGCCGGACTTCCGTAAGCTGGTGCACAGCCTGGCCGACCTCGCGATGCAAACGGACAAGGCCATGGTGCTCGCCGCTCACTCCCTTGAAACGCTACGCCAGAAGCGGATCATCCTGCCAGCGTTGACCGTCATCGAGCGGGCCTGTGCCGAGGCCGTGACGCGGGCTAACCGGCGTATCTACCGCGCGCTGATTGACCCGCTGGAGCGCCACCACAAGCGGTCCCTGGACAATCTGCTCAACGTGGCACCTGACATGAGTATCACCTGGCTCGTGTGGCTGCGCCAATCGCCGCTCAAGCCCAATTCCCGTTACATGCGCGAACACATCGAACGGCTCAAGGTGTTTCAGTCGCTGGCCTTGCCTGAGGGGCTTGGCCGCCAGATCCACCAGAACCGGCTGCTGAAAATGGCTCGCGAGGGTGCGCAGATGACACCGCGTGACTTGGCGAAGTTCGAGGATGAGCGCCGCTATGCGACATTGGCTGCACTGGCGATCGAGGGCATGGCCACCGTGACGGACGAACTGGTCGACCTGCACGACAGAATCATGATCAGACTGTTCAGCGCGGCCAAAAACAAGCATCAGCAGGACTTCCAGAAGCAGGGCAAGGCCATCAACGACAAGGTTCGCCTGTACAGCCGAATCGGCCGCGCTCTTGTCGAGGCCAAGGAATCCTGCATGGATCCGTATGCCGCGATCGAAGCCGTGCTGCCGTGGACCGACTTCACCCAAAGCGTGACCGAGGCCGCAGAGCTGGCCCAGCCCGAGACGTTCGACCACCTGCACCTTGTGGGAGAGCAGTACAGCACCCTGAGGCGCTATACGCCCGAGTTTCTGGACGTGATCAGGCTGAAAGCCGCGCCGGCCGCGCAAGCAGTGCTTGATGCAATCGACGTCCTCCGCGAGATGAATATGACCGGGGCGCGCAAGGTGCCCGACGATGCGCCGATCACATTCGTCAAAGCGCGCTGGAAGCCGCTGGTCATCACCGACGATGGGCTTGACCGCCGTTTCTACGAAATCTGCGTGCTGTCGGAGCTAAAGAACTCGCTGCGGTCCGGCGATATCTGGGTGCAGGGCTCGCGCCAGTTCCGCGACTTCGAGGAATACCTGCTGCCTACGGAAAAATTCGGCGCCATGAAAACGGCGCGCGAGTTGCCGATCGCGGTCAACCAGGACTGCGACCAGTACCTGCACGACCGCTTGCTGCTGCTCGAACAACAGCTGGCCACCGTCAATCGGCTCGCGCTGACGAACGAACTGCCCGATGCGATGATTACTGAGACAGGACTGAGGATCAGTCCGCAGGATGCCGTGGTGCCTGACGAGGCCCAGGCGCTGATCGACTTCGCCAGCAGCTTGCTTCCCCGGGTCAAGATCACCGAACTGCTGATGGACGTGGACGACTGGACCGGATTCACGCGCCACTTCGTTCACCTCAAGAGCGGGGAGCAGGCCAAGGACCGGACATTCCTCATGTCCGCGATCCTGGCCGACGCCATCAACCTCGGTCTGACCAAAATGGCGGAATCGAGTCCTGGCGCCACTTACGCAAAACTGTCCTGGTTGCAGGCCTGGCACATCCGGGACGAAACCTATTCTGCCGGCCTGGCTGAACTGGTCAACGCCCAGTTCAAGCACACATTCGCCGCGCACTGGGGGGACGGCACAACGTCGTCGTCGGACGGCCAGCGCTTCCGCGCGGCCGGTCGGGCCGAAAGCACAGGCCACATCAACCCCAAGTACGGCGCCGAACCTGGCAAGCTGTTCTACACTCACATTTCCGACCAGTACGCGCCGTTCAGCACCAGGGTTGTCAACGTCGGCGTGCGCGACTCGACCTATGTGCTCGACGGCCTGCTGTACCATGAATCAGACCTGCGCATTGAGGAGCACTACACCGACACAGCCGGTTTCACCGACCATGTGTTCGCACTGATGCACCTCCTGGGCTTCCGCTTCGCGCCGCGCATCCGCGATCTGGGCGACACCAAGCTATACGTGCCGGGCAAGGTGGGCGATCACCCGGCCTTGCGGTCGATGATTGGCGGCAGTCTGAACATCAAGCATCTACGCGCACACTGGGACGACGTGCTCCGCCTGGCCGCCTCGATCAAGCACGGTACAGTCACCGCGTCGCTTATGCTGCGCAAGCTGGGCAGCTACCCGCGCCAGAACGGCCTTGCGATCGCGCTTCGCGAGTTGGGGCGGATCGAGCGCACGCTATTCATCCTGGACTGGCTCCAGAACGTCGAACTGCGCCGGCGCGTGCATGCGGGCCTGAACAAGGGAGAGGCGCGCAACGCACTGGCCAGAGCGGTCTTCATTCATCGGTTGGGTGAGATCCGCGACCGGACATTCGAGCAGCAGCGGTACCGCGCCAGCGGCCTGAACCTGGTGACGGCCGCCATAGTTCTGTGGAATACGGTGTACCTGGAGCGGGCGACACAGGCTTTGCGCGAGTCTGGCAAGCTGCCCGACGCCGGTATGCTGCAATTCCTGTCTCCGTTGGGCTGGGAGCACATCAACCTGACCGGAGATTACGTCTGGAGGCAGAGCAAGGCGGTCGACGAGGGCAAATATCGGGCGTTGCGGGATTTCAAGAATCGGTAATAGGCTTAGCGCCCGATTTTTTCCGTTTTCCCTATTCGCCCCATATTTACTACAATGAAAGGAGCATGACATGGTGATCAAAATTGATTTTACGGTGATTGGCGAAGAAAAAATGCACTGCGCAGGTTGCGAGTCGCGCGTGCGTCTTGCCCTTTCGCGGCTGGCAGGCGTCCAAGAGGTTCTGGCGAATGCGAAAACCCAGCATATAGCGGTCGTCATCAATCCTGACCAAGTCACAACCGAGGAAGTGCAGGCGCAGCTAAAGGATGCGGGATTTGAGGCCGCTGTCTCAACTCTCTAACGCCAAGGACGAAAGGTGTCTGAGGAAATGGTGGAAAAATGAGCAGGAAGAAACGTACTCTAGATGATGACGTATTGGCGGCATTTAAACGGGCATGTCACGAGGAAGACTGGCAGATTGCCGAGCATTTGCTCCAGGCGCTCGAGATACTGGCATGCCGAACGGACGACGAAGACGACCTACAGCGTGCTTATCTGGAGTTCACCCGCTCACTCAGCGGCAGGCCATTGCACTAACATCTTTGAGGCATTAAATGGGAGCACCAAACACAAAAATATAGCTTGCCGCTGGGATACTCGCAGTGGTCAAGGCGACGCCGCCGGATTTCCCTCTGCGGCATGGTACGGCCGTTCTCGACTCTGTTCTGACTTGCCCGAAATGTGGCTTTTCGAGGATGGAGGCAATGCCAGTCAATGCATGTTCGTTTTGCAACGAAAATCACAATCAAGCGGAAATAGCATTAATGGCGGCGATGCTCCGTTCGCGCCATCTCAATCATCTCGGCTAAGCATGGCGTCAAATTGCCTGATGACTTCTGCCGGCAGCGGATCGGCCAATGTACGAAAGTAGCGCTCATTGACTTGGTTCCGGATCCGAAATCCGGTTCTATTTAATCGGCTGAACGCTGACAACTCGTACTACCGCGCAAATGTCCTTGCTGTCCACCGACGCGAAAAACTGGCAACGCCAAGCGGAAGAAGTTAACCGCATGGTCGTAAAAATACAAGATGCGCAAAAACCGATGCGATCACGACGCAAACGGAAGGCAGAATAGGCAATCCAGCGTCTTGTTCAACTTTACCCTGCGAATCGATTAATGCTAAAAACAATATAAAAATCGCCTTCCTTATTACTTTTATGCTTATGCGTCATTACTGGCTTTTAATCCGGCTTACTCCCTATAGGGGCAGCTCACAAAACGGAAAAAATCGTACGCTAAGCCGCAGTCGCCTCTCGACTACGTCACGGTGGCACTACGAGGTTCTTTCTTCCCTTGCAGAGACGCAATCAGCGGGCAGGAAACATTCCCCTTCCGCGCATGGCAGGCGCACACCAGATCAGACAGCACGGCCTCCATGCGCGCCAAGTCAGCCATTTTCTCGCGCACGTCCTTAAGCTTGTGCTCGGCCAGGTTACTGGCTTCCTCGCAATGGGTGCCATCCTCCAGCCTCAACAGCTCGGCGATTTCATCCAGACTGAAACCCAGCCGCTGGGCTGATTTCACGAACCGCACTCGCGTCACATCCGCCTCGCCATAGCGGCGGATGCTGCCATAGGGCTTGTCCGGCTCCGGCAACAAGCCCTTGCGCTGATAGAACCGGATGGTCTCCACGCTGACCCCGGCCGCCTTGGCGAAAATGCCGATAGTCAGCTTCTCCACATTGTTTCTCATATCGCTTGACTCCGTACATAACTACGGAAATAAGCTTAAACCATTTGGAACACGTTCGCCATTGCTCTTTTCTAAGTCGAGGAACCAAGAATATGAATATATCGACCGAATCGCGACTGGGACTCAAAGCGGCGGTGACGTGTGCGCAGCAGAAGCTGGCGTACGCGTTTCCGTTGCAGGCACGGATCGAAGACGCGCATCCCACGCTGCAGTCGACCTATGCCAGGATTCTCGGTCATTGGATACACGAAGCAGCACCGCCTGCAGCGAGGATCTTCCCACAGGCGGTGCTCGACGCGCTGTGCGCGATGGACGCCATCGCCATCGGCGAGCAAGGCATCGGCTGCTATCCCTTCAGCGCTCGCCAGACTGAAATCCACGTTCATTTCGCAGGCAAGAGTGTCCATGCCATGTGCGCGATCGATGCGCTCGCGATTCCACGCATGGTGCGGCAAGCCGCGCGCATCACAGCCCGGTGCGTGGTTTGCCGCTGCCACCTCGCCTGCTCGCTGGCGGCGAACGGCAGTGTGGAGAAGGAACATCAGAATCCGGAGGCCGCACGCGTCGTCTGGGAATCTGGTGCGGGAGAAGGACAAGCATGCTGCAACAGCCTATGCGTCAATATCAATTTTGTCTGCCGGCATTGCACGACTTCCCCTGGCGCACTCATCTTTTCTTTGCCACAAGCGGCTGCCATGGGTAATGCCTTTTTCTCGTTCCAAAGGAGGCTGCTTGGCCACTATTCCACATGACGAGGCATGCGAGCGGCTATCTGTGCCCGATGCGCGAAGGATGGCGGGGTGCGTTTTCGCTGCTGTGCGTACAGCACGAAAAATGTTTCGCATATGACTTGACTCTGTACCTGACTACGGAAGTAAGCTTAGTCTACCCAATTTAGATTCGAAAGGACAAGCGCATGTCTGAACCACAAAACGGGCGCGGCGCGCTCTTCGCCGGCGGGCTGGCCGCCATTCTCGCTTCGACCTGCTGCCTCGGCCCGCTGGTCTTGGTCGCGTTGGGGTTCAGCGGGGCATGGATCGGCAACCTGACAGTGTTGGAGCCGTATCGCCCGATTTTCATCGGTGCAGCGTTGGTGGCGCTGTTCTTCGCCTGGCGGCGCATCTACCGCCCGGCGCAAGCCTGCAAGCCGGGCGAGGTGTGCGCGATTCCGCAAGTGCGCACCACCTACAAGCTCATTTTCTGGTTCGTCGCCGTGTTGGTCTTGGTCGCGCTTGGTTTTCCCTACGTCATGCCATTTTTCTACTAATCAGGAGTTCATCATGAAAAAGCTGTTTGCCTCCCTCGCTCTCGCCGCTTTCGTTGCCCCCGTGTTCGCCGCCACTCAGACCGTCACGCTGTCCGTGCCTGGCATGACCTGCGCCTCTTGCCCGATCACTGTCAAGCACGCGCTTTCCAAGGTTGAGGGCGTGAGCAAGACCGACGTAAGTTTCGACAAGCGCCAGGCCGTCGTCACCTTCGACGATGCCAAGACCAACGTCCAGAAGTTGACCAAGGCGACCGAGGACGCGGGCTATCCGTCCAGCCTCAAACGCTGATCCGTTAACCGAACTCGGGAGCGACACATGGGACTCATCACGCGCATCGCTGGCAAAACCGGCGCGCTCGGCAGCGTCGTTTCCGCGATGGGCTGCGCCGCCTGTTTTCCTGCCATCGCCAGCTTTGGCGCGGCCATCGGACTGGGCTTCTTGAGCCAGTACGAGGGGCTATTCATTGGCATCCTGCTGCCGATGTTCGCCGGCATCGCGTTACTCGCCAATGCTATCGCTTGGCTCAATCATCGACAGTGGCGACGCACGGCGCTCGGCACGATAGGCCCGATCTTGGTGCTGGCAGCGGTGTTTTTAATGCGGGCTTACGGCTGGCAGAGCGGTGGACTGCTCTATGTCGGCCTGGCCTTGATGGTTGGGGTGTCGGTCTGGGATTTCATCTCGCCAGCACATCGCCGCTGCGGGCCGGACAGCTGTGAATTGCCAGAACAACGTGGCTGACGGCAACAGCCGTAGCCACCACAGAAAAGGAAAAATACATGACCACCCTGAAAATCACCGGGATGACCTGCGACTCGTGCGCGGCTCACGTCAAGGAAGCCTTGGAGAAAGTGCCCGGCGTGCAATCGGCGCTGGTGTCCTATCCGAAGGGCACAGCGCAACTCGCCATTGAGGCGGGCACGTCATCGGATGCGCTGACTACCGCCGTGGCCGGACTGGGCTACGAGGCAACGCTTGCCGATGCGCCACCGACGGACAACCGCGCCGGCCTGCTCGACAAGATGCGCGGCTGGATAGGGGCCGCTGATAAGCCCAGTGGCAACGAACGCCCGTTGCAGGTCGTCGTCATTGGTAGCGGTGGCGCGGCAATGGCGGCAGCACTGAAGGCCGTCGAGCAAGGCGCGCACGTCTCGCTGATCGAGCGCGGCACCATCGGCGGCACCTGCGTCAACGTCGGCTGCGTGCCGTCCAAGATCATGATTCGCGCCGCCCACATCGCCCATTTACGTCGGGAAAGTCCGTTCGACGGCGGTATCGCGGCGACTGTGCCTGCGATTGACCGCAGCAAACTACTGGCCCAACAGCAGGCGCGCGTCGATGAACTGCGCCATGCCAAGTACGAAGGCATTCTGGACGGCAACCCGGCCATCACCGTTGTACATGGTGAGGCGCGTTTCAAGGATGAGCAGAGCCTGGTCGTCCGTTTAAACGATGGTGGCGAGCGCGTGGTAGCTTTCGACCGCTGCTTAGTCGCCACGGGTGCCAGCCCGGCCGTGCCGCCGATTCCGGGCCTGAAAGAGTCACCCTACTGGACTTCCACCGAGGCCCTGGTCAGCGACACCCTTCCCGAACGCCTAGCCGTGATCGGCTCGTCGGTGGTCGCGCTGGAACTGGCGCAAGCCTTCGCCCGGCTGGGCAGCCAGGTCACGATCCTAGCTCGCAACACGCTGTTCTTCCGCGACGACCCGTCCATCGGCGAGGCCGTCACAGCGGCCTTCCGTGCCGAAGGGATCAAGGTACTGGAACACACGCAAGCCAGCCAGGTCGCGCATGTGAACGGCGAATTCGTGCTGACCACGGGACACGGTGAAGTACGTGCCGACAAGCTGCTGGTCGCTACCGGACGGACACCGAACACGCGCAGCCTGGCACTCGACGCGGCGGGGGTCACCGTCAATGCGCAGGGTGCCATCGTCATCGACAAGGGCATGCGCACCAGCACGCCGCACATTTATGCGGCTGGCGACTGCACCGACCAGCCGCAGTTCGTCTATGTGGCGGCAGCGGCCGGCACCCGTGCCGCGATCAACATGACCGGAGGGGATGCTGCCATCAATCTAACCGCGATGCCGGCCGTGGTGTTCACCGATCCGCAAGTAGCAACCGTGGGCTACAGCGAAGCGGAAGCGCATCACGACGGGATCGAAACCGACAGTCGCACGCTCACGCTCGACAACGTGCCGCGTGCGCTTGCCAACTTCGACACACGCGGCTTTATCAAGCTGGTCATCGAGGAAGGTAGCGGACGGCTCATCGGCGTGCAGGTCGTCGCCCCGGAAGCCGGCGAATTGATCCAGACGGCTGTTCTCGCCATTCGCAACCGCATGACGGTGCAGGAACTGGCCGACCAGTTGTTCCCCTACCTGACGATGGTCGAGGGGTTGAAGCTCGCGGCGCAGACCTTCAGCAAGGACGTGAAGCAGCTTTCCTGCTGCGCCGGGTGA
The DNA here is from genome assembly GCF_048751585.1 of Pollutimonas rozaliensis. Lineage (NCBI taxonomy): Bacteria > Pseudomonadati > Pseudomonadota > Betaproteobacteria > Burkholderiales > Alcaligenaceae > Pollutimonas > Pollutimonas rozaliensis. The sequence continues at coordinate 431,961 of NZ_JAZHOB010000003.1, read as the reverse complement.
AGAAAAGGAGATGTTCGATGAACGCCTACACGGTATCCCGGTTGGCCCTTGATGCCGGGGTGAGTGTGCATATCGTGCGCGATTACCTGCTGCGTGGATTGCTGCGGCCAGTCGCCTGCACCACGGGTGGCTACGGCCTGTTCGATGACGCCGCCTTGCAGCGACTGTGCTTCGTGCGGGCCGCCTTCGAGGCGGGCATCGGTCTGGACGCGTTGGCGCGCCTGTACCGGGCGTTGGATGCTGCGGACGCCGATGAGGCGGCCGCGCAGCTTGCCGTGCTGCACCAGTTTGTCGAACGCCGGCGCGAAGCGTTGGCCGATCTGGAAATGCAGCTGGCCACCATGCCAAGCGCGCCGGCGCAGCACGCGGAGAGTCTGCCATGAACGGCCCCGAGCACTTGCCGACCGAGACACACAAGCCGTTTACCAGCTATCTGTGGGGCGCGCTGGCTGTGCTCACCTGTCCCTGCCATTTGCCTATTCTCGCCATTGTGCTCGCGGGCACGACGGCCGGCGCGTTCATCGGGGAACACTGGGGTATTGCGGCCCTCACGCTGACTGGCTTGTTTGTCCTGTCTGTGACGCGGCTGCTGCGGGCCTTCAGAGGTCAATCATGAGCGCTTCCCATCCGATTGAATGGACGGTGGCGCAACTGGTGCAAGCGGTTGTGCGCGGTCAGCTTGAATTGCACTACCAGCCGGTTGTCGATTTGCGCAGTGATCCAGCCAGTTGCGGCAAGCGGACTGCAACGCGGGACAAGGCTTCCTGTTCGCCAAGCCTATGCCGGCGGCGGCATTCGCCGCCTTTGTCAGTCAATGGAGGGCCGCGGCGATGAATGCAAATGATCCGACTGTCACCAGTTGCTGTGTGTGCTGCAAGGAAATTCCGCTCGATGCCGCTTTTACCCCGGAAGGCGCGGAGTACGTCAAACACTTCTGCGGGCTGGAGTGCTATCAGCGCTTCCAGGCGCGCGCCAAGGCAGCGAACGAAATCGGCACCGCCCCGAAGCCTGCGACTCGCTACCGTCAGACTGAAGCATCCCCTATCCTGATGTCAGGATAGGCCACTTTGCAACGTCAGAATAGAGTTAGCTTTCGTGTTTGGAGGCATCTTGCAGGATCAACGCATTGACTACGTCCGGGTCAGCAGCTTCGACCAGGACCCGGAACGGCAATTTGAGCATGTCGAAGTCGGCAGGGTGTTTACCACATGGCGTCGGGCAAGGACACCCAGCGGCCTGAACTCGATTCGCTGCTACGTACCGTTGTTGACCAAACAAAGCAGGGCCATTGACAAAATAGCCATCACAGTGCAATGTTTCGAATCCTCCAAAAGACATGACACACGATTGATCGATCACGATGAGTGGCGTCCATGAAACGGCCTATCCACGCTTAAAGCTTGAGTTCACAGAACGCGAGCTGATCGCCATTTACTCCCCAACGTCAGCCGAATTGAAATTCGTGGCCTCGCAATACCGTCAAGTCTCCCAGCAAGTATTTCTTCTCGTCCAACTGAAACTGCTCCAGCGCCTGGGCTATTTTGTGGCGTTGTCGAGCGTGCCGACGGTGATTGTCGAGCACATCTGTTCCCGCGCCCAGCTGCGCGTGCCGCGCAAGTCGGCAATGCTGAAATACGACCAGTCCGGCAGTCGCTACCGACATCACAAGTCCTTGCGTGAGTATGTTGGCATTCGTGTGCTCGACGCTGCGGGGGAGACCTGGCTGCGTGAACAGGCGTTGCAGGCGGCGCAAACCAAGCAGGAGCTGCCTGACATCATCAACGTACTGATCGAGGAACTGATTCAGCGTCGTTTTGAATTGCCGGGCTTTACCCAGCTATTCCGCCTGGCGCGCAACGCGCGGGCAACGGTCAACGATCGCATCTACAAGGCCGTCGTCGGCGCCTTGCCGGCCGAGGTGGTCGGACGGCTCGACCAACTCATGGAAACAGGCCCGACGCGTAGCTTGTGGGACAGCCTGAAACGCGAACCAAAACAGCCGAACGTGCGGGAAGTGGCCGATTTCCTGGTGCATATCGATACCATGATCGGGTTGGCCGAGGATTTACCGGACACCGACCATATTCCGGCTACCAAACGCGAACAGTTGGTGCTCGAAGCCAGGGCGCTCGACTTGGCCGAAATGCGGGCATTGAAGCCGCTGAAGCGCTACACGCTGGCGGTTCTGTTGATCCAAACGCAGTTGTGCAAGGCGATGGACGATATCGCCGAAATTTTCATCAAGTCCATACGCAGCATGCACAACGCGGCTGAGGAACGCTTGCGTCAGTATCACTTGCAGCAGTCCGATCAGGTTGAGCGCCTGATCGGACAGTTCCGCGAAGTGCTGACGGTATTGAGCGAAGACGGCACCGGCGACCAGCGCGTCGCCCGCATTGAGAAATCCCTGGATGGCGACATCGACGGTTGGATTAACGAGTGCGATGAGCATATGGCCTATGCGGGCAACAATTACTACCCGTTCATGTTGTCCGGTTACGCCGCCAAGCGCAGCCTGCTGTTCAAGTGCCTTGAAGCATTGACGCTGCGTTCAAGCTCACAGGATGACAGCGTGCTGCGGGTGATCGCCCTGGCTCAACGATATCGATCAAGCCATCGAGAGCAATTGTCCATTGCGGAGACAGGCCTCGACATTCTGACGCTCGACTGGATGCCGGAGAAATGGCGTAATCTGATATTCGGCAAGCGCCAAAGCACGCCGCCAACGCATTTCCATCGCAAATATTTCGAGCTGGCGGTATTTTCCGAGGTGATGGACGAATTGAAGTCCGGCGACCTGTACGTGGAGCATAGCGGCGATTATGATGATTATCGCAACCACCTGGTGAGTTGGGAAGAATACGACAAGGAAGTGGAGAACTACGGCGAGCTGGTCGGCCTACCGATGGAACCGAAAGCGTTCATTAGCAGCTTGAGCGAGCAGCTGAAAACCTTGTCCAGGGAGGTCGATAAGCGCTTCCCGGAAAACGGCAGCGTCGATATCGATGAAACGGGCCTGGTCATTCGGCGTGCGGAGCGGCAAAAGCCGCCGCCTGAGCTGGAAATGGTGGACGAAGCTATCCGGGCCCAGATGAACGATGTCAGCATCCTAGACGTGTTGACCGAGACGGAAAAATGGTTGGATTTGCACCGGCTGTTCGGCCCGCTGTCTGGATTTGAAACCAAGGTGGATGATCCACGCAAACGCTTTATCACGACGCTGTTTTGCTACGGCTGCAATTTAGGTCCAACCCAAACGGCGAAATCCGTCAAAGGCTTGAGCCGCAAGCAAGTGGCGTGGTTGAACCTCAAGCATGTCACCGAGCAGCGCCTGGACAAGGCAATCATGAAAGTCATCAATGCATACAATCGATTCGCGTTGCCGCGCTACTGGGGATCGGGCAAGAGTGCGTCGGCCGACGGCACCAAGTGGAATATGTACGAGCAGAATCTGCTTTCCGAGTACCACATCCGATACGGCGGTTATGGCGGCATCGGCTACTACCATGTGTCGGACAAATATATTGCACTATTCAGTCACTTCATTCCGTGCGGCGTCTACGAAGCGGTGTATATCCTCGACGGGCTGATCAACAATCAATCGGACATTCAACCTGACACTTTGCACGGCGATACGCAGGCGCAAAGCACTCCTGTCTTCGGGTTGGCTCACCTGTTGGGAATTAACCTGATGCCGCGCATCCGAAACATCAAGGATTTGCTCTTTTACAGAGCCGACCGGGGTGATCATTACGACCATATCGACAGCCTGTTCCGTGGCACCATCGATTGGGAGTTGATCGGCCGGCACATGAAAGACATGTTGCGAGTCGTCATTTCGATCAAGGCCGGCAAGATCGCACCATCGACCATTCTCCGCCGGCTGGGCACGGCCAGCCGCAAGAACAAGCTGTACTACGCGTTCCGCGAGCTGGGCAGGGTGGTACGAACGCAATTTCTGCTGAAATACATCAATGACGCGGAGCTGCGGAAAAGCATCCACGCGGCGACCAACAAGAGCGAAGAGTTCAACGATTTCGTGAAGTGGCTGTTTTTTGGCGGCGACGGCATCATCTCCGAGAACATCCGGCATGAGCAGCGCAAGGTCATCAAGTACAGCCACCTGGTGGCCAACATGGTCATCCTTCACAACGTCCACGGCATGTCGCGGGTGCTGAAGGATCTGCAGGCGAAGGGATATGTATTGACAGAGGAGATATTGCGCGGCACGGCACCATACCGGCGGGAGCATATCAATCGGTTTGGGGAATATCCGCTGGATCTCGATCGGGAGTTCGAACCAATCAATTACAAGTTAGATTTCGCCATATAAATCATCAAGTTAGATCACTTTTGGCGAAAAAAACCGTAATCCCGGCCGTCCCTCCTACAGGGTTCGCCACCAGCATTGACGCGATGGCCGTGGGCGTCAGCCTGGCTTTTATCGATAATAATATTCTGATAACGGCTGCGGTCATTGGCTTGGCGACGTTCCTGATGGTGACGCTGGGTGTCATGGTCGGCCGGTTGATTGGCAAGGTGGCCGGCAAATGGGCGGAGATTCTTGGCGGGCTGGCACTGGCTGGCGTCGGCACCGCCATTCTGTATGAACATCTGACCCTATAAAAGCCGCGAGCGGTCCGGGCTGCGCCGGGTCCTTATGTATGCAACTGGTTTATTTCCACGGTGATATGGACAAGTTCTTCATGAACGCTCAGTTGCCGCCGAATTTGGTCGGGCGTGATCGGACTCGACGTGGCGAGCGAGACGATGCACGCATATTGTCCTTTGCCGACCCTCCATACATGCAGGTCGGTGATCCGCACTGCGGGAGATTGACGCAAGACTTCGCGGATTTCGTTCACCACCGGAGCATCCATTTCCGCGTCCAACAGGACGCGCCCCGTCTCACGCAATAGCCCCCGCGCCCATAGGGTCACAAGGACCGCGCCTACAATCCCCATGACGGGATCGAGCCAGGCGGCACCCCAAAGCTTTCCTCCCAACAGCGCCACTATCGCCAGAACCGAAGTCGCCGCGTCGGTAATGACATGCAGATATGCTGAATGCAGGTTCAGATCGCGATGATGATGGTGCGCTGTCCCCTCTGCGGCGTGGTGTGCGTGATGATGTCCGTGATCTTCCCGCAGCAGCCATGCGCAAGCCAGGTTCACCACCAAGCCGGCGATGGCTATAGCGATCGCCTGGTTGTAGTGGATGTCGCTTGGAGAGAAAAGCCTTTCGACCGATTGGAAAAGCATTAAACCGGCCACGCCCAACAATATGATGGCGCTGGAGTATCCGCCTAGAATTTCGATCTTCCAGGTTCCAAAGGCGAAGCGGCCATCCCCTGCGTAGCGCCTGGCGGCGGCATAGGCAAGGACGGAGAGCCCAAGCGCCAGGGCGTGCGAGCTCATGTGCCAGCCATCGGCAAGGAGCGCCATGGAGTTGTACCACCAACCGCCTGCTATCTCGGCGATCATCATGGCTGCCGTCAACCATACAGCCCAGCGAGTCCTACGCTCGGCAACAGGATTTCCTTGATCAAATACGTGGGAATGCTGCCAACGATGGGCTGATGTGTGAATCATGGTGAAACTCTCGGGTTTATGTCGCTATATACTATACCCCAGTATCCTATTATTGAAAGTGAGATTCGAATGGCGCACACAGTCAAAGACAAGAACCGGCTCTTGGCACGGGTACAGCGCATTCATGGACAAACAGCGGCCCTGAAAGCAGCGATAGAAGCAGAGAACGAGTGTCTTGGCATCCTCCAGCAAATCGCAGCGATCCGCGGAGCGGTACATGGCCTGATGGTTCAGGTGCTGGAAGGCCAGATTCGCGAGCACATCGCCGCGGAGGGTTTGTCAGCGGCAGAGCGCGAACAGGAGGTCAGCCAACTGGCTGCCGTGCTGCGATCCTACCTGAAGTAAACATAGCCTTCGTATTACTTCCGCTCAGGCCGTTTGAGCCATTCGTTTGCACACCTCGGCACACTTTAAACAAGCCTCAGCGCAACGTTGGCAGTGGTCTGTTTGGTGCTTTGCGCATTCATCTGCGCATGCTTGGCAAACATCCGCACACAGCAGGCAAAGGACTGAAGCGAACTCGCTTTCCCTAGCCATATAACTGGCCGCCAGGCGACAAATTTGTGCGCAATCCATATCGAGCTTTATGCAGCGCGCCATGCTTTTGACATCTTGTTCCGCAAGACACGAAGCGGCACAGTGGTCGCATTCCGTAGCGCAGGCGTAACAAGCGTCGATGCACGATTGAAACTTTTTTTCATGAGGCATAGTGGTCTCCAACGAGGTTGTGCCGCAGGTAGTTGCGTGGTCCGCTTTGCGAAGCCACCGGCTTCCTCCAGCAATTTGGATGCCGGAGTCGCAAGCAGTTTGCGTTGACGGGCAAAGTATCGAGAGCTCACTTGTTAGGCCTGGCCACGCAAAGCGCGGCAAGCTTGTCGAACGGCACCAGAACGATAGCCAGGCCGACGAGGATGGCCGCCATGCCGGCAAGGCGTAAGTTCGTAAATTGTTCGCCGAACACGAATGCCGATGATGCCGCGCCGACACAGGGCGCAAGCAAGGCAAACGGCGTTACCGTTGCGGTTGGGTATGTCCGCAACAGCTTCCCCCATACGGCGTAAGCAAGCACCGTGGCCACCACGCCCAGGTACAGCGTAGATGCAATGGCTTGCCACGGAGCTGCCATCAGGGAGGATGGCAATGCGCCCCACTCCTCCGTCATTCCGGAAATGGCCAGGGCGGGAAGCGGCGGCACCAGACTGATCCAGACCACCAGATGGAGCATGTCCACTGGCGGAAGGCGCTTCAGAAGAATGTTCCCAATGCTCCAGCTCAGGGCTGAAGCCAGAACCAGCAACAGTCCGACGATAGTCAGTCCGTTGCCGACGGTCAGGCCGATCATGGCCAGGCCCGCCAGCCCGGAAATCATCCCGATCGACTCTCGGGCGGTGGGGCGCTCCTTCAGCACCAGCACCGCCAGCATCACCGTGAACATGCCTTGGGTTTGGCTGACAACCGATGCGAGCCCAGGAGGCATGCCATTGGCGATGCCGAAGAACTGAAGCAGGAACTGGCCGGTGAACAAGGTCAAGCCGATTCCAACCAGCCTATGGATTGGTACCTTGGGCCGAGGCAGCAGCAGCGCCGGCGCGCACGCAATAAGGAATCGCATTGCGGTTAGCTGAGGCGGCGAGAAACTTCCAAGCGCGATCTTGGTCGCTACGTAAGCCAGTCCCCAGATACAGGCGGCGCAGACAGCCAGGAAGATATGGAAAGGTCTCATGTTGCTGCTCCTGTTTTTTCCGATTTCAGCGCCAGCCAGAGCCATGCTATTAAAACTAATATACTAGTTTTATAGTTTTAATAGGCGATAAAAAGATCAGAAAGCGATATAGATGAAAAGGCTGAGGGTCATGGACGGCACACCCATGATGAAGCAAAGCCCGCACAGGGTTTTCACGACGAAAATACAGGCAGCGCCACACCCTTGCAGCAGTCTTTCTTGACAAAGATCAGCAGCTCGTTCAGGGCATCGAAGTTTGCCGCACACGTGATGGTTCGGCCTTCCTTTCTCTGGCTTACAAGCTTCGAGCGTACCAACTCACGCAGGTGAAAACTCAAAGTGGAGGCAGGGATATCGAGCATCGATGCGATCTGGCCAATCGCCAATCCTTCGGAACCGGCCTTTACCAGCGCCTGGAAGATTTCCAGGCGATTGATATGACCCAGCGCCGCAAAGCGGCCCGCGTAGATTTCAGTTTTCATCCCGTTATTATAACTATATTCGTAGTTATCTAGTTTTTTATCGTTTCCGCTTCCTGCTCCATGGCGCGTTCCGCCAAGCGGGCGACCTCTGCGGCCACGCCCTTGCGTTCGCTGTAGCGATTGGTCAGGTAGTCGCTGCGATCCCGGACCAGCAAGGTGAACTTGATAAGCTCCTCCATCACATCGACGACACGGTCGTAGTACGGCGAGGGTTTCATGCGCCCGCTTTCATCAAATTCCTGGTAGGCCTTGGCCACCGACGATTGATTGGGAATCGTGACCATGCGCATCCAGCGCCCAAGTACGCGTAGCGCATTTACCGCGTTAAAGGACTGAGAGCCGCCGCTGACCTGCATCACAGCCAGGCTGCGGCCTTGTGTCGGGCGCACGCTTCCCTCTTCCAGGGGCAGCCAATCAATCTGGCTCTTGAATACCCCCGTCAAGGTGCCATGGCGTTCGGGACTGCACCATACCTGCCCTTCCGACCAGTTTGACAAGGCCCGCAGTTCGGCGACCTTGGGGTGGTCGGGGGCAACGCTGTCGGGCATTGGTAGGCCATGCGGGTCGAAAATTCTGGTTTCCGCGCCCAGGCGGGTCAGGATGCGCGCCGCTTCTTCTGTAAGAAGTCTGCTGTACGAGCGTTCGCGCAACGAGCCGTAAAGCAAAAGAATGCGGGGCGGATGCATTGCCCCGCTCTGCAAGAAAAGCTTGTCGTGAGTGGGCGTATCCAATAGGGCCTCATCGACCATGGGCAGGGTCAAATCGTCGGGTGAAAAATAGGTGGACATCAATGTTCTCGGGCAAATAGAAGAAAGCTGAGCGTGCCAAATGATTTTATTTGGAATTCCTTGACGGTCAGCGCAGCCGTTGGCCGCGCTCGTCAATGACAAGTTCGCCATCTTCCTTCGTAAATGGACCTTGCTGCGGTTCCGGAAGAATGCCCAAAACCATCTCCGAAGGCCTGCATAAACGTACCCCCAGTGGCGTTACAACAAAGGGGCGATTCATCAGGATGGGATGCTCTTGCATCGCGTCAAGCAGTTGCGCGTCTGTGAGCGCCGTATCATCCAGGCCCAATTCCATGAACGGAGTGCCTTTTTCGCGCAGTGCCTGGCGCACCGTCAAACCGGCGCGTTGAATCAGATCGGCAAGCGCTTCACGTGATGGCGGCGTTTTCAAGTATTCGATTACGGTGGGTTCTATACCGGCATTGCGGATCAAACCCAGCGTGTTGCGCGAAGTCCCGCAGGCGGGATTATGGTAAATCGTGATGTTGCTCATGGGGATTCCTTAATTTCGACATTTCGAGTATTATTGATCAATGGAAACGAAAAGTATAGTCCGCGCCCTAGCCGCCATCGCCCACGAGTCCCGCCTGGAGGCCTATCGCTGCTTGGTGCAAGCCGGTCCAGCCGGATTGCCGGCTGGGCAGCTCTCGGAGCTGCTTGGCATTGCGCCCTCTTCACTCTCTTTTCATCTGAAGGAATTGGTCAATGCCGGACTGTTGTCATCCCGTCAAGAAGGACGTTTTGTCTTTTACTCAGCCGAGTACAAAGCCATGAATTTGCTTCTGGCCTACCTTACCGAGAACTGCTGCGGCGGAAACCCATGCTCGCCGGTAAGTCTTGGCACCTGTACGGGTGTTCAGAAATCCCGCTCCTAGCCACTCACTTCTGTACTGGCCGCTAAGCCGGCAACACTCAACCGAGGAACTTCTGCACCATGTCGGATAAAGCCTACAACACCCTGTTTCTATGTACAGGTAACTCGGCACGCAGCATCATGGCTGAAGTGCTGCTTAATTCTTTTGGCCATGATCGCTTTAAAGCATACAGCGCTGGCAGCCGCCCTGGCGCCCATGTAAACCCGCTTACCATCGAAGTTCTTCAGTCGGCGCGCCTGCCGGTTGATGGTTTGCGCAGCAAAAGCTGGGATGAGTTCGCTCGACCGGAGGCGCCGAAAATGGATTTTGTGATCACCCTCTGCGATAGCGCGGCCGGGGAAGAATGTCCACTATGGCCTGGCCAACCGATTACCGCGCACTGGGGCTTTGAAGATCCGTCAGCTTGCAAGGGAAGCACCGAAGAACAGCGAGGCCGCTTCGACAAGATTTTTCGCCAAATCGCAAACCGGATCAAGATTTTCAATAGCCTGCCGTTGACGACACTGGATCGTGTGGCGATCAAACGCGAACTCGATGCACTGGGCAATCAAACCACTCAATCAGGCGCCGTCGCTACTGAATAATTCCGCTGCACCCGTGGGGTAGTTCAGCGCGGGCCTCTCGCGCGGGCTAGCCTTCCCAGCGCCGGCTCCATCTTATTTTGTATCGCATATATGAATATCCTTTTCCTGTGCACAGGTAATTCCTGCCGGTCTATCTTGGCCGAAGCAACTTTTAATCATCTTGCTCCGGCAGGCTGGAAGGCCATGAGCGCTGGCAGCCATCCCACAGGCCAGGTGCATCCCCGGTCGTTGGCGCTGCTCGGGCGCGAAGGCATTGCGGCTGATGGCTACTTCAGCAAGCTCTGGGATAAGCTGCCGCTTACTCCGGATGTCGTCGTCACTGTTTGCGCCAGTGCCGCGGGCGAAACCTGCCCCGCGTACCTGGGCCCGGTCATACGGACTCATTGGGGCGTCGAGGATCCTGCCCACGCAACGGGCACCGACGAAGAGATCGATGCGGCGTTCAATACCGCGTATCGCATTCTGCGCACCCGTATTGAAGCATTCCTGGCGTTGCCGCTAACTGACTTGAAAAGCGATCCGGCACGCTTTAAGAGCGAACTGGATCGCATAGGCGGCCTTCTTCCTTAACGCATTGCCTACCCGCGTTTTGTGAACCGACGCTTTCATCTTCGGTGCCCTCTGCCCAGGGCGCCTTCCCGTTTGTTGTAAAGAGAGACCTCACGTGCTTGCTGCGCTATCGATTTTTATTGTCACCATCGTTCTGGTTATCTGGCAGCCACGCGGCTTGAACATAGGTTGGAGCGCCGTCATCGGCGCCGTGCTGGCGCTGGCCTTTGGGGTGGTCGGCTTTAGCGACATACCTGTTGTCTGGCAGATAGTCTGGAACGCAACCGGCACGTTCGTGGCCATCATTATTATCAGTCTGCTGCTGGATGAAGCCGGTTTTTTCGAATGGACGGCGCTGCACGTCGCCAAGTGGGGCGGTGGGCGCGGCCGTCGCTTATTCGCATTGATTGTCTTGCTGGGCGCCGCGGTGTCCGCGTTCTTTGCCAATGACGGCGCCGCCTTGATTTTGACGCCTATCGTCATGGCCATGCTTTTGGCGTTGGGGTTCAGCCCAGCGGCCACACTGGCCTTCGTCATGGCGGCAGGCTTTATTGCCGACACGGGCAGCTTGCCGTTCATCGTCTCCAACCTTGTCAACATCGTATCCGCGGATTTTTTCGATATCAGCTTTGCCCGCTACGCCGCAGTCATGGTTCCCGTCAACATGGTCTCCGTTGCAGCCACTTTGCTGGTTCTCCTGCTGTATTTTCACCGCAGTATTCCGGTTCGCTACGACGACAGCCAGCTTAAGCAGCCGAAAGCGGCGATTCGAGATCTGGCGACCTTTCGTGCGGGCTGGGTCGTGCTGGGGCTGCTGCTGATCAGCTTTTTTACCCTTGAGGGATTCGGCATACCGGTCAGTGCCATCGCCGCACTGGGGGCATTGGCGTTGCTCGTCGTCGCAGGCCGCGGCCATGTCATCGGCACACGCAAGGTGCTGCGTGAAGCGCCCTGGTCCATCGTGATTTTTTCCTTGGGTATGTATCTGGTTGTCTATGGCATGCGAAATGCCGGGCTGACGGAAATGATCGCGGCTTTGCTGGACTATTTGGCTGGCCACGGCTTATGGGCGGCCACCCTGGGCACAGGCGTGCTGACCGCCCTGCTCTCGTCCATCATGAACAACATGCCTACCGTCCTGGTGGGTGCGCTTTCGATCGATGCCAGCCAGGCAAGCGGAGCAATCAAGGAAGCCATGATCTATGCCAATGTCATCGGCAGCGACCTGGGTCCCAAGATCACCCCTATCGGCAGCCTGGCAACGCTGCTGTGGCTGCACGTCCTGGCGCGCAAGGGAATGACCATCACCTGGGGATACTACTTTCGGGTTGGCATCGTGCTGACATTGCCTGTGCTGCTCGTTACCCTGGCGGCGCTTGCCGTACGCCTGGGCCTGTCATGATCACTCCATACGCGCGGCGCCGGAATCCCGCGCGGCTGCCAGCGTCGCGTTGTCGATGACAAAGCGGTACTTCACGTCGCCTTTGAGCATGCGTTCGTAGGCTTCGTTGACCTCATCGGCGCGGATCATCTCGATATCCGCAACGATGCCGCGTTCGGCGCAGAAGTCCAGCATTTCTTGCGTCTCGGGGATGCCGCCGATCATCGATCCCGCCAGGCTGCGGCGCTTCGTGATCAGGCTGAACACGTCGGGCGAAGGATGCGGCGTGGCCGGGGCACCAACCAGAGCCATCGTGCCATCGCGCTTGAGCAACGCGAAGAAGGCGTCCAGATCGTGCGGCGCGGCGACGGTATTGAGGATGAAGTCGAAACTCTTGGCATGCGCCGCCATTTCGTCGGCATTGCGCGAGACCACGACCTCGTCCGCTCCCAGAGCCGTAGCCGCCTCGCGCTTGGATACCGAGGTGGTGAAAGCGACCACATGCGCACCCATGGCGTGCGCCAGCTTGATGCCCATGTGTCCCAGGCCGCCGATGCCGACCACGCCCACTTTGTGGCCGGGCCCCACCTTCCAGTGGCGCAGCGGCGAATACGTGGTGATGCCCGCGCACAGCAGAGGGGCCACGGCGGCCAATTGAACCTCGGGGTGGCGGATGCGCAGCACATAGCGTTCATGCACGACGATGCGCTGCGAATAGCCGCCCAGCGTATGGCCGGGAGCGTCCGCTGTGGGGCCGTTATACGTGCCAACCATGTGATCGCAATAGTTCTCCAGCCCGTCGGCGCAGTCCCCGCAGTGCCGACAGCTATCGACGATGCAGCCGACCCCGACCAGATCGCCCGTCGCAAACCCCGACACCTGCGCGCCCACGGCGGTGACACGGCCGACAATCTCATGCCCCGGCACGCAGGGAAACAGGGTGCCGGCCCATTCGGAACGCACTTGGTGAAGGTCGGAATGGCAAACGCCGCAGTAGGCAATGTCGATTTGCACATCGTGCTCGCCCGGCGCGCGCCGGGTAATGTCCATGGATTCGAGAGGCTGATCTCCCGCATGGGCGCCGTAGGCTTTGATGGTCATGGTGGAAAAACTCCTATATCGATTGGAAAGAGCGCGAGGTCAGCATGGCAAGCAATGCCGCTGCCAGCAATACGATTGCCGCCGCGACGAAGGTGGCGCGATAGCCGCTTCCATCGAACAGCATACCCCCAATGGTGGAGCCCAGCGCAATGGAAAGTTGAACCATGGCCACCATCAGGCCGCCGCCGGCTTCGGCATCCTTGGGCAGCGACGCGGCCAGCCACGACCACCACCCGACCGGAGCGGCCGTTCCCACCAGGCCCCACAGGCCAAGCAGAACAAACGCCATCGTCACCGAGTCGCCAAAGGCAATCAAGGCCAGACTGATGGCGGCCATCGACAGCGGGATGGCCACCAGCGTGCGATACATGCCCTTCTTCAAGAAGCCCCCGATGAACATCGTACCGATAAAACCGGCAAGGCCGATCGCCAGCAGAATCATCGACAGCGTTGACAAGTCCACGCGGGTGACGGTCTCCAGGAAGGGCCGCACATAGGTAAACAGCATGAACTGCCCCATGAAGAACGTGCCGACTGCCAGCATGCCCAGAACGATCAAACGGTTCTGGAACAGCCCGAGGACATTTCCCGAACCCGCCATGCGCGGTGCAGCCTTCATGGAAGGCAAGCTGAACCATTGCCATGCCAGGGCGATCAGCGCCACGGGCACGAGGCAAAGGAAGGCGCCGCGCCAGCCGATGACACCGCCGAGATAACTTCCCAGTGGGGCCGCCACCACGGCTGCCAGCGCATTGCCGCCGTTGAAGATGGCCAGCGCCTTGGGCACCTTGTCGGCCGGCACCAGCCGCATGGCCAGCGCCGCCGACATGGACCAGAACCCGCCGACCACCACGCCGATCAGCGCGCGGCCGAGCATGTAGGTCATATAGTTGGGCGACAGCCCGATGATCAGGCCCGAAATACCCATCAGCCCCGTCAACAGCAGCAACAGGCTTTTACGGTTCATGGAGCCCGCGAGCGTTGACATGAAAAGACTGGTCAGCACCGCGAAGGCGCCGGAGATGGCAATGCCATAGCCCGCCCAGCCTTCTCCGACCTGCAGATCGGAGGCGATGGGCGTCAGCAAGCTGACGGGCATGAATTCTGAAGCGATCAGCGTGAACACGCACAGCGTCATCGCGAAAATGCCGCTCCAGTATGCGGATTGATGTTCGAACTGATGACGGGCGGGCTTGTTGCCCGCCGAAATCTCGGAAACTGAAGTATTCATGGAACGTTTATGCCAGGTTTTGGGTGAAGAACGAGGCCAGCTCATCGGTAATGAACAATAGCGGCCCCTTCATGCAGACATCTTGACGTATCTATGGCGTTCTGATTAGTGGGTGCAATCCGGATGCGGTTGTGAGAAAATTTCATTAATGAAACACAACAAAGTCAATGACCTGCAAGCCTTCGTGGCCGTGGCTCGAGACCGCAGCTTTACCAAAGCGGCAGCAAAGCTGGGCATTACGCCTTCCGCGCTTAGCCATGCGATGCGGGCGCTTGAAGAGCGGCTCGGGGTGCGCCTATTGGCGCGCTCCACCCGCAATGTGGCGCCTACTGAAGCGGGAGACAGGCTGATGCGCTCGATCGCGCCGCTTTTCGATCAGATCAGCGCGGAGCTCGAGACGTTGAGTGAATGGCGAGACACGCCAAGGGGCACCATCCGCATTACCTGCACGGACGATCAAATCGAGCTGTGCATACGGCCCAGGCTGGCGCAATTCCTGAAAGACTATCCCGACATCACTCTGGAATTCTATGTGGACTATGGGTTCACCAATGTCATCGAGGAGCGTTTCGACGCTGGCATACGCCTGGGTGAAGCGATTGGCAAGGATATGATCGCGGCTCGCATCGGGCCGGATTGGCGTTTGGCCGTGGTCGGATCCCCTGCTTATTTCAATCGGAATCCGCCCCCAAAGACGCCTCATGATTTGACCCGTCATGATTGCGTCAATATTCGGCATCGGCCGGCCGGCGCCATTTACGCGTGGGAGTTCGAAAAGGACGGCCAGGCCTTTACCGTCAAAGTCGAAGGGCAACTGGTCTTCAACAGCATCATGCATGTCCTTAACGCCGCTGTGGACGGAATCGGCTTGGCCTACGTGCCTGAAGAGCTGGTCGCGCCTTATTTGGCCGATGGCCGGCTCAAAGAGGTCCTTCCCGACTGGTGCCCCTATTTCCAGGGCTACCACTTGTACTATCCGAACAGGCGCCAGGCCTCCCCGGCCTTCTCGGCCTTTGTCGAAGCGCTCCGGTATCGCGGCTAGGCTAGCTCCCCGGCGAGCCCGTAACCGGAAGGACGATGCCGGTGATATAGCTCGAGCAGGCGGCAGAGGCCAGAAATACATAGGCGGGCGAAAGCTCCTCGGGTTGCGCGGGCCTGCCCAGAGCCGTTTTACTGCCGAATGACTTGACTTTTTCGGCCGGCTTATCGGCGGGGTTCAGCGGCGTCCACACCGGCCCCGGCGCCACGGCATTGACCCGTATCCCCTTCTTCGCCAGATTGGCGGCCAAAGACATGGTGAATGCGTGGATGGCCCCTTTCGTCGTGGAATAGTCCAGCAGCTCGGCATTGCCGCTCAATCCGGTGACCGACCCGGTATTGATGATGGCCCCTCCTTCCTTCAAATGGCCCAGAGCCGCCCGGGCCATGTGGAAGTATCCGTAAACATTGGTACGCATGGTTTCATCGAACCGTTCATCGGTGATGTCCTCCAGCGTCGATGCATGTTCCTGGAACGCGGCATTGTTGACCAGGACATCCAGCTTGCCGAAGGCCTGCACTGTTTGCGACACGGCATCGCGGCAAAAGCCGGCGTCCTTCACATCCCCCGCGATCAGCAGGCAGCGTTTTCCTTCGGCCTCGACGCAGCGCTGCGTTTCCCTGGCGTCTTCGTGCTCGTCCAGGTAGACCACCGCCACATCGGCCCCTTCCCGCGCGAACAGCACGGAGACCGCCCTCCCTATCCCCGAATCCCCGCCGGTGATGATCGCGGAGAGTCCTTCCAGCTTGCCGCTGCCCTTGTATGCGGGCGCCTGGAACTGCGGAGCGAGTATCAGGTCCTTCTCGTTGCCGGGTTTTTCAAGATGCTGGGCGGGCAGCGGAGGTTCGGGGTGCTCCCGCGCGCCCGTCTGGACGGCGCCGCCGCCCTGGCTCGCCCCTCCTTTGCCGGATTGCCCGGCGTCCTTTTGTTCCTGTTCTCGCTGTATGGCGCGCTGCTGTTCCACTGTCTGCTCGGCGCCGCGCTCATTGCTGTCCTGGTTCTGGCCCATGAAGTCGCTCCTCGATCTGGATGTTCACCTTGGTGATGCCAGCAAATCGCAGGCCCGGTCGCGATGCGGCGTGCGCCGTCCTTGGCGGCGGCGCTGGCGCAATCGGCATCCAGGCGCGACAATTGCTGTAGCCAAGCCGGCCGATGCTCGGCCCTGTTCGCGCCATCGCGGGAGTTTCAATGAAATATGTTGATTACTATCAGATTCTGGGGATTGAGCGCAACGCCACCCAGGCCGACATAAAGAAGGCCTATCGCAAGCTGGCCCATCAGCATCATCCCGATGTATCCAAGGAAGCGGGGGCCGAAGACAAGTTCAAGCAGGTGGCCGAAGCCTATGCCACGTTGAAAGATCCTGAAAAGCGCGCCGCCTACGATGCGCTGGGCGCCCGGCCCCAAGGCGAAGACTTCGTGCCGCCGCGCGAATGGCGGGACTATTTCCACGAGGCGCCGCAAGACTTCGACGATGTGGACCTGGCGGATCTCCTTGCGGCGTTCGCGGCGGCGCAGGCCGGCGGACGGCAAGGCCAGGCACGGCGG
The DNA here is from genome assembly GCF_048751585.1 of Pollutimonas rozaliensis. Lineage (NCBI taxonomy): Bacteria > Pseudomonadati > Pseudomonadota > Betaproteobacteria > Burkholderiales > Alcaligenaceae > Pollutimonas > Pollutimonas rozaliensis. Next base: position 415,069 of record NZ_JAZHOB010000003.1, on the reverse strand, counting down.
CCCTTGCATGGGCAGGACTTCGAGATGGTGTTGCCGGTAAGTCTTGAGCAGATTTATAGCGGCGCGGAAACCGACATCAGTGTCGCGGTGCCGGATTACGACGCACAAGGCCTGCTGCACCGCGTGCCCCGGACGTACAGGGTCCGCATACCGAAAGGCGCCGCCGACGGCCAGCGCCTGCGCCTCCCGGGCAAAGGCGGTAGCGGGCTGCATGGCGGCAAGCCGGGCGATCTTTACCTGGTCATGCAAATCAGTCCGCACACGCTTTACCGCTTGGACAAGCGCGATCTGCATCTGGATCTTCCGCTCAGTCCCTGGGAAGCCGTGCTGGGAGGAAAGGTCCAGGTCCCTACGCTGGGAGGGCCGGTGGAAATGACCATACCGCCGGGAACGGTGGCCGATCGCAAACTGCGCCTGGCCAAAAGAGGCATGCCAGACGCCAGCGGGGCACAAGGCGACCTGTACGTTACCGTGCGTATCGACGTACCCCGCACGCCCACCGAACAGGAGCGCGAACTGTTCAGCCAGCTTGCCTCCGTCTCGCGTTACGACCCTCGCGCGCAACTGAATTCAGGGAAGCAGCCATGACTATTCGAACTGTAGAAGCCGTATGGTTGAACACATCCGATATCTGCTCGCTGGAACACATCATGGAGGTATCGGGGCTTGCCCGCGACGACATCCTGAACTTGATCGAAACAGGCATCCTGACGCCGTCCAACGATGATCCGCACAACTATTTTTTTCACACCGAGTGCATCGTCGTGGCGCGTACGGCCCGCCGGCTGCGCGACGACTTCGAACTGGATGAGCAGGGCCTGGCGATAGCGATGAGGCTGCTTGGGCGCATCAAGGATCTGGAGAGCGAACTGGCCAGCTTGCGCAGCCGCGTACGGCCTTTTACCCGGCAGCCTTAACGCCGGATTTCCAGTGCGCAAGCGATTTGCCCGCTACACTTGTGCTCTCACTTCTTACCGAGGCATCGTCATGGCACAAAACCATTCCTCAAGCGTCCGCCGTTTTTTTGTGGGCGCCCTGATTGCGGCCGCCGCTGTGGGCACCGTATCGATACCGGTGGTTGCAGAGGCGCAAGCACCCGCCTAGCTCATGAGCCAGGTTCCGGGATACTACCGCATGGCGCTGGGCGGAATTGAGGTCACCGCGCTGTACGACGGACACGTTTCATTGAATCCCGGGATTCTGAAAGGCGCAAGCCAGGAAACCATCCAAGACTTGCTGGCCCGCATGTTCGTCCCGCTTTCTTCGGATGGCGTCCAGACCGCGGTAAATGGCTTTCTGATCAATACCGGGAAAAACCTTATTCTGGTCGATGCCGGCGCCGCCAAGTGTTTCGGACCCACGCTGGGCGCCATCACCGGCAATATCCGCGCCGCGGGATACGAGGCCGACCAGATCGATACGGTATTGCTGACCCATTTGCATGGCGACCATGCCTGTGGCTTGAGCGCCGACGGCAAGGCGGCCTTTCCCAATGCCACGGTATATGTGGCGCAGGAAGAGGCCGCCTTTTGGCTGAATCCGGATGTGGCGGCGAAAGCGCCGGCCGATGCGCAACCTTTCTTCAAGATGGCCCAGGCATCGGTCGCGCCTTATGTTGCAACGGGCAAGCTGAAGAAATTCAAGGCCGGAAATACCGTCATGCCCGGCGTCGTATCGGTGCCGCTGCACGGCCATACGCCGGGACATGGCGGATATCTGTTCGGGTCGGAGCAACAAAAACTGCTGATCTGGGGCGATGTGATCCATAGCCACGCCGTGCAATTTTCGCACCCCGAAGTGTCCATCGAATTCGATGTCGATCAGCCGCAAGCCGTTGCGAGCCGCAAGAAGGTGCTTGAGCAGGCCAGCGGCGAAAAGCTATGGATTGCCGGCGCCCACCTGCCCTTTCCCGGGCTGGGCCACGTCCGGCGCGATGCCGCGGGCTATGCGTGGGTGCCCGCCGAATATTCCCCCTTGCCTGAGGCGGCAAAATGACGGGACTCAGGCCACCGTCTGCGGCAGCGGGATGAATTCGGCATTGTCCTGGGTGGGCAGCGCAATGCGGCCGGCGGTCCAGTCGGCCTTGGCCTGCTCTATGCGATCCTTGCGCGAGGACACGAAATTCCACCAGATATGGCGGGGGCCCAAGGGCTCGCCGCCCAGCAGCATAATCCGGGTGGCTTCCAGGGCGGTAAGGTACGGCGCTCCGCCCGCCGCGAAGACCGCCATCTGTCCCGAACGGTATTGGACGCCGTCGATGTCGACACGGCCTTGCGCCACGTAGGCGGCGCGCTCGGCGTATCCGGAAGGCAGCTCCAGCCTTGCGCCAGGCTTCAATTCCGCATGCAGGTAGAACAGCGGCGAATGCACTTTGGCCGGGCTTTGTACGCCGTAGGCGCTGCCCGCGATGATGCGGCCGCTTACGCCCGCTTCGTTGAAGGCAGGCAGCGCGTCGGCGGCATAGTGGTCGAAGGCCGGGTCGTCCTCTTCGTTGTCTTCAGGCAAGGCAACCCAGGCCTGGATGCCGTCGATGCGGCCGCCGCCCTGGCGCATGCCGTCGAAACGTTCGGAATGGCTGATTCCCGACCCTGCCGTCATCCAGTTCAATGCCCCGGGCAGGATGTCCTGCTGGACGCCCAGGCTGTCGCGATGGGTCATCTGCCCTTCGAACAGATAGGTAACCGTGGACAGTCCGATATGCGGATGCGGGCGGACATCTATCTGCTCGGAAACGGGAGCGGGCAGGTCGTGCGGGCCCATGCGGTCGAAGAAAATGAATGGCCCCACCATCCGGCGCTGGCGGTAGGGCAGGACGCGCCCCACCTCGAAGCCTCCGCCGATATCATGGACGCGTGTGTCGATAACCTGGTCGAGCATCGTGTTAACCTCATTCAAACATTATTGAAGGCCAGCCGCTTGGGCAAAAAACCCCGCCGTCTTGACCTGTATCAAGACGCCTGCCCCGATTTGGCGTTTAAATGAAGCATAGGGCATTGCCGCTTTCACGACAACAATGCCGATTATTTGTCCCACTCGTTTTTATCGGAGATCTTTCCCATGTTAGTTAAAGCCACTTTCGCCGCCCTGCTTTCGATCATGGCTGTGCCCGCCATGGCTGCCGCGCAGTGCGAAGCCACCATAGAAAGCAACGACGCCATGCAATTCAATACCAAGGAAATGACGGTCGACAAGAGCTGCAAGGAGTTCACCGTGCACCTGAAGCACGTCGGCCAGTTGCCCAAGGCCGCCATGGGCCATAATTGGGTGCTGACCAAAGAGGCCGACAAACAAGGCGTCGCGACGGACGGCATGGCCGCGGGCCTGGACAAGGATTACGTAAAAGCCGGCGATACCCGTGTCATCGCTCATACCAAAGTCATAGGCGGCGGCGAATCGACGTCGGTCACGTTCGACCCAGCCAAACTGGCGGCTGGCGAAAACTATGCCTTCTTTTGCTCTTTCCCCGGGCATTGGGCCATCATGACCGGCACGCTGAAACTGGCCGGCTGATTGTTTTTGCTTGCTCTTCCCGCCCGCCGGACGAGGCAGGCGGGAATCTAGGGTTGCTTTACCGTGATTTCAATGCTTTGGTAATAAGCCGCTAGATTCTCTATGTCGGCATCCGAAAGGCCGGCCGCCATCATCGACATCACTTCGTTCTTCCTGGCCCCCGACTTGAAGTCGCGCAAGGCCTTGGCCAGATAGATTTCACTCTGCCCGGCAAGGTTGGGCGCGTCCGGCACGGTTGCCATGCCGGACGCGCCGTGGCACACCGCGCACTGCATCGCCTTGGCGCGCCCCGCCGCCAGGTCCGCGGCCATGGACGGGCTTGCCGCCAGCAAGGCCGCCAAGATCCCAGCCATGCGCATCAAGCCAGGCTTACTTGCCCTCATATGAAATCCGGTAAATGGCCCCGGCATAATCGTCCGACACCAGCAGCGAACCGTCGGGCAGCACCGCAACATCGACCGGACGGCCCAGATATTCGTTATTCGCGGTCAGCCAGCCATCGGCGAATACCTCGGTCTTGTCCGCCGTACCGTCCTCCTTCAGGCTGGTGAACATCACACGCGCGCCTATCGGCGTGGTCCTGTTCCATGAACCATGCTGGGCCGAGAAAATGCCGCCCCGGTACTTTTCGGGGAACATCTGAGCGTTATAGAAGGTCATGCCCAGATCGGCGGCATGCGCGTCCATCTCGACCTGCGGAAAGACGACATTCGCCGGTTCCGGATCGTCCTTGTACTCCATCGTTCTGGTATGTCCGCCGCCATATATCGGGAAGCCGAAATCCTGCCCGACCTCGGTGGCGCGGTTCAGCTCTCCGGGAGGAATGTCGTCGCCCATGCCGTCGACCTGGTTGTCGGTGAACCACAGGGTCTTGTCTTTTGGATTGAAATCCAGGCCCACCGAGTTACGCACGCCATGCGCGAAGACCTCGCGGTTCTTGCCATCGGCATCCATGCGGATGATGCCCATCATGCCCACTTTGTTATAGAGCTCGAGCTTTTCCTTGGGCGGCACATTGAACGGATTGCCCATGGTGATGTACAGCTTCTTGTCCGGACCGATGCGGCAAGTCCGTGCGCCATGATTGAAGCTTTCATCGGCCACCGGAATCAGCTTGCCCTGGGGTACGACCACGCCGGCCGCCACATCAGGCCCTTCGTAGAAGAACTCCGCGGCGGGAAACGCCAGCACGCGATTATGCTCGACGCTGTACAGGATGCCGTCGGGCGAAAAGCACAGGCCGTTCGGCACTTTAAGCGAAACCGAAGGGGCAAAGCGCTTGACATCGTCCGCAACCCGGCGCTTGGTCCGGTCGGTCACCGACCAGATACTGGTCTTGCGCGTTCCGACGAAGACCACGCCGGTGGACGGACCGACAGCCATGTGCCGTGCGTCGGGTACGATGGCATACAGGGCGATCTTGAAGCCCTCGGGCAGCTTTATATTCTTCAGGTTGTTCTTGATCGAGTCGGGGCCGGGCCCTGTTTGCGGCACTGGCTGGACATCCAGCGATGCGCCCGTGGTGTTCATGTTCATCAACTTCTGGACATTATCCTGAGCCAGAGCGCCGCCTGTTGCAAGGCCGAGTGCAAGACCGGCAGCGATCGCTGATAATCGTTTTCCGATGTTCATGTTTGTCTCTCCCGTATTATCGAGGTTATGGTGCCATGCTCTCCGGCAAGCGATTCGATGCTACTCCCAATCGCTTTTTTTGAACTCGGTTATTCGGCCGGCGCGAGCGCCCCGCGCGTTTATTTTGCAAGCAAAGTTAACCGGCGCCACGGCTTATAATTCCGCCATGGCGATATCGACGGGCGCCATGGAACCTAGCAGTGGAATCCCATGAAAAAAACCGATCTGGAAAAGAACAAAGCGTTGAAAATCGTCGAAAAGATGAAAAAAGGAAGCACACCCGCCCGCTATTCCGCCGCCTCCGGCGCCGCGCCGCTGGATCGCCGCGAACAACGCAAGCTGGATCAGGCTAAAGGCCTGGTGTCCTTCCCCTTGAAGCTCAAGGAAGAAATCGTCCAGGAAATCCGCAAGCGCGCACAGGAACAGAGCGTGGATATCAACGAAGTAGTCGGCAGCCTGCTTGAAGCCGCCCTGGCTTCCCCGCAAGCAAGCACGGCCAATAAATAGAAACAGGGCCGAATCGTTACTATTTTTCGCTTCCTGTCCAATTAAGTAACAGCCTGGGCGGACGTCCGCCATCGCCCAAGGCGCCGTGCATCGGCGCCACAGTCTTGTTCAGTACTTGCATTTGTCATGCCGCCGTCATGCGGCATTGCTGTAATGCCTTTCATTGCTCATTTAGTATCGGTATCGGAGTCGATGGAAGAACACACTACAAGCCGCCTGTATCGGGCCATATGGATTTCAGACCTGCACCTGGGCACAGCCGGATGTCAGGCCGAACCGCTGCTGGACTTCCTGAAGCAGCACGAATCCCAGACGCTGTACCTGGTCGGGGACATCATAGACGGCTGGCAACTGAAGAAAAAATGGCTATGGCCGCAGTCGCATAACGACGTCATACAGAAAATCCTGCGCAAAGCCCGCAAGGGTACGCGCGTCGTATTCATACCGGGCAACCACGACTCGTTCGCGCGTCAGTACGCCGGCGAGCATTTCGGCGGCATCGAGGTGCAGCACGAGGCGGAACACACCACGCTGGATGGCAAATGCCTGCTGATAACCCATGGCGACCTGTTCGACGGCGTCATCCAGTATGCACCCTGGCTGGCCTATCTGGGAGATCGGCTGTATTGCATGGCGCTTACCTGGAACGTCTGGTTCAACCGGGCCCGCGCCCGCATGGGTCTGGGCTACTGGTCCCTGTCGCAATACTTGAAGCACAAGGTGAAGGACGCCGTTTCGTTCATTACCGCCTTCGAAGAAGCATTGGTCAAGGAGGCCAGGCGCCGAGGTTTCGACGGCGTCGTATGCGGGCACATTCATAAAGCACAGATCCGCGAAGTGGACGGCCTGCTTTATTGCAACGACGGCGATTGGGTCGAAAGCCGGACCGCCTTGGTCGAGCACCTGGACGGCCGCCTTGAAATCATTACCTGGATACCCGAAGCCACGGCAAAAGCCGGAACGTTCAAGCCGGCAGCCGCCGCCTCGCATTCCGTCGACACAGGAGCATCGCAATCTTGAAGATTCTTATCGTTACCGACGCCTGGGAACCCCAGGTCAACGGAGTGGTGCGCACACTTACGCAGACGCGCCTGGAACTGACCCGCATGGGCCACGAAGTCGATTTGCTGACGCCGCTGGAATTCCGCACCCTGCCCTGCCCCACCTACCCGGAAATCCGGCTGTCGCTTTTCCCCCGCCGCAAAGTCGCCGCCCGATTGGATGCCTTCCGTCCCGATGCGCTGCACATCGCCACCGAAGGACCGCTGGGCCTGGCGGCGCGCGCCTATGCACGGCGCCACGGCCTGCCTTTCACCACGGCCTATCACACCCGTTTTCCGGAATACGTCCATGCCCGTACGCGCATTCCCTTACCGTTGACCTACCGCTTCCTGCGCTGGTTTCACGGCCCGGCCCGCGCCGTCATGGTTCCCACTCCGACCGTCAAGCGCGACCTGATTGCTTTCGGTTTCCCGGAATCGCAAGTCGTGCTTTGGTCGCGCGGCGTCGATCTGGAAATATTTCAGCCAGGCCCTCCATTGCCCCATGTCCAGAAGCCGCCGATCTTCCTGTGCGTGGGCAGGGTTGCGGTCGAGAAGAACCTGGAGGCTTTCCTGCGCCTGGACCTGCCCGGCACCAAGTGGGTTGCCGGAGACGGACCGATGTTGGAGACGCTGAAGCAGCGCTACCCCGATGCGCATTTTACGGGCGTCCTGGATCAGGAAGGCCTGGCCAGCCTGTACAACGCCGCGGACGTGTTCGTGTTCCCCAGCCGGTCCGATACGTTCGGGCTGGTGCTTTTGGAAGCAATGGCTTGCGGCTGTCCGGTGGCGGCCTTTCCCGTCACCGGGCCCATCGATGTCCTGGGCGACTCCAGGGCTGGCGTTATGGACGAGGATTTGCGCGCCGCCTGCCTGAAAGCCATGGACATTCCGCGCAGCGAGGCGCGCGCGCATGCGGAAAAATACTCATGGCGCGCATGCACGGAAACATTCCTGTCCTACCTGCATCCAGTGGAAGGAGGCGGCCAGCGAACCGCCGCGGAGGCGGACGACGGCAATGCGCTGGCGCGCGAGCCGCAGGTCTAGTTTCCCGACTGTTTGCTTGATAAGGCCGACACGCCGTCGGGCTGGGCAAGATCAGCCAGAATAGGACAATCCGGCCGGTTGTCGCCTTGGCAGCAATCGGCCAGATGCTCCAGTTGGTCGCGTATCGACTGGAGTTTTTCGATATCGCTGTTCAGCTCGGCGATATGCTGGCGGGCCAGCTTTTTGACATCGGAGCTCTTGCGCGTGCTGTCTTTCCAGAGGCCGACCAATGTCTTGATGCGCTCCAGCGAAAAGCCCAGGTCGCGCGACCGCTTTATGAAACGCAGGGTTTGCACGTCTTTGTCGGCATATTGCCGGTAGCCCGAGTCGCTGCGATACGCGGCGTCCACCAGCCCTATGCTTTCGTAGTAGCGGATCATCTTGGCCGAAACACCGGACGCGCTGGCCGCCTGGCCGATAGTCATCATGTTCACTCCTGCCGTTGCGGGTTTGCCGCCATGACCTTGGCCATGGCTTGTGCACCGCGCTGCGCGGGCGGCCTGAATCCGCGCAGCCGCAAGGCGTTGCCCAGCACGAACACACTGGAAAGCGCCATGGCGCCGGCCGCGAATACCGGTGAAAGCAGTGTTCCATTAAGCGGGTACAGCATGCCGGCCGCGACCGGAATGAGCGCCGTGTTATAGGCGAAGGCCCAGAACAGGTTCTGGCGTATGTTGGCAATCGTCGTTTTCGACAAGGCGATGGCATTGGGAATGCCGCCCATGTCGCCCGACATCAGCACGATGTCGGCAGCCTCGATGGCGATGTCGGTTCCCGTTCCGATGGCCATGCCGACGTCGGCTTCCGCCAGGGCGGGCGCATCGTTGATGCCGTCGCCCACGTAGGCCAGCAGGCCATGCTCCTGCTTGAGCCGCTTGACCGCCTGGACCTTGCCTTCGGGCAGCACCTCTGCAATGACCTCGTCGATGCCCAGCTTGCGGGCAATGGCTTCGCCCGTGCGGCGATTGTCGCCGGTAATCATGGCCACCTTCAGGCCCAGATCATGCAGCGCCCGGATAGCGGCCTCCGTGCTCTCCTTGATGGGATCGGATACCGCGATCATGGCGGCCAGCCGGCCGTCGATAGCCGCATACAAAGGTGTCTTGCCTTCGTCGGCAAGGCGGTCGGCTTCTTTGGCGAAGAGGTTCACGTCCAGGCCCAGTTTTTGCATATAGCGATCGGCGCCGACCTGCACCGGCCGGCCCGCGACCTGCGCGCGCACGCCATAGCCGGTAACGGACTCGAAGACATCCAGCGGGTCCAGGGCCAGTCCTTCGGCCTGCGCCGCCTGGACGATGGCACGCGCAATGGGATGTTCGGACTTGGCCTCGACGGCGGCCACGGCTGCCAGCACGCCGGCCCGCTGGAAGCCGTCGGCCAGGATGAGGTCGGTCAGCTCGGGCCTGCCCTTGGTCAGCGTGCCGGTCTTGTCCACAGCCACGACCCGGACCTCCTTGAGCGTTTGCAGGGCCTCTCCCTTGCGGAACAGGACACCCATCTGCGCCGCCCTGCCCGTGCCCACCATGATGGACGTGGGCGTGGCCAGCCCCATGGCGCAAGGGCAGGCAATGATCAGGACGGCCACCGCGTTGACCAGCGCAAAGGTCAGCGCGGGCGACGGGCCAAAGATCAGCCAGACAATGAAGGTCAGTGCGGCAGCCGCCATGACGGCGGGTACGAACCACATCGTTATCCGGTCCACCAAGGCCTGGATAGGCAGTTTCGATGCCTGCGCCTGCTCGACCATGCGTATGATCTGCGCCAGCACGGTGTTGCCGCCGACCTGGGTCGCGCGCAGCATCAAGGCGCCGTTCTGATTGACCGTGCCGCCCGTCAGCGCCGACCCCACGCCCTTTTCCACAGGCAGGGGTTCGCCGCTGATCATGGACTCATCCACGAAACTGCCGCCCTCGACGACTTCGCCATCGACCGGTATGCGTTCGCCGGGGCGCAGTTCCAAAAGGTCGCCGACCGCGACCTGTTCGATGGGCACTTCCACGATCAGGCCATCGCGCGATACCCGCGCTGTTTTCGCCTGCAGGCTAACCAGGCGCTGAATGGCTTCGGACGTGCGGCCCTTGGCCCTGGCTTCCAGGTAGCGGCCCAGCAGGATCAGGGCGACGATGACCGCGGCCGCCTCGTAGTAGACGTTGACCGTGCCCGCCGGCAGCAAGCCGGAAAAGAAGGTGGCAACTACGGAAAACGCATAGGCTGCGCCGGCGCCCATCGCCACCAGCGCGTTCATGTCGGGCGCCCGCCGCAACAAGGCCGGAATTCCTATTGTGAAGAAGCGTCGGCCGGGAAAGAACAGCGCAAGAGACGTCAGGACGAATTGCACATTCCAGTTGGCCTGCCGGCCTATGGTCTGTTCGATGAAATGATGGAAGGCGGGCAGCAGATGCGAGCCCATCTCCAGGATGAATACCGGCAGGGCCAGCGCAACGGCGATCAGCACATCGCGCTTGAGCCGGGCCTGCTCGGCGGCCTGCCGCGCGGAAAGCTCATCGGCGCCGTTCTGCTCATCTCCGACGATGGTGGCTTCGTACCCGGCTTTCTGCACCGCCTTCAGCAGATCGTATGCGGGTATGCCCTCTTGAACCATGACCTGTGCGCGTTCGGTTGCCAGATTGACGCTGGCCTGCGTGACGCCGGGCACGGCTTGCAGCGCGCGTTCCACGCGCCCGACGCAGGACGCGCAGCTCATGCCGCTTACGGATAAATCGAGTGTGGACATTGTTTATGGCCCCCTGAAAGACTATGCTTGGCAGCCCATGCTGCAGCTCAGGGTTAGAATGTAAACCTTACCATGATGGTAAGGTCAAGGCCTGTAAAGCGCAAGGCCGCGGGCAAGGCTCAGGCCGTCATGCCAACGGCATTCATGATCAGCCTTAATGCGTACGCCGCCACCGCCAGGACGGCGATGCTGGCAGCCCAGATACCGACCAGCCACATAATGCGCCGGCGCCACGACGCCTGGCTTTTATGCTTGGCCTCTTGCATCAGTGATAGCCCTCGCCGGTAACCACCTTGCCGCGAAACACATAATAGGACCAGGCTGTGTACATAAGGATGAGCGGCACGATGAGCAATGCGCCGACAAGGGTGAAACCCTGGCTTTGAGGCGGCCCGGAGGCATCCCAAATGGAAATGTCGGGAGGGATGATATTGGGCCACACGCTGATGCCCAGCCCGCTGTAGCCCAGGAAGATCAGGGCGAGCGTCAGCAGAAAAGGCCCCGCGTGCGGCTCGTTGTTCAGGGAGCGCAGCAGATAGTATGCGGCCAAAAGCACCAGGACCGGCACCGGAGCGAACCAGAACATGTTGGGCAGGCTGAACCAGCGCTCGGCAATGGCGCCATGGGTAAGCGGAGTCCAGACGCTGATGATGGCGATGACGCCCAGCAAGACCAGCGTAAGCGGACGCGCCAGCTCGCGCATCCGATCGTACAGGTCGCCATGGGTCTTGAGTATGAGCCATGTGCAGCCCAGCAAGGCATACGCCGCGATCAGCCCCAGGCCGGTAAAGATGGAGAACGGAGTGATCCAGTCCAGCGCGCCGCCGGCGTAGCCCCGATCGACAACGGGCAGCCCATGCATATAGGCTCCCAGCGTTACACCCTGAAAGAACGTGGCCGTGATGGAGCCGAAAATGAATGCCTTGTCCCACCAATGCCGCCGATGCTCATGCGCTTTGAAGCGGAATTCAAAGGCCACTCCGCGAAATATAAGGCCCAGCAGCATGAAGATCAGCGGCAGCATGAAGGCGCTGAGAATCACCGAATAAGCCAGCGGGAAAGCCGCCAGCAGCCCGGCGCCGCCCAGCACCAGCCATGTCTCGTTGCCGTCCCAGACGGGCGCCACGGTGTTCATCATGATGTCCCTGTCTTCCTTGCCGGGAATGAAGGGAAACAGTATGCCTATGCCCAGGTCGAACCCGTCCATGACGACATACATCAGGATGCCGAACAGAATGATGATGGCCCACAACAGCGCCAGATCGATGCCCATGGCGTTCACCCTTGGTCTGTGCGGCTGCCTGCCGCGATGTCGTCGGAGTCGGGCGCGGCCGAGAACGGCCGGCTGGGCGTATGGGCTTCGCCCGGCCCGCCCTCTTGGGGAGCATCGGTGTGCGGTCCCTTGCCTATCAGCCGCAAGATATATACGGTGCCGGCCCCGAACACAATGAAGTAGATCACCACGAACAAGGCCAGCGTCACGCCCACCTCGAGCGCGCCGTGACGGGTAACGCCATCGGCCGTGCGCATGACGTTATAGACGATCCAGGGCTGGCGGCCGATCTCGGTGGTGAACCAGCCCGCCAGCATGGCGATCAGGCCCGCGGGACCCATGTATAGCGCGAACCGCAGCAAAGGCGTCGACGAATACAAGCGTCCGCGCCGCCGCGCCCAGGCCGCCCAGAACGCCAGTCCTATCATCAGGACGCCCAGGCCGACCATGATCCGGAACGTCCAGAACACCACAGTGGAATTGGGTCGGTCCGCACGCGGAAACTCCTTAAGTCCCGCGAACTGCCCGTCCCAGCTATGCGTGAGGATCAGGCTGCCCAGACGTGGAATTTCCAGCGCGAAATGGTTTTTTTCCTGGCTCATGTCCGGCCAGCCTATCAGCGTCAGCGGCACGCCTTCGCCAGGCTTGTTTTCCCAATGCCCCTCGATCGCGGCGATCTTGGCCGGCTGATGCTTGAGCGTATTCAAGCCATGGAAATCGCCTACGACGGCCTGCAGCGGCGCCACGAGCAGAAGCATCCACATCGCCATGGACAGCATGGTGCGTATCGCCGGAGTGTCGTTGCGGCGGAGCAGGTGCCAGGCCGCCGCCGCTGCCACGATGAGCGCGGTCACCAGGAAAGCGGCCAGGCCCATATGCACCAGGCGGTAGGGAAAAGAAGGATTGAAGATGACCGCCAGCCAATCGGTGGGAACGACTTGCCCATTGATGATTTCGTAGCCCGCCGGCGTCTGCATCCAGCTGTTGGAGGCCAGTATCCAGGTCGCCGACAGCAGGGTACCCAGCGCAACCATGATGGTGGCGAAGAAATGCAGTCCCGGGCCGACGCGCGTCCAGCCGAACAGCATCACGCCAAGAAAGCCGGCCTCCAGGAAAAAGGCCGTCAGGACCTCGTAGGCCAGCAAGGGGCCGGTGATGCCGCCGGCGAAATCCGAAAAATAGCTCCAGTTGGTGCCGAATTGATAGGCCATCACCAGGCCCGACACCACGCCCATGCCGAAGTTGACCGCGAAGATCTTGATCCAATAAAGATAGAGTTCGCGATAGACGGGATTTTTGGTTTTGAGCCAGCAGCCTTCGAGCACCGCGAGGTAGCTGGCCAGGCCGATGGTGATCGCCGGAAAGATGATGTGAAAGGATATCGTGAAACCGAATTGAATCCGGGCCAGCATCAATGCATCGAAATCCATCCACCGCTCCTTGTCCGGGCACGAAGCGCAAAACCGCCAGGCGCCAACATGCACTAGAAGGGGCCACTTTACATGATGAGGCCGGCAACCGTAAATGGATAATTGCAGGCATGCCGCTTGCTGTAAGAGATTTCCAATAATCCAAGCGGGAGAGTACCCATGTTACGCAAGACCAGCAGCCTGAAAGGCTATGCAATACAAGCCACCGACGATGAATTGGGCAGCGTCCGGGATGTGTATTTCGATGACGAGCAATGGGGCATCCGCTATCTGGTGGTGGAAACCGGCACGTGGCTGTCCAAGCGGTCCGTGCTTATCTCGCCCTATTCCATCAAGGGTGTGGACGACCTGGAGGAAACCGTGCATGTTTCGCTGACGCGCGACCAAGTGGCCAACAGCCCCGATATCGATACGCACCAGCCGGTTTCACGCCAATTGGAAAGCCAGTTTTCGCAGTATTACGGTTTCGGCAACTATTGGAATGGCCCTTACCTGTGGGGCGTCGGTGGTTATCCCGTTTACCCCTTGCCCGAATCAGGCACGGTTCCGCCAGTGGATATGCGCCCCGACGCGGTCGCCGAGCGTGCCGCCGATCGCCCCGAGGACGTGCACTTGCGCAGTTGCAAGGACGTCACCGGCTACAACATTGCCGGCACGGACGATGAGATCGGCCACGTGGAGGATTTCATTTGCGACGACGAGGCATGGGCCATCCGCTATCTGCTCGTCGATACGCGCAACTGGTGGCCCGGCGGTAAAAAAGTGCTGCTTGCCACACACTGGATAGATCGTATCGATTGGACCGACTCCACCGTCCAGACCGCGCTGACCCGCCAGCAGATCAAGGACAGCCCCGAGTACGATGAGAGCCTGCCGCTGGATCGCGACTACGAGACGCGCCTGCATCGCCACTATGGCAAAAAGGCGTATTGGGATTAAGGCAGCTTGGCGGCCAGTGTGGGCGCCGGCGACGCATCGGCCTGCAAGACGGCCGAGCCGGTGAACGAGTTGCCGCCATGCGCGGGTGGAGGCTCGAGCAGTACGGCGGCGCCCCACACGCCATGGCTGCGCGTTTGCATCCAGTAGGCCTGGCCGTCCTGGGCGGCGCGCGCCGCGATGCGCAAAACGCCCTGCCCCGAATGCAGCGCGGGAGAGGACGCCAGCCCTGTGCCCAGGCGCAGAGCCTTGCCCGCTTCCGCCAGCCATAAGGTCCCCGTCGAGGCATCCACCGCCGCGGCGACGACGTCGCCCTGTTCATTCGTGCCGACCACCGGCTGGCCGGAGTAAGAAAAGCCCATGTCGATGGCGGCCGTCCATGCATCCAGCGCTCCGCCCGGCGAGCGCTGCACCGCAGTGAGCATATGCCCGCTGACCCGATCGCGCAGGAACAGTTCGATACGTCCTTCGGCGTTAAGCATGGCCGCGAGGCCGCCGTCCGCTATTGGTAAAGGAAGCCGGCTCCACGCCGTCCATGCAGTTGTCCCGGTCTTTACATCATCGTTCGCTGTGGCGGAAACGATCTGTGTGCTGGCCCACACAGCACCTTCAGCATCGCATGCAAAGACCGCATAGGCGCCGTCCGCGTCCGTGGTCAGCGCGGCGGCGGGCCGCGCTTGAGCCAGGGCGGGCAATGCGGCCCAGTCCGGCCAGGCCTGCTTGGCGCCGTTGTATTGGCTGAAGTGAAATAAGCCATCGTTGCCCAAGCCGACCGCCGCGGGCGCTCCCCGCGTGGCAAGTGCTGGAAGCCGCAACAGGCGGGATCCCTCGATCGGGCTCCAGTCCTGCCAGCCGCCCTGGGCGCTTTGCCGCTTGGTCCACACCCGGCCATTGGCATCCCTGGCCAGGATGCCTGCGCGGCCATCTGGATATTGGGAGGCTGTAATGGGGTCCGCCGTGCGGCCGCCCACACTATTCCAGCGCCCCGGCGTGCTTGCCCAGACATTGGCCGCCCGGTTGGATTCGCCCACAGCCAGCAATAGATAGCCTCCGCCCAAGGCGGGCAGCAATATGGGCGCCGCGGCACGGCGCGACACGTAATAGCTGCGGCCCACCCATGCGGCGGCCGGGCCCGCGGGCTCCTTGCACTGGTCGGCGCCGGAGCAATAGCGGTAATCGTCCCAGGCGTAGCGCCTGAAGGCTTCGGTCTTGTCCTTGATTTCCGTGGAAGACAAGTTGGCGTCCCGCTCTTGGCTGGGGTAATCCACATAGGCCACTTCGGAAAAAAGCCCCTCCGGAAACGCCTTGAGGGCATCGCGCACCAGACGGGCGCTGGCAATGTGGTCTGGGTGGTCATGGCCTGCGCAGCGCCAGCACAAAGCGGTATAGGGAACCGCAATGGTGTCATCCATATGCCGCACCGTGGACGGCGCATAATCGCGGATGATGCCGGCTATCGTACGCAGCAGGTCCTGGCGCGTATAGGTTTGTGCAAGCGGTCCCAGGGAATCGGCCGTCGCGCCGGCCACGGATTCCACCCGGCTCAGCGGCGTCAGGCTGCCCCAGCCCTTGCCGAGCCAGGGGTCCTTGAGGCGCATGTGCAGCAGTTGCACACGCCGGTTTCCGGCCAGGGTGAAACGGGTGATTTTTCGCGTGCCGACAGTAACGTCATCTTCCAGCCATTGATTGGCGGCCTGCGCCATGTAGGCATAGGCGGCGCGCACGCCGCGCTCGCGTCCCAGCATATAGGGCTCGCCTTCGCCCCTCTCGCTGGCCGTCAGGTAGACCACCTGGACGCAGCCGCCGGCGTCTATGGTGGATTCGATGTCGGGATTCATGAAAAGCAGGTCATCGTCCTGATGGGGCACGAAGACCAGATCCTTTATCCCATTGCAGTCGGTCAACGCGGGGCCCGCCCAGGTCGCGGCGGGACCGCCCGCCAGGGCGAGCATGCCGCATACCGCCAACAACCAGCGAATCGCTTTCAAGATTTCCCAGTGAAATTTTTTCTTGCGATTCTATTCCTTTTTTACATTGCCGGCCCGGCTTGCGCCGGGCGGCCATGTTGCGGGAAGCGCTCAGGCGTGGCGATCGTCGAAAATCGTCTCCATTTCGCGACGAATCCGGTAGGCGGACGTGGTGGTGTCGATGGCGACATCGTCCCAGGACAGGCTCTGCCCCTTCTTGACCGGACGCGTGACTTTGATGTTGTGCGCCAGCCCTAAAGGCAGCCCGCCCAGCTTGCGCGATGCGGCCGCGGGCAGCAGCTTGCCCCACACGGTGTAGCCGCCTTCGCCATCGAGCGCCTCGCCGGCTTGCAGGTCGCGCTTGGCTGTGGCCACGACATCGGCGTTCCAGCAGGTCGCCACTCCGGTGGGTTCGCCGCGCAACGCCACCGACGCCACGGACATGCCGACCTCCAGGCCGATAAGGTGCCAGCGCTTGTACAAGGTGAAGTAGCGCCCGCTGGGGTCGGTATGGGCGTTGTATTCCTCGAAGCAGTTCTTGATGTAATCGGTTTCGGCCTCGACGGTCACCCACACGCCCATGCGTATGTCATAAGGAATGCGGCGCCCATCGGTTTCAAGCGAGGAAACGACCTCGACCATGCCTTTGCGTTCCAGCACTCCGCCCTCGGAAACCGGCCGGGTCACGTAGGGAATGTCCTCGATGCTGGCGGGCGGATAAAGGAGCCCATTGGAGGGCACGCCCAGACCGGTGGCGTTGGCCACGGCCGAGCTTTCTATGGATGGCTTGGAACCGTCCAGGAAGCTGTTGAACATCTTGGGATTGAGCCCGCCGCGCAAAGCCTGCTCGGGCGTCAGGCCGTAGTGGCCCCAGACGGTTTCAGGAGTGGATTCGGAAAAATGCGGCAGCCATTTATGGCCGCGGCCGGCCGCCACCACCGGAAAGCCGCAAGTACGGGCCCAATCGACCAGATCGCAGATAAGGGCGGGCTGGTCGCCGAAGGCCAGCGAATACACGACGCCCGCCTGCGCCGCCTTGCGTCCCAGCAAAGGGCCGCAAAACGCATCCGCCTCGACAGTGACGTTGACCACATGCTTGCCGTTATCGAACGCGGCCAGGCAATGCTCGACCGCGGCGATGGGATTGCCGGTGCATTCGACGATGATGTCGATCTCGTCCAGACCGACCAAGGCGGTCCAGTCCTCGGTAATCCAGGTGGAGCCCAGGCGCAGGGCTTCTTGAGCCGATGCGGCCCGCGTCCGTTCCGGTTCCCAGCCCACGCGGGCCAGATTGGCCCGGGCGGCGTCCGGCGAGAGATCCGCTATGCCGACCAGGTGAACCCCCGGTGTACGCGGAATCTGCGCAAGATACATGGATCCGAACTTGCCCGCCCCTATCAGGCCCACGCGTATGGGCTTGTTATCGGCGGCGCGTTGCCGCAGCTGTGCGTAAAGACTCATGTGCTCCTCTCTCTTTGCATAACGGCGCCGCGTTCAGGACGGGAGCCTGGGTTTGGTTTTTCTCTTGCCTTGGCGCTTGATCTTGATGACCGGCTCCGGCGTGCCCGACCACGTCAGGCGACATGCCGCGTCGCGGCGCACATTGTTGACCAGGGCGGGACGAAAGCACGCCAGGTTGATGCCTCCGGCCCGCCGAACGCTAGGGTACACCACGCCCAGCGATCCGTTTTCCAGCAACAATTCAGCCAGCGCCTGCGAGGCCACATAGCTTTTGGGATCCAGGCACTGCTTGAAACCCGACGCCTGGCGCAGATCGTGGAACTGGCCGCTGAAGTCGGCCAGCATAAGCTGGTAATCGACACTGTCGTGGAAATAGCCGATTTCCGCATACTCCACCGTCTTGTGAAAGACGATTTCGGCGATGGCGGTGTCCAGGTCGAAAGCGCAATACCAGGCGCCCCGAAGGCCGCTGTTGAAGCGGCTGCCCTCGGGGCGCGGATAGGCGTAGGCGGCATTCACGATGCGAAAGTTCGGTACCCCGAAGACCAGCTCGTCGATGCCTATGCCAGGCAACAGGCCCCGTTCGGCGGCCAGCCGCTGATTCGTGGCATTGTCCAGCGCGAACAGGTCGGCCAGGTGTTCCGGGCTGCCGGCCAGCGGGGCCAGCACGGAGTCTTCCGCATCCGCAAAGCGCGATGGCAGCAGGCGGCAGGTATCCAGTTGCCTAATCTGCGACAGCGGCGGCAGGCGCACTTACATCCCGCCCCGGCGCGCGTCCAGCAATTGCCGAACCGTTTGCATGGCCAACAAGCCCCCTTCCTGCATGTATTCCAAAGGCGTTTTGCCCTTGAAGATAATGTTGCGATTGGGCATGCCCGCCCACTGGTCGGCCAGTTTGTCGCCGTACAGGATATGCAAGGCCTTGTAGATGCCCAATAGATATGAAATACGCGTGATGCGATCGACCTCGAGCACGCGGTCGGGCTTTTTCTTCCATTCGTAGAACGCGCTGCTGGACAGCCCGCCCAAGAGGTTGCAGGCCTCTTCGTCGCGCAGGTTCCAGGCCTCGGACAGCTTGAAAAACCCCTTCAGGGCGGAGCCGGACAGGCGCTCGCGCGTGGGCTTGTCGTTCAGGTCGACAAGCGGAGCCGGTTCGAAGCGGCTAAGGGGATAAGCGTAGGCCAGGCTCATGGTGTTCTCCGTTTATGGACATTTTACACTCCATTTATGGAATTTCATACCCTGCTTCCAGAGAAGCCCGTGTTGATGGCGATATTGGTCTTATAGCCGCCAGGCATTATGCGCGCCGCTTATAAACATGGACGAAAGAAATCGTTCTATTTCCGATCTCCAGTCCGTAGTCTAGAGCCTGATCAGAAGCCACTCATAAACAAAGGATGCAAGCATGGCATTACCCGCTATTCTGAAAACCCTCATCGTCGCCGGTTTCTTCGCCGCCCAGGCCGGGCAGGCGGCGGAGATTTCGCTGTTGAATGTTTCCTACGACCCCACCCGCGAGCTCTATCAGGAATTCAACCAGGCTTTTGCGAAGGAATGGCAGGCCAAAACCGGCGATACCGTCACCATCAAGCAGTCGCACGGCGGATCAGGCAAGCAGGCGCGCTCTGTCATAGATGGGCTGCAAGCCGATGTCGTGACGCTGGCCCTGGCCTCGGATATCGACGCCATAGCGGCTCGCGGCGCCATCAGCCCGGACTGGCAGAAGAAATTCGCCCTGAACAGCTCCCCTTACACGTCGACCATTGTCTTTCTGGTGCGCAAGGGCAATCCCAAGAACATCAAGGATTGGGACGACCTGATCAAGCCGGGCGTGGCCATCATCACGCCCAATCCCAAGACCTCGGGCGGCGCGCGCTGGAACTATCTGGCGGCGTGGGGCTATGCCCTGGGCCTGCCGGGCGGAAATGAAGAAAGCGCCAGGAAGTTCGTTGGCCAGCTGTTCAAGCAGGTGCCGGTACTGGATTCCGGCGCACGCGGATCGACCACCACTTTCGTCGAGCGGGGCATAGGAGACGTGCTGCTGGCCTGGGAAAACGAAGCGCTGCTGGCCATCAAGGAACTGGGACCGGACAAGGTCGAGATCGTAGCGCCGTCGGTCAGCATCCTGGCCGAGCCGCCGGTGGCCATCGTGGACAAGGCCGTCGATAAAAAAGGCACCCGCAAAGTGGCCGAGGCCTACCTGCAATACCTGTATTCGGACCAGGGCCAGGAGATTGCCGGCAGGAACTACTACCGTCCCACTTCGGAAAAAATCGCTGAAAAGTACTCGGCGCAATATCCCAAGATCAAGCTGTTCACCATAGACGAAGTGGCGGGCGGCTGGACCAAGGCGCAAAAACATCACTTTGGCGATGGCGGGATCTTCGACCAAATCTACCAGCCGGCGGCTAAATAAGCCTATGTCCGGCATAGCCCTTCCACTGGCGGGAAGCCCCAGGCCTTTCCGGGTCATACCCGGTTTCGGCATCACCCTGGGCTTCACCCTGCTCTACCTGGCCCTGATCGTCCTGATTCCCCTGTCGGCCGTCTTTCTGAAGACCTTCACCCTGACGTGGGAAGCGTTCTGGCAGGCCATCACCTCGCCCCGGGTCGTCGCCTCGTATCGCCTGAGTTTTGGCGTCTCTCTCCTGGCCGCGGCGATCAATCTGGTTTTCGGCGCCATCGTGGCCTGGGTATTGGTGCGCTACCGCTTTCCCGGCAAGAAGCTGGTGGATGCCTTGGTGGACCTGCCCTTCGCCCTGCCCACCGCCGTCGCCGGGATCGCCCTGACGGCGCTGTACGCGCCCAACGGCTGGCTGGGCCGATATCTTGAACTGGCTGGCGTGAAGGTGGCATTCACCCCCTTGGGCGTGATGGTGGCGCTGACTTTCATAGGGCTGCCGTTTGTGGTGCGCACCGTGCAGCCGGTGCTGGAGGAGGCGGAGCAGGAACTGGAAGAAGCCGCGGCCAGCCTGGGCGCCAATCGCCTCCAGACTTTCCTGCGGGTGATTTTCCCGGCCATACTGCCGGCCTTGCTGACCGGCTTCGCCATGGCGTTCGCCCGCGCCACTGGCGAATACGGCTCGGTCATCTTCATTGCCGGGAACATGCCCATGATTTCGGAGATCACCCCGTTGCTGATCGTGACCAAGCTGGAGCAATACGACTATGCGGGCGCCACCGCCATCGCGGTGGTCATGCTGACGATTTCCTTCGTCTTGCTTCTTGCCATCAACCTGCTGCAGGCCTGGACGCGCCGAGGCAAGCAGACGGCCAGGAGCTGACATGAGCACCCTTCCCGCCGCGATGGCCGCCGACGAACAGGCTGCTAAGGCGCCCTCCGCTTCAAGCCGCGGGGCTGCGCAAGCGCCTTCGGCCACTCAGGAGCCGCCCTGGGTGCGAGGCCTGTTGATGCTGGCCGCTTTTCTTTTCCTCGGATTATTCCTGTTCGTGCCGCTGTTCGCCGTCTTCGCCGAGGCCTTCCGCAAAGGCTGGGATGCCTACATTGCCGCCATCGTCGAACCCGATGCGCTGGCGGCCATCAGGCTGACCCTGCTGACCGCCGCCATCGCGGTGCCGCTGAACCTGGTGTTCGGCGTATCCGCCGCCTGGTGCATCGCCAAGTTCGAATTTCGCGGGAAAAACCTGCTGATCACCCTGATCGACCTGCCCTTTTCGGTGTCGCCCGTGATTTCCGGCCTGATCTATGTGTTGATATTCGGCGCCCAAGGGTGGATGGGCGAATGGCTATACCAGCATGACATCAAGATACTGTTTGCCGTGCCGGGCATTGTGCTGGCCACCGTCTTTGTCACCTTTCCCTTTGTCGCCCGCGAACTGATACCTCTGATGCAGTCGCAAGGCAGCGAAGAAGAGGAAGCGGCCCTGGTACTGGGCGCGACGGGCTGGCAAACCTTTCTTCACGTTACGCTGCCCAACATCAAATGGGGGCTGCTGTACGGCGTGATTCTTTGCAATGCCCGCGCCATGGGCGAGTTCGGGGCGGTATCGGTGGTGTCAGGCCATATCCGCGGCTTGACGAACACCATTCCGCTGCACGTGGAAATTCTCTACAACGAATACAACTTTTCGGCCGCCTTCGCCGTGGCATCGCTGCTGGCGATGCTGGCGCTGGTGACGCTGGCCTTGAAATCGTGGGTCGAATGGCGAGCCCACGCCGCCACGCCCTTGCATGCAACCCGGGAACATTGATCATGAGCATAGAAGTACGCAATATACAAAAGCGGTTCGGCGGCTTTACGGCCCTGGACGACGTGTCCCTGAAATTTCCCGACGGCAAGCTGACGGCCCTGCTGGGTCCTTCGGGCTGCGGCAAGACCACATTGCTGCGCATCATCGCCGGCCTGGAACATCCCGACTCCGGCGACATACTGCTGGACAATGAAAGCGCCACCGAACGCCATGTGCGCGAGCGCCAGGTGGGGTTCGTGTTCCAGCACTATGCGCTGTTCAAGCACATGAGCGTGTTCGAGAACATCGCCTTCGGCTTGCGCGTGAAGCCGCGCAAAGAACGGCCGTCCAACGCCGCCATCCATGAAAAAGTCAGCCGGCTGCTGGAACTCGTACAACTGGACTGGATCGCCGACCGCAAGCCCTCCGCCCTGTCGGGCGGGCAGCGCCAGCGCATCGCCCTGGCGCGGGCCCTGGCCGTGGAGCCGCGCGTGCTGCTGCTGGATGAACCCTTCGGCGCGCTGGATGCCAAGGTGCGCAAGGAATTGCGGCGCTGGCTGCGGCGCCTGCATGACGAACTGCGGGTAACCAGCATCTTCGTCACGCACGACCAGGAAGAAGCGCTGGAAGTGGCCGATGAAATCGTGGTGATGAATCAAGGCAAGGTGGAACAGGTCGGCGCGCCCGCCCATGTCTATAACGAGCCCGCGACACCGTTCGTCTATGGCTTCCTGGGCCATGTGAACCTGTTCCATGGCCGCCTGCGCGACGGCCTGCTGGAAACAGGCGACACCGCGCTGGAAGCCCCCGGCCATGGTGAGCCGGGCGGCGCGCAGAGCACCGCCTATGTGCGGCCGCACGACATCGACATCGATCGCTATACGCCGGATGCCCAGGGCATAGTCGTGCACCTGGAACACATCCACGCCATAGGTCCGCTGGCGCAACTGGAGCTCAGGCGCGCCGATACCTCGGAGCGGATCGAGGCTGTGATTTCAGCTGAGCGGTTCTCGCAGTTGAAACTGAAGGAAAAAGAAACCCTGATAGCCCGTCCCCGGCAATTGCATATCTTTGCCGAGCGGACCGCCTGACGGGCCCCGCCCGGCGTGCGCGGCCGGACATAAGGATTCGCCGTCCTATTGCGTCAGCAGCACCACGCCGGCGACGATCACGGCGCAGCCCAGCACCCGCGCGGCCGATGCCTTTTCCTTCAGTATGAAAAATCCCGCCACGGTCGCGATCATCAGCGACGTTTCGCGCAGCGGCGCCACCAGGCTGACCGGACCGCCCAGCTGCAAGGCATAGAGCACCAGAATGTAGGCCATGGGCGACAAGGCTCCCACGGCCAAGGCATAGCCCCACTTTCCCCGCATTTGCGCCACCATGTCCGCCCGGCGCACCCAGGCCCGGGGCGCCATGATCAGCGCATTGCCGGTCGCGGACAGCCAGTCCAGTATGACCGGCGCAACCAGCAGAACCTTCACGCTGTACGCATCCGCCACGGTATAGGCGGCAATGAACAGGCCAATGAAAAAACCCCAGCGCACGCCGGCCCAGGCTTGCGGATTGGCGAAACGGCGCAGATTGCCGCCGGAAGCGATCAGCAAGATGCCGGCCACCACACAGACTATGCCCAGCACGCCGAATGTGGACGGCCGCTCGCCCAGCAAAATGAAGGCCGCCAGACTGGACAGCAATGGCCCCGTGCCGCGCGCGATGGGATACACCACCGACAGGTCGGCGGCCTGGTACCCCCATTGCAGGCAAAGGCTGTAGCAAAGGTGCAGGATGCTGGACAGGGCAATGAACAGCGCCGCCGTCAATGTCCAATCCATGCCGTCCGCCCAGAAAATATAGATGACCCAGGGCGCGTACAGCAGGGAAGACAGCAGCCGGTAGGAAAATACAAAATGGCCCGCGGCGGCGGAGGCTTTTTTGGAAAGCAGATTCCATGCCGCGTGCAGGATGGCCGCGGCAATGACCAAGGTAAAGGTCTCCAGCGTCATGGGACCCTTGGCCCAAGCCTGTCAGCGTTGACGGACCGCGCTGTTCCCGGCTTCATTGATGCTGCTTAAAGGATTTCGTCGACTATCGTGGCCGGCCGGCAAAGACGCGTGCCCTTGGCCGTTGTGACGAAGGGCCGGTTCATGAGCACGGGATGCTGCGCAATGACCTGCAGCAACTGCTCATCGTCCAGTTCCGGATCGTCCAGCTTCAACTCCTGGTACAGCGGCTCTTTGCCGCGCATCGCCTCGCGCACGTTCAGGCCGGCGGCGGCAATGAGGGCGGCCAATTGGTCGCGGGACAGCGGCGTTTTCAGATATTCCATGATTTCGGGCTGCATGCCGCGCTCTTGCAAGGTTTGCAATACTGTTCGCGAGGTGCCGCAGCGGGGGTTGTGATAAATCGTGGTCATTGCTGTGGACTGACATAGGCTTGTAACGAGAATGACATAGTAGCCGAGTTTGACAGCGGTTCTTGTGGAAACGCGTGGACTGGATGAAAATGGCT
Source organism: Pollutimonas rozaliensis (assembly GCF_048751585.1). Taxonomy (NCBI): domain Bacteria; kingdom Pseudomonadati; phylum Pseudomonadota; class Betaproteobacteria; order Burkholderiales; family Alcaligenaceae; genus Pollutimonas; species Pollutimonas rozaliensis. The sequence goes on along the minus strand of NZ_JAZHOB010000003.1, from coordinate 390,830 downwards.
ATTCCATCGCTGACGGCTCGCGCCGCGAGCCCGCATAGACAGCTTGAAGGAGTAAATCATGACTCATTTTCGCCGGGCCGCCCTGGCCGCATCCACCGCGCTGGCTCTTTCCTGCCTGGCCCCGCCCACGGCACATGCGCAATTGAAGGCTGGCGATCCGGCGCCCGCCTTTACGCTGGACGCCACGATGGCCGGAAAGGCCTTTCCTTTTTCCCTGGAGCAAGCCTTAAGCAAAGGCCCTGTGGTGCTTTACTTCTATCCCGCGGCCTTCACCAAGGGCTGCACCATCGAGGCACATAATTTCGCCGAGGCCATCGATGAATACAAACAGTACGGCGCCACGGTGCTGGGTGTTTCCGCCGACAAGCTGGACAAGCTGAAGGAATTCTCGGTCAGCGAATGCCGTGGAAAATTCGCCGTCGGCGCCGATCCCGAAGGCAAGGTCATCAAGGCCTACGATGCCAAGATGGCCTTCATGCCCGCCATGGCTAATCGCGTTTCCTATGTGATTACCCCCGACCGGAAAATCTATTACGAATACAGCAGCTCTGACCCCGACGGCCACGTTCCCAACACCCTGGCCGCCGTCAAGAAATGGGCCCGGAATGGTAAAGTACACTGAAGCCCGGCCAGGAACACGATAGCCCATGACCACCCTTCATTCTTTTTCAGCGACATCGCTGCAAGGCGAGCACATCGATTTGTCGCGCTACGCCGACCAGGTGCTGCTGGTCGTGAACGTCGCCTCCGAATGCGGCTTCACGCCGCAATATGCGGGCCTGGAAACCTTGTATCGGGAATACCGCGATCGCGGGTTTGCGGTTCTGGCTTTCCCATGCAATCAGTTCGGCCGCCAGGAACCCGGCGACCCGGATCAGATCTCCGCTTTCTGCTCCACCAACTATGGGGTCGATTTTCCCCTATTCGAAAAAATCGAGGTCAACGGTCCGCAAGCGCACCCTTTGTACAACTGGCTTAAAAACGAAAAGGCCGGCGTGCTGGGCAGCCAGGCCATCAAGTGGAATTTCACGAAATTCCTGCTGGGGCGCGATGGCCGGGTGCTCAGGCGCTACGGCCCCGCCACCAAACCGGAAGCACTGCGGGCCGATATCGAAAAAGCGCTGCAGGCCAAGCCGGCTGCCGCATGATGCAAGGATATCCATGATCGATCTGTATTACTTGACCACGCCCAACGGACGCAAGATCACGCTGTTTCTGGAAGAAGCGGGGTTGCCTTATACGATTTTCCCGCAACTCAAGCGCTGGTTCAACGCCATCGCCGCCCGTCCGGCGAGGCTGCGCGCCTACGAAAAAGCCGAGCAGATCAACGCCCTGCCTTCCGTCAGCGATGAAGAGTCGCGCAAAATCCTTTTCGGCCAAAGCGCCACGACAGTCAAATGAGCCTATCCCTGTTTTTCACCCGTGCCGCGCATGGCGCCGCCCTGCTGTCCGCCGCCATGCTGCTTGCCGCCTGCGCCAGTCGCCCCGCCGACAACATTTCGCTGATACCCGCCGAAACGGCTCAGCAAACCGGTAAGGAGGGGCTGTTCACGCAGGGCGTCAAATGGGAGCGCCGCAAGCCCGGCTGCACCGGCGACTGCCCCACCCTGAAGCTGGACTCCATCGTGTTCCCGGGGCAAACGCGGCTTAACGAATTGGTCGATCACGCCCTGGCCGTCATGACGGGTGTGGACAGTGCTGCGCCTCCGTACGCCACGGTGGCCCAATACGAGGATTATTTCTGGAAAACGGCGGCGCCGCGCGACTCGACCCTGCTGGCCGCCAAGGCGCGCTATCGAAATCGCGATCTGACAGTCGTCGAACTGAACACCTGGCAATACTATACGGGCGCGGCGCATGGTATTTCGGCCACCCAATTTCTTAATTGGGACAACAGCGCCCGCAAGGTGCTGGGCCTGGCCGACATACTGGAACCCGGCAAGGGCGACGCCTACGTTGCCGCTCTCAGGGCAGCCCATCAACGCTGGCTGGCCACCAATCCCGATGCCCAGAACGACCCCGACACCTATCATCGCATCTGGCCCTTCCAGGTCAGCCAGAATTTCGGCTTCACCGATCAGGGCCTGGTCGTGAAATACGACTCCTATCTGATTGCGCCCTATTCATCGGGACAGCCCGAACTGCTGCTGCCCTACAGCGAATTGCGGGGCGTCCTGAAGCCGGTCTACATGCCGGCCTGAGGCCGGCGCCGCCCGCAAGGACCCTGTGCAAAAACCAGGGTCAGGGCTGAGCCGGTTCGTTGAAGCGGTCCAGGTCGAAATAACGCGAGGTGGATGACGCATCCTTGGCGGGCTCCTTCTTCGCCTGTCCCTGCCCCGCTCCGGCGGCGTCATCGCCCGCGGCATGCAGATCCACCGTCTTGACCTGATCGCCAGAGGCGGCGGCCTGGCCTTCGGAACGGTTCCGATTGCGCTGCGCCGACCGTTGCGCAAGAACACCGGCCGAAAGCTCGTCCAGCTTGGCCGCCAGCGCCGTATGCTTCTTCATGCGCGCCCAATCGGCCGCATCCTGTTTTTGCAGATTCTGCATGGTCGCATCCGCCCCCGAATCCAGCAGGAAGCGCACCACGGGCTCGCTGCCGCCGTAAGCGGCCATCATCAAGGCCGTCGTGCCGTCGGGGCCGGGCGCGTTGATCAGCGCCTTGTTGGCAACCAGCATCTTGACCGTATCCAGATGCCCTTTCGAGGCGGCATACTGCAAGGGCGTCCAGCCCAAGCGGTTCACCATGGCTCCGCGCCGGATGAGTTCCTGGGCGCGTTTGGTTTCCCCGACCACTGCCAGGTACATCAACGGCGTTTCGCGGTTGGCGTTGATGGCGTTCAGGGCGGTTTTCGGATGGGCCGCCAGGATGTCGTAGACCTTCCAGGCGCCGTCGCGTATGGCCTGCATGATGGCCGGCTGCCCTTTGGCGCTGATTTCGTTGGGATCGGCCCCACGCGCCAGCATGGTCTTGACGTTGGCGGCGCGATCGTTGGCAATATCCACCCACCAGTTGGCAGGATTGGCCGCATGGGAGGCCACGGTCAACAGCAGGCCGGCCAAAGCCGCAACCAGGCGCAGGCCTGTGCGCGGCCGGCGCACAGGGCCCGTTCTACCGCGTGGAAAAGAATCGTTCAGCATTCCGTACTCCTGAATGTGAGTCGTCTCCAAGTCACATTGATAAATAGCTTTAAGTAAATTACTTTTAATTAGTCACTTTAAGTAAATTACTTTAAATAAATCACTTTAGATAAAATACTTTAAATAAATTACCTTAATTTATCGTTCTATTTTATTGAAAAGATTGAAAAAATTATCCGTTGAATGCTCTGCCACCTGAGTGGCCGGGATGCCTCTGAGATCCGCTATCTTCTCTGCCACGTGCATTACTTTGGAAGGATCGTTTATTTTCCCCCGGTGTGGAACCGGCGCCAAGTAAGGGGAATCCGTTTCGATCAGCAGTCGGTCCAGCGGAAGCTTTTTTGCCAATTCCTGCAGGTCCGCCGCTTTCTTGAAGGTGACTATGCCGGAAAGCGAGATATAGAAATTCAATTCCATGGCGGCCTGGGCGACTTCCCAGGACTCGGTGAAGCAATGCATGACGCCGCCGTACTGGTCCGCGCCCTCTTCCTTCATGATGCGCAAAGTATCCGCACTGGCCGAACGCGTATGTATGATCAGCGGCAGTCCGCTTTTTCGGCTGGCCCGGATATGGGTGCGGAAACGTTCGCGCTGCCATTCCAGCGGCTCGGCCAGGCGGAAGTAGTCCAGCCCCGTTTCCCCTATGGCAACCACTTTGGGCGACTGCGCCAGTTTAACCAGCTCGTCCACCGTGGGTTCGGGCGTATCCTCGTAATCGGGGTGCACTCCGACCGAGGCATAGAGATTGGGCTGGGGCGCGACCAGCTCCATCAGCCCGGGCCAATCCGGCAGATTGACGCTGACCACCAGCGCATGGCTGACCTGGTTCTGTGCCATTCGTCCGAGAATATCCGGCAAATTTTGGGCGAGCTCGGGAAAATCCAGATGGCAATGGGAGTCTACGTACATGGTCTCGATGGAAATCTATGATGAATAAGCACCACCGGCGTCTGACGCCGGCCTGTGCCTAGTTTAGCGAATTTATGGCGCCGGACTGCACGCCAAGGCCACTCTTTGCAGTGCGCTATGCACGAAGAGCTTCGCGTTCAAGGGATGGCCGGCGACGGCTCGCTGCTGCGCAAGCCATTTGCCGGTTTCGGCCAGACCGGCCGGAGCCGCGCGCAATGCCACGCGGCGTATTTGTTTATCCAGGCTGGGAAAATAACGGACGGGGGCATCGGCGCCCGCAAGCAGCAAATCCAGGAACAGGCGCTGCAAGGCGTCGATCCAGGTTTCGGGAGGCTGTTTTTCCAGTTGATCGGCCAAAGGCCCGATATCGGGCGTCCTGGCGTCGGCCAGCATCGAAATCAATTCTTCCAGCCATTCCGGGCAGGGACGAGCGCCGGTCTGGGCCAACTGCCTTGCCAGCAAGGGCGCCCCTCCCGCCGCGGCCAGCCATTGCTCCGCGGCATCGACACCTTGCTCCTTCAGCCAGACCAGACTCTGAGCCGCATCGGGCACGGGCAGGGGCAGGCGCCTGCAGCGCGATACCAGCGTAGGCAGCAGGCGGTCCGGCGCATCCGCCACCAGCAGGAAGACGGTATGCTCCGGCGGTTCTTCAAGGACCTTGAGCAAGGCATTGGCCGTGATCGCGTTCATGGCGCGCGCCGGATACAGCACGGCCACGCGCCAGCCTCCGCGATGCGTGGCCGTGTTGAACCAGGAACTGAGCGCGCGCAGTTGATCCACCCGTATGTCCTTGGATGGCGCTTTCTTTGCGGGCGAGGCGCCCGCTTCGCCTTCGTCGTCGCCGCTTGCGGCGCCTTCCTCCAGCGCCACGGCTTCGGGGCGGATACGGCGCAAATCGGGATGATTGCCACTGGCCAGCCATAGGCAGGCTGCGCAATGGCCGCAGGCCAGTCCGTGGTCCGGCGACTCGCACAACAGGCTGCCGGCGGCGGCCAGGGCGAACTGGCGCTTGCCGATGCCGGGCAGGCCGTGTATCAGCCAGGCATGGGCGAAACGCTTACGCTGCGACAGCCACTTGGCCGCGAACTCGCGCTGCCACGGAAGGAATTGCGCCAGGTCGCTCATGGAGTCCCGACCGCCATCTGGCCGCCATGGCGCCGGATCAGTTCGTCCACGACGCCCAGCGCATCGGACACCACCTCGGCCAGCGGCCTAGAGGCATCCAGGATGCTGAACATGGAAGGGGAAAGGCGGGCCTGTTCCAGATAGCCTTGCCGGGCCTTCTGGAGGAACTCCAGCTTCTGCGTCTCCATCCGGTCCAGCCGCTCTCCGCGCTGATGCACCCGTTCCAGCCCAAGGACGGGATCCAGATCCAGGATGATGTTCATATCGGGCCTGAAGCCGTCCAGCGCCAACTCATTGATTTGCTTGACCAGGCCGATATCCAGGCCGCGCGCGTAATGCTGGAAGCTCAAGGTCGCCGCGTCGAATCGGTCGGAAACCACCACTTTTCCCGCCCGGATGGCGGGCAGTATTTTTTCTTGCACGTGCTGGGCGCGAGCGGCGCCGAACAGCATCAGCTCGGCGACATCGCACATTTCAGGCGTATCGGGGCACAACAGGATGTCCCGGATTTTTTCACCGATAGGCGTGCCGCCCGGCTCGCGCGTGATGACGGCTTGCAGCCCCCTGCTTTTCAGGTGTTCTTCGATGGCCTTGATCACCGTAGTCTTGCCCGCGCCATTGCTGCCGTCGCAGACAATCATGAAGCCTTTGCCCATTACATCGATTCCCAAAAATCCAGCTTGATTACGCCAAAGACAAGAGGCCGGAAGTCCTGCGCGGCGCGGCGGCAAAGCGGACATTGAACGCTGCGTATCAATTGCGCCGCCCCAGGATGAATTTCGCCACGGCGCGATTGTGCGCCGTGAGATTCGATGAAAATTCGCTGGTGCCATCGCCTCTGGAGACAAAATACAGGAATTTATGCGACTCCGGATGCAGGGTGGCTTCCAGGGCCGCCCTGCCGGCGCTGGCAATAGGGGTGGGCGGCAGACCCGGACGCGTATAGGTGTTCCATGGGGTGTCCGTGGTCAGGTCTTTTTTTCGTATCCGCCCTTGGTAGGCATCGCCCATGCCGTAAATGACGGTAGGATCGGTCTGCAATGGCATGCCGATGCGCAGGCGATTGACGAACACGCCTGAAACCTTGTTTCGATCGGCGCTATGGCCGGTTTCCTTTTCAACGATGGAGGCCAGGATCAAGGCCTCGTACGGCGTCTTCAGCGGCAATTGCGGATCGCGATCGCGCCACAGCGTGTCCAGCAACTGCTGCTGGGCATGGTAGGCGCGCCGTAAGATGTCAAAATCAGTGGTGCCCGGAACGAACACATAGGTGTCCGGGTAAAACAGGCCTTCAGGGCTATCCTGGTTGGCGCCCAGCCGTTTCAGGAGATCCGCATCGCTGGTTTCACCCAATGTCTGCCTGACCTGCGTCGCTTCGCGCAGCGCCTGGCGTATGCGCTGGTAGGTCCAGCCCTCCAGCAACGTCAGCCGGGTCTGGGTCATGTCGCCGTTGGCCATGCGTTCCATCAGGCTGCGTGGCGTATCGCCCCGGACGGCCTCGTAGGCGCCGGCTTGCAATTGTGTGTCATTGCCGGTCAGCCGTGCCAGAATCACGAAGGCGTCTTCGTTGATGCGTATGCCCGCCTTGTTCATCAATTGCGCAATGCTGCGCGGGCGGCTGCCCGGCTCGACCACATAGTCGATGCGCTCGGCGGACAGTTCGACCGGCTGCTCCGTCCAGTACCAGGCGGCGGCGCTCAAGGCCAGCGCCGCCAGGGCGACGATCAGCAGTAAAGAGAGGATGACAGCTTTAAGTTTTTTCATCAGACCTGAAGTTTAGCCCAGTGCGTCGACCGTGTTGCGGCCCCCGGACAGCCAGGGACATCCCGGCAAGGAAGCTGGAAGCCCGTTATCATAAACGCTGTATATATCTGTGTCTTTTGTGGTGAGCCGTATTTCTTATGAACGATTCCAAACGTTTTGCCGCCCTCCTGCCCGATCTGGCCGTCATTGAAGTTTCCGGCGCCGATGCGGCTGACTTCCTGCATGGGCAATTGACCCACGACGTTTCGGGCCTGGCGCCCGATCAGGCCCGGCTGGCGGGCTATTGCACGGCCAAGGGACGGCTGCTGGCCAGTATGGTCGTCTGGCGCCGGGCATCCGCCGAAGCCCCCGCAATACTGATGCTCGTCAAAGCCGACATCGCGGAATCCCTGATCAAGCGTTTGTCGATGTTCGTGCTAAGGGCCAAAGCCAAGCTGCGCCTGACGGACTGCGGCGTGGCAGGCATGACCCAGGCCGACGCCCCTTCCGGCATGCCGGGGCCGGCTTCGCCATGGACCGTCGCCCACGACGAGGCAGGCACATGGATTGCCGCCCCCAGCGCCGACCCCGATATGCGGCGATGGTGGCGGGTCACGCATGAATCCGCTAAGGATTCATGCGGACTCGACGGCGATTCCGCCTCCTGGCGGGCGGGCGATATCGCGGCCGGCCTGCCCTGGATACAGTCGGCCACGCAAGACCTATTCATTCCCCAGACCTTGAACCTGGACCTGATCGACGGGGTCAGCTTCACCAAGGGATGTTACCCGGGCCAGGAAGTGGTGGCGCGCAGCCATTACCGGGGAACGGTGAAACGGCGCATGGCCGGCGGCCTGATCGCTTCCGGCCGCGACTTGAACGCGGAAACGCTGGCCGCGACGGATACCTTCGATGCCTTGCGGCCCGACAATCCCTGCGGACGCATCGTCAATGCCGCCGCGGATCCGGCCGGCATCCGGGTGCTTATGGAGGTGCAGCTTGCCGATCTGGGCAGCGCCGATTTCAGGCTGGGGCAAGCCGACGGGCCGGCCATCGATCTTGCCGCCCTGCCCTATGAAATAGAAAGCGGCGCCTGAACCGCAGCCGCCGCTTTCGTTGCCGGCCATGCGCCAGAAGGCGAACGGCCGGCAATATTCATTTTTTATACAGATTCAGGATGCTGGAGAAATCCAGTGCGCCATTGCCCTGCGCGCTATGCAGCGAATACAGGTTGCGGGCCAGTTCGCCCAGAGGCACCGAGGCGCGCGCATTCAAGGCGGACTCCGCCGCCAGCCCCAGGTCTTTCAGCATCAGGTCCACGCCGAAGCCGCCGGCGTAATGCTTGGACGCCGGTGCCTGCTCCATGACGCCGGGCCAGGGGTTGTATAGCTCGGTCGCCCAGTTGCGGCCCGAGCTCTTGGCGATGATGTCCGACAAGACCTTTGGGTCGAGCCCATTGGCAACACCCAGAGCCAGGGCCTCCGAGGTGCCGGCCATCAGTATGCCCAACAGCATGTTGTTGCAGATCTTGGCGACCTGCCCCGCGCCGGCTTCGCCGGCGTGAAAGATATTCTTGCCCATCTTTTCCAGGTAGGGCCGCGCCGCATCGAGGTCGGCCTCCTGGCCGCCCACGATGAACGTCAGCGTGCCGGCCACCGCGCCGCCCGTGCCGCCCGATACCGGCGCATCGATCATGCGCACCCCTTTGTCTTTTGCCGCTTGCGCAACCTTGCGGGCCGATTCCGGAGCAATGGTGCTGCACTCCAGGACCAAGGTGCCGGCGGCTATGTGGTTCAGCAAGCCGGATTCGCCCAGATACAGGCCTTCCACATGCTTGCTGGCCGGCAGCATCGACACCACCGCGTCGGCCCCCTTGACCGCGTCCTGGGCCGACGGCGCCGCCGTGGCGCCGGCATCGACTGCCGTCTTGACGGCGGCGGGAAGCAGATCGAACACGGTCAGTTGGTGGCCAGCCTTCAACAGATTCAAGGCCATGGGCCCGCCCATGTGGCCCAGGCCTATAAATGCAATGCGACTCATTTTTTTGTCTCCTGTCTTTTTGATGGCAATGAATAATTCTCTACGCCTGGCCCAGGTCCGCCAACGGATGGGGAACCGTGTCCGGCCAGGGCGGCTGGAAGAAACGCTGCACCCAGGCATCGTCGGCTTGCCGCAAGGTGGCGGGATTCCACTTGGGCTGCCTGTCCTTGTCGATAAGCAAGGCGCGTATCCCCTCCTGCAAATCGCCCTGTACGCCGCATTGCAGCGAAACGATATATTCGATCCGGAACACATCCGCCAGGGCAAGCAGGCGAACCCTACGCAGCAAGGTAAACCCAAGGCGCGCCGATCCGGGCGAGCCGGCCCGGAAAGTGGCCGCCGCCCGCTTCAGCCAGGGGTCTTCATGGTCGGCCAGCGCAAGGACATTGGCGCATATTGCATCGAAATCATTGCCATCGCAGGCACGCCGAATCAAGGCATGGTGCTTTTGCAGCGGTCCCGGCGAAGCCGGCTCTGTTGTTTGAAGATCCAGAAGCAGGCGGCGCAGCGCGCTATCGTTATCCCGCCTATCGTCAGACCAGGATGAACCCTTGATACGGGCCACCAGGGCCTCCCATTGGCTCGAATCCAGCGTGTAATCGGCCAAGCCCAGCAACTGACAGTCGCTGGCCCCCAATTGGGCGCCGGTGAGCGCCAGGAACAAGCCTATGCCCCCCGCCAGCCGCGACAGCATCCAGGTGCCGCCCACATCGGGAAAGAGGCCGATGGATATCTCGGGCATGGCGAACCGGGTGGTTTCGCTGACTACGCGATGACTGGCGCCCATCATCAGGCCCACCCCGCCGCCCATGACGATGCCGCTGCCCCAGCACAGCATGGGCTTGGGATAGGTATGTATTTGATAGTCCAGGCTATATTCGGCAGCGAAGAATTCACGCGCATAGCGATTGTTCCAGGCATCGCCGCCGGTATTCTCGCGCATGGCCTTATGCATGCTGTGCAGGTCGCCGCCGGCGCAAAAAGCCTTTTCGCCGGCGCCGTTCAGGATCACCACGGCGATACCGGGGTCGTCGGCCCATAACCGCAACTGCCGTGCAAGCAGCGCACACATTTCCAGCGACAGGCCATTCAATGTTTGAGGACTGTTTAACGTCGCCACCCCGGCCTTCATGCCGTTGGCGGTATCCAGCTCCTGGAACAACACCGGGGAATTCATCGGATATCGGCCCCTTTCTCGAGTAGCTGGCGCGCCACGATGACGCGCATGATTTCATTGGTGCCCTCAAGGATCTGATGGACGCGGGTGTCGCGCACCAGGCGCTCAAGAGGATAGTCCTTGAGGTAGCCGTAGCCGCCATGGATCTGCTGACCGTCCAGGCAGGCCTGGAAGCAAAGGTCGGTGGCCAGCCGCTTGGCCATGGCGCAGTAAGAAGACGCCTGAGGGTCGTTTTCATCGAGCTTGGCGGCCGCCAGCCTGACCATCTGGCGCGACGCCACGATATGCGTCAGCATGTCCACCAGCTTGAACTGCAAGGCCTGGAAGCTTGCCAGAGCCTGCCCGAACTGCCGGCGTTCCCCCATATAGCGCCTGGCCGCCTCGTAGGCGCCCTGGGCCGCGCCCACCGAGCAGGTGGCGATGTTGATGCGGCCGCCGTCCAGGCCTTTCATGGCGAATTTGAAGCCTTCTCCTTCGGTGCCCAGCAGGTTCTCCGCCGGGATCTCGACATTGTCGAAGGTGATGGGCCGGGTGGACTGGCTGTTCCAGCCCATCTTGTCTTCTTTGCGCCCATACGTAATGCCCGGCGTGTCGGCCGGCACCACGAAAGCGGAAATGCCCTTGGCCCCCGCCGCACCGGTTCGCGCCATGACGACCAGCACATCGGTATCGCCCGCGCCTGAAATGAAAGCCTTGGCCCCATTCAGGATGTAGGACGCCCCGCGTTTTTCAGCGCGGGTGGACAATGACGCGGCGTCCGAGCCGGCGCCCGGCTCGGTAAGGCAATACGAAGCCAGCTTTTCGCCAGCCGCCAATACGGGGCCCCAGGCCTGTTTCACCGATTCCGTGGCCCAGGAACCTATCATCCAGGTGGCCATATTGTGTATGGTCAGGAAAGCCGTGGTGGAAGGGTCGTAGGCCGCCATCTCTTCGAAGACCAGGGTGGCATCCAGGCGCGGCAAGCCCAATCCGCCGATCGATTCCGGCGCATAAATGGCGCAGAAGCCCAGTTCGCCGGCGCGGGCAAAGGCCTCGCGCGGGAAAATGCTTTCCGCGTCCCAGCGGGCCGCATTGGGTTCCAGTTCGCCCACGGCAAAGTCGCGCGCGGCTTGGGCAAATGCCTGTTGTTCGTCGCTAAGACGGAAATCCATGATGCAGTCTCCTTCATTGCGGTCGTCATCGAGCCGATGCGCTCCGCATTATCCGTTGTAGCGCCCACCATAGCGCTTTACCGAGTTTTTTTTTGTCATATGCACGACAATCGACGGCTACTCCCCGTCGTTCAGCAGGCCCGCGGCCAGCTTGGCCTTGCGGCGCCTGGGCCGGTTCTTGGGTTTGGTCATGAAAGCTTGCCTGTGCAGCGCGCGGCGGCGGCGCGATTCCATGGGATCGAACACCAAAGGCCGGTAGATCTCCACGCGGTCGCCGTCGGCCAGGACATGGTCCAAAGGGTTTTCCTGCCCATACACCCCAACCTTCAGCTCGTCGTAAGGATAGTTCGGAAAAAGCCGGGCGAACTGACTGGCTTGCAGCGCTTGCCCTATCGTCGATTCCGCCGGCACGCGAAGGTCCGCCTGCCACACCGTGTCCGGCTCCGCGTAAACCACCTGGATCGCGATGGTGTCAGTCACCATATTTTGCCTGGGCGCGCTGCGTGAACGAATCGATGAAACTGGTGGCTATCCGGTTGAATATGGGGCCCACCACCGCTTCGAGCGCGCGGCTGGAAAAGGCGTATTCCATGGTGTAGACCACCTTGCAGGCATCCACCGCCAGTTCCTGGAATTCCCACTTGCCGGTCAGCTCTGAAAACGGGCCGTCGACCAAATGGAAGGTGATCATGCCCGGATAATCGTGCTCGTTGCGGGTGGTGAAGGTTTGCTTGATGCCGGCAATGCTGATGGTGATGGACGCTTCCATTCCGCGCTCGTCATGCCTGTGCACCACGGCTCCGCCGCACCACGGCATGAAATCGGGATAGCTGGCCACATCGGCGACAAGATCGAACATTTGCGCGCGGCTGTGCGGGACCAGGACAGAACGTTGTACTTTATGCATCGAAAGGAGTTAATGGATAGAATGTATTGATTTTACAGTCTACAACCACATTGATTCATGAGCATTGTCGATAACCGCAAAGCAACGCACGATTACTTCATCGAAGACCGCTATGAAGCGGGCCTCGTGCTCGAAGGCTGGGAAGTAAAAGCCATACGGGCCGGGCACGTGCAGTTGAAGGAAAGCTACGTTATCGTACGCGATGGCGAAATATGGATCATCGGGATGCACATCAGCCCGCTGCCCACCGCATCCACCCACATTCATCCCAATGCCACACGCACACGCAAGCTGCTGCTCAAGGCCGAAGAGATCAGCAAGCTGATCGGCAAGGTCGAACAGCGCGGCTATACCCTGGTGCCGCTGAACCTGCATTACAAAAACGGCCGCGTCAAGCTGGATTTCGGCCTGGGTCGGGGCAAGAAGCTGCACGACAAGCGCGATACCGCGCGCGACAAGGACTGGCAGCGCGAAAAAGAGCGTGTCATGAAGCACGACACGCGCAACAAAAACTAGCCCAGGATCAGGCCTTCCAGTTCGAGCAGCGCGAACTTGCGTTCCAGGCCGCCGGTATAGCCATTCAGCCGGCCGGCGCTGGACAGGACGCGATGGCAGGGAACAATCAGGGTGATGGGGTTGCGCCCCACAGCCGTTCCCACCGGGCGCCCGTGCCCTGCCGTCAGCCCGGCCGCCAGCGCGACGTCGCCGTACGAGACATATTCGCCATAAGGTATGGCCAGCAAGGCCTTCCAGACTTTTTTCTGAAAAGCCGTGCCCTCCAGATGCAAAGGCACTGAAAATGTCCGTCGCCGGCCGGCAAAGTATTCGCCCAGCTCGCCATGGGTCTGTTCGAAGACGTCCGCAGCGGCCGAAGGGGTGGCCTCCTGCATTAGAGACAAAGGGCCTAGGCGCAAGGCCTCAGTGTGACCAGCTTTGCCATCGGCGTCGCCGAACAGATCAAGTTCATCCTGCCGCCGGCGCACGCGGATATCCTTGATGGGGGCGCCGCCCATCAGGCCCGCCGTGGGATCGGCCTTGGGCGAAGGTTGCGGCAGGCCCTGCAAGGCGGGGCAGTCTTTCTGCCCCACGAAATACAGGCCGGTCAAGTGGGCGCCGTCGGAACAGAGCAGAATCCGCCCCAAGGGCGAAGCCATCTGGGCATGGAAGGTCATAGGCAAATCCGTAACGGCCCCGCCAGACGGCGGAGCTAAAATCTCATTCTAGAGCCTGCCATCTCTGAAAGGGAAGCCGCAAGGCCGGCTATCGGCCACTCCTAATGCAGCTTGACGCGCGGCGCGCCCCGCTTCGTCAGCAGGCGTCCCAGCGCCAGGGAGCCGGTGCGTAGCGGCCCCAGCACCGCCAGGTGATGCATAAGATGCAGGCTCATATACATCAAACGAGCCAGCAGGCCTTCCACAAACCAGTTCTTGCCCGACAGCACGCCCATCAGGCTGCCCACGCCGCGGCTATGGCCCACCGACACCAGGGAACCATAGTCGCGGAAACGAAATGTGCGCTCTCCGGCATCGGCGCCGCCCCTGATGCGCTTTGCCATCGCCGCCAACAGAAAATCGGCCTGCTGGTGCGCCACCTGGGCGCGGGCCGGCAAGGCCTGCTGCGCCTCGGATCCATGCCAGGGCGCCTGCGCGCAATCGCCCATGGCATATATATCGGGATCGCTTGTGCGCAGGCCGGCATCGACCACAACCTGATTGATGCGATTGACCTCCAGGCCCAGGTTCTTCAGGAACCCCGGCGCTTCAATGCCCGCCGCCCATACGCATAGGTCGACCGGATACTGCCTGCCCTCGCTGTCGATCAGGACATCCTGCCGGACCTCGGAGATGCGCACGGACGTCTTCACCACCACGCCCCGATCAAGCAGCAGCTGCTGCGCCGCCGCCGACATCTTTTCGGGCAAGGCGGACAGTATCCGGCCGCTGCCTTCCAGCAGGGTAATGCGGATGTCGGTGCCGGGCTGCAGCTTGTTCAAGCCATAGAACGCCGCGTCGGCGCAGGCCTCCAGCAATTCCGCGGCCAGTTCCACGCCTGTCGCGCCGCCGCCGACGATGCCGATATCCAGCACATAGCCGGGCTCCGCCAACTTCCGGCGATCGGCCGTCACCAACTGATGCAGCAAACGCTGCCGGAAGCGCTCGGCCTCCTCGGTGGAATCCAGGGCGATGGCGAATTCAGCCGCGCCCGGCGTGCTGAAGAAATTGGACTTGCTGCCCACCGCCAATACCAATGTATCGTAGCGTATCGAGCGGGCCGGGAAGATTTCTTCCCGCGTGCCGGGGGAGCACACCGGCTTCAGGAACAACTGATTCTGTTGACGGTCCATCGACTCGAGTTCGCCGAAAATGAAGGTGAATCCGCAATCCTTGGCCAGCATGAAGTACGACAGCCCTTCGCGGTGGATATCCAGGGTGCCGGCGGCGACCTCGTGCAGCGAGGGCTTCCAGATATGGCCGTCGGCCTTGTCCACCAGCCAGACATGATTGGGGCCGAACTTGCGCCCCAGCTTGGCGGCCAGCTCCAGGCCTCCGGCGCCGCCGCCAACAATGACTACCCTGTGGGCGTCGATATCCGTCATGGTCCTCTCCTTGCTATGGCCTTAAGGGTTCCGCGCCGCTATATGGGCCGAGACTGGCAACGCCGGCCGGCCCGGATACATGAATATCACAGACACCCGGCAAACAGGGAAACTTTTTGCTACATAGCCGCCGATGCCCGGGAGGCGCCGGCCGTCCAACCGCCGCCCAATGCCTTGTACAGGGCGATCTCGCTGCTTAGCTGGGCAAGGCGGTCCTGCACCAGTTGCTGCTGGGAATTGAACAGTAGCCGCTGAGCGTCCAGCACATTCAGGTAGCTGTCCACCCCTTCCTGATAACGCTGGTCGGCCAATTGATAGTACTCGGCAGTGTTGCTGACCAGATCGCGCTGGGCGGCTAGCTGCTTTCCGTAAGTGCCGCGCGCGGCAAGGCTGTCCGATACTTCCTGGAAGGCCGTTTGTATCGCCTGTTCATACTGCGCGATGCGTATGTCCTTCTGGATTTCGGCGTAATCCAGGTTGGCTCCAAGCCGGCCGGCCTGGAAAATAGGCAGCGTGATGCTCGGCATGAAGCTCCATGAACCCGATCCGCCCTCGAACAGGCCGGACATTTCGGCGCTGGCCGTGCCAGCCCCCGCCGTCAGCCGGATGCTGGGGAAGAAGGCTGCGCGCGCCGCGCCAATACTGGCGTTGGCGCCGATCAATCGATGCTCGGCCGCAAGCAGGTCAGGCCTGCGCTGCAAGAGATCGGACGGCAAGCCCGCCGGCACATCGGCCAGCACCGGGCCGTGAATATCCAGCGCAGGCGGCAAATTTTCCGGCAAGGCGCCTCCCACCAGCAGCCGCAATGCATTCACGTCAGTGGCGATCTGCCGGGTGTAGCGCTGCAACTGCGCCCTGGCTTCGTCCACAGCCGTCCTGGATTGCCGGACTTCCATGGCCGACGCAATGCCCACATCGAAACTGCTTTGCACCAAGGACAGGGTGTGTTCGTATGCCTTTAGCGTATCGCGTGTCAGGCCCAGCAACGCCCGGTCGGCCTGCAACAGTAAATAGGCATCGGCCACGCTTGCCACCAGGCTGATGTGCGCGCTGCGCCGCGCCTCTTCAGTGGCCAGATAGGTTTCCAGCGCCTGGCGATTCAGGCTGCGCACACGGCCGAAGAAATCAAGCTCGTACGACGTGGACAGCCCCACATCGTACTGGCTGCCGATGTCCGCCGCACCGGTGGGCGACAGGTCGGACGGCAGGCGCTGGCGAGCGCCATTGCCCACCGCATCGACCGACGGAAACAGATCCGAGCGCTGTATGCGGTACTGCGCCCGATAGGCTTCCACATTCAGCGCGGCAACGCGCAGATCGCGATTGTTGTCCAATGCCGCCCCGATCAGCCGCCGCAGGGCCGGATCCTTGAAGAAGGTTTCCCAACCGATATCGGCGGCGCTGCCGGCCAAGGTATCCGCCGCGTAAGCCTCGCCCTGAGGCCATGCAGCGTCAATGGGCGCCTTTGGCCGCTCATAGCGAGGGGCCAAAGCACACCCCTGCAGGATCAGGGTCAGCAGCACACCCGCGCCCAGAGTTCTTGTAGTCAACGTCATGATCAGATTCCTTGTTCCGCGCTTTCATTCAATGGCGCCGCCGGCGCCTGGTTTTGCCGGCGAAAGCTCAGCTTGGCCACCACCACATAGAACAGAGGGATGAAGAACACGGCCAGCACGGTGGCGGTTATCATGCCGCCGACCACGCCGGTGGCAATGGCGTGCTGGCTGCCCTGCCCCGCGCCGCTGGCCAACGCCATCGGCAAGACGCCAAAGGTAAAAGCCAGCGACGTCATCACGATGGGCCGCAGGCGCAGCCTGGCCGCCTCAAGCGCCGCTTCGACCAGGGTCCTGCCCTCTTTCTCGTAGAGCAGCTTGGCAAACTCGACAATAAGAATGGCGTTCTTGGCCGACAGGCCTATGGTCGTCAGCAGGCCGATCTGAAAGAACACGTCGTTGGACAGGCCGCGCAGCAAGGTGGCCACGACCGATCCAATCACCCCCAGCGGCACCCCAAGCATCACGGCGGCGGGTACCGACCAGCTTTCGTACAGCGCAGCCAGGCTCAGGAAGACGATCAACACCGTCAGGGCATACAGCATGGGCGCCTGCGAGCCGGTTTGCCGCTCCTCGTAGGAGGTGCCGTTATAGGCCACGTTGATGCCGTCGGGCAGCTGGGCTGCGATCTCTTCCACCGCCAGCATGGCTTCGCCGCTGGTATAGCCCGCCGCGGGCTGGCCCATGATCTGCATGGCGGGCACGCCATTGAAGCGCTGCAGCTTGGGGGAACCATAGATCCACTCGCCGCTGGCAAAGGCCGAGAACGGCACCATTTCGCCCTGGGCATTGCGCACATACCATTTGCCGAAGTCTTCCGGCGCCAGGCGCGAATCCATATTGCCTTGTAGGTAGACGCGCTTTACCCGCCCGCGATCGATGAAGTCGTTGACATACATCGAGCCCCAGGCCGTGGACATGGTCTCGTTGATGTCGGCCAGATTGACCTGCAGCGCACGCGCCTTCTCGTCATCGATCAGCACGCGGTATTGCGGCTCGTCATCCAGTCCGTTGGGCCTCACCATGAACAGCCGCGGATCCTGGCCGGCAAGGGCCAGGAATTGATTACGCGCCGCCATCAACTCGTCGTGGGTCAAGCCGCCTTGGTTCTGCAGGTAGAAATCGAATCCTGTGGCGTTACCCATTTCAGGAATGGCCGGCGGAACGAATGCAAACACCGTCGCATCCTTGATCCGGGCAAAGCGGGCGCTGGCGCGCTGCGCCAGGCTGAATGCATCGGCCCCGTCCGCGCCGCGCTCTTCCCAGGGTTTGAGCAGCACGAAGGCCATGCCCGAGTTCTGGCCGCGTCCGGCGAAGTTGAAGCCGCCAAGGCTCATCACCGACTGGACGATGCCGCCCTCTTCCTGCAACAGATACTCATTGATCTCGTCCAGCACGGCTTGGGTGCGCTCGGCGCTGGAGTTGACCGGCAACTGCACCTGTACGAACACCGAGCCCTGATCCTCTTCGGGAAGAAAGGAGGTGGGCAGGCGCGTGAACAATAAGGCCAGGCCGCCGACGATGAGCAGGAAGATCAGCATATAGCGCCCACGGCGGCGCAGCATGCCGGCCACGCCGCGCTCATAGCGCGCCGTGCCGCGATCGAACATGCGGTTGAACCAGCCGAAGAAACCTTTCTTGTCCTGATGGTCTACGTCGCCGGGCCTGAGCATGGTGGCGCACAAGGCGGGCGTGAACACCAGAGCCACGATGACCGACAGTGTCATGGCCGACACGATGGTGATGGCGAACTGCTTGTAGATGATGCCCGCCGAACCGCCAAAAAACGCCATGGGCACAAACACGGCGGACAGCACCACCCCTATTCCCACCAGGGCGCCCTGTATTTGCCCCATGGATTTGCGTGTGGCCTCGCGGGCGCCGATCTTTTCCTCGGCCATGACCCGCTCGACGTTCTCGACCACCACAATCGCATCGTCCACCAGCAGGCCGATGGCCAGCACCATGGCGTACATGGTCAGGATATTGATGGTGAAGCCGAAGGCCGACAATATCCCGAAGGTGCCCAGTATCACCACCGGCACCGCCATGGTCGGTATCAGCGTCGCCCGCAAGTTCTGCAGGAACAGATACATCACCAGGAAAACCAGCACTATCGCCTCGATCAGCGTGTGCACCACCGAGTTGATGGAGGTCTCGACCATGGGCGAGGTGTCGTAGGGGTAGACCACCTTCACGCCTTCGGGCAGATAGGGTTCCAGCTTGCTGATGACGCCGCGCACGTTCTCGACCGCGTCAAGCAGATTCCCGCCCGTGGCCAGGCGCAGCGCCATTCCCGAAGCCGGCATTCCGTTGTACTCGCCCGCAATGGAGAAGTTTTCGCTTCCCAAGCCTACTTCGGCTACGTCTTTGATGCGTACCTGCGAACCATCCGGATTCATTTTCAACAGGATGTTTTCAAACTGTTCCGGAGTCTGCAGGCGAGTCTTGCCGATTACCGTGGCGGTCAGCTGCACGCCCTGGTTGGCCGGCAGGCCGCCCAACTGACCGGACGATACCTGGACGTTCTGCGTGCGTATCGCATTGGCGACGTCGCCGGGGGTCAGTTGGAAGCTGTTCAGCTTCTCCGGATCGAGCCAGATGCGCATGGCGTATTGCGAACCGAACAGCATGAAGTCGCCCACCCCGCTGGCGCGGGATATCGGATCCTGCAGATTGGTGGCTATGTAATCGGCCAGGTCGGCCTGGCTCATGCGGCGGCTTTCATCCACCAACGCCACGACCTGCATAAAGTTGATCTGGTATTTGGCGACGCGCACGCCCTGGCGCTGCACCTCTTCCGGCAGCAAGGGCGTGGCAAGCTGCAACTTGTTCTGCACCTGTACTTGGGCGATGTCGGGGTCCGTGCCTTGCTCGAAGGTCACGATGACGCTCATGCTGCCGTCGGAGTTGCTCTCGGACGACATATAGCGCAAGCCATCCAGGCCGTTCATCTGCTGCTCTATCACCTGCACCACGGTGTCCTGCACCGTTTGGGCCGATGCGCCCGGATAGGTCACGGAGATGGAGATGGCGGGCGCGGCGATATTGGGATACTGGTTGACGGGCATGCCCACCACGGCCAAGGCGCCGGCCAGCATGGTCACAATGGCCAGGACCCAGGCAAAAATCGGGCGGTCGATGAAAAAGTTGGACATTGACAGACCGCCTTTAGTTGTTGAGAGCGATTTGCTCGGCGGTGCCGGCGGCATCGGGACTGGCTGTGGCGGCGCCGGCGGGGCCGGAGTCAAAATCATCTACCACGGCCACATTGCCTGCCTCGCGGGCGACAACTTCGGTGCTGCCGCGCAGGCGTTGCAAGCCTTCGGTAACCACCCGATCCCCGCTCTTCAGGCCGCTGCCGACCAGCCACTGATTGCCCACAGTGCGCTCCGTCTTCACCATGCGGCGCTCCGCCTTGTTCTGGTCATCCACCACCCAAACGCTGGCCTGCCCCATCGGATCGCGCTGAACGGCCTGCTGAGGCACCAGAATGGCGTTGTTGCGCACACCTTCGCCAAGCTTGGCCTTCACGAACATGCCCGGCAGCAGGCGGCCATCCGGATTCGAAAACTCGGCCCGCAAAGTCACAGAACCGGTGCTTTGGTCGACCGTGACTTCCGAGAACTTCAGGGAGCCGGCAAGGGGATAGCGGCTGCCGTCCTCAAGCTCAAGCGTGACCTTGGCCTGATCCTCTCCGCTGCGTTCCAGCCTTCCGCTGGCCATTTCGTTCTGCAGGCGAAGGACTTCCGACACGGGTTGGGTCACGTCGACGAAGATGGGATCCAGTTGCTGCACGGTTGCCAGTGCCTGAGGCTGGCTTTGAGTCACCAGGGCGCCCTCTGTCACGGCGGATCGCCCGATACGGCCCGATATGGGAGAAAGTACTTTTGTGTAGACCAGATTGATGCGGGCCAGCTCCGCCTGGGCCTGGGCCTGCTTCCAATTGGAATAGGCATCGTCGTACTGCTGCTTGCTGATCGCGCTGGTTTTCTGCAAGCGCTCGTAGCGCTTGGCCAGCCGCTCGGCAGCGACCAGATTGGATTTGGCCCGGTTGTACTCGGCCTTATAGATCGCATCGTCGATCTGATACAGCTGCTGCCCTTTCTTGACCTCGGCGCCTTCCTTGAACATTCGTTTCTGGATGATCCCGTTCACCTGCGGGCGCAGTTCAGCGACGCGATACGCCGCCGTGCGCCCAGGCAGGTCAGTGGTCAGCGTCAGGGCCTGCTCCCTAAGGGTATACACCCCGACTTCAGGCGCGGCCGCCGCACTAGGGGCCTGTGTGGATTGGCCGCAGCCGGCCATGGCGACGGCGGCGGCCAGCAGGACGGCTGCCTTTGCCAGGGAAAATCGAGGAGTAGGATGCATTTCTAGCCTATTTATAACTGTACGGTACGGTCAGTTTACACTTGACAAAAAAACCGTGTCAAGCAAAACTGTACGGATCGGTTCAGATACGTGAGGCCATAATGAGAACGAAAAGCGAAGCCCGAAGAGACGCCATACTTGGCGTCGCCTTGGAAGTATTTCGCGAAGTGGGTTTCGACGCCGCTTCCATGTCGCAGATATCGGCGCGCGTGGGCGGGTCGAAGGCAACGCTGTATAACTACTTCACCTCCAAAGAGGAACTTCTTCTGGAGGCCATGCTTGATTCGGCCCACAAGCACGCCCGGGACGTCATGCAGCTATTGCAGATCCAGGGCGACCTGCCCTCGCAACTGCATCGCTTCGTCGCCTCGCTGCTGAAATTGATCGATGCGGACGAAACGATACAGGTGCTGCGCGTGGCCATTTCCGTAGGGGGCACGACCGATATAGGCCGGCGCTTTTATGAGCTCGGCACTCACGAAGTATGGCTGACCATCGGCGATGTCCTGCGCGAGGAAATCGACAAGGGAACACTCGCGAAAGCCGATCCCGACATGATGGCGACGCACCTGCGCTGCTTGTGCGAAGCCGAGCTTATACGCAACCTGCTGGGCGCGCGCGAGCCCGCCAGCGACCAGGAAATCGGCCGCAAGGCGCAGTGCATCGTGGATGTGTTCCTTAAGGTCTACGGCAAACCGGCCTAGCCGACGGGCGGCCGGAAAACCAGCTACGACCTAAATGGGGCAGGCCTTTGCTTGCGTCCGGCGAAAAGGTTCCCCCGGAAACGCACATGGGGCGCCAACAAGTGGCGCCCCATGTGTTTTACAGCCCGCCGGGACTACTTGGCCAGGCGCTGCCAGGTATCGACCACTGTATCCGGATTGAGCGACATGGACAGGATGCCCTCGTCGCGCAGCCAGTTGGCCAGGTCGGGATGGTCGCTGGGGCCTTGGCCGCAGATGCCCACGTACTTGCCCGCCTTGAGGCAGGCCTGTATGGCCCTGCGCAGCATGAATTGCACGGCCTCGTCGCGCTCGTCGAAATCGGCCGCCAGCAATTCCATGCCCGAATCGCGATCCAGGCCCAACGTCAGCTGGGTCATGTCGTTCGAGCCGATGGAGAAGCCGTCGAAATGCTCCAGGAACTGATCGGCCAGGATGGCGTTGGAAGGAACCTCGCACATCATGATCAGGCGCAAGCCGTTATCGCCGCGCGCCAGACCGTGCCTGGCAAGAAGGTCGACGACCTTCTTGGCCTGGGTGGTGGTCCGCACGAACGGCACCATGATCTCGACGTTGGTCAGGCCCATTTCGTCGCGAACTTTCTTCAATGCCTCGCATTCCATGCGGAAGCATTCTTCGAATTCCTCGGATATGTAGCGCGACGCCCCGCGGAAACCCAGCATGGGGTTTTCCTCTTCGGGCTCGTAGCGCGAACCGCCCACCAGCTTGCGGTATTCGTTGGACTTGAAGTCGGACAGGCGCACGATTACGGGCTTGGGATAGAAGGCGGCGGCCAGAGTGCCCACGCCTTCTGCCAGCTTCTCGACGAAAAAGGCGCGCGGGCTGGCATAGCCGCGGGCGGCGGACTCGACAGCCTGCTTGAGTTCGCCATCGACGTTCGGGTAGTCGAGCACGGCCTTGGGGTGGACATTGATGTTGTTGTTGATGATGAATTCAAGGCGGGCCAGGCCGACGCCATGATTGGGAATCTGCGAAAAGTCGAAGGCCAATTGCGGATTGCCCACGTTCATCATGATCTTCAGTCCGATCTCGGGCATTTCGCCCCAGCGAACCTCTTCGATTTCGGTCTCGATCAGACCGTCGTAGATGCGCCCTTCGTCGCCTTCGGCGCACGATACGGTGACTTCCCGGCCATTGCCAAGGACATCGGTGGCGTTGGCGCAACCGACCACGGCGGGAATGCCCAGCTCGCGCGCGATGATGGCGGCGTGGCAAGTGCGCCCGCCACGGTTGGTGACGATGGCCGAAGCCAGTTTCATGACCGGTTCCCAGTTGGGGTCGGTCATGTCGGTCACCAGAATGTCGCCTGCCTTGACCTGGTCCATTTCGGATATATCGGCCACGACGCGCACCTTGCCCGAGCCGATCTTCTGGCCGATGGCGCGGCCGGTGATCAGGACTTCGCCGGTCGCCTTCAGGCGATAGCGCTCTTGTACATCGTTGAGCCCGCGCTGGGATTTGACGGTTTCAGGGCGGGCCTGAAGGATGTAGATCTTGCCGTCCAGGCCGTCGCGGCCCCATTCGATGTCCATGGGACGCTGGTAGTGCTTTTCGATGATGACGGCATAGCGCGCCAGCTCGATGACTTCCTCGTCGGTCAGCGAATAGCGATTGCGTTCGGAAACCGGCACATCGACGGTGCGCACGGCGTGGCCTGAAACACGCTCGGCATCGAACTCCATCTTGATGAGCTTGGAACCGATGCGGCGGCTGATGATGGGATAGTGTCCCGAGGCCAGCGTGGGCTTGAACACATAGAATTCGTCGGGATTGACCGCGCCCTGCACAACGGTTTCGCCCAATCCGTAGGACGAGGTAATGAATACGACATCGTCAAAACCGGATTCGGTATCCAGGGTGAACATCACGCCGGCGCTGCCGCGATCGGAACGCACCATGCGCTGTATGCCCGCCGACAAGGCGACATCCGCATGCGCATAGCCTTTATGGACACGATAGGAGATGGCGCGGTCGTTGTACAGCGACGCGAATACGTGGCGGATTTTTTCCAGGACGTCGTCGATTCCGACCACGTTGAGAAAGGTTTCCTGCTGGCCGGCAAAGGAGGCATCGGGAAGGTCTTCGGCGGTCGCGGACGAGCGCACGGCGAACGAGCCCTTTCCGTCGGCATCGAGCTCGGCGAATGCGGACTTGATGGCGTTTTCGAATTCGGCCGGGAACGGCGTTTCGATGATCCATTGACGGATTTCCGCGCCGGCGGTCGCCAGTTCGCGCACGTCTTCGGAGTCGAGGGTTTCCAGCCTGTCGGCTATACGCTTGTCGAGTTGGGTGGATTTCAGGAAATCGCGAAATGCGTCGGCCGTGGTCGCGAAACCGCCGGGAACCCGGACTCCGGCCCCTGCCAACTGACTGATCATTTCACCTAGCGATGCGTTTTTACCCCCTACCGAGTCGACGTCCGTCATGCGGAGCTGCTCGAAAGACACTACATAAGACATAAAGTCACCTTTAACTATATAAAAGAAAGCGTGTTTGCTTAATGCGCCAGGTCCGCCTGCCTTGTGGGCGGGGAAAGTAGCGGTGTACTAAGCAAACCAGCCTTGCTTGCTGGTACGGTGACTGTTAACCTTTGCGATTGTACAGTTTCTGATGCCTTCTGCACTCAATTTATTCCATGCCCGCCACCCTTATCGAACGCACAGTTTTCGTCGTCTCCGACAGCACCGGCATTACCGCCGAAACGTTCAGCAATTCGGTGCTGTCCCAGTTCGAGCAGGTCAAGTTCCAGGCCATACGCATTCCGTTTCTGGACAGCATAGAGAAAGCCACAGCGGCAGCGCTGCGGATCAACCAATGCGCCCAGGAGCAGAACGAGCCGCCGCTGGTATTCAGCACGCTGGTCAATCCCGATATCGCGCAAAAGATACGGGATGCCAATTGCACGTTCCTGGATTTGTTCGGCACTTTTGTGCAGCATATCGAGACGGCGCTGGGCTTGAAGTCCAGCCACTCGGTGGGCCGTTCGCACATGGGCGGCTTATCCAAGCAGTACAACAATCGTATCGAGGCGATCAATTTCAGCCTGGCCCACGACGATGGGCAGTTCGTGCACGGACTGGAGCAGGCGGATGTGATCCTGGTGGGCGTGTCGCGCTGCGGCAAGACGCCGACCAGTCTTTATCTGGCGATGCAGTACGCAGTGAAGGCGGCCAATTTCCCTTTGATTCCGGAAGATTTCGATCGAGGTTCGCTGCCGGCAACGCTGGCGCCGTACCGGAAGAAGCTGTTCGGCCTGTCGATACAGCCGGGGCGCCTGGCCGAAGTGCGCAATGAACGGCGGCCCAATAGCCAGTATGCGTCGATCAAGCAGTGCCGGCACGAGGTGGCCGAGGCGGAGCGCCTGATGAGGATGGAAAACATCCCCTGGCTGTCGACGACGACCCGGTCGATCGAGGAGATCTCGACGAAGGTGCTGGATGCGGTGGGGCTGGATCGGCGGACTTATTGATTTGTTGGGCTGAATGGTCCTCGGATTTCATGGTTTCTTGAACGGCGCGGCTGGCAGGCCGAAGCCGTGCTCCCATCGCTGCGGCCCCTACGGGGCTACCCTTGCCCTCGCTTAGCAGCGGGGGACGGGCGCGAACTCATGATTTTTCAGCCGCCTGTGGGCTGAAAAATCATTCAGACAGCGCGCCCTCTTACGCCCCCGCCGCAAAGCAAGGGCCGCGGCTTGCTCAAAGGTCGCCCGGCCCCGGCCTGCCAGCCGCGCCTTGAGGCAATGGCATGATGAGAAGCTCACCAGAGGTTCTTGGGTGCGTAGTCAGCAACAAGATACGGCAGCTATCGACTGCGGATTCAACCGGTGGATGCAACGGTTGAATCCGCAGCCGCAAGTTGCCCGTCATGGCCAGCCCTCGACACCAGTAGATCCAATGATCGTAAAAAGGCGGGATCATGGTTCCACTCGCCAAATGCACTCATCTAAAGATGAGCAATTAAACGACATCAAGCTACTTCTATACATTCACAACTGCATATTCAGTATTCTCAGTTGAAATACTGTCAGAGATGTTTGCTACTTCGATCCGATTGCGTCCAGCCGCTTTCCCTCTGTAGAGGGCGGAATCGGCTTGTCGAAGAGCATCCTCCAGGGCGTGCGCGCCATAGAAATGGGGTGAAATTCCAATGGTGACCGTGCAGCGTAGCTGATGATCAGAACCAGCAACTTTGATCGCTTGGCCTTCAACGCCGGCACGCAGACGCTCTGCCAGGTGCACGACACCCTCGCTGTCGGTCTCCAAGCAGATAGCCACAAACTCCTCTCCGCCAATACGACTTGTCAAATCGCCACGACGCACTGTGGAGCGAAGTAAATCTGCAACCTGGCATATCACTTCATCCCCGGCTTGGTGGCCATAGGTATCGTTGATTCGCTTGAAATGGTCGACATCCATCAGCAGCAAGTAAGCAGGCGCGGCATTGCGAGCCTTGAAATACAGTTGCAGCGCTTCCGAAAGCCCTCTGCGATTGAGCAGATCCGTCATGGGATCACGCGCCGCCATATTGCGCAGATTATCTGTCAGCCGTCGCAGCACCAGCCAGACAATGGAGGGCGGCACTATGGTAGCCAGGGTTGACATGTAGATGTAGAAGATCATTTGAAAGCGGCTGGCCATGTGCAGCGCATCCAGGCCATCATCTACAATTTTCAAGAACTTTAGTGCGTTCAGAACACAAATCCCGCCAATCAGAAGCGCAAAAAAAATCATCTCTCCATGCAAGTCTTTTGCAAAGGTGCGTACACCGTAGATCACGGTTATTGTCATTGCAAAGAAAAGCATGGTCGCCGTCGCCGCAAGCATTGCGTAACGTGCGGTGGGTCCGACACTCCACTGCATCAACAGTTGCGCAACGCCGTAGACCACCGAAAACACAATCAACCAACGCCACAGTCGAACCTGACGTCCAAAAAAACGCATGGCGCCAAGCCAGTATGCGATTGGGGCAGCCAGCGTGAGGGTGTGGTTGACTACGCTCATCACGCTCCAGGCGGGGACCCCTTCGACCAGTTGCAGGATATAGGCCGACGCCAGCAGGAGGTTCCCTACGGCAAAATAGTCCATCCCCATCCTGTTGCCAGGCAGCCGTCGACTGATAAGCAGAAACATGCCTGAAAAGCACAAGAGATGTGCACACAGCATGCCGACGAGAATGGATGCAACCATAATATGGACGTTCAAAGGGGAAGCAGAATTGCAGCGTCGTAGTCAACGATGCATCAACTGCGAAAACCATAGCCTGGCCAATTGCGATTTCTCGCTTGGTCGAGATCGCACTTTATCTCAAAGCGGCACGCGCCACAGCGGAAAAACGTGAGGCACCCGGATCGCCCCGGCTAGTGGCACATTTCCACGGTGCAGCCTGCGAGGTGGCGGGGGTGGGCTTTGCTCCTCGTGACCGGTTCGGCGCCTGCGCGCCGAACATCGCATTGCCTTGCTCGTCCGCACGTGCGTGCTTCCTTCGCCTACGGCTCGCTCGGCCCCGAAAGTCGCCGCAGCCCACCCCAGCCACCTCGCAGGCGTCAATAGAAAACGCAAACACGGCGGAAACAAAAACCACCGTTCAGGAAACCGGTGATCCATGCTGCCGCCGCTGCTCGAACAGGCAAACCCCCGCCGCCACACCCACATTCAGCGATTCCACATTTTCCGCCTGTGGAATGAACACGCGCATGTCCGCAGTGAGCAACAGATCCGCATCCACGCCCTGCCCTTCATTTCCCAACACCCAGGCGCAATCCCGTGGCAGCGCGGCTTCGTACAACGACCCTGCATCCTCCAGAGCCGTCGCCACCAAAGGCACCGCAAGCAAGCTGCGGGCGGCCTTCAGATCCACCCGCTCGTATATTGTCATCACGAAATGCGCGCCCTGCGCGCTGCGCAGCACCTTGGCCGACCAGGCCGCCGCGCAGCCCTCGGACAAATAGGCCTGGCTTATGCCCGCCGCCGCCGCCGTGCGCAGCAAGGTGCCCACATTCCCCGGATCCTGGATACGGTCCAGCCACAGGCAATTGCGGTCGATCCGCGCGGGCAAGCTTGGCGAGGGAACCGGCACGACGAAATACACGCCCTGCCCATGCTCCACCTGCGACAGGCCCTTGGCCAGCCGCGGATCGCAACTCAGGCATATGGATGGGTCCAGCGCAAAGGCCAGATCCCTCAGCTCCGCATGCGTCTCTAGCTTGTCGGCATCGAACAAGGCCAGCTCGGGCGGTCCCGCGTAGCGCAGCCAGGCCTGGCAAAGATGAGCCCCCTCTAGCACGACGCGATGCGTGGCATCCGCCGCCTCCGTGTCGCGCTTGCCGCCGGCAAGCCGCAGGGCGCGCTTGTACAAAGGGTTGTCCCGTGAAGAAATGTGTTTCATCCAACGCTTCCGGTTCGGCGGGAAATTCCGCGAAATAAGCAGATATCAGGCGACCAGCAAGCGCCTGACCGGCGCGAAGCTGCGCCGATGCGCCGGACAAGGGCCGTAAGACTCCAGGCGCTGCAAGTGCAGGACCGTGCCATAGCCCTTGTGCTGGTCGAAGGCGTAATCGGGATAGACTTCGTGCAGCAACCGGCAATCGGCGTCGCGCGCCGTCTTCGCAAGGATGGATGCCGCCGAAATGGAAGCCACCAGCGCGTCGCCGCCGACGATGGCTTCGGTCAGGCAGGCAAGCCCTTTGGGCAGGCAATTGCCGTCGATCAGCGCCTTGCCCGGCTGTACGGTCAGGCCCTCGCAGGCCCTGCGCATGGCCAGCATGGTGGCCTGCAGGATATTCAGGTTGTCGATCTCCTGCACGCTGGCGCTGGCCACGCACCATGCCACAGCCTGCTCGCGGATGATCAGGGCCAGCTCTTCCCGGCGCGCCGCCGTCAGCTTCTTGGAGTCGTCCAGCCCGTCAATGGCGCGGGCGGGGTCCAGGATGACCGCCGCGGCGAATACCGGGCCGGCCAAGGGGCCGCGTCCCGCCTCGTCGATTCCCGCCACATGCATGCCCGGCGTCTGGATGCCGGCGAACAGATCAGGCTGACGCATGGCCGGCCTGCTCGATAATGGCGCGCGCGGCCAGGGCCGGCGTATCGCGCCATAAGGATTGATGAATGTCGGTGAAGCTTGCGGCCACCCGCTGGGCGTAATCCGCATCGGTCAGCGCCTTCCATGTCGCCTCGGCCAAGGCCTGGGGCGTGGCGTCATCCTGCAGCAATTCGGGCACGACGAAGTCGCGCGCCAGTACATTGGGCAGGCCCACCCACGGAACGTAGGGCCGGGCCTGGCCGGATTTCCATTCCATCATGCGCTTCATCATGGGCGAAAGTACATATGAAATCACCATGGGACGCTTGAACAAGGCCGCTTCAAGGGTTGCCGTGCCGCTGGCCACCAGGACCGCATCGGCCGCTTCCATGACGTTCCAGGCGGCTGGACGCGCCTGAAAAGCGATATCTTGCGCCGACAGCGCCAAGTCCGGCGAAGCGCCGACGGCGGCCCGCATGCCGGAGGAACCGGCGGATCCCTGGTCAATGATACGGCAATTGGGAACCGGATACTGCTCCAGCAGGGCCTGAAACTCGCGGCGGCGGTCCGCGTTGACCATGGGTACCAGTATCTGTAGATCGGGATCCTGTTTCAGCAAGATCTGTGCGGCTTGCAGGAAGCGCGGCGCCAGCAGCTTGATTTCGGAAGCGCGGCTGCCCGGCATCAGGGCCAGCACGCGCGCACCCTCGTCCACGCCCAGATAGCGGCGGGCGGCGGCCTTGTCCGGCTCCATGGGAATGACTTCGGCCAGGGGATGGCCCACATAGGTGACCGGCACGCCCTCTTTCCGGTAGATTTCCTCTTCGAAGGGAAACAGCACCAGCATGTGCGAGACGGCTTCGCGTATCTTGTGTATGCGCTCATAGCGCCAGGCCCAGATGGAGGGCCCTACGAAATGCACGGTGGGTACGCCCGCCTGCTTCAGCTGGTGCTCCAGGCGCAGATTGAAATCGGGCGCGTCGATGCCCACGAATACGTCCGGCTTGTCGGCCAGCCAACGCTTCTTGACATCGAAATAGGTGGCCATCAGGCTGGGCAGGCGCTTGAAGGCGTCCACATAACCGAAAACGGTCAAGGCATTCATGGAATGCCAGGCATCGAAGCCTTGGCCCTCCATGGCCGGCCCGCCTATGCCCTGGCACAGGCTATCCGGCTGATTCGCACTTATGCCCCGCATGACCCTGGCGGCCAGCAGATCGCCCGAGGGCTCACCCGCCACCATGCCTACGCGCAAAGTCATGAGCGCGCGATGCCCCGTGTCGAGGCGGCCAGGAAATCGATCATCACTTGCAATGCGTCGTGTTCGGCGGGCCTGTCCTGCTGAAGGGCGCGAATCTGCTCGCAGGCTTCTTCGACTTTCAGATTACGGCGATAAAGCAGCTTGTAGGCTTCCTTCAGCGCGGCCACGGCTTCGGGGGTGTAGCCGCGCCGGCTCAGGCCTTCCGAATTGATGCCGACGGGACGGAAGGGATCGCCCGCGCCGATAAGGTAGGGAGGAATGTCCTGGCGCACAGCGCTGGTGCCGCCTATCATGGCGTGCGCGCCTATGCGCACGAACTGATGCACGGCGGTCAGGCCGCCCAATATGGCCCAGTCGCCGATATGGATGTGGCCGGCCAATTGCACGCTATTGGCAATGACGGTGTGGCTGCCTATCTGGCAGTCATGCGCGATATGCACATACGCCATGATCCAGTTGTCGTCGCCCAGCCGGGTAATGCCCACGTCCTGTGCGGTGCCGGTGTTGATCGTGACATACTCGCGCACCGTATTGCCATCGCCGATTTCAAGCTTCGTGGGCTCGCCGTTGTACTTTTTGTCTTGCGGCATGCCGCCGATGGAGCAGAAGCGATAAAAAGTGTTGTTGGCGCCAATGCTGGTGTGGCCGTCGATGACGCAATGCGGGCCGACCACCGAGCCGTGGCCGATCGAGACATGCTCGCCGATGATGCTGTAGGGGCCTATGCTGACGTCATCGGCTATTTTTGCGCCGGCGGCGACGATGGCAGTAGGATGAATCAAACTGGCCATTGCTACTCTTCCAATACGCGTATCGCACACATGATTTTTGCCTCGGCCGCCACTTGGCCGTCTACCGTGGCCTGGGCCGTGTACTTGCAAATCGAGCGGCTGATGCGGTCGGCCGTGACTTCCAGGCGCAACTGATCGCCCGGCACGACGGGCCGTCGAAAGCGCGCGCCGTCGACGCCAACCAGGTAGTAGGCGATTTTCTTGTCGGCCGGGTTCACACCGCTGTCGTCCTCGAAGGAGAACAAGGCGGCCGCCTGAGCCAGGGCTTCAATGATCAGCACCCCCGGCATGACCGGATGATGCGGAAAATGGCCTGTGAAAAAGGGCTCGTTCATCGACACATTCTTGATGGCCACGATGCTCTTGCCCGGAACCATTTCAAGCACACGATCGACCAGAAGCATCGGGTAGCGATGCGGCAAGCGATCCATGATCTGTTTTATGTCGAGTTCCATCTTGTTTATATCCTGCATGCAATAACCGGTAATACGATTATCTGGGTTGCTGTTCGTTTCTTTCGATTGATTTGAGCCGACGCCGCAATTGGGCCAGTTGCGACAGGACCGCGGCGTTGCGCTGCCACTGGATATGCTCCGCAAAGGGATACACGCCGGTGTAGCGGCCCGGCTTGGCAATACTGGACGTAACCGCCGTACCGCCGGAAACATGGACATCGTCGCCCAGAACCAGATGGCCGGACAACATGGCCGCGCCGCCTATGGTGCATCGCTGCCCGATGATCGTGGACCCGGCGATGCCTACGCAGGCCGCCATGGCGGTGTGATCGCCGATCTGGACGTTGTGGCCTATCATGATCTGGTTATCCAGCTTCACGCCGTTGCCGACCACGGTATTTTCAAGAGCGCCGCGATCGACCGTGGTGTTGGCGCCGATTTCAACATCGTTGCCCACGGCCACACCGCCGATTTGTGCGATCTTGGCCCAAGCGCCGGGCGCCTGGCCTGGATCGGGGGCAAAACCGAAGCCGTCCGCGCCAAGAACGCAGCCCGAATGAAAAATGGCCCGATCACCCACGCTGACGTTGTGATAAAGGGTTACGCGGGCATGCAGCAGACAATCCCGGCCTATGGCGGAATTGGCGCCCACGATGCAGGCCGGCCCCAGGCGCGTCCCCGAACCGATGCGCGCGCCCTCTTCGATAACGCAATGCGGCCCTATGCTGACCCCGTCGGCGATCTGCGCCGACGCGGCAACGACTGCGCTTGGATGAATGCCCGTTTCCAGGCGATCCAGCCGATGCCGGTCGAACCACTGAGCCAGCAAGGCATACATCAGATAAGGTTGACTGCAAAGCACCGGCAGGAAGGAGTAGCTGCCGGCCTTGAGCTCTTTGAAAGCCGATTCCGTCATGATGACGGCCGCAGCCCTGGACTGCGGCAACTGGGCTTGCAGTTTCGGATTCGACAGAAAGCTGATCTCGTCCGGCCCTGCGGAAAGCAAAGAGCCCAGGCCCCGGATGCGGGGCGTAGGCTCATGTTCTGCATCGGCCGGTTTGCAATCCAGGTGGACCGTGTTGGCCTGGGCCAGCAGCTCCTGCAAGGTAGGCGCCTGTTCAGGCGCTAGCAATACCGGCATTTTCCTTTAGCCGCCAAGCGCTTTCATGACCTGGTCGGTGATATCGACTTTAGGACTGACGGTAACGGCATCCTGGATGATCAGATCGTAGCCTTGCTGCTCGGCGATTTTCTTGATGGCGGCGTCGGCTTTTTCGACGATGCCGGAAAATTCTTCGTTGCGGCGGCGGTTGAAGTCCTCTTGGAATTCGCGGCGCTTGCGCTGCAAGTCGGAATCCAGGTCGGCCAATTGCCGCTGGCGCTTGACGCGCTCGGATTCGGACAGCACCGGAGCGTCCTTGTCGAATTTCTGGGCTTCGCTGCGCAGCCTGTTTGCAAGGTTTTGCAGCTCGTCGTCACGCTTCTTGAATTCGGACTCGATCTTGGTCTGGGCTGCCTTTGCGGGTTTGGAGTCGCGCAAGATACGCTCTGTGCTCACGAAGCCTATTTTGGTTGCCTGCGCATACACGGGTGCGGCCACCATGGCACCCGCCCCAAGTGCTGCCGCCAGCACCAGGCTGCGATTGCCGCGGCCGATACTACGGGTTAATGCAGAAAGTTTTAATGCGAATTGAGACTTCATGGAAAAATCTACCTTGCGAAATTGCAGAGATAAAACAGTTATTGTGCCATTAAACGGCGTACATCAAAAACCGGTTCCGATCTGGAACTGGAATGCCTGCTTGTCGTCGCCTTCCTTGGCATTCAGTGCCCGGCCAAAGGAAAGTTGCAGCGGCCCCAGCGGCGACTGCCACGACAGACCGATACCGGCCGAATACTTCCAGCCGCAGGGGTCTTCCGAGTGGTTGTTTATGCCGCGCGAGCAACTGCCGCCGCTGGTGTTGGCCACCTGGCCGGCATCGGTGAACAGGAACCAGCGCAAGGTGCGATCGCGCGAAGCGCCGGGGAAAGGCAGGTATAGCTGCACGTTGCCGACGACGCGGCGCGAGCCGCCCAGGTAGTCGTTGGTCAGCGTATCGCGTGGGCCCAGCGAGGCGCCTTCGTAGCCGCGCACCGAGCCTATGCCGCCGCCATAGATGTTCTTGATGACGGGGAAAGTCTTGCCGCCATAGGTCTTGCCCCAGTCGGCCAGGCCGTTGAAGGCCAGCGTATAGGCCCGGCCCAACGGCAGATAGTATTGCTGCTGGGCGCTGAACATATAGTAGCGCAGGTCCATGGTGGACAGGTCGGCCGACAAGCGGGTGTAGCTGCCCTTGGTCGGGGCGATGGCGCTGTCGCGCGTGTCCTTGGACCAGCCCACGTTGAAGATGACCGAGTTGGTGGCCTCGCCGTACTCCTTGACGAAGTCCTGATAGGCCTGCGGCGTGTACAGGGTGCTTAATTCGCTGAGCTTGTTGTGCTCGAAGCTGACGCCCGTGAAAACGCGGTCGAATTCGGAGATGGGCACGCCGAAGTTCAAGCCGCCGCCAAAGGCCGTGACGCGGTAGCTGCCGAAGGAATCACGGCTGTCGTAAGGCGTGGTGCGGCGATAGTAGATGGACGTGGTCTTGCTGATGCCGTCGCGGGTCCAGTACGGATTGGTATGCGAAATGATGGCGGCGCGATTGGTCTTGCTGGTGTTGACCTGCAAGGATAGCGTGTTGCCGCTGCCGAAGATATTGTCCTGGCTGATGCCGGCCGACAGAATGAGCTTGTCGGTCGATCCGTAGCCCACGCCCAGGTTGATCAGGCCGGTGGGCTTTTCCTTGACGTCCACATTGACGTCGACCTGGTCGGGCGAGCCGGCGACAGGCGTGGTGTGCACATTGACGTCGTTGAAATAGCCCAGGCGGTCGACGCGGTCGCGCGAAGACTTGATGCTGGCCGAGTCGTACCAGGCCGCTTCCTGCTGGCGCACTTCGCGGCGTATGACTTCGTCGCGGGTACGGGTATTGCCGCCGATCTGAATGCGGCGCACATACACGCGGCGGCCCGGGTCGACATAAAAGGTAAGGTCTGTTTCGTGATTTTCACGATCGAGCACAGGGTTGGGATTGACGTTGGCGAAAGCATAACCCAGGGTGCCCAGGTATTCGGTAATGGCCTTGACCGTGGCGTTGGTCTTGGCGGCGGAGAACTTCTCGCCTTCCTTGATGTCGACCAGCGGCTGGATCTTGTCGTCCAGGCCCAGAAGGTCGCCCGCCAGCTTGACGCTGCGCACGGTGTAGGGTTCGCCTTCGTGCAGTGTCAGGGTAATGAAGATATCGTGGCGGTCCGGCGAAATCGTGACCTGGGGAGGCTCGGCGGAGTACTCCAGGTATCCGCGGTCCAGATAATAGGAACGAATGCGCTCGACATCGCCTTCAAGCTTTTCACGCGAGTATTTGTCGGTGCCTGTGTACCAGGTCATCATGCCCGAGGTGGTCAGTTCCATTTCGTCCAGCAAAGTGCCTTCCGAGACGGCCTTGTTGCCCACGACGTGGATTTCGCTGATCTTGGCCAGATCGCCCTCGAAGATATCGAAGCTGACCCCGACCCGGTTGCGCGGCAGGGGCGTGATGATGGGGTTGACCTCGATGCCGTACTTGCCCTTGGACAGATACTGCTGCTTAAGCTCGAACTCGGCCCGCTCGAGCATGGAACGGTCGAACACCCTGCCCTGGCCGAAGCCGACTTGAGCCAGCGATTTCGTGATCGCCTTGGCGTCGAATTCGCGCATGCCGTTGAAGCTGATCGATGCAATGGTGGGCCGCTCTTGCACGGTCACCACCAGCACATTGTTGCTGGTGTCGATCTTTACGTCGCTGAAGAAGCCGGTTGCGTACAGCCGCTGGATGGCTTCAGCGGCCTGGGCGTCGGTGAACTGCTCGCCCACCTTGACCGGCAAATAGCTGAATATCGTGCCGGCGTCGACCCGCTGGATGCCGTTGACCTGGATATCGCGCACTACAAAAGGCGTAAACGCGTTTGCAATACTGGGAGCAAGCAAGGCCGCCAACAAAACAGGCATGGCGCGCTTGGCAAAATTGAACTTCCGGCTAAACGACATCCTGGTGGATCCTTGGGCGATTAAATGGTGGAAGATTGTAAGGCACAAAAGCGCTAACTGAAAAGACGGGTGAAATCATTGAAAAATGCCAGACTCATGAGTGCGGCCAGCAGTCCCAGACCGATGCGCTGGCCATTTTCCAGCCATTTGTCGGGTATGGGCTTGCCGCGCACGGCCTCTACGGCGTAATACAGCAGATGGCCGCCGTCCAGCATAGGTATGGGTAGCAAATTTAACACGCCGATACTAACACTTATCAGTGCCAGAAACCCTATGTAGGCGGCCAGCCCGATGCGGGCGGTCTGGCCGGCGTAGTCGGCTATCGTGACGGGGCCGCTTATATTGCGCAGCGAAACGTCGCCGACCACCATGCGGCCCATCATCTTGAGGGAAAACCATACAGTATCGGCCGTACGGGACAGCCCCCGCCCGATACTGTCCAGCAGTCCGTAGCGCACCTCGACCATGGGGAAGTCCGCGCCCAGAACGACACCGATACGCCCTATGACGCTGCCATCATCCTGTGTGTGGGATGCGGGCGTAACGGTAAGCGTCAAAGGAGTCTTGTCCCGCAGCACAGTGATCGCCAGGGGCTGTCCGGCACTTTTCTGGATTTCAGCCACCATGGCGCCGGCCGACGGCTTGTCCAGGGCGCCCACGGCAATCACGGTATCGCCCTTCTGCAGGCCGGCCTGCTGACCCGGCCCGCCCTCGTTCACCTTGTTGAGCAAGGGCGTGGGCGCGGCCAGGCGAAGGCCGGCATCGGCCATAGGGTCGGCGGCGTCGGACTCGATCGCGCCAGGCTCGGTTTGCAAAATACGTTCGCGCCGCATGCCGTTGGCGGCATCCACATCGATCTGCGCCTGGCCGCCGCTGGTCAATACATCCAGTAATTGCCAGCGCGCCTCGCCCCAGGATTGCACGGACTTCCCGTTGACCGCCGCAATGCGGTCGCCGGCCTGGAAGCCGGCCTGAGCGGCCGCCGTGCTGGCGGGCGGCGTAGCCAGGATCGCCGCCGGTTCTTGCGTACCGGCCAGGTTCAGCGCTGTATACAAGACCGCGGCCAGCAGCAGATTGGCGACGGGCCCGGCCAGGACGATGGCGCTGCGCTGGGCCAGGCTTTTCCGGTTGAAGGCCTGTCCGGCCTGTTCAGCCGGCGCACCGGGCTCGGGGTCGTCCAGCATTTTCACGTAACCGCCCAGGGGGATGGCGGACAGCGCCCATTGCGTGCCGTGGCGATCGACGCGCTGCACAAGAACCTTGCCGAAACCGACGGAAAACTTCAGTACCCGGACTCCGCAACGACGGGCCACCCAATAATGTCCGAGCTCATGAAACGTGATCAGGACGCCAAGGGCGACGGCAAAGGCAAGCAGGGTAAAAAACATGAAATTCCTGGAAAACGGCGGACTCAGGCTTTAAGCAGGCAAAGTTCCGATGCAATGTGACGGCTGTGGGCATCAAGCGCCAATACCTCATCGAGCGAATCCAGCGAGGTAGCGGGTAGACCCGCCATCCTGTCCAGGCAAGCTTCGATAACCCGGGCAATTTCAGTATAGCGAATCTGTTGCTTCAGAAAGCAGTCGACGGCGATTTCATTGGCGGCATTCAGGGCCACGCATGCCGCCTGTCCGGTTTCAAGCGCATCGAAAGACAGGCGCAAGCAGGGAAAACGTGCAAAATCGGGCTCTTCGAAATCCAGGCGGCCCAAGGCCGTCAGGGCAAGCAAGCCCACTCCGCTGGCGATGCGTTCGGGAAACCCCAAGCCGTAAGCGATGGGCGTGCGCATATCGGGCTGTCCCAACTGCGCAAGAATGGACCCGTCTTCGTACTCGACCATGGAATGGACCATGCTTTGCGGGTGGACCACGACCTGGATCTGATTGACAGGCATGGCGAAAAGCCAGTGCGCCTCGATGACTTCCAGGCCCTTGTTCAGCATGGTGGCCGAATCGACGGAAATCTTCCTGCCCATGCTCCAGTTTGGGTGGGCGCAGGCCTGGTCCGGGGTGACATCGGGCAACTGATCCAGTGCCGTGCTGCGGAAAGGCCCGCCGGAGGCGGTAAGCAGCAGTCGCCTAACTCCCTTTGCCGGCGTTGCCGGCGCATGCGCCCCGCCCGATTGCGGCATGCATTGGAAAATGGCATTGTGTTCGCTGTCTATGGGCAGAAGCTCGGCGCCGGATTCGCGCACTGTACGCATGAACAGGCCGCCGGCCGCGACCAGCGCCTCTTTGTTGGCGAGCAGCACGCGCTTGCCCGCGCGCGCCGCCGCCAGCGCGGAAGGCAGGCCGGCGGCGCCCACGATGGCCGCCATGACGGTGGTCACCTGAGGATCGGCCGCCGTGTCGGCCAGAGCCTGGGCGCCCACCCGGATTTCAGGCAAGGGCAGCGAGCCGGGCCAGGCATTGCGGAAACGGGAGCGCGCCTGGTCGGTCGGAACGATCACGACCTTGGCGCCGGTGGCGGCGGCCTGCGCGGCCAATTGCTCTATGCGGCTGTGCGCGCTGAGCGCATAGACGGAAAGCGTGTCCGGATGCCGGGCAATGACGTCCAGCGTATTGACACCGATCGACCCCGTGGAACCCAGTACGCAAACGCGTTGCTCTTTCATTAGCCTCAGACCCCCGTCAACAATAAAGCCAGGGGAGCAACGGGCAGCAAGGCATCGATGCGGTCATACACGCCTCCGTGGCCGGGCAGCAGCCCGCTGGAATCCTTCACTCCGGCGCGGCGCTTGAGAAGCGACTCGAACAAATCGCCGACGATGGACAAGGCGGCAAGAAAAATGGCAATGAGCAGCATCAGCCACCATGGCCAGCGCTGAGCCAGGGCTTCGCCGAAACTGCCGGGCCAGTATGCGCTGGCCATGACCCAGACGGCTGCGGCCAGCACACCGCCCGCCGCGCCCTCCCAGGTCTTGCCGGGACTGACCTTGGGTGCAAGCTTGTGCCGGCCCAGCGCCTTGCCGGTAAAGTAGGCCGCGATATCGGCAAACCAGATCAGCGCCAGCAAGGAAACCAGGAACCAGGCGCCATGGCTAAGAAACAATTGAACCAGCGCCGCCCACACTGCCGCCACGGCAACGATGCCGAACAAGCTAAGGCAGGCCCCGCCCCGCCGAACCTGCGCCTGGCCCTGATAGACCATGGCGCTGGCTCCGGCCACCCAGGCGGCGGCAATGATGGGCAACAACCATTGGTTTATGACGGCCTGCAGACCCTGAGACCAGGGAGCCGGCGATGCCGACAGCCATTGCTGCGCGATAAGCAACATCCCCAGGCCCGCCAGCACGGCAACGATAAGCGGCCATGGCGTGCCGCCATGCGGCCAGGTCAGCCGCAGCCATTCCCAAAGGGCGCAGCCCGCCATCAGAGTGAACAGCAGAACCAGGGGCCACGGACTGGGCGCCAGCAACGTTCCGAGCAATACGGCGAGCAGGACTATCGCCGTCATGACGCGCTGCTTTAACATGGGCGCTCCTTAAAAAGCCCTAGGCCAGACCGGAAACCTGAGCGCTGGTGCGTCCGAATCGACGCTCCCGGGTCTTGTACCACTCGAAGGCGGCGTCGATTTCCTTGGCACCGAAATCCGGCCAGTAATCTTCCGAGAAATACAGCTCAGTATAGGCCAGTTGCCATACCAGGAAGTTGGAAATGCGCTGCTCACCGCCCGTGCGGATGAAAAGATCCGGCTCGGGCGCATAAGCCATGGACAGGTGTTCGGCCAGCAGGTTTTCTTCTATGGCCTGCGGATTTGTCGCCAGATCGGGACGGCTCTCGAGCAGGCGGCGCATGGCCTGCAGGATGTCCCAGCGGCCGCCGTAGTTGGCGGCGATGGTCAGGTTGAGCGCACTGTTATGCTCGGTGCGCTGCTCCGCCAGGCGGATCAGTTCCCGCAGCTTGGGCTCGAACGGCTCCAGATCGCCGACGATGCGCAGGCGCACCCCCTGCTCCTGGAGCTTGTCGACTTCTTTTTCCAGCGTCTGGATGAACAGGCGCATCAGCAGCGAGACCTCTTCCTTGGGACGGCGCCAGTTCTCGGAACTGAAGGCGAACAGCGTCAGGTATTCGACCCCGCGCTTGCCGCAGGCCTCGACCACGCGGCGCACCGCCTGCACGCCGCGCACGTGTCCGGCCGTTCTTGGAAGAAAGCGCTTGGTGGCCCAGCGGCCATTGCCGTCCATAATGACGGCAAGATGACGCGGGATGTCAGTGCAGGAAGGTATGGAAAGCGTTGAGCTGCTGAGCATGAACAGTTATCCGAAGCGCTCGACCGGCGGCTAGACCGTCATGATCTCGGCTTCTTTTTGCGCAACGAGCTTGTCGATCTCGGCCACGTGCTTGTCGGTCAGTTTTTGGATCTCGTCCTGCATGCGGCGCTCGTCGTCCTCGGAAATTTCCTTGTCCTTGACCAGTTTCTTGAGCGTGTCGTTGGAGTCGCGGCGCAAATTGCGCACGGCGATCTTGGCGTCCTCGCCTTCGGTGCGAACCACTTTGGTGAGATCGCGACGGCGCTCTTCGGTCAGCGCGGGCATGGGTACGCGGATGTTGTCGCCCATGGAGATCGGGTTCAGGCCAAGGTCGGATTCGCGTATGGCTTTCTCGACGGGACCCGCCATGTTCTTTTCCCACACCTGCACGCTGATGTTGCGGGCGTCGACCAGATTGACATTGGCGACCTGGCTGACGGGAACGGGTGAACCGTAATATTCCACCATGACATGATCGAGTATGCCGGCATGGGCGCGGCCGGTGCGAATCTTGGACAAACCGGACTTGAGCGTTTCAATCGACTTGCCCATGCGCGATTCGGCCGATTTCCTGACTTCTGAAAGACTCATTACTATTCCTTTAATCAAACGTGTACCAGTGTACCTTCGTCTTCGCCCGAGACGGCGCGCTTCAAGGCGCCTGGCTTGTTGATGGAGAAAACCTTGATGGGCAGCTTCTGGTCGCGGCACAGCGCGAACGCCGTGGCATCCATGACTTCCAGGCGGCGCACGATAGCCTCGTCGAAACTGATGCGCGCATAGCGGGTGGCGCTGGGATCCTTGTTGGGATCGGCGCTATAGATGCCGTCGACCTTGGTGGCCTTCAGGACGATTTCAGCGCCGATCTCGGCGCCGCGCAGCGCGGCGGCGGTATCGGTGGTGAAGAAGGGATTGCCCGTTCCGGCCGCAAACACCACGACTTTGCCTTCTTCAAGGTAGCGCAATGCCTTGGGACGGATGTAAGGCTCGACGACCTGATCGATATTCAGGGCCGACTGGACCCGGGTGTCGACGCCGCGATGCTTCAAGGCGTCTTGC
The DNA here is from genome assembly GCF_048751585.1 of Pollutimonas rozaliensis. NCBI lineage: Bacteria > Pseudomonadati > Pseudomonadota > Betaproteobacteria > Burkholderiales > Alcaligenaceae > Pollutimonas > Pollutimonas rozaliensis. Next base: position 350,431 of record NZ_JAZHOB010000003.1, on the reverse strand, counting down.
AGCGCCAGCGCATTCATGACGGTCGCCATCATGCCCATGTAATCGGCCGTGGCGCGATCCATGCCTTGCGCACCGGGGGCAACCCCCCGGAAAATGTTCCCGCCACCAATGACGATCGCCAATTCCACGCCCAGCGTGGCAACCTCGGCGATCTCTTCCGTCATGCGCAGTATGGTAGAGCGATTGATCCCAAAGGCGTCTTCCCCCATCAGCGCTTCGCCGGAGAGTTTGAGAAGAACACGCTTATACGATCTGGTGGTCATAGGTAGTATCCCAGGTAAACAATCCAACGAAAGTGTAAGCCAGAGTCGGGCCTGCGTGGCAACGCAAGCCCGACTTTTTTACTTAATGCGATATTAAGCGTTGCCGGCTGCCGCGGCGGCGACTTCCGCAGCGAAATCTTCCGATTTCTTCTCGATGCCTTCGCCTACGACATACAGTGCGAAACGGGCAACGGATGCGCCCTTTTCCTTGAGCATCTGCTCGACGGATTGCTTGTCGTTCTTGACGAAAGGCTGGGACAGCAGTGTGACTTCCTTGAGGAACTTCTGCACAGAACCTTCGACCATCTTGGCCACGATCTCGGCGGGCTTGCCCGATTCGGCAGCCTTCTGCTCGGCCACGGAGCGCTCGGTGGCGATATCGGCGGCGGGCACGCCGCTGGCATCAAGCGCCTTGGGCTTGGTGGCGGCGATATGCATGGCCACATCCTTGCCGATTTCTTCGGGACCGGAGAATTCCACCAGCACACCGATCTTGCCGCCGTGGACATAGCTGGCCAGTTGGTTGGCGGTCTCGAAACGCTCGAAGCGGCGGATGGACACGTTTTCGCCGATCTTGCCGACCAGGGCGGTGCGGGTGCTTTCGACCGTGCCCTCGCCCATGGGCAATTCGTTCAGTGCCGCGATATCGGCCGGGTTCTTTTCAGTAACCAGGTCGACCAATTGATTGATGAAGCCGATGAAGTCGTCGTTCTTGGCCACGAAATCGGTTTCGCAGTTGACTTCGATGACTGTGCCGCGCTTGCCGTCAGCCGTCACGTGCAAGCCGATCAGGCCTTCAGCCGTGACGCGGGCAGCCGCCTTGCTGGCCTTGTTGCCCAGTTTTACACGGAGAATCTCTTCGGCACGGACCAGATCGCCTTCGGCTTCGGTCAGTGCCTTCTTGCACTCCATCATGGGCGCGTCGGTCTTCTCGCGCAGTTCTTTAACCATGGATGCGGTAATTTGAGTCATTCTTTTCTCCAGTTCTTTAAAACACGCCCCGGCGGGCCGGGGCAGGTGCGAAACGATATGAGCGGCCGCTGCCGGCGTGCGGCGGTGGCCCCTGGCCCCGGACCAGCCGGGGCCAACGTTTATTCGCGGCCTTCTTCGTCGACCTCGACGAACTCTTCGTCGCCTTCGGCGATTTCCTCGACCAGACCGTTCAGGTTCTGTTCGCGGCCTTCCAGGACAGCATCAGCCATGCCGCGGGCATACAGCGCGATAGCCTTGGCGGAGTCGTCGTTACCCGGAATGATGTAATCGACGCCGTCGGGCGAGTGGTTGGTATCGACCACGGCGACCACGGGGATGCCCAGGGTGCGCGCTTCGGCGATGGCAATCTTGTGATAGCCGACGTCGATGACGAACAAGGCGTCGGGCAAGGTGTTCATGTCCTTGATGCCGCCGATGGCCTTGTTCAGCTTTTCGAGTTCGCGATCGAACATCAGGGCTTCTTTCTTGCTCATGCGCTCGGTGGCGCCATCGGCCAGCTGCGCTTCCATTTCCTTCAGACGCTTGACCGAGGTCTTGACCGTCTTGAAGTTGGTCATCATGCCGCCCAGCCACCGGCTGTCGACGTAGGGCATGCCGCAACGGGCGGCTTCGGCCGCGACGAGCTCGCGCGCCGCGCGCTTGGTGCCGACGAACAGCACATTACCGCCACGGGCGGCAATCTGGCGAACGAACTTGGACGCTTCCTGATATTTGACAACCGTCTGTTCGAGGTTGACGATATGAATCTTGTTACGTTGACCGAAGATGAACGGAGCCATCTTGGGGTTCCAGTAACGGGTTTGGTGGCCGAAGTGGACACCGGCTTCCAGCATTTCACGCATCAAAGACATAATTGTTCTCCAAGGGTTTAGTCTTGTACCCCGCTTGTATCGCATGGTTCGCGCCCATTAGGGCTACACTTCCAACCACGCGACACCCTTAAGTGGCAGGGCACGCGATTTACTACACTGATGGTTTAAAACCACCGATCCGCTTTTCCTGTCTATCCCTTGTCGCCCTGCTTGTTGTCTAAGCAAAGCCCTAAGGCAATTTCAAGAAAGCCTATAATTCTACTATTTTTAGCCCACCTTATTCAAGTTGCCATGAGTAGCCTAGTTACCGACCCCTCCGATCTGAACAAAATGCGCGCCGCCTGCCAGGCGGCTGCGGCCACCCTGGACTACCTGGAGCCCCATGTGCGCGCCGGAGTCAGCACGGGCGAGCTCGACAGGCTGTGCATGGATTTCATCACCAACGAACTCAAGGTCGAATCGGCCACCGTCGGCTATGCGCCGCCGGGCTACACCCCCTTCCCGGCGTCCATCTGCACCTCGGTCAATCATGTCATCTGCCACGGCATACCCGGCGACAAGACGCTGAAGAACGGCGACATCATGAATATCGATGTCACGGTCATCAAGGATGGCTGGTTCGGCGACACCAGCCGCATGTACTACGTGGGCGAGCCGTCCATCCTGGCCAGGCGCCTGACTGAAACCACCTACGAGTGCATGTGGCTGGGCATCGAGCAAGTGCGGCCCGGCGCCACGCTGGGCGATATCGGCCATGCCATCCAGAAGCATGCCGAAAAACAGGGCTTTTCAGTGGTGCGCGAATATTGCGGCCACGGGGTGGGACGCAAATTCCACCAGGATCCCCAGGTATTGCACTATGGCAAGCCCGGCACAGGCGTCAAGCTCGAACCCGGCATGATCTTCACCATCGAGCCCATGATCAATGCCGGCCGCAAGGAAATCCGCACCTTGGCCGACGGCTGGACGGTGGTCACCCGCGATCACAGCCTGTCGGCCCAGTGGGAACACAGCATCCTGGTTACCGACAGCGGCTACGAAGTCCTGACCGTGTCCGAAGGCATGCCCAAGCCCCCCGCACTCGTCGGGGCGGCCTGATTTTACGCCGGGGCGCCACCATGCACGCGCAGGCCTTCACCACCTTGCGCAATCAGTTGGCGGCGAAACGGGCCGAGGCCATCGCCGCCTTTCGCGGCCACCTTCGGCCCGATACGCTGTTGACCGCCCTGCGTCGCATCACCGACCAGGTCCTGCGCGAACTGGTGCGCCTGCACCCTTTGCCGCCCGGCTCCACGCTGGTTGCGGTCGGCGGCTACGGGCGCGGCGAACTCTATCCCTACTCGGACGTCGATATTCTGGTGTTGCTGCGCGACCCGCCCAGCCGGAAAGAGACCGCCATGATCGAGGCCCTGGTTGCCTCGATGTGGGATCTGGGCATCGAGCCCGGCCACAGTGTGCGTACCCTGGAAGACTGCCGGCGCGAATCGGCCAATGACATCACCGTCGAGACCGCGCTGATGGAAGCCCGATGGCTGGTCGGCAGCAAGAGCCTGCTTCAGGAACTGCGCGGCCTGATGGCCGAGCAATTGGATGTCCAGACATTTTTCCAGGCCAAGCGCTCGGAAATGCAGCAGCGCCATGCCCGCCATCAGGACACACCCTATGCGCTGGAGCCCAACTGCAAGGAATCGCCCGGCGGCCTGCGCGACCTTCAAGTGGTTCTGTGGCTGGCCCAGGCGGCGGGCCTGGGCAGCACCTGGCGCGAGATCGTCAAGACCGACTTGTTGACGGCTTCGGAGTTCCGGGCTCTGCGCCGCGCCGACCAGGCCTTCAAGCGCTTGCGTATCGAGCTGCACCTGATGACCGGCAGGCGCGAGGACCGCGTGCTTTTCGATCTTCAGCCCGGCCTGGCGGCAACCTACGGCTTCGAAGCCACCCGGAATCGGCGGCCCAGCGAAATCCTGATGCAGCGGTATTACTGGGCGGCGCGCGTGGTCAGCCAGCTCAATGCCATTTTGATGCAAAGCATGGAGGAACTGCTGTTTCCCCTGCCCGGCGACCAGATCCGCATCATCGACGACGATTTCTGCATGGTGCGCGGCCGGCTGGGCATACGCCGCGACGATGGCTTCGAGCGCAACCCCGCCCTGCTCTTCCGGGCTTTCCTGGTGATGCAGGAAAGGCCCGAGATCGTCGGAATATCGGCGCAGGCGCTGCGCGCCATGTGGCATGCCCGCCGCCGCATCGATGCACAGTTCAGGCACAATCCGGTCAACCGCCGCCAGTTCATCCAGATACTGCAGCAGCCGCGCGGCATCGTTCATTCCCTGCGGCGCATGACCATGCTGAACATACTGCCCCGCTATCTGCCGGTGTTCCGCCGCATCGTCGGCCAGATGCAGCACGACTTGTTCCATGCCTATACCGTGGACCAGCATATTTTGATGGTGGTGCGCAATCTGCGCCGCTTCACCATGCCCGAGCACGCCCAGGAATACCCCTTGGCCAGCCAGTTGATCGCCGATTTCGATCGCCATTGGCTGCTGTACGTGGCGGCCCTGTTTCATGACATCGCCAAGGGGCGCGGCGGGGATCATTCCGAGCTGGGCGCCATCGAGGTGCGGCGCTTTTGCGCCGATCATGGGATAGAAGGCGCCGACAAGGATCTGGTCGAGTTCCTGGTGCGCCAGCACCTGACCATGTCCATGGTGGCGCAGAAACGCGACCTGAGCGACCCCGGCGTCGTCCATCAGTTCGCCCAATGCGTCCAGGACGAACGGCGCCTTACCGCTCTCTATCTATTGACGGTGGCCGATATACGCGGCACCAGCCCCAAGGTCTGGAATTCCTGGAAGGGCAAGCTGCTGGAAGATCTGTACCGGCAGACGATTTCCGCGCTGGGTGGCGCCCAGCCCGATACCAGCACCGTGCTGGCCCAGCGCAAAGAGGCCGCGGCCAACGAGATCCGCCTGATGGGCTTGCGCGATGAAAGCCGCGACGAGTTCTGGAATCAGTTGGATGTGGCCTACTTCCTGCGCCATGAGGCCACCGAGATCGCCTGGCACACGCGGCATCTGTACTACCGCGTCAACTCACCCGATCCCGTGGTCAAGGCGCGCATCGTGGGGCAGAACGAAGCCCTGCAAATCATGGTGTACACACGGGACCGCAAAGATCTCTTCGTGACCCTGTGCCGCTATTTCAACCGCCGTTCCTTAAGCGTGCAGGACGCGCGCATACACACCACCCACCATGGCTGGGCGCTGGACAGCTTCATTGTGCTGCTTCCTGCGCATGAAAAAGACTACCGTTCCAATGCGACGCTGGTGGAACACGAGCTGGACGAGCAGCTAAGGCTGGCGCCGGGCGCCGGACCCGCCGAGCCGGCCAGCGCCGGAGCATGGCAGCCGGGATCGCGGCGCTCGCGCGTATTTCCCATCATTCCCAATGTCGAGCTGCAGCCCGACGAGCGCAGCGCGTCCTGGCGCCTGTCCATCATCGCGGCGGACCGCCCCGGCCTGCTGCACAGCCTGGCCCGGGTCTTCGCGGCCAATTCCGTCAGCCTGAAGATGGCCAAGATCATGACCCTGGGCGACCGGGTCGAAGATATTTTCATTATCGAAGGCGATGTGCTGGGACATCCTCGCAGCCAATTACAATTCGAACGCAACGTACTCGCCACGCTGGACGGCGCGAGCTCCTGACTCCAACAAGAATCCACGACATGGCATTCAACGACTTCATCATCAATTTTGGACGCAGCTTCCTGTTCGCCCTGGCAACCCTGCTACCCATCCTGAATCCGCCCGCCGTGGCGCCGATTTTCCTTACGCTCACCGAGGGCGCCAGCGCGCAAGTGCGCACTCAATTGGCCAAGCGGGTCGCCATCAACATACTGATCATGCTGGCGATCGCGATGTTCGCGGGCAATGTGGTGCTGGACTTCTTCGGGATATCGCTGCCCATCGTGCGGATAGGCGGAGGCTTGCTGGTGATCGCCACCGCGTGGCGCCTGGTCAGCGCCTCGGATTACGATGCCGAACATGCGCAGAACATGGCTGAAGCCTATTCCTTCGACCAGGTGCGATCCAAGGCTTTCTACCCCTTGACCTTTCCCATGATTTGCGGACCGGGCGCCCTGTCGGCGGCCCTGACCGTGGGCGCCACGCTGCACGACGAACGGGCCTGGGCCACCACCATCAAGCTGGCCGGCTCGCTGCCGGCCATTGCCGTGGCCTCGCTGGTGGTCTACCTTTGCCTGCGCTTCGCCGCGCAGTTCCTGCACAAGCTGGGGCGCAACGGCACGGCCGTGCTGATGCGCCTGTCGGCCTTCATTCTGCTGTGCCTGGGCGTGCAGATTGTGTGGGACGGCGTGCACGAGCTGCTGCTGGGCCTGATGCGCGAAGCCGCCCGCTGAGGCGACCGGCACTTTTCCCGCAGCCGCCTGTCATACCATTCCGCTCATACCCCATTACGACTTGATCACCATGACGAACACGACCTCCCGCATTCTTCACCTTATAGCCCTGCTTTGCCTGACCGCCGTCGCCATAGCGCTGGTCTCTCAGCATGTCTTTGACATGCAGCCTTGCGCCTGGTGCGTCTTGCAGCGCCTGATTTTCATCGTCATCGCAGCCGTATGCTGGATCGGATTGCTGGCGGGCCGCATTGCCGCCAACCTGCGCCGGGTGGCGGCGCTGGCCGTCGTGCTGCTTGGCGCGGCCGGCGTGGCGACCGCCTGGTATCAATACAGTGTCGCGGCCAGCCTGTTCTCCTGCGATATGACCTTCGCCGACCGGCTCATGGTTCAAAGCGGCCTGGATGCCGCCCTGCCCTGGCTGTTCGGCATCTATGCCTCGTGCATGGACGCACGCGTCGACTTGCTGGGCATGGAATACGCCTTGTGGGGTCTGGGCCTGTTCGCCGTCATTGGCGTGATGGCCCTGTTCGCGCTGCTGCGACGCCTGGGCTAGGCGCCACGCAGGCCTACTCGTCGTTTTCGCGAGTGGCCATTTCCCCTGCGGCCGGGCGCGCGCCGCGCGTCTGGCTAAGGCGCTCCAGATAAGCCTGGTCGATGTCGCCCGTCACGTAGCGGCCGTTGAAGCAAGACGATTCGAATTGCTTCATGGCGGGATTCAGGTCGCGGATAGACTGTTCCAGGTCGTCCAGCTCTTGGTAAACCAGTCCGTCGGCGCCGATTTCGCGCGCAATCTCGGCCGTATCCCGGCCCGTGGCGATCAATTCGGCCTGCGTGGGCATGTCGATGCCGTAGACGTTGGGAAAGCGCACCGCCGGCGCCGCCGACGCGAAATACACCTTGTTGGCCCCGGCTGCGCGCGCCATGTCGACGATCTCCCGGCTGGTGGTCCCGCGCACGATGGAATCGTCGACCAGCAAGACGTTCTTGCCCCGGAATTCCATGTCGATGGCGCTCAGCTTCTGGCGCACCGATTTCTTGCGCACGGCCTGGCCGGGCATGATGAAAGTGCGGCCTATATAGCGGTTCTTGATAAAGCCTTCGCGGTAGCTCAGGTCTAAGCGTGCCGCCAATTGCATGGCTGACGGCCGGGACGAATCGGGTATCGGCATGACCACGTCGATATCGCCAAGGCGCAGGGCCTTGGCCACGTTATCACCCAGGTATTCGCCCATGTTCAGGCGCGCATCGTAAATCGATACGCCATCCATCAATGAATCGGGGCGGGCGAAATAAACGTATTCGAAGACACAGGACGTAAGCGCCGGCTGATCGGCGCACTGGCGGCTGGACAGCTTGCCGTCCAGGTCGATGAAGATCGCTTCGCCGGGAGCGACATCGCGCACCAGGGTGAAGCCGCAGCCGGTAAGGGCGACCGACTCGGACGCCACCATCCATTCGGTGCCGGTCTCGGTCTCCACGGAACCCAGGCACAAAGGCCTTATGCCGTAAGGATCGCGGAAAGCCACGAGGCCGTAGCTGGCAATCTGCGCAATGACCGCGTAGGCGCCCTTCGCGCGGCGATGCACCGAGGAGACGGCCGTGAAGATGGCATCTTCGTCCAGCGAGCCTCCGTTGGCCGCAAGCTGCAGCTCGTGGGCGAACACATTAAGCAGGACTTCCGAATCGGAGTTGGTGTTGATATGGCGCCGGTCGACCTTGAACAGGGCTTCGCGCAATTCGCGCCAATTGGTCAGGTTGCCGTTGTGCACAAAGGTAATGCCGAACGGCGCATTGACGTAGAACGGCTGTGCTTCGTCGACACTGTCGCTGGAACCCGCCGTGGGATAACGAACCTGGCCCAGGCCGCTGCTGCCGGGCAGGGAACGCATGTTCCGCGTGCGGAATACATCGCGCACCAGGCCGTGAGCCTTGTACATATTGAAAAATTGATCGTGCGAGGTGGCGATGCCCGCCGCATCCTGTCCTCGGTGCTGCAATAGCAGCAGGCTGTCGTAGATCAGCTGATTTACGGGGCCGGAGCCCGAGACCCCTACAATTCCACACATGTTTGCTATTCCTGTGAATCAATCAAATCAATACGGCAGCCATGACGACAGCGACGGCGGCAGCAGTTGCTTGACCTGCTGCACCCCTTTTACGGCGGTGCCGGACAATCGGGCCTCGCTCCACCAGGACTCCTTGGGAAGCTCGGTGTAGCCTGCCAGAGCCACCAGCACCAGAACAATCAGCATGCCCCGCAGCAGGCCGAACAGGGCGCCCAGGCCGTGGTCGGCGGGCGTCAGGCCGGTTTTCTCGATGAGCGTCGCCAAGGCCAGATTCAGCAGCCCGACCAGCAGCAGCACAATAATGAACACTGCCGCATAAGCGGCCGCTGTGCGCAGCAAGGGATTTTCGATCCAGCCGGCGATCCAGCCCGAGACCAGCGGCCCCCACCAGATCGCCGACAGAAAGGCGACGATATAAGCGATAAGGGAAAGGACTTCTTTTATGAGCCCGCGCAAGAGCCCCAGAAATGCCGACACGCCCAGGACGGCCAGCACAAGGTAGTCGAAGCTGGTCACTTAGTGGAGATGAAGCCGTTATCGTAGCCCAGCGCCCGCAAGCGGGCTTGCGCGGCCTGAGCCGCATCGCGGGTTGGAAAAGGACCGACCCGCAGCCGATAAGTGGTTTTCCCGCCCGATACGGCGTTTTCGACATAAGCGTTCGTGACCCCGGCCGACACAAGGCGGTCGCGCCGGACTTCGGCGTCTTTGTCGTTAGTGTAAGCGGCGATCTGCAGGATGAAGCTGCCTTTGTCCGCCGTGTTGGCCGGCGCGGGGCTGGACGGGCTGCGGCCCTCGAGCAGTGCGATGGCCACCGAGCCGTCGTCGGTGCGATCGGCGGGCGCCTTGGGCTTGGGTTTGGGCTCGGGTTTCTCCGCCGGAGCGGGTTGTTCCGGGGCGGGTGGCGGCTGGGGTGTAGCGGCCTGCGCAGGCGCGGGAGCGGGTTCGCTGGCGGCGGGCGCCGTTGCGGAAGGTGCGACGGCGCCTGCCGCCGGATCAACCGGCTGTGGAGTTTCAAGATTGCTGGCGCCGGATGCCGGCGCTTCCGGCGCCGTGGGCGCCAGCGCCACGCCACCGCTGGTTTCGGGGGGGACAATGGCCGGGACGACGACGGGGGTGGCAACCTGGCCGTCTTCGGGTACCGGGGAATCGAATAGCATGGGTACGATAATGACGGCGGCCAGCACCAGCGCCAGGGCGCCTATCAGCCTGCGCCGCGCACGACCGCGCAATTCGTTGGCTTGCGCCTCGCTGGACATGGACGAGCGCGACGCGGAGCGACGCCCCGTTCCCGAAGCAGACTCTTTACGAGAGAACAATCCCATGGGGCAAAAACCTATCTTGAGAAACAAGCCGGCCATGAGGCTTGCTGAATTCTATGTGGCCTTGCGTCCCAGCTCGTCAAGTACCGGGCCTACGGTCGCAAAAGATCCGAACACGAGAATTCTATCATTCTCGGCGGCCTGTTTCCGAGCCTCGGTAAATGCTTGTACCGGATTTTCAAAATTCGAAACCTTGACCGTATGGGCTGGAACGGGCGGAACGGCTACCGAACGGACGCCCGGCCTGCCTTCTTCCGGCGGCTTCACCCGGTGAACCTCGGTGCTGGTTTCTTCCAGGGAAGGCTGGCCCGTGGTGGCGGCGAGCGCCTGGCGCACCATGGCGGCCAGGTCCTGGCCCGATGTGCCGCGCGGACCTTCAAGGCTGGCGCAATACCAGTGATCCACCCGATTGGCCAGCTTGGCGACCACAGCGGGGATGTCCTTGTCATTGAGCATGCCGATGACCGCATGCGTGTGCGGGAAATAACCCATGGCATCCAGATTCTGTCCCAAGGCGGCGGCGGCATGCGGATTATGCGCAACATCCAGGATGATGGTGGGCGTGCCCGGAAGGATTTGCAGACGACCGGGCAGCGATACCTGCGATAGGCCGATACGCACCGCCTGCTGAGGGACGACCAGCCTGGGGCGCAAGGCTTCCAGCGCCGCCAGGGCCGCCGAGGCGTTCAGCAATTGGTTGGCGCCGCGCAGGGCCGGGTAGGCCAGGCCGCTGCGGCGTTGGGAGCGTCCACCGTAAGCCCATTGCTGGCGGTCGCCCGAATAATTGAAGTCCTTGCCGAACAGCCACAGATCGGCGCCGATCCGGCCGGCGTAATCCATTATGGTTTGCGGCGGCATGGGATCGGCGCAAATGGCGGGCCGGCCGGGACGGAAGATATGGGCTTTCTCGAGGCCGATTTTTTCGCGGGTGTCGCCCAGGTAGGCCGTATGGTCGATATCGACGCTGGTAATGATGGCGCAATCGGCATCCACCAGATTGACCGCGTCCAATCGTCCGCCCAGCCCCACTTCCAGTACCGCCACATCCAGCTTCCGCCCTTCGAACAGCATCAGCGCCGCCAGCGTAGTGTATTCGAAGTAGCTGAGCGTGGTTTCGCCGCGCACCCTTTCGATCTTGTGGAATTGATCGATGATGTCCTGATCACTAGCCTGTTCGCCATCGACCCGGATGCGCTCATTGAAATCAATCAGGTGGGGCGAGGTGTAAGTGCCGACCTTGTAGCCGGACGCCAGCAGAATGGCCTCGAGCATGGCGCAGGTGGACCCCTTGCCGTTGGTCCCGCCCACCGTGATTTTCACGAAAGGCAGTTCCAGCTTCAGTTTGTCCGCGACGACGCGTATGCGGTCAAGGCCAAGATCGATGGGGGTGCGGTGCAGGGACTCCAGATAATCCAACCACTCTTGCAAGGTGGCGTTATCGCTGGGTTGTAGACGGGACATGATGAACGCTTATAGCTCAAAGAAAGACAACGGCAGGTGCCGATAGTAGCACCTGCCGGTAAAACGATAAGGCTTGCCCCTATGCGGGCCAGCGTTATTTGCGCCGCGCGGGGGGCAGATCGGTGCAGACGCCCTCGGCCACCTCGGCCGCCATGCCCACGGACTCGCCCAGTGTGGGATGGGGATGGATGGTCTTGCCGATATCGACCGCATCGGCGCCCATTTCTATGGCCAGGGCCACTTCGCTTATCAGGTCGCCGGCATGGGTTCCCACGATGCCTCCGCCCAGGATGCGATGCGTTTCGGCATCGAACAGCAGCTTGGTGAAGCCCTCGTCGCGGCCATTGGCAATGGCGCGCCCCGAAGCCGCCCAGGGGAACAGGCCCTTCTGGATGGCAATGCCTTCCTTCTTGGCCTCGTCCTCGGTCAAGCCCACCCAGGCCACCTCGGGATCGGTGTACGCCACGGAAGGAATGACGCGGGCATCGAAGAAGCTCTTTTCGCCCGCGATCACCTCGGCCGCCACATGGCCCTCGTGGACGGCCTTGTGCGCCAGCATGGGTTGCCCGACGATGTCGCCGATTGCGTAGATGTGCGGGACGTTGCTGCGCATCTGCTTGTCGACCTCGATGAAGCCGCGATCGGTCACCGCGATGCCGGCCTTCTCGGCGGCGATCTTCTTGCCGTTGGGACTGCGGCCCACGGCCTGCAAGACCAAGTCATAGCGTTGCGGCTCTTTGGGAGCCTTGCCGCCTTCGAAACTGACCCAGATGCCGTCTTCGCGCGCTTCGGCTCCCACCGTCTTGGTATCGAGCATGACATTGTCGAAACGGCCCGCGTTCATTTTCTCCCAGACCTTGACCATGTCGCGATCGGCGCCTTGCATCAAGCCGCTTTGCATTTCCACGACATCCAGGCGGGTGCCGAGCGCGGAATACACCGTGCCCATTTCCAGCCCGATGATCCCGCCGCCCACGATGAGCATCTTTTTCGGTATGCTCTTGAGCAGCAAGGCGCCGGTCGAATCGACGATGCGGTCGTCTTCGGGAAAAAACGGCAATTTGACCGACTGGCTGCCGGCGGCGATGATGGCCGAAGCAAACTTGACCGTGCGGGTGGCGCCGCCGGCCTCCTGCACCGTCAGATGATGCGGGTCGGCGAACTGGCCCAGGCCGGTCAGCACACTGACCTTGCGGGCCTTGGCCATGCCGGCCAGGCCACCGGTCAGCTTGGCCACCACGCCGTCCTTGTAGGCGCGCAAGCCGTCCAGGTCGATTTCGGGCTTGCCGAACTTGATGCCATGGCTGGCCAGGGATTGCGCTTCTTCCAGAACCGCGGCGGTATGCAGCAAGGCTTTCGAAGGAATGCAGCCCACATTCAGGCAGACTCCGCCCAGGGTGGCATAGCGTTCGACCAGTACCACGGACAGGCCCAGGTCGGCCGCCCGGAACGCGGCGGAGTATCCGCCGGGTCCGGCGCCCAGAACAAGGACATCGCACTGGACATCGGCGGAGCCCGAGAAACTGGCCGCCACGGGCGCGGAAGCACCCTTTTCACCAGCCGGCTTTGTTGCGGCGGGCGACCCCGCAGCCGGCGCCGTGGACTCGGCTGCCGGCGCCGCCTTGGCGTCGTCGGCGGGCGCGGCCTCTTCGATCTGGATCAGAGCCGAACCTTCGGTGACCTTGTCGCCGACCTTGACCAGCACCGCCTTGACCACACCGGCCTTGGCGGCCGGAATTTCCATGGAGGCCTTGTCGGATTCGACGGTGATCAGGCTTTGCTCCGCCTTGATCGAGTCACCCACGGCAACCAGGACCTCGATGACCTCGACCTCGGCGAAGTCGCCGATATCGGGCACAGTCAATTCAGTTGTGCTCATATGCGGCTCCTATAGCGCAATGCGGCGGAAATCGGCCAGCAGGCTGCCCAGATAGGCATTGAATCGCGCCGCCGACGCGCCGTCGATGACCCGATGATCGTAGGACAGGGACAAGGGCAGCATAAGCCTGGGTTCGAACTCCTTCCCGTTCCAGACCGGGGCATGCGCCGAGCGCGACACCCCCAATATGGCAACCTCGGGCGCGTTGATGATAGGCGTGAACGATGTTCCGCCTATGCCGCCCAGCGACGAGATGGAAAAACACCCGCCTTGCATCTGGCTGGGCGACAGCTTGCCGTCGCGGGCCAGGGCCGCCAGTTCGGAGGTTTCCTTGGCGAGCTCAAATATGCCCTTCTTGTCGGCATCCCGTATGACGGGAACCACTAGGCCGTTGGGTGTGTCAGCCGCAAAACCGATGTGGTAATAGTGCTTGAGAACCAGGTTGTCGCCATCGATGGAGGCGTTGAACTCTGGGAATTTCTTGAGCCCGGCCACAACGGCCTTGATCAGGAAAGCCAGCATGGTTACTTTCACGCCGGACTTTTGATTCTCTTTGTTCAGCGTCTGGCGCAGTTCTTCCAGTTCGGTGATGTCGGCCGCGTCGTTGTTGGTGACATGCGGAATCATCACCCAATTGCGGTGCAGATTGGCGCCCGAAATTTTCTTGATGCGGGAAAGCGGCTTGGCTTCGATTTCTCCGAACTTGGCGAAATCCACCTTGGGCCAGCCCAACACGCTGAAGCCGCCATCGCCCGATGCCGTCGACGCGGCGCCGCCGCCGACCGACAAGGCCTGCTTCACGAACTTGCGAACGTCGTCCTGGGTGATGCGGTTCTTGGCGCCCGATCCGCGCACCGATGCCAGGCTGACGCCCAGCTCGCGCGCGAACTTGCGCACCGAGGGCGAGGCATGGGGCAGATTGCGCAGAGGCACGTCGGCGTCGGCAAACGCTTCGGTGGGCGAATGGCGCTCGGGCGGCACCGAGGCCAGTCCCGGCGCGCCGGCCGGCGCGGACGCGGCGGGAGCCTGGCTGGCCTCTTTCTGTGCGGAGGCCGCCGGCTCTTGCGCCGAAGCCGCCGGGGCGGCAGCGGCCGCGGGCTTGGCCGCGCCGCTGGCCTTCAATTCAAGAATGGGGGATCCCTTGTTGACCTTGTCGCCCAGCTTGACATTGATGGCGGTGACAACGCCCGAATGCGAGGACGGCACTTCCATGGAGGCCTTGTCGGACTCCACGGTGATAAGGCTTTGCTCGGCCGTGATCGTGTCGCCCACGGAAACCATGATCTCAATGACTTCGACATCGGTGGAATCGCCGATGTCGGGCACGGCGACTGTGACCGCCTCGCCCTGCCCCTGGGGCGCAGGCGCCGCAGCGGCCTTTTCGCCTCCCTTGTTTTGTCCCGGCGCGGCCGGCGCCTGTTCAGGCGCCGGCTCGGCCTTCTTGGCCGGTTCGGCGGGCTTCTCGCCAGCCGCGCCGGCGGTTTCGAGCTGCAGAATGACCGTGCCTTCCTTGATTTTGTCGCCGACCTTGATTTTCACCGACTTGACCACGCCGGCTTCAGGCGACGGGATCTCCATCGAGGCTTTATCGGACTCGACAGTGATGAGGCTTTGCTCCGCGCTGACGGTATCGCCTTCGGCAACCAGCAGCTCGATAACTTCGACTTCACTAAAGTCGCCAATATCCGGGACCTTGATTTCGATGGTATTGCTCATGTGCTTGTCCCCTGATTAAGCGTGATGCGGGTTGGCTTTATTGGTATTGATGCCATACTTCTTGATGGCTTCGGACACCTTGGCAAGCGGCAATTGACCTTCTTCCGCCAGACCGCGCAATGCCGCCAGCACCACGAAGCGCCGGTCGATCTCGAAGTGCTCGCGCAGCTTGGAGCGGAAATCGGAGCGGCCGAAACCGTCGGTGCCCAACACCTTGAAATTGCGGCCCTTGGGTACGAAGGGGCGGATCTGGTCGCCATAGGCCTTGACGTAATCGGTCGATACGACGATGGGGCCGGAGGTGCCTTCCAATTGCTTCGTGACGTAAGGCACGGGCGCCTTTTTGTCTTCGGGGTTCAGCAGGCTGTGGCGCTCGCAATCCAGTCCGTCGCGGCGCAGCTCGGTGAAACTAGTCACGCTCCAGAGATCGGAGCCGACGCCCCAATCGTTTTCCAGCATTTCCTGGGCGGCCAGGACCTCGCGCAAAATCGTGCCCGAACCCATGAGCTGCACGCGCGGCTTCTTGGCGTCGCCCACCGACTTGAACTTGTACATCCCGCGAATGATTCCTTCTTCGTCGCCCTTCTTCAGGCCGGGCTGCGCGTAGTTTTCATTCATGACCGTGATGTAGTAATACACGCTCTCCTGGTTTTCGACCATGCGTCGCAGACCGTCCTGGATGATGACGGCCAGCTCGTGCCCGAAGGTGGGATCGTAGGAAACGCAATTCGGGATCAGGGCGGACATGATGTGACTATGGCCGTCTTCATGCTGCAGGCCTTCGCCGTTCAGGGTCGTGCGCCCCGCCGTGCCGCCCAGCAGGAAGCCGCGCGCCTGCATGTCACCCGCCGCCCAGGCCAGATCGCCGATGCGCTGGAACCCGAACATCGAGTAATAGATGTAGAACGGAATCATGATGCGGTTGTTCGTCGAATACGACGTTGCCGCGGCCATCCATGAGCTGAAGGCGCCCGCTTCGTTGATGCCTTCCTGAAGCAGCTGGCCGTTCTCGGTCTCGCGGTAGTACATGACCTGGTCTTTGTCGACCGGCGTGTACTTCTGCCCTTCCGGCGCATAAATGCCGATCTGGCGGAACAGGCCCTCCATGCCGAAAGTGCGCGACTCGTCGGCCAGGATGGGCACGACGCGCGGGCTGAGCTCCTTGTCGCGCAGAATCTGATTCAGGATGCGCACGAAAGCCTGCGTCGTGGAGATTTCACGGCCTTCGGCG
The DNA here is from genome assembly GCF_048751585.1 of Pollutimonas rozaliensis. Classification (NCBI taxonomy): domain Bacteria; kingdom Pseudomonadati; phylum Pseudomonadota; class Betaproteobacteria; order Burkholderiales; family Alcaligenaceae; genus Pollutimonas; species Pollutimonas rozaliensis. The sequence goes on along the minus strand of NZ_JAZHOB010000003.1, from coordinate 334,271 downwards.
GTGGGCTCCAGCACGGCCTTGAAAGCCTCCAGGGCCGGAGCATGCAAATGCTCGTCAGCCTTTTGGCGGCGATGCGGCAGATAGCCGCCCAGCGCCTTGCGGCGTTCGTGCAGGTACTTCATTTCGGGCGAGTCATCGGACGGCTTGAAATACGGCAGCTGTTCGAGCTTGTCGTCGGGGACGGGAATATTGAAGCGGTCGCGGAATTCGCGTACCGAGTCGATGTCCAGCTTCTTCTGCTGGTGGGATGGATTCTTGGCCTGGCCGACATGGCCCATACCGTAGCCCTTGATGGTCTTGGCCAGGATGACGGTGGGCTGGCCCTTGTGATCGGATGCCGACTTGAACGCCGCGTACACCTTGTAGGGATCGTGGCCGCCGCGATTCAGGCGCCAGACATCGTCGTCGCTCATGCGGCTGACCATCTCAAGCAGCTTGGGATGCTTGCCGAAGAAATTCTCGCGCACGAACTTGCCGTCGTGCGCCTTGTAGGCCTGGTATTCGCCGTCGACGGATTCTTCCATGACACGGCGCAAAATGCCTTCCTTGTCGCGCGCCAGAAGAGGATCCCAATAGCCGCCCCAGATAAGCTTGATGACATTCCAGCCGCTGCCGCGAAAATCGCCTTCGAGTTCCTGGATGATCTTGCCGTTGCCGCGCACCGGGCCATCAAGGCGCTGAAGGTTGCAGTTGATGACAAAGATCAGGTTGTCGAGCTTCTCGCGCGAGGCCAGACTGATGGCGCCCAGGGATTCGGGTTCGTCCATTTCGCCGTCGCCGCAAAACACCCAGACCTTGCGGTTGCTGGTGTCGGCAATGCCGCGCGCATGCAGGTATTTAAGGAAGCGGGCCTGATAGATCGCCATCAATGGGCCCAGCCCCATGGACACGGTGGGGAACTGCCAGAAATCCGGCATGAGCTTGGGGTGAGGATACGAAGGAAGTCCATGGCCATCGACTTCCTGGCGGAAATTGTTCAGCTGGTCTTCCGTCAGGCGGCCTTCCAGGTAAGCGCGGCCATAGATGCCGGGCGAGGAGTGTCCCTGGAAATACACCAGGTCGCCGCCGTGGCCTTCGCTTTCGGCGTGCCAGAAGTGGTTCTGGCCGCAGCCTATCATGGTGGCCAGCGAAGCGAACGACGCAATATGGCCGCCCAGATTGCCGCCGTCGGGCGGATTATGGCTGTTGGCCTTGACGACCATGGCCATTGCGTTCCAGCGCACATAGGAGCGGATGCGCTCCTCGAGCACGATGTTGCCCGGATGCGCGGGTTCCAGCCCCGGCGGTATGGTGTTGACGTAGGCGGTATTCGGCGAAAACGGAATGTGAGCTCCTGAACGCCGCGCAAGGTCGATCAGGCGCTCAAGCAGGAAGTGGGCGCGATCAGGGCCTTCGCGATCAAGCACGGCTTCGAGCGCCTCCAGCCATTCCTGGGTCTCAAGTGCTTCATCGTCCATGGCGTTTGCCGTTGTGCTGACTTGTTCAAGAGAGGACATTTACTGTCTCCTGTTTATGAAAGTGGAATCCGGATACCGGCAAGCTACCCTATAGTCACGTTATACCCGATACCGGATCGATGCGGACGTAGCTTTGTTATAAGGGTTGCGCCAGGCGAGCTTCCCAATTCTAGGAAAGACCCGCGCTATATTCAAGCAATATTTCATTTTATGATATGAGTTTTCATAATGCGAAAAATATACCAGGCTGTTACGGTCTAAAATGCGCAATGCATAGATATGCGCTAATTACAGAGACATGGCGAGCCACTCCAAAAAATCCCTGATTCCGACCACGTTTTACGATCAAGCCAATAACACCCGCCGCGGTTTCTATTGGCTAACGCCCGTTATCGTCCTGGTCCTGTATCTGTGCGTCATGGGCGTTTTCATATGGCTGCAGCAATTGCATAACGATAGCGTCATGTTCGTGACCATCGACCAGGAGACGCGGCAACAGCGCCTGATCATGGTCGTGGTCGCTCTATCGTGCGTGATCGTGCTCAGCCTGCTGGCGCTATGGCGCTATACGCGCTTCCGCACCCGGGCCGAGGCGGCGCTGATCGCCGAAACGGGCTTTCGCCGGGCCATGGAAAATTCCATGTCCACCGGCATGCGCGTATTCGACATGCATGGGCGCATCGCCTACGTAAACCCGGCTTTCTGCCGCATGATAGGCTGGAACGAGGCCGACCTTATCGGCCGCACCACTCCCTTTCCCTACTGGCTGCCGGGCCGCCATGCCCAACATCAGGAAACGCTGGACATCCTTCTGTCGGGCCGCACGCCCAGCAGCGGACTGGAAGTCGAGGCCCAGCGACGCGACGGCTCCCGCTTTACCGCGCGCATGTATGTGTCCCCGCTGCGCGACCCCAATGGGGAACAGATAGGCTGGATGACGTCCATGACGGACATCACCGAGCCCAAGCGCATACGCGAAGCGTTGACCGCCGCCCATGAGCGCTTCATGACGGTGCTCGAAGGCCTGGACGATGCCATCTCGGTGGTGGCGGACACGTCCGACGGACTGGAGCTTCTGTTCGCCAATCGCACCTACCGCCGCTTCTTCGGGGCCCAGTCCAATGGACACGGCGAGCTGCTGGGCGGCCGGCTGGGCCGCTTCACCGATGAAACGGTCGAAATATTTTCGGACTCGGCGCAGCGCTGGTTCGAGGTTCACCATCGCATCCTGGCCTGGACGGACGGCCGGCGCGTTCGCCTGCAGGTCGCCCGCGATATCACCGAACGGCGCACGCACGAAGAGGCCTCGCGGGTGCAGCAGGAAAAAATCCAGCTCACCAGCCGCCTGACCACCATGGGCGAAATGGCTTCGTCGCTGGCGCATGAGCTGAACCAGCCGCTTACCGCCATCAGCAACTACAGCATGGGTGCGGTGGCCATGCTCAAATTGGGCAATGCCAATCCGGAACGCCTGCTGGAGGCCCTGGAAAAAGCGGCCGGTCAGGCCGAGCGCGCGGGCAAGATCATCAGCCGCATACGCGAATTCGTCAAACGCAGCGAACCCCGCCGCCAGCGTGTCCCCATCAAGCGCATTATCGACAATGCCGTGGGCTTTGCCGATATCGATGCCCGCAAGCGCCAGATCGACATCGAACTGCACTTGCCCGAGCCTTTGCCCGACGTGCTGGCCGATCCCATCCTTATCGAGCAGGTATTATTGAACCTGCTCAAAAATGGCATAGAAGCCATGGAGAAAAGCGAGTACCGGGTTCTGCACCTGATCATCACCGATCAGGCCCCCCTGATCGAGATCGCGGTCATTGACCGCGGCCATGGCCTGAAAGATCCCGAGCGCCTGTTCGAACCGTTTTATAGTACAAAATCGGAAGGCCTGGGCATGGGGCTCAATATCTGCCGTACTATTATTGAATCGCACCATGGCCGCCTCTGGGCCGATCCCAACCCCGATGGGGGCACCATTTTCCGTTTCACTCTGCCCTGTGCGGGGCCACAAGCCTCGAGCACGACCGAAGACACCCAGGAGTTGCCTGCATGACTACACCTCAAGCACCGAATACCATTTTTATCGTCGATGACGACGAAGCCGTACGTGATTCCCTGCGCTGGCTGCTGGAAGCCAACGGGTACAAGGTGCGCGGCTTCAGCGGTGCGGAAGAGTTTCTGAATGCATACGAGCCCGATCAGGTCGGCGTGCTTATCGCCGACGTGCGCATGCCCGGCATGAGCGGCCTGGAATTGCAAGAAGAACTTATCGCACGCCAGGCGCCCTTGCCCATTGTGTTCATCACCGGCCACGGCGACGTGCCCATGGCCGTCTCGACCATGAAAAAAGGCGCCGTCGATTTTCTGGAAAAACCTTTCAATGAAACGGATTTGCGCACCATCGTCGCCCGCATGCTGGAACAGGCTGGCGAACGCGTAAGCCAGGCGCAAGCCCAAAGAAACCATCAGGCCGTCCTTAGCCGCCTGACCTCGCGCGAACAACAGGTGCTGGAACGCATTGTGGCCGGCCGCCTGAACAAGCAGATCGCGGGCGACCTGAACATCAGCATCAAGACGGTCGAGGCCCATCGCGCCAACATCATGGAAAAGCTTGAAGTCACCACAGTGGCCGATCTGATGAAGATCGCACTGACCAAAGAAGGTGCCGCATGACGGCACGCATCATCGACGGCAAGGCGCTTTCCGATCAGGTAAAGGCGCAAGTCAGCCAGCGCGTGGACGAACTCAAGGCGCGCGGAATCACCCCTGGCCTGGCCGTGGTGCTTGTCGGCGAAGACCCCGCTTCGCAAGTCTATGTGCGCAACAAGGCGGCTGCCTGCGAAAAGGCCGGCCTGCATTCGCGCGTCATACGCCTGGCCGCCGACATCGGCGAAGAACAGTTGCTGGACCTCGTGCGCGACCTGAATCACGACGCCTCGGTGCATGGCATATTGGTGCAGCTGCCGCTGCCCAAACACATGAATTCCAGCAAGGTCATCGAAACCATTGCCGCCGGCAAGGATGTCGATGGCTTCCACATCAGCAATGCCGGCCTGCTCATGACCGGGCAACCGCTGTTCCGGCCCTGCACGCCCTACGGCATCATGAAGATGCTGGAATCCGAGAACGTCTCGCTGTGGGGAGCGGAAGCCGTCGTGGTCGGCGCCAGCAACATCGTGGGCAAGCCCATGGCCATGCTCATGCTGGCCGCGGGCGCCACCGTCACCCTGTGCAATTCGAAGACCCGCGATCTGGGCGCCCAGACCCGGCGCGCGGACGTGCTGGTGGTGGCCACCGGCAAGCCCGGCATGGTGACCGGCGACATGATCAAGCCCGGCGCGGTCGTCATTGACGTCGGCATCAATCGCAACGAACAAGGCAAGCTGGTTGGCGATGTCGATTTCGAATCGGCGCGCAAGGTGGCAAGCGCCATCACCCCGGTACCCGGCGGCGTCGGCCCCATGACCATCGCCATGCTGCTGGTCAATACCCTGGAAGCCGCTGAGCGCAGCGCCGTGCAAGTCCCCGTAACTCAATAAGCGTAGCAATGTCCCAGAAGAACCCCCTGCTGTCCCCGATTTCGTCCCTTATCGATTACTCCGAGGTCAGGCCCGAACACATCGAGCCGGCGATCACCGCCTTGATCGACGAAACCCGGGCTGCAGTGGAGCGCAGCGCCGATCCATCCCTTCCCGACACCTGGGAAGCCATCATAGAACCGCTGGAAGACGCGTCCGAAAAACTGTGGCGCGCCTGGTCGGTGGCGGGGCACCTGAATGCCGTGGTCAACACGCCCGAGCTGCGCACTGCCTACAACCAGTGCCTGCCGCTGGTCACCGAGTTTTCCACCTGGGTCGGCCTGCACGAAGGCCTGTACGCGCAATACAAGCGCCTGGGCGCATCCGCCGGCTTCGCGCAACTGTCGCCCGTGCGCCGGCGCGTTATCGAGCTGGCATTGCGCGACTTTCGCCTGAGCGGCGTCGAACTTCAAGGTGAACAGCGTACGCGCTATGCCCGCATTTCCGACCAGCAGGCGCAAGCCTCGCAGAAGTTCTCCGAAAACGTGCTGGACTCCGTCGATCGCTGGTCCTTGCATGTGACCGATGAATCGCGCCTTGCCGGCTTGCCGGCCGATGTGGTGGGCGCGGCAAGATCGGCCGCGCAAGCCGACGAAATGGCCGGCTGGAAGCTGGTACTGAAAATGCCCTGCTATCTTCCTGTGATGCAGTATGCGCAAGATCGCTCTTTGCGCCAGGAAATGTATAAAGCCTATTCGACCGTTGCCTCCGAGCAAGGCGATCCGGCATTGGACAACTCGGCCCTTATCGAACAACTGCTGGCCTTGCGCGCCGAGGAAGCCGCCCTGCTGGGCTATACCAGCTTTGCCGACCTGCGGCTGGAAACGCGCATGGCCGATACCGCCGGGCAGGTGCTGGAATTCCTGAAGGACCTGGCCTTGAAGGCCAAGCCCTATGCGACCCGCGATCTGGCCCAACTGCAGGACTTCGCCCGCGAAAAGCTCGGCCTGAACGAGCTGGAGCCCTGGGACATCGCCTTCGCATCCGAGCGCCTGCGCGAAGAGCGCTACGCGTACTCCGAAGAGGAGATCAAGCAATACTTCACCGAGCCTCAAGTGCTGAAAGGCTTGTTCCAGGTCGTTGAAAAACTCTTCAATGTCACGCTGCGCCCAAGCGTTGCGCCAACCTGGCATCCCGATGCGCAGGCGCTGGAGGCCGTGTCGGCCGGGCAAGTGGTCGGAACCCTGTATATCGACCTGTATTCGCGTCAAGGCAAGCAAAGCGGCGCCTGGGTGGACAGCGAGCGCAATCGCCGCAAGACCGCCGGCGCGCTGCAGACTCCCGTCGTCTACCTGACCTGCAATTTTTCCAGGCCGCATAACGGCAAACCGGCGCTGCTCACTCACGACGATGTCATTACCCTGTTTCACGAAAGCGGCCACGCCCTGCACGCCCTGCTTTCGCAGGTCGATGAACCGGGCGCCTCGGCATTCGCCAGCGTCGAATGGGACGCCATCGAACTTCCGTCCCAATTCATGGAGAATTTCTGCTGGGAATGGTCCGTGGTCCAAGCCCTGTCATCCCATGCGGAAACAGGCAGTCCGCTGCCGCGCGCGCTCTACGACAAACTGCTGGCCGCCCGCAATTTCCAAAGCGGCATGCAGATGCTGCGGCAGGTGGAGTTCTCGCTATTCGACATGAGCATCCATCATCAGGCGCAGGGCTTGTCCATCCAGGCGGTGCTGGACACCTTGAACCAGGTGCGCAAGGAAGTCGCCGTGCTGTTTCCGCCTGCCTGGCATCGTTTCCCTCATAATTTCTCCCATCTGTTCGCAGGGGGCTACGGGGCCGGCTACTACAGCTACAAATGGGCCGAAGTCCTGTCCGCAGATGCCTATTCGGCCTTCGAGGAAAGCGCCGGCGCCACGCCGCCCGGCCAGCCCCGCGAGACGCTGAACGCCGCCACCGGCCAGCGTTTCCTGAAGGAGATCCTGGCCGTGGGGGGATCGCGTCCCGCCGCCGAATCGTTCCAGGCCTTCCGCGGCCGCCCGCCTTCCATCGACGCGCTGCTGCGCCATAGCGGCCTGGCCGAAGAATCGAACCTATAATGTCCTGTAGCGCTTCTGCCCGCCATTCAACGATTTAGTCCGTCATGCGTAACCTGTACCGATTTCTGCTGGGCCTGGCCTGCACCTTAGTCCTGTCGTTCGCCGCTGCGGCGCAGACCGAAACGGCCTTGCACAATGTGCGCGGCTTTCTGCCCGATCTGCGTTTCACGCTGGAAGGCGCTGGCGGAAAAGCCGTGACGCAGGACGACTTCAAGGGCAGGACGGTATTGATGTTCTTCGGCTATGCAAGCTGCCCCGATGTCTGCCCCACGACCATGGCGCAGCTGTCGCAGGTGATGGAGGAACTGGGCGACGACGCGGCCAAGGTGCGTATCCTGTTCGTCAGTGTGGATCCGCATCGCGATACGCCGGAAATCCTGCAAGCCTACGTGCGCGCTTTCGATAGCAATGCCATAGGCCTGACCGGTACGGAAAAGCAGGTGGCCGATGTGGCGCGGCGCTACCGGGTGGCTTACCAGATCGAGAAGCCCAAGGGTGACGATCCGGAGAACTACGAGGTGGCTCACAGCCGGGGGGTTTATATCTTCGACGCGCAGGGACGCGCGCGTTATCTGGCGGCGGATACGGAATCGGTGGAAGTCCTGACCGCGGGCGTGAAGACGCTGCTGGGCAAGGGTTAACGAATTTGCTTACTGGCGCGAGCGGGCGCCAGGTGCTTATGGGGGCGTGCGGCGTGCACGCCCTTTCTGTTTGAACGGCTGCTTGCTTGAGCCGCTGTTTGCCTTAGCGGCTGTTTGTTTTAGCGGCTGTTTGCTTATTTTTGACGTGCGACGGGTCTTGGGTAGCGGTCCAGCTCCACGTGACCGGTTCGGCGCCGCCGCGCCGAACACCGCATCGTCTTGCTCGTCCGCCCATACGGGCTCCCTTCGCCTACGACTCGCTCGGCCCCGTAAGTCGCCCGGCCCGCCACCCAAGGCCCATCGCACTGCATAAATTCAATGCGAATCGCCGCAGTCAACCGTATGGCCGCAGCCTTATATTGCCCGAGGCCCCAAGCGGCCCGGCAGGCGGGCCGCGCCAGGGCGAGCGCGCTACCTGTCCCGGCCAGAACCGGCCAACCGCAAAAAGGCCAAGCACGCCAAACGTCCCGACAGGCCGGGCGTTATTCTGAAATGCAGCGGACGGGGTGGCGGTGGAGGACGGCGGGCCCTTCGGGGCCGAGCGAGCGGTAGGCGAAGGGAGCCCGAATGGGCGGACGAGCCACGCTAAGCGGTGTTCGGCGCGCTGGGCGCCGAACCGGTCACGCGGGCCCAACGGCCTTCACCCCCACCCCGTCCGCGTGTACGCGAAAGACACCTACAAGAACGATATGTCCGAGAAAGCCAGCGGTAGCAAACAGTTGACGCAACCCTGATGGACAGCAAACCAGAAGCCGGCGCGTCAATTGGCGTTGACCGCCTGCTCCTCCTTGCACACATCGTGCAGCTTCGCCTCCACCTGATGCTTGGCCGCTTCCCTAAGCGCCGTCCGTAAGCCCTCCTCGACCACCGGATGATAGAACGGCATCTCCAGCATCTGAGAAACCGTCAGCTCCTGCTGCACCGCCCAGGCCAGCAAATGGGCGATGTGCTCCATGCCCGGCCCCGCCATCTCGGCCCCCAGGAATCGCCCGCCGTCCTTATGGACATAAACCCGCAACTTGCCGCGATTCTTCAGCATAACCCGCGACCGGCCCTGATTTGCAAAATCGACCTCGCCGAAAGCCACGCACTGCTTGGGCAGTTCCTTGAACCGCAAGCCGGCCTGCGCCAATTGCGGGTCCGAGAACACCACGGCCATCGGAGCGCGGCGCTTTCCGGGATTGACCTGGGGATACGAAGCGGCGTTTTCGCCCGCTATGCGTCCATCGTCGGCGGCCTCGTGCAGCAATGGCAAAATCCCGTTGACATCGCCGGCAATGAAAATGGGCGCCGACCCCAGTTGCAAGGTGGCCGCGTCGTATTCAGGCATGCCTTCCTTGTCCAGCTTGACCGTCGTATTCTCCAGGCCCAGCCCGCCGACATTGGGCCGCCGGCCAGCCGCCACCAGCAAGTAATCGTATCTCTCGGTCGCCTCCGGCTGGCCCGCCGTCTGGAAGCGCACTTCGACCTGATCGTCCACGCGGCGCACCGCGACGATCTGCGTGTTCAAACGCAAGTCCAGCTCCGACTGGAAGGCGGCCAGCGCGCTGGCCCTGACCTCCGGGTCGGTCAGTCCGCCCACGTTGCCGCTGCGGTTCACGATGCAGGTCTTGACGCCCAATCGCGCCAGTGCCTGGCCCAATTCCAATCCGATGACTCCGGCACCCACCACCATGACGCTGCGTGGAAGATCGTTCCATTCGAATACGTTGTCGTTGACGACGACGCGATCGCCCAGGATTTTGTAGGATTCGGGCACGACGGGCGACGATCCCGCAGCGATCACCACGCGGGACGCCTGGATCTCGGTGTGATCGTCGACATGCAGCACCGTATCGGAAATGAACCGCGCATGGCCGGCAATCTTGTCGCCGGCCGGCATGCCATCCACGCTTTCCAGCACGAAACCCACGAAACGATCGCGTTCGCGCTTGACCCGGTCCATGACCTGGGCCCCGTCGATGCGAATCGTGCCGTCGATATGAACGCCAAAGGGTTGCGCCGATGCCGCCGTATGCGCCGCCTCGGCCGCGGCAATAAGCAGTTTCGAGGGCATGCAGCCGACCCGGGCGCAAGTGGTGCCGTACGGCCCGCCCTCGATCAGGACAGCGTTGAGCCCTGCCGACTTGACCGCGCGATAGGCCGACAGGCCGGCGGTGCCGGCTCCGATAATTGCCACATCCGTTTTCAGCAGCTTCATTTCCAGATACTCCAGTCAAGAGGAACGGCGGCCGGCTGGGCCGCCAGTCCGTGCAAGCGATGTCGATCGGATACCGGAAGCGGCCGGCGCAGGCCGTCCGGCGGAAAAGCAGATCTAAGCGCCCTGCCACTCCGTGACGAACTGGCGATAGTCGGGACGCTGGAGCTCCGCCGGCGGATTGATAGGCGTACCGATCGAAACAAAGCCCATGAAATGGTAGTCCAGGCTATCGAAACCCAACGCTTCGCCGACCTCGTCGATGTAGGTACCCAAGCCCGTACTCCAGTATGCGGAATAACCCAGCATGTGAGCGGCATTCAGTATGTTGGTGACGGCGGCGCCGGTGGCGAGAACCCGCTCTTGTTCGGGAATCTTGGTGTTCGCATGGTCCAGCTTGCAGGCAATGGCAATCAGCAAGGGGACTTTGTCCAGCCAGCGCCGGTTGCTGGCTTCCTTCTCGGGAGTCAGGGGCAAGCCGGCCGCCTTGACGGCGTCCAGCGCCATGTCGGCCAAGCGCCCTATTGCGTCGCCGCGTATCAGGGAAAAACGCCAGGGCCGCAGTTGCCCGTGGTCGGGCGCCGACATGGCCGATTGCAGGATTTGCGCCAGCTCGCCTTCCGAAGGGCCGGGAGCCTGCACGAATTTAACGGAACGTCGGGACAGCAGGTAATCGATAGGTGCAACAACAGACATTTTCATCCTTTTCTAAGCAGCGCCTTCATGTCGCGCACGGCCTTCTCCCATCCGTCGAATACCGCGCGCGCCACGATGGCGTGTCCAATATTAAGTTCGGCTATGCCGGGCATGGCCACGATGGATTGGACATTCTCGTAATGCAGGCCATGGCCCGCATTGACACGCATTCCCATGCCCACTCCTTGCGCCACGGCGCCGCGCAAGCGCTCAAGCTCGGCATCGGCGGCCGAGGCGTTCGGCGCATCGGAATAGGCGCCGGTATGAAGCTCGATGACTGTGGCTCCGGCTCGTTGAGCAGCCTCGATCTGATCGGCTTCGGGATCGATGAACAGCGAAACCCGCACGCCCGCATCATGCAATTGGGTCACAGCTTGCTGTACGGCATCGAATTGCCCCAGAACGTCCAGCCCGCCTTCCGTGGTTAGCTCGCTGCGCTTTTCCGGCACCAGGCAAACGTCCTGTGGGCGGATCTTGCAGGCAATGCCCAGCATTTCGGCGGTTACCGCGCATTCCAGGTTCATGCGGGTACGCAAGAGCGGGCGCAATGCGATAACGTCGGCATCCTGGATATGGCGGCGGTCTTCGCGCAGGTGCAAGGTAATGACGTCCGCACCCGCATCCTCGGCCCGCAAGGCGGCCTGGATGGGATCGGGATAAGAGGTGAAGCGCTGCTGGCGCAGGGTGGCAACATGATCAATATTTACGCCCAATTCAATCATTTCGATGCACACCCCTTCGTTACCGGTAAAAAGCTTCTCCCCTATTATTACCTTTTATTGGCTCGTTGTCCCGGCAGCCTGCTGGCCGCCGGTACTGCCGGCCAGCGTATCCGCCGTGCCGGAGGGCAAGGCGGCGGCTGAATCCTGAAGCCAGCCGCCGCCCAGCGCCTTGTACAGCTCTACGCGATTCAGCAAAGAGTCCATGCCGGTCTGCAGCAGGTTGCGCTGCGTCGTATACAGATCGACTTCCGCATTCTGGACTTGCAGGAAGCTGTCTATGCCGGTTTCGTAGCGCAGTTGCGCCAGCTTGAGGCTTTCGGATGCCGAGGCCTGCAAGGAACGAAGCGCATCCAACTGACCTGAATAGGTGGCTTCCCCGGCCAGGGCGTCGGCCACTTCGCGGAATGCCGTCTGTATGGTTTTTTCGTATTGCGCGACGGCAATGTTCTTCCTGGCCTTGGCCAGATCAAGATTGCCGCTCACGCCGCCCGAAAAAATCGGCACCTGCAACTGTGGGGAAAACTGCCAGAAACGCTGGCCCGAACCGAACAGACCGCCCAATTGAGGACTGGCGAATCCCAGCAGGCCGGTGATGGAGATATTGGGGAAGAACGCCGCGCGCGCCGCACCCACATTGGCATTGGCCGATAGCAAGGCATTTTCGGCGCCAAGGATGTCGGGCCGCCGGGTCAGCAGCTCGGACGGCAGGCCCACCGGTATGGCCGCAAGCACCTGGTCGCGTCCGAAGATCGCAGGCTTGGGCAGGTCGGCCGGCGGCTGCGCGCCCAGCAGCAGATGCAAGGCATTGCGCGCCTGCGACTGCGCCCGCTGGATGCTGGCCAGATCCGCCCGCACCGTATCCAACTGCCCGCGCGCCTGATTCAAATCCAGCGCCGATGCGACGCCCGCGTCGTAGCGCGCCTGCACCAGGGACATGGTGTTTTCCCTGGATTGCAGGGTATTGCGCATCAGGACATCCAGCTGCTCGGCCGTGCGCAGGCGGAAATAGGCCTCCGCCACCTGGGACACCAGGTTGATATGCACCGTCCGGCGCGCCTGTGCCGTGGCCAGGTATTGTTGATACGCCGCTTCGGACAAGTTCTTTACGCGTCCGAAAAAATCCAGCTCGAAAGCCGTCATGCCCACGCCCGCCTGGTAGTAGCGGGTCACGCTTTCGGATTGCGCGCCGTTCATGCGCAGGTTCTCGGGGTTGCGCGTGATCTGCGCATTGCCGCCCACGCCCAGCGTGGGATAGCGGTCGCTGTCGGCGATGCCGTATTGCGCCCTGGCCTCCTGCACCCGCTCGACGGCGATGCGCATGTCGCGATTATTGGCCAGCGCCAGGCTGATCAGGGATTTCAGCCTGGGATCGCTGAAAAACTCGCTCCAGCCCAGGTCGGAGCTGGTTTGGGCATTCGGCGCAACGGTCTGGGCGCTATTCGGCCCGCTGTTGTTGACAGCGGAAGCGTCGGGATACTGGGCCGGCACCGGCGCTTCGGGACGCTCGTATTTGGGCGCCAGCGAGCATCCGGCCAGCGCCAGCATGATCAGCGCCGGCAAGGCGGCTCGATGGAAAAGGCGGTTATTCATGCTTATCCCCCGTCTTGTCGGCGTGGGGCTCCGTGTGTGAGGCAGCCTGGCGGCCGTCATCGTGTACCGCATGCGGCACATGCCCGCCCAACAGCTTGTCGGGCCTGACCTTGAACAAGGTCAGCACGACTACGAAAAAGGCGGGTACGAAAAGGACGGCCAACGGGGTAGCCGCCAGCATGCCGCCCAGAACGCCCAGGCCCACGGCATTCTGGCTGGCCGCTCCGGCTCCGGTCGCCAAGGCAAGCGGCAACACACCCAGGATGAAGGCAAAAGAAGTCATCAGGATGGGCCGGAAACGCAAGCGCGCCGCCTCAATCGTCGCGGCCATCAGGCTGGTATTGCCTGTCGCGTATAGATCCTTGGCGAACTCCACGATAAGAATCGCATTCTTGGCCGCCAGGCCTATCACCGTGATCATGCCCACCTGGAAGTACACGTCGTTGGACATGCCCATGACCGTGGTCATGGCGACGGCGCCCAACATGCCCAGCGGAACCGCAAGCATCACGGACAGCGGGATGGCCCAGCTTTCATACAAGGCAGCCAGCACCATGAATACGACCAGCACAGCCAGGCTGAGCAGGATGGCGGTCTGGCCGCCCGCCTGGATTTCCTGGTACGACAAGCCGGTCCATTCGACGCCGAATCCGGCCGGCAGTTGCTCCACCAGTTTTTCCATTTCGGCCATGGCTTCGCCCGTGGAGTAGCCCGGGCCCGCCGATCCGCCGATCCGCACGGATTCGTAGCTGTTGTAGCGCACGACCTGCACCGGACCCTGCACCCATTCGTAGGACACGAAGGACGACAAAGGCACCATCTCGCCCTGGCTGTTGCGCGCGTTGAGCTTCAACACGTCGTCGGGTTCCATGCGATGGCCCTGATCGGCCTGCACCCATACGTTCTGGACCCAGCCCTGGTTGGTGAACTTGCCGACATAGGCCGAGCCCATGGCGGTGGACACCAACTGCGCCGCTTCCGCGAAATCGACGCCCAAGGCGGCGGCCTTGTCGCGATCGATCGTCAGGCTAAGCTGCGCGCCTGGCCCAAGGCCCGTGATGCGAGTCTGGGCCAGCACCGGGCTTTGCGACGCCATTTGCAGCAACTGCTGGGAGGCGGCCATCAAGGCATCGTGTCCCATGCCGCCACGGTCCTCAAGGCGCATGTCGAAACCCGAAGCATTGCCCAGCGAGGAAATCGCCGGCGGAACAATGGAGAACACCATGGCGTCCGGCAAGCCGAACAACAACTTCTGCATGGCCTGGCCGGAAATGGCCTGAGCCGAGCTGCCAGGCCCCTTGCGTTCCGAGAAATCCTTCAAGGGAACGAAGGCGATGGCCGAATTCAGCCCGTTGCCGTTGAAGCTGAAGCCTTGGACGGTGATGATGTTGGCCACTTCCGGCAGCTTGCTGAAGTACTGCTCCACCTGTTCGATGATCTCCACGGTCCGGTTGGCGGTGGATCCCGCGGGCAGTTCTATGTTGGCGATGACATAGCCCTGGTCTTCCTCGGGCAGGAAAGACGTGGGTAGGCGCAAATACATCCAGCCCAGGGCAATGACCAGGACCAGGTACACCAGCATCATGCGTCCGCCGCGCCGCAGGCTGCGGCCCACCCAGCCCTCGTAGCCCTGCGTGGTGCGATCGAAAGAACGGTTGAACCAGCCGAAGAAACCTTTCTTGGTGGCGTGATGCCCCTTGGGTATGGGCTTGAGTATGGTTGCGCACAAGGCGGGTGTAAAGGTCAGCGCCAGCAAGGCCGAAAACAGGATGGATACCGCCATGGCCACCGAGAACTGCCGATAGATGACCCCGACCGACCCCGACATGAAGGCCAGCGGCAGGAACACAGTGGTCAGCACCAGCGTGATGCCGATGATGGCGCCGCTGATCTGGGGCATGGCTTTCTTGGTGGCCTCTTTGGGCGGCAGGCCTTCATCGGCCATGATGCGCTCGACGTTCTCCACCACCACAATGGCGTCATCGACCAGGATGCCGATGGCCAGCACCATGGCGAACATGGTCAGCACGTTGATCGAAAAGCCCAGGCCCAGCATGACGGCGAACGCACCCAGGATGGCGACAGGCACCACCAGGGCCGGAATCAGCGTATAGCGCACGTTCTGCAGGAAGACGAACATCACCACGAACACCAGGACCATGGCCTCAAGCAGGGTATGCACGACCTGCTCGATCGAGACTTCCACATAAGGAGAGGTGTCGTACGGAACGGCATAAGTGATGTTGTCGGGGAAAAACTCGGACAGCTCTTCCATCTTCGCCTTTACGCCTTCCGCCGTGGAAAGCGCGTTGGCATTGGGCGTAAGCGAGATCGCGAACGCGGCGGTGGCCTTGCCATTAAGTCGCGCGCCGAACTGATAGTTGTCGGCGCCGACCTCGACGCGGGCCACATCGCCCAGCCGCACAGTCGAACCATCGACATTGGAGCGCAGCACGATATTGCTGAATTCTTCAACAGTGGATAGCTGGCCATTCACCACGATGGGCGCGGCCACGCGCTGCGCGTCGGGGTTGGGAGGCGAACCCATGATGCCGCCGGATATCAGCACGTTCTGGCGGCCGATGGCGTTATTGACATCGGCCATGCTGAGCTTGAAGCCGGTAAGCTTGTCCGGATCCACCCAGACACGCATGGCGCGGCCCGCGGCGAACAGCTGGAACTTGCCCACCCCTGGAACGCGCGATACCGGGTTCTGGATATTGCGCGTTATATAGTCGGCCAACGCGGTTTCGCTAAGCGAACCATCGCGCGACGATACCGTGACCACCATCAGGAAGCCGGTATTGGTTTGCGACACCTTCAGGCCCTGCTGCACCACGGCGGCGGGCAGCTTGGCGGTGATGTTGGACACCCGGTTCTGGACGTCGACCTGCGCCAGGTCGGGGTTGGTTCCCGGTTTGAAGGTGACCGTAATCTCGGCCTGGCCATAGGAGTCGCTGACCGATTCGTAGTACAGCAGGCCTTTCGCGCCGTTCAATTCGTTTTCGATAACGCTGGCAACAGAACTGGCCACATCGTCGGCCGAGGCGCCGGGATAGGTGGCGTTGATCGTGATGGCGGGCGGAGCGACTTCGGGGTATTGCGAAACCGGCATGTTGGGAATGGCCAGCAAGCCGGCCAAGGTGATTCCCAGGGCTACCACCCAGGCGAAAATCGGTCGTTCAATAAAAAACTGTGGCATGTGCGCTCACTTTATAAGCATTGACGCAGCGGGCCGTCATGTCGCGGCCCGCAGGACTGAGGGAGCCTCAGCCTTGAGTGGCGGGTTTGGATGCGGATGCATCGCCCGCCGGTTTGTCTTTTGCATCGCCTTCGGACGCTGCGGGGCCGGCTTTGCCGGAGTCCGCGCCTTTATCCGCATCGGCCTGGCCCCCGGCGGCCTGAGGACCCTTCCAGGGAATGGGCTGCACCGCCGCACCCGGACGAATCTTCTGGAAACCTTCCACGACCACCATGTCGCCCGGATTCAGGCCCTTGTAGATAATGGAGCGGCCTTTCACTTGCGAGCCTATCGATACGGCGACCGGCTGCACCTTGCCTTCCTTGACGACCATCAGGCTGCTCAGGCCATCGGCCGTCCGCTGGATGGCTTGTTCCGGAACCAGCAAGGCTTTTTCGTCCACGCCCTGCTGCAGGCGCACCCGGACATACATGCCGGGCAACAGAATCTGATCGGGGTTGTCGAACTCGGCGCGCAGGTTGACCTGGCCCGTTGTCGGATCCACGCTTACGCCGGAAAACAACAGCTTGCCCAGGTGCTTGTAAGGGCTGCCGTCTTCAAGCAGCACTTGCGCGGCCGGATCGCCGGCCTGCTTCAGTATTCCTTCCGCCATCGCACGGCGCAATTGCGCCAGTTGCGTGGTCGAACGCGTGATATCCACGTAAACGCGATCGAGCTGCTGCACCGTGGCCATTTGCGTCGCGGCGCTGGCGCTGACCAGAGCGCCTTCGGTGACCAGCGATTTGCCGATGCGGCCATCGATCGGTGAAACGATCTTGGTGTAGTCCAGGTTGATATCTGCGGCCTTCAGGTTGGCCTTGGCCGCGGCAACGGCGGCCTCGGCCTGTCCGGCCTGCGCCACGGCGTTGTCGTACTCCTGGCGGCTGACCGCATTGGCCTTGATCAGCTTGGAATACCGTTGGGCAAACAGCCGGGCGGTGCGAACGTCGGCTTCGGCGTTCTTCAATTGCGCCGCCGCCTGATCGCGCGCGGCGACGTATGGAGCGGGATCGATGGTGAAGAGCAACTGCCCTTCTTTGACGTCGCTGCCCTGCTTGAAATTGATTTCGTTGACGATGCCGTTCACGCGTGCGCGAATCTGAGCGTCCTTGATCGCCTCGACCCGGCCGGGCAGCTCGACGAAAATTTCCGTCGGGGTGGGTTCGACCGTGATGACGCTGACCGGGACCTTCATCTCGCCCATGCCCTGCTGCGGTTTTTCACCGCAGGCGGCAAGAATGGCCAGGGAACAAAAGGCAATAAAGCGGACTTGCCGCCCGAACGGCAGGCGAAGGTTCGGCATTCGAGACTCCCATACGCACGCCGCCCTCTTGGGATGGCGCCTGTAATGATTCTGGTTTTTAGTAAAGCGTGAGTATAAAGGGAAATGTTGCACTACGGCAGAGTTGCAAGCAGATGTTCATATTTCAATGTGCTTCAGACCACTGCCTTGCCCGGAACCGAGCCCCGGCACAAGGCTTGCTGCCAGGGCGCAGCAGCCCCGCAATAAACAGGGCTCCTTCATTTTTTCGAAAAGGAGGTCTATATGGCCAAGCATAGATTTTCCCGCATAGTCATGATCGTGGCCGCCGCCTTCGCACTGGGCGCCTGCGCGGGGGATCCCGCTCCGCGCAGCGCGGCGCAGTACACGGATGACGCATCCATCAACACCAATGTTCAGGCTGCCGTGGTATCTGTGCCCGGGGTGCATGCGAACAACATCCAGGTAAGCACATATGAAGGCGTCGTCACCTTGCGCGGCAGCGTGGATGACCAGCTTGCGGCGCAAAACGCGGTGCAGGCCGCACGCCAGGTCGCGGGTGTGAAAAAAGTGGACTACAACATCAAGGTGGGCCAGCAGCCCTAAGCAACGGGCACCCCTATGGCCTTGCCCCGCGCGGAGCAATCCGCGGCGGGGCAAGGCCATCCATGTGCGGTGCGCTCAGATATCCTTTTCCAATTGCGGGCTTACCAACGGGTCAAAGTCCTCCCATCCGCCCTCGTCCCAACGCCCCTGCGCACGCTCCACTTCCCGCCCGCCGGCATCCTTCAGTATCCGCGCCACGTGTTTTTCATGCTCGGGCGAAGTATGGACGGCCAGCAATACCCCGGAGGCGCGCCCTTCATTCATCTTTGCGTTGACCGCCTCCTGCAGATTACGGCGCGGCCGGGATTTGCCCAGCACATACATGGCTCCGGCCAGCGAACCGATATAAGCCCCCGCGCCCGCTCCCGCCACAACAATCAGAAAAGAAGTGGAAAATGAGAAGGCGACCACCGCTCCTATCAACGCGCCGACGATGCCGACAGCGGCGGCCCCGCCGACCGCGCCGAAATGCCCTCCTTGCGAATCAGGATCGGCAGCCCTGTCGCCACCCAGCGCATAGCGGTCATGCGCTCCCGCTGGATTGACGAAGAAGGTATGCAATGCGTCGGGCGCGATACCTTCTTTGATAAGCGCCGCGGCGGCGCCCTGAGCCGAATCGAAGGTGTCGAAACGCGCGGCTACGATCAGTGACATGATCTTTCTCCGGAAAGTCAGCGGCGCCTGCTGCCGGTAAGGCAAAAGCCCGCAATGGCCCCTACCACCGCCGCCGCCCCCAGCAATCGCCAGGGATTGTTGTGCGCGTACTCGTCGGCGATCGTAGAGGCCTTTCCAATTTTCTCGGCGGCCACCCGGTTCAATCGCCCTGTCTGCTCTTTCGCCGCTTCCAGCTGTAAGCGAAGATTTTCACGTGCCGCCTCGATTTCCGCGCCGGTATACGAGGCGGTTGAACGCAGCAGTGCTTCCGTGCTGGCGATCAATTCCCGGGTGTCATAGGCAACCCGCTCTTTCTGCTTGCGCATATCCGCACGATGTTTGTCCATAATCATAGATGCTCCTTGTCAATGCCCCCGAAACGCTCGAAGCGCATGGCCGCCCTTGCGCAGGCCACTCCTTTCGCCAAGCAATCAACGTGCCGGACGGCAAAATCGCGGGGCTCCCCTTCTCATTTGGGGCGGCTGGCAGAAATTACCGATAGGGGTAATTCGTACAGCGGATGTCGGACTTATCGCTTTTCGGCTTGCGTTCCATTTTTGCCTCTGCAGCCAGATACCAGGCCCCCGCGATGAGCAAGGGCCCCAGGTAATAAACGGCTCGATACACCAGGATGGCGCCCAGTATCTGGAAGCGCGGCATGGACGGCGAAACCAGCAAGGCGATGAAAACCGATTCGATAACGCCCAGCCCTCCCGGAATATGAGCCAGGGCCCCCGCGATAGCGCTAATCAGCAAGGTGCCCAGTACCAAGGGATAGGCCACTTTTTGCTGCATCAGCACATAGATCACCGCCGCAATCAATGCCCAGTTCAGCATGCCAATGAAAATCTGGAGGCTTGCCAGGCCCAGGGAGGGAAGCTCGATTTCATGCCCCCATAGGGTCCAGGAGCGGGTATTGGAAAGACCGCAGAGAAACAGATAGGCCACTCCGGTCAGGGCCATCGCCGCGCCAATCAAGCGCAGCGCGCCATTGCCCAGCTCCCACTCGTCGGGCAGCGCCACCGCGCCGGCCGCAAACAACGCTCCGGCCAGCAACAGGTAGCCTATCCAATTAGTTGCAAGGCTTAGCGCCATCACGCGCATGACCACGCCCTGCTTCAATCCCTGCCTGGAGTACAGCCGCATGCGCAAACCGACGCCCCCCACTGGAGCGCCCAGGTTCATGGTGAAAGCGTAGCTGATAAAGCCCACCATCATCGTCCGCCACCATGCCAGGCCATGCCCGGTGTAGTATTTTCCCAGCAGATCGAAACTGCTGTAGACCGCATAGCTGGCTGCGGCGATCAATCCCGCCACCCATAAGGTCCGGCTCGGCAGCGCGCTGATGGCGCCCAGCACTTCACCCCATTCGACACGCGTTGCCGCCATGCAAAGCAGCACAACGACCAGCGCGATGAAGCTGGCGGTGGCTATCTTGCGGATACGCGGCCAATGAGCGCGCCACCAGCCCAAGCCGCCTTTCGCTCCGGCGTTCATGGCCGCTCCTCGGCCTGCTCGTCCATGGGCGCGGGAATCGACCTGAGCACCGGCTTGCGCGCAGGCAGCCACCCCGCCCAGGAAGGAAAGCGGCGCAGGAAATGGAAGACGAACACGCCGACCAACACACGCTGAATTTTCCTGCGGGGCGCCGTCTCGCGGCGCATCAACCGGCAATCGCTTTCTATGAGGGACTCGAGGCGCTGTTGCAGCATGGAGCTGAAATGCCTGTCGTTGACCAGGATATTGGCTTCCAGATTAAGCGCCAGGCTCAAGGGATCCAGATTGCTTGAGCCGACGGTGGACCATATGCCATCGACGATGGCGACTTTTCCATGCAATGGCCGCTCGCAATACTCGTAGATCTGGACGCCGCCCGATAAAAGATAGTCATACAGCATCGTGGCGACGAAACGGGCCACAGGCATGTCGGGTTCGCCCTGCAGGACAAGGCGGACCCTTACGCCGCGTTTGGCCGCATTGCGCAAGTCGCGCAGAAAGCGGTAGCCCGGGAAAAAATAGGCATTGGCAATGAGTATGTCCCGCTGCGCCGCGCGCAGGCCAACGCGGTATTGAGTCTCGATGTCGGTCTTGTGCTGGTCGTTATCGCGTACCACCAGCGCCGCCATGCTATCGCCCGGCACGGAATCCGGCGCCTTGCTCTTGCGGCGCAGCCCGCGCCATGAAAACCGCGGCCGCACCGGCTGCAGCACCTCGGCCTCGAAACGGGCTATGTCGTCCACCAGCGGGCCGCGTATCGAGACGGCGTAATCCTGTTTGGCGGTGGGGCCGTAATCGGCCAGATGATCCGCGCTGAAGTTGATGCCGCCGACGAATGCCACGACATCGTCCACCACGACGATCTTCCTGTGCAGGCGCCTGAACAGATTGGTGCGCATGCCCAAACGCCTGGGCCTGGGATCGAATACATGGAATGCGACCCCAGCGCAGGTCATGGCGTCGATGAACTGCGCGGACAGATCGGCCGAACCGTAGCCGTCGACCGTGATGTCGACGCGCACGCCGCGCCGTGCCGCTTCTATCGCGACCTGCTGCAGCCGCGCGCCCACCTCGTCTTCGAAAATGATGAAGGTTTCCACCACCACGCTGCGCTGGGCCTGGCGTATCGCGTCGAACACGGCGGGGAAAAAAGCTTCGCCGTTCTCCAGCAATTCCAGGGAATTTCCCGAGGTCCATGCGACTGCGGTCATAGCGTCAACTCCACGGCCAGGGGCGCGTGATCCGACAAGTGGGTCCAGGGCCTGGATGCCAGTGCGACAGGTTCAAAGCCCTCCACACTGCGGACATAGACCCTATCCAGCCGCAGCAGGGGAAAACGCGCCGGATAGCTGCGCGCCACCTGCCCATGCCGCTCGCGATAGACCTCCTTCAAGCCGCTGGAGCGCATCAGTGTTTTTTGCCCGCGCAATCGCCAGTCATTGAAATCCCCCGCCACAACCAACGGCGCCTCGGGAGGGATTTCCTTGATCAGGCGGCACAGGTAGGCAAGCTGGCTGCCCCGGTGTTTTTCCCGCAGCCCCAGATGCACGCAAATCGCATGTATGTCGGTATCCCTGCCCGGCGGCTTCAGGACGCAATGCAATAGGCCGCGCTTCTCGTGCCGGCCTATGGAGACATCGATATTGTTGTAACGGGTAATGGGAAATTTCGACAACACGGCATTGCCGTGATGGCCGTGAGGATAGACGGCGTTGCGCCCGTATGCATAGTCTCCCCATATCGAATCCGCCAGGAATTCATACTGGCTGGTCGCAGGCCAGCGGGCGAGCTTTTGGGCATGATGGTGATGCGCGCCCAGCACTTCCTGCAGGAAAACAATGTCGGCGTGCGTGGCACGTATGGCATCGCGCAATTCATGCAGGATGAAGCGGCGGTTGAAAACCGTAAAGCCCTTATGCGTGTTTACGGTAAGTATTTTTAGAACGAGCGGATCCTCGAGAGTCATGGGGGCCTGCGGCAGTCGACACCGCCGCTATGCAGCAAGCCCCATGCCTAAGGGCCATCACACCGGAATCTACCCCAGCAAAAGGCCGTCGTCGGACAGCTTTTCACCGCGCACGCGCTCGAACATATTCAATAGATCGGGAACATCGAGGCCCTGCCGTTCGGGGCCTGCAACGTCGAGCACGACGTTGCCCTGGTGCAGCATGACGGTGCGCTCGCCCACGTCCAGCGCCTGGCGCATGCTATGCGTGACCATCATGGTGGTAAGCCGGCTTTCCGACACGATGCGGGCGGTCAGGTCGAGCACGAATTGGGCCGTGCGCGGATCCAGCGCCGCCGTGTGCTCGTCGAGCAGCAAAATACGCGAAGGGCGCAAGGCCGCCATAAGCAGGCTGACCGCCTGCCGCTGACCACCCGAAAGCAGTCCGATGCGATCGGTCAGGCGGTTCTCCAGGCCCAGGCCCAGGATGGACAGCCGCTCGCGGAATTCATCGCGCATGGAATGCCTGACCGCCCTGGCGAAACCGCGCCGTTCGCCGCGGCTGTAGGCCAGGGCCAGGTTCTCTTCGATGGTGAGGTCTTCGCATGTTCCCGCCATGGGATCCTGGAACACCCGGGCCACCTGCTTGGCGCGTTCCCAGACCGGCTGCCGCGTGACATCCTGGTTATCGATGATGATGGTGCCGCTGTCGATGGGCAGGTCGCCCGAAACCGCATTCAGGAAGGTGGATTTGCCCGCCCCGTTTGATCCGATGACGGTCACGAACTGGCCGGCGGGGATGTCCAGCGACATGCCCCGCAAGGCACGGGTTTCAATGGGCGTGCCCGCGTTGAACGTAATGTTCAGGTTCTTTGCGCTTAACATCTCAGCGCCCTCCGTTCTTGCCGCGCAGGCGTTGTTTCAGCAATGGTATGACCAGGGCAATGGTAACCAGCACCGCCGTCACCAGATTCAGGTCTTGCGCCTTCAGGCCGATGAAGTCGACATTCAGCGCCAGGGCGATGAAGAAACGGTACAGGATGGCCCCCACGATCACCGCCAAGGTGATCACGACCAGCCTGCGCGAGGGCATGATGCTTTCGCCCACGATCACCGCCGCCAGGCCGATGACGATGGTGCCTATGCCCATGGAGATATCGGCACCGCCCTGCGATTGTGCGAACAGCGCGCCGGCCAGCGCGCACAAGGCATTGGATATGCCCATGCCGGCCAGGATCTGCCCACCGGTGGCTACTCCTTGGGAGCGCGCCATGCGGGGGTTGGAGCCGGTGGCGCGCATGGCCAGACCCGTCTTGGTGGAAAAATACCAATCCAGCGCCAGCTTGGCCGCCACGACCACGACCAGCAGGATCAGCGGACGCATGATGTAGTCGCTGATGCCTTCGGGCTGCAAGACCGTGAAAACGGTGGGGTCGGAGATCAGCGGCACATTGGGCCGGCCCATGATGCGCAGGTTGATCGAATACAAGGCGATCATCATCAGGATGCTGGCCAGCAGATCCATGATCTTCAGGCGGACATTCAGCCACCCCGTGATCATTCCGGCGACTGCGCCGGCCAGCGTGGCGATGAGCGTGGAGCTAAAGGGATCCATGCCGGCGCTGATCAGGGTGGCGGCGGTGGCCCCGCCCAGCGGGAAGCTGCCATCCACGGTCAGGTCGGGGAATCGAAGTATCCGAAAGGAGATCAGGACGCCCAAAGCCACCAGGCCAAAGATCAGCCCAATTTCCAGCGCGCCCCATAATGAATAAATAGACATGTATCTAACCGGTAAAACCAAAAAACAAACAGGCGGGCTGCTTGCAACAACCCACCTGTTTATATGGAAGCATGAATTTTAATCGATGCGCTGCTGTCCGTTTACTCGATGACCTTGGTCGCGGATTTCACGAAGGCATCCGACAGAGTCACGCCTTGTTTTTTGGCCGCACCCTTATTCACGAACAGTTCGAGCTTGTCGCTGGTTTCGGAAGCCAGCTCGCCGGGTTTCTGGCCCTTGAGTATCTTGATGACCATTTTCCCGGTCTGTATGCCCAGGTCGTGGTAATTGACGCCCAGGGCGGCAATGGCGCCGCGTTTGACGCTGTCGGTATCGGAGGCGATAAGGGGAATCTTGGCATCGTTGCCCACCTTGACCAGGGCCTCGTAGGCCGACACCACGTTGTTGTCGGTATTGGTGTAGATGACGTCGACCTTGCCGACCAGGCTGCGGGCGGCGGCCCCCACGTCGACGGTGCGCGCGGCGGTGGCTTCAACCAGCGACATGTCCGATTTGGGCAGGAGCTCGCGCATCTGCTTGACGACCACGACCGAGTTGGCTTCGCCCGGGTTGTAAACCATGCCCACACGCTTGGCATTAGGCACGACTTTCTTGATCAGGTCGATCTGTTTTTCCAGTGCCAGGCTGTCCGAAACACCGGTAACGTTGCTTCCCGAAGGCTCCATGGACTTGACCAATTGCGCGGCCACCGGATCGGTCACCGCCGAATACACCACCGGTATGGATTTGGTGGCAGCCACCACGGCCTGCGCCGACGGTGTGGCGATGGCGACGATGACGTCGGGCTTGTCGCCCACGAACTTGCGCGCAATCTGGGCGGCGATGGCGGTGTTGCCCTGCGCCGTCTGGAATTGCCACTTCAGGCCCTTGGCCTCGGTGTAGCCGGCCTTGGCCAGGGCTTCGTGCACGCCATCCTTGATCGAGTCCAGGGCGGGATGCTCGACGATCGACGTGACGGCAACGGATTGAGCGGAAGCCGGCGCCTGCGCCAGCGCCCCCATCATGGCCATGGCGCCGAAGGCCAGCTTGGCGGACGTGTTAAACCTCATGTGGAGCTCCTTAACGAATACGGGCGACAGCTGCAAAGTGTCGCGGATGGACGTAAGTCTAACGCGTCGAAGGCTGGATTGTCTCAAGGGAAATCCCTGCCGTTAAATCGCCAGCGACCCGCCGGGCCCATGCTGGACAAGCAATGAGCGGACCCACCGCCGCGCCGGCAGTCCATAGGCCGATTCGACATCCTGCGCCCGCTCCAGCAATTGCCGCGTCGATACATCCAGCAAGGGACCCTTGAACGCCAGCACGATGCGATTGCCCGCATCGATCTCCGGCAGTTCAAGCACCCGTCCTCCGAATGCCTCGCGGATATTCTTCAGATTGGGTGGAAAGCTGGCATGGTCCCCGAACAGATTGACCGTCATGACGCCGGCATCCGCCAGAGCCCGATGGCAGCCCTGATAGAACTCCAGCGAATCGCGCACGGGGCCTTGAGCGTGGGCATCGTACAGATCGACCATCAAGGCCATGTAGCGGCCGAAGTTCGCGGTCTTCTCGACCCATAGTCCCGCGTCGCAATGATCGATGGCGGAGCGCCGCGTTTCAGGCAGGCGGAAATACATGCGGCAGATCGCGGTCACGGCCCGGTTCCATTCCACCGTCTCGACCAAGGCCGGCGTATGCTTGAGCGTATAGCGCAGCAAGGAGCCGGCGCCCAGACCCAGTATGGCGACTTCGTCCGTTTTACGAGGCTCGAGAAACAGCAGCCAGGCCATCATCTGCTGGGTATAAGCCAGCACCAGCTCGTCCGGCTTGGCCATGCGCATGGCGCCCTGAACCCATTCCGTGCCGAAATGGAGGTAGCGCACGCCGCCCTGTTCGGACAGCGTGGGAGAATCGTCCAGCAGGGGTTCTGGATCAAGCACGTTCAAAAATGGCAGCGATGCCCTGCCCTCCGCCTATGCACATGGTGACCAGCGCATAGCGGCCTTGTATGCGGTTCAGTTCGTGCAGCGCCTTGACGGTAATGATGGCGCCGGTGGCTCCGATAGGGTGGCCCAGGCTGATGCCGCTACCGTTGGGATTGACCTTGGCGGGATCGAATCCCAGCTCTTTGCTGACCGCGCAGGCCTGGGCCGCGAAGGCTTCGTTGGCCTCGATGACATCCATTTGCCCAACGGTGAGCCCGGCCTTTTCCAATGCGATGCGCGTGGCGGGTACAGGCCCTATGCCCATGTACTTGGGCTCGACGCCGGCATGCCCATAGGACACCAGCCGGGCCATCGGAGCCAGGCCCCGCGCCTTGATGGCGGAGCCCGTCATGAGCAGGACGGCGCCCGCGCCGTCGTTCAACCCCGAGGCGTTGCCGGCGGTGACCGTGCCGTTCTCCTTCTGGAAAACGGGCCGCAACGCGGCGAAGCTTTCGGCCGTGGCGTCCAGGCGCACATGCTCGTCGGTGTCGAACACAATGTCGCCCTTGCGGGTTTTCTGGATGACCGGAACGATCTGTTCCTTGAAGTAGCCCTGCTTGATGGCCGCCGCCGCGCGCTGATGCGACACCAGCGCCAGGTCGTCCTGGTCTTGACGCGTTACGGAGTACTTCTGTGCCACGTTCTCGGCCGTGACGCCCATATGGGTTTTATCGAAAGGGTCGGACAGGGCTCCCGCCATCATGTCCACCAGGGCGCTATCGCCCATGCGCGCGCCCCAGCGCTGCGACGGAGCGATATACGGCGCCCGACTCATGCTTTCGGCCCCCGCGCCGATGGCGATCTGGGCGT
Source organism: Pollutimonas rozaliensis (assembly GCF_048751585.1). NCBI lineage: Bacteria > Pseudomonadati > Pseudomonadota > Betaproteobacteria > Burkholderiales > Alcaligenaceae > Pollutimonas > Pollutimonas rozaliensis. Next base: position 307,557 of record NZ_JAZHOB010000003.1, on the reverse strand, counting down.
CGCCCAGTTTCAGGGCCTGCGCGGCGGAAATGATGGCTTGCAGGCCCGAGCCGCACAAGCGATTGACGTTGAACGCCGGCGTGGCATGGCCGATGCCGCCATGCATGGCCGCGACCCGCGACAAGTACATATCGCGCGGTTCGGTGTTGATGACATGCCCGAAAACGACGTGGCCCACGTCAGCCGGCGACACATTGCTACGGTCGAGCACCGCTCGCAAGACCAGTGCGCCCAGATCGCAGGGCGGCACATCCTTGAGGGCGCCGCCGAAATCGCCAACGGCTGTGCGGCTGGCGCCAACCACGAAAATATCTTCCATCGAGATCTCCTGATTCAGTATCCGTTTTGGCTGTACGGCCAATAAGGAATAGTAACGCGCTATGATCTAGCCCAGAAATGAAACACGGCAGGACATGCGTCCTGCCGTGTTTGGTAAGCAGAGGAGAAAACCCTTAGTCTTGAGCTTCTTTTGCGGGAACGCCCTGCTTGGCGTCTTCACCCCGCTTTTCCGATTCATCGTGATCGACGCCTGGAGCCACCCAGTTCAACGGTTCAATCACAAAAGGCTGCTTCTTCACAGTCGGTTTTTTGCTTGACATGCTGATTCTCCTTGATGCATTACAAAGGGCGCCCCGTGCGCCCTCGTACTCTATTAGGGTACCCTATAACGAAAATTAAATCAATTACGTCAATAACTTACATAAAATGGAAAGCATATGAAGCTAGCCACATGGAACGTCAACTCTCTTAAAGTGCGCTTGCCGCAAGTACTCGAATGGCTGGAAGCGAATCGCGTCAGTGCCCTGTGCTTGCAGGAATTGAAGCTGGCCGACGACAAGTTTCCGCTGGATGCCTTCCGGGAAATCGGCTATCAGGCGCAGTGGGCGGGCCAGAAGACTTATAACGGGGTGGCCGTTATCGCGCCGATGGAATGCCTTGAAGTACAGCGCAACATACCGGGCTTCGACGATCACCAGCAGAGAATCATCGCCACCACCCTGTCCAGCCCCATCGGCGACATACGTGTCATCAGCGCCTATTGCCCCAATGGACAATCCCTGGCCAGCGACAAGTACGAGTACAAGCTCCGATGGTTCCAGGCATTGCGCGATTGGCTGAAGGACGAGCTGGCGCGCTATCCGCGCCTGGCCATATTGGGAGACTACAACGTGGCCCCCAGGGACGAAGATGTGCATGACCCTGCCAAATGGGTGGGGGATGTGCTGGTTTCCGAACCCGAGCGCGCGGCGTTCTCGGCCCTGCTCGACCTTGGACTGACCGACGCTTTCCTCCAATTCGAGCAGGCCGAGAAGACCTTTACCTGGTGGGATTATCGCCGTTTCGCATTCCGCCGGAACGCCGGCCTGCGCATCGATCACGTCCTGCTGTCCGACGCCCTGCTGCCCTACTGCAGCGGATGCGTGGTCGACAAGGGCCCGCGTGCCAACGAGCAGCCTTCCGACCATGCGCCCGTGATCGCGACGCTCGATTTCAACCGATAGGCTGCACCTTTTTATAAGTGGAAACGATATACTTCCGCCACGCCCCCGACTTGCGGAATTTACGACTGGCCTAAGCCTGGTCCGGCTTTACATTTCGTCATTCGCTGTGCTGATTCTGCTGTTAACGTAGCGCAAACTTGAACAGGATGGAGTCGTATGATGCATCGGGTACTCAGGCTTGGGCGGGTCGGGCGGGTGTCCGACTACTTTAAAAACATCGCGCCAGGGCTTTTTTTACAGGAGCTGTGCGCCAGGCCCGGCATTATCGGCGCCATCTGTCCAAGCTCGCGCTACCTGGCCAGCCATATGGCCAGGCAGGTCCCGCGCAGCGACAGCGGCCTGATCGTCGAACTGGGCGGCGGCACAGGCGTCATCACCCAGGCGCTGCTCAATCACGGCGTATCTCCAGACCGCCTGCTGGTGGTCGAATTTTCCAGCCCTTTCGTCCAGCGCCTGCGCAAGCGCTTCCCTCATGTCAATGTGGTCCAAGGCAATGCGGCCGACCTTGGCCATCTGGTGCCCCAAGGCAGCAGGGTCCGCGCCATCGTATCCAGCCTGCCCCTATGCTCGCTGCCCGAACCCATGACGCAATCCATACTGCAGCAGTGGCAGCAACTGCTGCACGACGACGGGATTGCCGTTCAATTCACGTACAATTTGCGCCAACCCAAATGGCGCAGGCATCTGCAGGCGCAACAAACCAGCTCGAAGATAGTATGGGCCAACCTGCCGCCCGCCAACATCACCACCTTTTCATTTAGAACAGCCAAGCTGCCCGCCCCCCATGAGCATGAATCCCCTGAGCCGCCTCGTTGACACACTGGAACAAGGCGCGATCCTCGACGTCACCATCGAAGAGCTGCAGTTCCGCGCCTATGTGGTGATCAGCGAGCCCGATATCGAGCGGGTCGCCGATTTCGTGCCCAAGGAACAATTCGAACAGGACGGCGATGTCCATGTGGCGGCCATAGTCCAGCCCGACCAGGCGCGCGAGCAAATCCAGGATATTGCCTTCAACATGAATCCGGGCGACGCCGCGGTCTTCTTGTGCGCGGACGTCTCCGTTTTCCGGAATACCCTTGAAGAATTGGGACAAGATCCCGACACCCATGCAGGCCTTCCAAGCCGATTGAACTGACGCACACGCCGCTTTCGGCGCGATCAAACCCGCGCCAGACAAACAAGAGGGCGGGAATTTGCTATTCTTGCCCCTCTCATTTGTTACTATTCAATAATCATGTCGTCTTATTCCGGCAATATTTTCATGATCGTGGCGCCCAGCGGCGCGGGTAAATCCAGTTTGGTCAACGCCCTGCTGGCCGAAGATCCGTCCGTGGTCCTGTCGATTTCCTGCACGACCCGCGCACCGCGCCCCGGCGAGGAAGCCGGCAAGCACTACCGTTTCGTCAGTCATGAACAATTCGAGGCGCTGCGCCGAAAAGATGCCTTGCTGGAATGGGCGGAAGTCCATGGCAACTACTACGGCACGCCGCGCGACCGTATCGATGAAGCATTGCAGCAAGGCAAGGATGTATTGCTCGAAATCGACTGGCAAGGCGCGCGCCAGATACGCGAACGTTATCCGCAAGCCATAGGCATATTCATTTTGCCGCCCTCCATCGAAGCGCTGGAGGCCCGCCTGACCAAGCGCGGCCAGGATGCTCCCCACGTGATTTCACGGCGTCTTCTGGCCGCCGGCAGCGAAATGTCGCACGCCTCGGAGTGCCAATATGTTATTATTAATCAAGAATTTAGCGTCGCATTGCTGCAATTGGGCCAAATCCTGGCCGCGACCCGCCTGCGTTACGGCACGCAGTCGGCACGCAATGCCGAACTCTTTAGTCAACTGGGCATCAGTAAAACTGTCGCCTGACACGTCCAACCCCACATCTATAGGTTAAAAATGGCCCGCATTACCGTTGAAGACTGCCTCGAAAAAATTCCGAATCGCTTTAATCTGACTCTGGCAGCCACCTATCGCGCGCGCGAACTGGCCCAAGGCCACGAGCCTCGCCTGGACAGCAAGGACAAACCCACTGTCACCGCCTTGCGCGAAATCGCCGCTGGCGTGACCGGCCTGGAAATGCTGCGCAAAGTCCCAACCTGATTTACCGGGGCGGCTCATGGCGTTTTCAGGTCTTCGCGGCGCGTCTTCCGGCCTCTTGGCGGTTCTCAAGAAAGGCCCGAGGCTGCGCAGGCGCAAGTCCACCAAGACGCCAGCCCTGATACCAGGCGTCGAAACGCCGCCCAACACCATCGCCTCGCTGGCGCCGCTCACCAAGATCATCAGTCTTTACCTCGACCCCAAAGACGTCGAGCGCATCAAGGAAGCCTACCGTTTTGCCGACCAGGCCCATCTGGGGCAATTCCGGGCCAGCGGCGAACCCTATATATCCCACCCGATCACCGTTACGGAAATCTGCGCCGGCTGGAAGCTGGACGCCGACTCCCTCATGGCGGCGCTGCTGCACGATGTCATTGAAGATCAGGGCGTCACCAAGCAAGAGCTGGCCGAAAAATTCGGCGCCGACGTATCCGAAATTGTCGATGGCCTGTCCAAGTTGGACCGGCTGGAGTTCGCCACCAAGGCGGAACAGCAGGCCGAGAGCTTCCGCAAGATGCTCCTGGCCATGGCGCGCGATGTGCGCGTCATCCTCATCAAGCTGGCAGACCGACTGCACAATATGCGCACCCTGGGCGCGGTGGGTCCCGAGAAACGGCGGCGCATCGCCCGGGAAACACTGGAAATCTACACGCCCATTGCGCACCGGCTGGGCTTGAACGCCCTGTTTCGCGAACTGCAAGACCTGTGTTTCCAAGCCATCTATCCCAACCGCTATCAAGTACTGCACAAAGCCATGATGGCGGCCCGCGGCAATCGCCGCGAAGTACTGGGCAAGATATCGGACGCCGTGCGCGTGGCCTTGCCCGCCGCCGGCATCGAGGCTGAAGTCAGCGGCCGCGAAAAATCGCTGTACAGCATCTACACGAAGATGACGGAGCAGAAGAAGTCATTTTCCGACGTGCTGGACATATACGGATTCCGCGTCATCGTCCATACCCTGCCCGAATGCTACCTGGCATTGGGCACGCTGCATCAGCTGTATCGGCCCGTGCCGGGCAAGTTCAAGGACTACATCGCCATCCCCAAACTGAATGGCTATCAATCGCTACACACAACTCTGGTGGGCCCCTACGGCACACCGGTTGAATTCCAGTTCCGCACCCGCGACATGGACCATGTCGCCGAAGAAGGCGTGGCCTCGCACTGGCTGTACAAAGACGACGATGTCACGCTCAACGACCTGCAAAAGCGCACCCATCAGTGGCTGCAGTCCCTGCTCGACATACAAAGCCAAACGGGCGACTCGGGCGAATTCCTTGAGCACGTCAAGGTGGACCTGTTCCCCGACGCGGTCTACGTCTTTACACCGCAAGGCAAGATCATCTCGCTGCCTCGCGGCGCAACGCCGGTCGATTTCGCCTATACCATCCACACCGACATCGGCAACCAGGCTGTCGCTGCGAAGATCAACGGCGAATTCACCCCATTGCGCACCGAGCTGAAAAGCGGCGACGCCGTCGAGATCATCACCTCGCCCGCGTCCCGGCCCAGCGCCCAATGGCTCAACTATGTGCGCACCGGGCGGGCCCGCTCCGAAATCCGCCATTATCTGCGCACCGTCAAATACGAAGAGTCCATCGCCTTCGGCCAACGCCTGCTCAATCAGGCCTTCGACCAACTGCATTTGCCTCATCCGGCCGAAGCCGATCCCGAATGGGAAAAGCTGGCAAAAAGCTCGGGCGCCAGCTCACGCGAAGAAATCCTGGCCGACATCGGCCTGGGAAAAAGGCTGGCGGCGGTCGTCGCCCGGCGCTTCGCACCCGAGAACGCCATACTGGCCACGACGGCCGCCGCGGTCGACGAGTTCACATCGGCCGCCAGCACGCCCATACTGATCCACGGCAACGAAGGGCAAGCGGTCCAGTTGGCGCCCTGCTGCGGACCCTTGCCGGGCGATGCCATAATAGGCGGAATACGCCTGGGGCATGGATTGGTCGTACACATGGAAGAATGCGCTGTTGCGCAGCGTGCGCGGGCGCGCGAGCCCGAACGCTGGATACCCGTGATGTGGGACAGCAATACCGCCCGCCACCTGTCGACCCGCCTGGATGTCACCGTTATCAACGAACGCGGCGTATTGGGCCGCCTGGCGGCCGAGATCACCGAGGCGGACTCCAACATCATGCACCTGACCATGCAGGACGACGCGGCCTCCACCGGCCTGCTGCACCTTACCGTCCAGGTCGACAGCCGCAAGCACCTGGCCCAGGTGATACGGGCCATACGCCACGTGCCCCAGGTACAGAAGATCGTCCGTCTTAAAGGCTAGCCAGTCCCCACAGCGTCAATCCATAAGCCAGGACGCCGGCCAGCGTCGCCCAGGCGATGGTATGCAGCAGTCTTTTACCCAGCCACACGCCCGCCAGTCCGGCCACGATCGGCGCCACCGCCTGGACGGATGCCTGCGGTGCCACCATGCCCCAGAATGAAACCACCAACAGCGCCACAATGGCCGACGGGCCGATGGCGTCCAGCGCCCGGCGCAATCCGCCCCGCCCGGCCGCTTTCCGAATTCCCTTGTCCTGCCAGATCATAGGCAGCAAGCGGATCAGCAAGGTGCCGGCGCCGCTTAGCACGATAACCCACAGCAAGCTTGATCCGCTCATTGGCGCCCCGCCAGCCAGGCCCCGGCCAACATGCCCAGCACGATGGCCCCATACGGAGGCAGCAGCCACAGGCCCAGCAGCGTTGCCACCGCGGCGACGGCCAGCACCCGCAAGGGAACCAACTGCCTGATTTCCAGCAGCAAGGCAAAGAACAGGGCCGGCAACACGAACCCCAGGGTCTGCGAAAGAATGACGGAATCGCGGATCCAGTCGTGGCCGAAATAAGCCCCCACCGCCGTACCGCCCACCCATGATAGATACGCACCCAATTGCAGGCCCGCATACCACCCTTCGCGATCGGAGCCTGGCAACCGCTCGAGCTTGCCGATCGCCGTGGCGAAGACCTCGTCGGTCAGGCCGGCGGCCATCGCAATCAGCGGCAAGCGCCGTTCACCATCGAACCGCGCCATCAGTGCGGGACCGTAAAACAAGTGGCGCAGATTCATCAACAGCACGATCCCGACCACGCTGGCGGCCGCTCCCCCGCCGGCGATCAGACTGACGAGTATGAATTGGCTGGCTCCGGCATAGACCAGCACCGACGTCAGCACCGCCATGGGGGGGGAGATATCGGCATAGACGGCGGCCAGGCCGAAGGAAATGGCTACTGGCACATAGCCCACGGCGATCGACACGCTGTCGGCAAGGCCGCGAAGAAAAGCGGATTTCATAAAGCGCTTACTTATGGCCGGAAGATGCCGCCAGCGGCAAAGAATATTCTTGCATACGTTCGCCTGGCATCATGGTTGAAAGGCGTTGATGAAGATCGCGGGATCGACGCGTGCATTGTTCAGGCTGACGTTCCAGTGCAGATGCGGCCCCGTGGCCCTGCCGGTGGCGCCCACCTGGCCGACGACCTGGCCGCGCTGGATTTCCTGGCCCTGCCGGACCTGGAACGCCGACAGATGGCAGTACATGGTAATGAAACCCTGTCCATGGTCGATGAACACCGTTTTGCCATTGAAGAAATAGTCGGCCACGATGGTCACCACGCCATCGGCCGGCGCCTTGACCGGCGTACCGGCCGGGACGGCGAAATCCAGGCCCGAATGGGCGTTGCGCTCTTCGCCGTTGAAGAAGCGCCTTAAGCCGAAGGGGCTGGACAAGCGCCCGGTCACGGGCCTGTCCAGGACCACATTGCTGGGCCCCGCGTCGCGGAACCGCCGGTAGGCGTCGATCTGTTCCTTGTATTCGCGCTCGTAGCGCCGGACTTGCTCGGGGTCGGGATTCACCTGGCTTTTGTTCTTCAAGGTGATGTGCTGGGATTTGTAATTCTTGGCGCCCACCTGAAAGCCGACTTCCCCTTGCGCTCCCTCGACCCGGATGGCGCGCCGGCCCGCGGCGGTTTTCAGATCGATGCCCACGACGGCTATCCATTGCTGGTCGCTGTCGCGCAGCACCATGACCCTGTCCTTGCCATAGAACACCTTGGGCGCCTGCTCGGCCGTGCCCAGGGGGATGACGGCCACACCGCCCGGCACGGGATGATGCAGGACGCGCGCCATATAGCCCTGCGCAAGCACGGCGGCCGGCCAGGACAGGCTAAGAATGAAAAAGGCTATGACACGCTGCATCTGGGCTTCCCGCTGCTGATTGATACGGCGCTGTGGGCGCCGACCCCGATTCTACCTTGGCAGGCCCAGGCCGGGCCACACGGCCGGCCCGGCGCCGCTACGGCGGCCCGTAGCCCCCGCCGCCGGGCGTTTCCACCACGAAGACATCACCGGGCTCCAGCTCGGTGCTGTCCTGGGGGCCCAGCACGGATCTGCTGCCGTCGACTCGCTCCACATAATTGCGGCCCAGGGCTCCCGGCAGTCCGCCCGCCAATCCCAGCGGCGGAAAAACGCGGTTATTGGACAGGATGGCGGCCGTCATGGCTTGCAGGAAACGGACTTTGCGCACTCCCCCATCCCCGCCCGGCCAGCGCCCGGCTCCGCCCGAGCCCTTGCGGATCTCATAGGATTCCAGGCGGACGGGAAACCGCAACTCCAGCACTTCGGGGTCGGTCAGGCGCGAATTGGTCATATGGGCCTGTACCACCGAGGTGCCCGCAAACCCGCCCGCCTGATCGAAGGGCTCGCCGATGCGTTCGGGGCCGGCCCCCGTGCCGCCGGAAATGGTTTCGTAGTACTGGTATTGCTGATTGCCGAAGGTGAAGTTGTTCATGGTGCCCTGGCTGGCCGCCAAAACCTCAAGCGCGCCATACAAGGCGTTGACGATGCACATCGATGTTTCCACATTGCCGGCCACGACCGCGGCGGGCGGATTGGGATTCAGCATGGAGCCGGCGGGCACGATGATCTCCAGCGGTTTCAGGCATCCCGCGTTCAGGGGAATATCGTCATCAACCAAGCTGCGGAACACATACAGCACAGCGGCCACCGCAATGGATGCGGGCGCATTGAAGTTGTTTTCCAATTGGGGCGAGGTTCCGGTGAAATCGATGGTCGCGCTCCGGTCCTCCTGCCTGACCGTGATGGCCACCCGTATATGCGCGCCATTGTCCAACGCATAGTCGAAACGGCCGTCGCGCAGCTTGGTGATGACCTTGCGCACGGCTTCTTCGGCATTGTCCTGGACATGCTTCATATAGGCATTGACCACCTCCAGGCCGAACTGATCGCACATGGCCAGCAATTCGCGCGAGCCTTTCTCGTTCGCCGCAATCTGCGCGCGCAGGTCGGCCAGGTTCTGATCCGGATTGCGCGCCGGCCAGGCGCCGGAGGCCAGGATGGCGCGTGCTTCCTTTTCACGGAACTCACCGTCGCGAACCAATTGGAAGTTGGTGAACAATACGCCTTCGTCGTCGACCGTACGCGAGTCCGGCGGCATGGAGCCCGGCGTCAGGCCGCCTATGTCGGCGTGGTGGCCGCGCGAACCCACAAAGAACAGCAGGCGCGTCCCGGCGCGATCGAATACGGGCGTAATGACCGTGACGTCGGGCAGGTGCGTACCGCCGTGATAAGGATCGTTCACCACATAGGCATCGCCGGGCCGCATTGTGCCGGCATTCTCGCGCATGACCGTCTTGATGGATTCGCTCATGGAACCCAGGTGTACGGGCATGTGGGGCGCATTGGCGATCAGATTGCCTTCAACGTCGAATAGCGCGCAGGAGAAATCCAGCCTTTCCTTGATGTTGACGGAATAGGCGGTGTTTTGCAGGCGCACACCCATCTGGTCGGCGATGGACATGAACAGGTTGTTGAAGACCTCGAGCATGATGGGATTGACGCTGGAATCGACCGCGGCTTGCGCCGTCAGCGGCTTGCTGCGCGTAATGATCCAATGATCCTGAACCGACAGCGCCGCGCGCCACTCCGGCTCGACCACAATCGTCTGGTTGGGTTCCGAAATGATGGCGGGCCCGTCGATTTCATCGCCGGCCTGCAGGCCGGCTCGATCGTAGACAGGCGTATCGTGCCATTCCCCCCCGCTGAACATGGCGCGGCGCGCCTTGGGCTGCACGGGCCCGGCCCGGTCCGTGCCGGAATCGGGCGCTACGCGCGCCGCATCGCCCGGCAGGCTGGCTTCCACGGAAATGGATTCAACCACCAGTCGCCGCTGACGCATCAGAAAGGAATAGCGTTGGCGATAGACACCCTCGAACGCCGCCTGCATTGCATCGACCGAATCCGTCAACGGAACTTCGAGCGCGGTATCCGTACCCTCGTACTTCACATGGATCCGGCATGCAAGCCGGACGGGAGTGTGCTTCTCATTCTGTTCGTACAGGCCTTGTGCGGCCTGGGCGCTCAACTGATCCCGATACTGATCCAGGACGGGGATCAAGGCGGGTTCCAGCACCTGTTCCACCGTTTGCTGGCGTATCTCGATCTGATCCGCCAGGCCCATGCCGTAAGCCGACAGCACGCCGCCGTAGGGATGCGAAAAGATGCGCGTCATGCCCAGCGCATCAGCGACCAGGCAGGCATGCTGCCCGCCCGCACCGCCGAATACGGTCAAGACATAGGCGGTGACATCGTGGCCCTGCTGAACCGAAATTCGCTTGATGGCCTCGGCCATATTGCCCACGGCAATGGATAAAAATCCTTCGGCCAAGGCTTCCGGCGCCAGGCTGTTGCCCGTGGCCTGTTCGACGTCCTTTGCCATGGCCTGGAACTGCCGGCGCACCGCATCGGCATCCAGCTCTTCATTCGCCTCCGGGCCAAAGACATGGGGGAAAAAGTCCGGCTGTATCTTGCCCAGCATCACATTGCAGTCGGTGACCGTCAGCGGGCCGCCGCGCCGATAGCTTGCCGGGCCAGGATTGGCGCCCGCCGAATCGGGTCCGGCGCGCAGGCGGGCCCCGTCAAAGTGCAGAATGGAACCGCCTCCCGCGGCGACCGTGTGTATGCTCATCATGGGCGCCCGCATGCGCACCCCGGCCACCTGCGTTTCAAATTCGCGCTCGAACTGGCCCGAATAATGCGATACATCGGTCGAGGTGCCGCCCATATCGAAACCGATGACCTTGTCGAAGCCCGCCCGCTCGCTGGTGCGCGCCATCCCGACAATGCCGCCCGCCGGTCCCGACAGGATGGCGTCCTTGCCGCGAAAGCGATCGGCATGCGTCAGGCCGCCGCTGGACTGCATGAATAGCAGGGGCACGCCGGGCAGCTCGGAAGCCACCTGGCCAACGTAGCGCCGCAATATGGGCGACAGATAGGCGTCCACCACCGTCGTATCGCCACGCGACACGAACTTAATCAGCGGGCTGACCTCGTGCGATGCCGATACCTGGGTAAATCCCATGTCTCGGGCCAACTGCGCCACCTGGGCTTCATGGCCGGCCTGGCGCCAGGCATGCATGAATACGATGGCGACGGCGCGTATGCCCTGGGCATGGATGGGCGCCAGTTGCGAGCGCACAGCGGCCAGGTCCAGAGGCTTGATGACATGCCCGGACGCGTCGACGCGCTCATCGATTTCAAGCACCTGCTCGTAAAGCAGTTCGGGCAGGACGATATGCCGGTCGAACAGCCGCGGGCGGTTCTGGTAGGCGATGCGCAAGGCATCGCGAAAGCCGCGGGTCGTCAGCAGGACGGTTCTTTCGCCTTTGCGCTCCAGCAGCGCATTGGTGGCGACGGTCGTGCCCATCTTGACGCAGGCGATAAGCCCCGCGGGCACGGCCTGTCCGGCGGGCACCCCCAGAAACTGCCTGATGCCGGCGACCGCCGCATCGCTATAGTGCTCCGGATTCTCGGATAGCAGCTTGGAGCTGGAAATCCGCCCATCGGGGCTCAAGGCCACTATATCCGTGAAGGTACCGCCTCGATCAACCCAGAACTGCCACTTCGCCATCAAAACTCTCCTTGTCGCCGGCCCCTAAAAAAAGAAACGGGTCGGCCCGGCCGCCCATCGGCCGTTTGGTTCAAGCATAAAGGAAGCCATTAAACTCCGCTTCCCCGGCGCCGCGCAAACCCGCTATGCACCCCACTAGGAATTACCCTAAATTAAGCATGCAGCGGCATATATGGACACTATCCCACACTACAATCGGGCAGCTATGCGGGGGCCCTTCCGGCCCGTGTGTGTTTTCCCAGGCATTACCGATCAAAGGATAGTTCAATGAAAAAATCGCTCGCTTTGCTGACAGCCGCCTGCGCCGCCGCTTTTGCCGTCAACACCCAGGCCGCCACCAAATGGGATCTGCCCAGCGCCTACCCCGCGTCCAACCTGCACACGCAGAACCTGGAACAGTTCATAAAAGAAGTCAAAGAGCTCTCGGGCGGCGAACTGGACATCACGCTGCACAGCAATGCATCTTTGTACAAGGCACCGGAAATCAAGCGCGCGGTTCAGGGCAATCAGGCCCAGGCCGGCGAGATCCTGCTGACCAACTACGCCAACGAAGACCCGATCTATGCGCTGGACGGCCTGCCCTTCCTGGCCACTGGCTACGACGCCGCCTGGAAGCTCTACCAGGCTCAGAAAGACCTGCTCAACAAAAAGCTGGCCTCGCAAGGCATGGCCTTGCTGTACACCGTGGCCTGGCCTCCCCAGGGCATCTTCGCCAACAAAGACATCAAGAAAGTCGAAGATCTGAAAGGCGTGAAATGGCGCGCATACAGCCCCGTGACCGCCCGCATCGCCGAATTGGTAGGTGCGCAGCCGGTCACCATCCAGCAATCCGAACTGTCGCAAGCCATGGCAACCGGCGTGGTCGACGCATTCATGACCTCGGGCTCCACCGGCTGGGACACCAAGACCTACGAATACATCAAGAAGTTCTACGACACCCAGGCCTGGCTGCCCAAGAACGCCGTGATCGTCAATCAGAAAGCCTTCGACAAACTCGACGACAAGAGCAAGAAAGCCCTGCTCAAGGCGTCCGAGAATGCCGAGAAGCGCGGCTGGGCCATATCCAAGGAAAAAACACAGTGGTACCTGGATAATCTGGCCAAGAACGGCATGGAAATCATCAAGCCCAGCGATGAGCTCATGAAGGGATTGGACAAGGTGGGCGAGACCATGCTGGCCGAGTGGGTCAAGCGCGCCGGTCCCGACGGCCAGAAAGTCATCGATACCTATCGTGCCAATAAATAAGCATGCGTCGCTTCCTCGATAGGCTATACCTGGTATCCGGCGGCTTGGCCGCCGTTTTCACGGTCGGCGTGCTGGTGGCGGTCGTCATGTCGATCGCCACCCGCCAGTTGGGGGTGCATATCGGTGGACTGGATGCCTACGCAGGCTATTCCATGGCCGCCGCCGGCTTCCTGGCGCTGGCCCACACGTTCAAAAGCGGCGAACACATACGCGTCACCCTGCTGCTGTCCGCCTTGCCGTCCAAAGGCCGCCTGCGGCTGGACATCTTCGCGCTGCTGGCCGCCTGCCTCATCGTCGGGAACTTGTGCTGGTTCAGCGGCAAGCTGGTGTTCGACTCTTTCTCGTACAACGACATTTCCACCAGCGACGACGCCACGCCTTTATGGATACCCCAGATCGCCATGGCGATCGGCACGCTCATCTTCTTTATCGCCATCGCCGATGAAACCATAAGACGCTGCAAGGGCATCCCTGAAGAGAAGCACGCTGAAGAAACCCATTATGAATGAAACCCTGGTCATTTTTCTGCTGGTGGTCTCCATCTTCGGCTTCCTGGCTTGCGGAGTATGGGTCGGCCTGACACTGGCGGGTACAGCATGGCTGGGCATGGAGCTGTTCTCCAGCCGCCCGGCGGGCGACGCCATGGCCATCACGATATGGGGCGCCGCATCCAGTTGGACGCTGACGGCCCTGCCGCTGTTTTTATGGATGGGCGAGATCCTGTTCCGTTCGCGCCTGTCGCAGGACTTGTTCAAAGGGCTCGCCCCTTGGCTGGACCGCATTCCCGGCCGCCTGCTGCATACCAATGTGGTCGGCTGCGCCATCTTCGCCGCCGTATCCGGCTCCTCGGCCGCCACCTGCGCCACGATAGGCAAGATGACCATACCGGAACTTACACGCCGCGGCTATCCGCAGGATCAGATCATAGGCACCCTGGCGGGCGCGGGCACGCTAGGCCTGCTGGTCCCCCCCTCCATCATCATGATCGTCTACGGCGTGGCGGCCGATGTCTCCATTTCCAAGCTGTTCATCGCCGGCATCTTTCCCGGCATGCTGCTGGCGGCGCTGTTCATGGGGTATATCGCCGTCTGGGCGATGCTGCATCCCGACCAGATTCCCCAGGCCGACGAAAAGCTCAATTTTGCGCAGAAAATCTACCAATCGCGCCATCTCATTCCCGTCGTCATCCTGATCGCCGTCGTGCTGGGCACCATTTATACGGGATTTGCCACCGCTACCGAAGCGGCCGCCGTCGGCGTCGTAGGCGCCTTGATACTCTCTCTGACCCAGGGTTCGCTCAGTTGGCCGATATTCAAAGAATCCCTCATGGGCGCCACCCGCCTGTACTGCATGATTGCGCTCATCCTGGCCGGTGCGCAGTTCCTGACCCTCTCGATGGGCTACATAGGCCTGCCGCGCATCCTGGCCGAATGGATAGCCTCGCTGGGGCTTTCGCAGTTCGGATTGATCATGGCCCTGATGGTGTTCTATGTTGTGCTGGGCTGCTTCCTTGACGGCATTTCCATCGTCGTGCTGACCATGGGTGTATTGCTGCCCACCGTCACCGCCGCCGGCATCGACCTGATCTGGTTCGGCATATTCCTGGTCTTTGTCATCGAAATGGCGCAGATCACGCCGCCGGTCGGTTTCAATCTGTTCGTGCTGTCGGGCATGACCAAAAAAGAGCTGCCCTACCTGGCGCGCGTATCGCTGCCCATGTTCCTGCTGATGATCGCGGGCGTGTTGCTTATTTATATCGCTCCGGAAATCGCCACCTGGCTGCCCAGAAACATGAAGATGTAATCAGGGGGCGGCCACCACCCGGCCCCCCGAAAGCCTTAGCTCGCGCTGGCACAACGCCGCCAGTTGCGGATCGTGAGTTACCAGCACCAGCGTGGTGTTCAATTCGCGGTGCAGGGCGAACATCAGGTCGATGATCCTGGCTCCGTTCTGGGTATCCAGGCTGCCCGTGGGCTCATCGGCAAACAAGACCTTTGGACCGACCACGAAGGCGCGCGCCAGGGAAACACGCTGCTGCTCTCCCCCCGATAGCGTCCGGGGATAATGATGCAGGCGGTCCTTCAAGCCGACACGCTCCAGCATGGCCCGCGCTTCCTCCATGGCCGGCTTGCCCGCCAGTTCCAGCGGCAGCATCACATTTTCCAGGGCGGTCAGGTTGGGCAGCAACTGGAAGGACTGAAAAACGAAACCGACATGGGCCGCGCGCACGGCGGCGCGCGCTTCCTCATCCAGGGAAAACAGATCATGGCCCAGCAGGCGCACTTGCCCGGAAGTGGGCACATCCAGTCCCGCCAGCAGGCCCAGCAGCGTGGATTTTCCCGATCCCGAGCTGCCGGTAATGGCCAGTGCCTGGCCCTCATCGACCGTAAAACTGACATTGTCTAAAATATCCAGTGCGCCCGATGAATCGACGACTCTTTGGGACAGGTGTTTAACTTGGATCGAATGGGAATTTTTCATGTGGATAGGCTGGCGGTCTGTTGTTTGTGCATTAAGTGGCATTCTGTTCGCGGGCGCCGTCGCCCAGGCCGGCGTTGCGGACAAGCGCCAGGACCCGACCATACTGGTCATAGGCGACAGCCTGTCGGCCGAATACGGCTTGCAGCGCGGCTCGGGCTGGGTTGCCCTGGTGGCGCAGCGTCTGCAAACCGAGCAGCAAGATTACCAGATACACAACACCAGCATCAGCGGCGATACCAGCAGCGGCGGCGTGGCGCGCCTGCCCGAGGCGCTGCGGCGCCACCGGCCCGCCATCGTCATCATTGAACTGGGCAGCAACGATGCCTTGCGCGGGCTTTCGCTGAAAATGACGCGGGACAACTTGTCGACCATGATAGGGATGGCGCAACAGGCTCAGGCGCGGGTCTTGCTGGTCGGCATGCAGATACCGCCCAACTACGGCCGCAAATATGCCGAGCAGTTCCAGCAACTGTTTCCGCAAGTGGCGCAAGAGCATGGCGCCGGACTGGTTCCCTTCTTGTTGGAAGGCATAGCCACCGACAGGAGCATGTTCCAATCGGATGGGATTCATCCGAATGAACAGGCGCAAGCCATACTTGCCCGCAACGTCTGGCAAGAGCTCGAACCCATGCTGGCCCCCTGAATCGCAAGCGGCCCCATGCGGGGCCGCTCAAGACTAGCTAAATGGGACGGCCTTGCGGCCGCAAGCCTAGTTCTGGTTTCCGCTTTCGCCTGACAAGGCTTGCTCGGCTTCAGGCAACATTTGCACCTTGGCCTGGATGCGCATGGCTTTCAGGACGGCTTGTTCTTCGGCACGGCCCCATGCCTGATCGAGTTCGGCCGGCAGAGACGCCAGCATGGGATTGCCCGGCTTGCCCGCATCAAAGCCCTCGACGCGTATCAGCACATAGCCTTGCGGCCCCTGGACACCCACATACTGCGGCAAAGTCTTGATCGAAGCGGCAAACGCCGCGTCGGCCACCGGCTTGGCCAGACCCTGCGCGTTGATGCGGCTGATGGTCAGCGGCGAACCGAAAGCCTCGGGCACCTGTGCGGGATCAGCCTTCTGCAATTCGGCCAGCGCTTCCTGCCCCGCCTTTTCGGCGGCGGCCTGAGCCCGTTCAGCCTTGAGGACTTCGCGTACATGGCCGGCCACCTGAGCCAGTTCGGGGACATGGGCCGGCGTGACCGTATCGACGCGAACGGCGACCATGGTGTCGGGCGAAATTTCGATAACACCCGAATTCTGTTTTTCGTTCAGGGCTTGCGGCGTGAACAGCGCCCGGCGCACGCGGGCATCGTCCAGCAATGCCGCGTCCTGGCTGGCGGAGGCCGCATTGGCTTTGACCTCGTCGGAAGGCAAGAGACGGTCGCGCGCGATACCCGCGGCCGTCCGTATCTTGAGCCCAAGCGCGTCGGCGGCCGGCTGCAGGCTGGACGGGTTGTCGTAAACCAGGCTGGTCAGGCGGGTGGCCATATCGGCGAAGCGATCCGCACCCAGTTGGCGGCGTACCTCGGTTTCGATTTTTTCCTTGGCCTCGTCGAAGGATTCGCCCTTTTCAGGCTGTACGTCGTTGGCCTGGAAGATGTGATAGCCGCCGGGGCCGTCCACAACGTCCGACACGCCGCCCTTTTGCAGGGCAAAGACCGTCTGCTCGAGATTGGCGGGCCAGGATCCCTTGGTGATCCAGCCCAGCTTGCCGCCGTCCTTGGCCGTACCCGCATCCTGCGATTCAGCCTTGGCGATTTCGGCAAACGCGGAGGTATCGGCCTGAACCTTCTTGAGGATTGCCTGGGCCTTTACATGCGCCTGCTTGCGTTCCGCTTCGGAAGCGCCGGGGGGAATATTCACCTGGATATGGCTGACGTTGACACGGGCCGGCTGTACGAAGCGCGCCTTGTTCTGCTCATAATATTTTTGCAGCTCTTCCTGGCTGACCGCCGGCAGATTCTGGATTGCCGCCGCCTCGTTGAGCAGCAGATACTGCGCGCTGACCTGTTCCGGCAATTCCAGTGTCTGCTTGTTCTTGTCGTACCAGGCCTGGACATCGGCATCGGTGATGACAAGGTCTTTTTCGTAGTCGGAGGCCGGGAAGGCCCGCAGCCGCAACGTGCGCTGTTCGGTCAGGGCGACTTCCAATTGCTGGACCACCGAAGCGGGCACGCTGGCGGTCAGCGCAATCGGGCCCAATACCCGATCCAGCGCCAGTTCGGCCCGCTGGCTTTGCTCGAAGTCACGGGTCGTCAGGCCCGCCGAGGCCAGCACTTCGTTATAGCGCTCAGGCGAAAACTGCCCGTCGACCTGCAATTGCGGCATCGAAGCGATGGTCTGGCGCAAGACGGCATCGGACACGCTGAAGCGCTCTTTGGTGGCCGACGCCACCACCACCTGGCGGTCGATCAGCGATTCAAGCAAGGCACGGCGCGCGGCGGGATTATCCAGCACGGCCGGATCGAAGCCGCCCTGGCTGTTCTGCTGCAATTGCTGCAGCTGATTGCGGCGCGCCTGATCGAAGTTCTGCTGCGTAATGGACGTGCCGCCCACTTTCACGAGATCGTGATCGCCTGAAACATAATTGGTATAGCCGCTGACGCCGATCAGGACGAAAGAAGGCAGAATCAGCACCAGCAGGACCAACTGCATCAAGCGTTGATGCGTACGAATGAAATCGAACATTAATCACCCACTGACACGCAGCCCTTGTTTGGCCTGCGCGACGGTTACATCAAAAAAGGCGATAAGGATCGCCAAGATTACGAAAAAACCCAGTAGAACACGAAAATTTTATGCAGTTTACCACCACACATGTATCAATTTGCAGGGCTAAGCCGCGCACTGGCTATAAAATGCCGGCATTGCTTCCCCCGCAAAATCTTCGGAACCTGAAAAATGCCCAACGCCCCCCATGCATGGCCTTATCCTCAGTTCATCGCCCACCGGGGCGCCGGCCGCTATGCACCGGAGAACACGCTGGCCGCCATGCGCCTTGGCGCTCAGCATGGCTTCCTAATGATGGAGTACGACGTCAAGCTGAGCCGCGACGGCGTGGCCGTCCTTCTGCATGATGATACGGTCGAGCGCACATCCAACGGCGTGGGCAACGCGGCGGACAAAACCCTGGCCGAACTGGCGCAGATCGACTTTGGCGCCTGGCATTCGCGCGATTATGCGGGCGAACCCATCCCCACGCTCTACTCGATCGCCGCCTATACCCGCGCCAACGGCATACGCAGCAATATCGAAATAAAGCCGCATACCGGCATGGAGGCGGAAACCGGCAAGCAAGTGGCCAGGCTGGCGCGCACGCTATGGACCGGCGCTGATCTGCCGCCCTTGCTCTCGTCCTTCTCGGAAGCCGCTCTGGAAGCAGCCATGAACGAAGCGCCGGAGCTTCCCAGGGCGCTGCTGATCGCGAAAGAGGTCCCCGCCGACTGGCGCAGTCGCGTGGAACGGCTGCAATGCGTGGGTCTGAACCTGAATCACAAGTACACGACGCTGTCCATCGCCCAGGCGGTGCGCCAGGCCGGCTACACGCTGGCCATATGGACGGTCAACGACACGGCGCGCGCCCGCGAATTGCTCGACTGGGGATGCAACGCCATCGTGACGGACGAAATCAAGACGATATCGCCCGCCTGGTTTGCCTGAACCCGCCTATACAATGCAGCAATAGCAAGACCGTCTCGCGCACACCCCCGGCGCGCAGCGGCGCTTGTCATAAGGAGCTTTTTTGTTCAGCTATCGCCACGCCTTCCACGCCGGCAATCACGCCGATGTCCTGAAGCACGCCGTATTCGTCCATATCCTGGACTACTACAACCGCAAGGACAATCCCTATTGGGTCATCGATACGCATGCCGGAGCCGGTCTGTATGATTTGCGCAGCGACTGGGCGCTGAAGAACGGCGAGTTCGTCGATGGGCTGGACCGGCTGCTGGGCGCCGCATCGATGCCGCCGATGATAGAGCGCTACCTGGAAGAAGTGCAGCACTTCAATCCGGACGGGGTGGCCAATTTCTATCCCGGCTCACCCTGGCTGGCGCTGCGCGCCCTGCGCGATCAGGATCGCCTGCGCCTGTTTGAAATGCATCCCTCCGAGGCCAGTGTCCTGCGACAGAACCTGGAACGCCAGGGCCGCGATGCGACCAGACAGACCACCATCTACGAAGCCGACGGCTTCGACGGCCTGAAAAGCCAATTGCCGCCGGCAACTCGGCGCGGCATCACGATTATCGACCCTTCGTACGAAGACAAGCAGGACTATCGCAAAACGCTGCAGGCGGTCAATGAAGGCCTGAAACGCTTTGCCACCGGATGCTTCGCCATCTGGTACCCGCTGGTGCAGCGACGCGAGGCCCACGAGCTGGCCCGCTCGCTGGAGCGCTTGAAAACGCCGTGGGTGCATGCCAGCCTGACGGTGCGCAAGCCGGCCGGCGATGGTTTCGGCCTGCATGGCAGCGGCATGTTCGTGCTGAACCCTCCGTGGACGCTGCATGCCGAGCTGGCCGCCACCCTGCCCTGGCTAAGCGACAAGCTGAAACAGGACGACAGGGCTGGCTTTACCCTTAAAAAGCAGGGATCCTAAGCACAGCCCCATCGGCCGGCCCGAAAGCGAATGGGCCGGATGACGGAATATTAAAGAAAGCGTTCGCCGTCCTTGAGGTAGCGCCATTGCCCCGGCGGCAGGTCGCCCAGCACGATGCGCCCCATGCGGACGCGCTTCAAGCCGATCACCTTCAGGCCGACCTGTTCGCACATGCGCCGGATCTGCCGCTTCTTGCCTTCCTGCAAGATGAAACGCAGTTGATCCTCGTTCTGCCAGCTTACCTGCGCGCGCTTCAAAGGCTTGCCGTCCAGCGACAAGCCATGATTGAGCATCGCCAATCCGTTGCCGGCGATCTTTCCATGCACCCGCACCAGGTATTCTTTGTCGATCTCGGAGTCGTCGCTGATCAATTGACGGGCTATGCGGCCGTCCTGCGTCAGGATCAGCAGTCCTTGGGAGTCGATATCCAGCCGGCCGGCCGGGGCCAGGCCGCGCAATTGGCCGGGCTCGAAGCGCAGCGGCGACTTGTCGGCCTTGTAATGGGTCGCCGCGCTGATCAGCGACACGGCCGGCCGATAGCCTTGCTCGGCCTGGCCCGACACATAGCCGACCGGCTTGTTCAGCAGTATCGTCACGCGCGACGTCTGGCGCCGCTGCGCCTGCCTGTCCAGGGTGATTTCCTGATTCGGCCAGGCCTTGCTGCCCAGCTCGGAAACCACTTGCCCGTCCACTTTGACCCAGCCCCGTTCTATATAGGCATCGGCTTCGCGGCGCGAGCACAGGCCGCGCTCGGCCATCAATTTTGAAATTCGTATTTTTTCCATAAGCGGTATTTTATGACTTTGGCGATAATATGGTTTATGGAATTACACCCACCTGATTACTCCGACTGGATCGCGGCGCCCTCTCCTTCATTCAGCCGCCAACAAAAATACTGGTTGTTCCGCCCCGGCGCCCTGACGGCCGGCCTGCGCCGCATCGGTCCGGTGCAACTGCGTGTGGTCCGCGAACATGCCGCCGGCCTGCTCCCGGCCGAGGCCTGGATGCTGAATCGGCCCGTCCGGAGCCCCGTATGGGTGCGCGAGATCATCATGTCCATCAATGGCGTGAACAGCGTATTTGCGCGCAGCTTCACACCGCTGCAAGCCTCCCACAGCCTATGGCAGGGCATGCGGCGCCTGCGCACGCGGCCGCTGGCCGACATGCTTTATCACAATCCCCAGATCACGCGTTCGGGTTTTCTGGCCTGCCGGCTGCGCGACCAGCACCCTTTGTACAGATCGGCTCGCAACATGCTGGGGCATCAATGCCCCGCGGCCAACAGCATGCTGGCGCGCTGCTCGGTATTCTGGCGCAACGGACAACCCCTGCTGGTAGCCGAATGCTTCCTGCCGGACTTCTGGCCCCTGGCGGCCAAATCGGCATATGACCAAGGGCTGTCGCTGAAGCAGATTTAAGTTAAGCGGCGCGCCAGGTCTCGATATCGACCGTCAGGCTGTCGCTGTCCGAGGCCACCAGCACGGCGCCCTCTTGGATGGTCACGTGCAGGGTCATGGCGCGCTGCGCGAAGCCCGCCAGGGCCTGTATGGCGGACGGACTGACCGACAGCACGCTAAGGTTCCGGATACGCGCCGCGGCAGCCTGCACGCCCTGCCACCAGACCTGGCTGGCATGTCCCCCATAGCAGAACACCACGACCCGTTCCGATTTGCCGCCGGCCTGCAAAAGGCGCCGCTCGTCCGGATGGCCCAGTTCTATCCAGTTCAGAATGGAGCCGGTCAGGTCCTTTTCCCACAGCGACGGCTCTTCGGTGGTGCTGAGCCCGCGTGTAAAGGCCAGCCCTTCGTCGGCATACAGCGCGAAGGCCAGAACGCGCAGCATCATGCGTTCGTCGGTTTCCGATGGATGTCGCGCCAGGGTCAGCGCGTGGCTGCCGTAATAGCCGCGATCCATGTCGGCCACATGCAGGTCCAGCTTGAAAATAGTTGCTCGCAGCGCCATGGTTCAGGCCCCGGCCGCGCGCTGCGGGCGCCTGCCGTCCGGCCTTCCGGGTTCAGAGCGCATCGATGCCGCTTTCGCCGGTGCGGATGCGTATTGCCTGTTCGACCGCCGTGACAAAGATCTTCCCGTCGCCGATCTTGCCGGTGAACGCCGCCTTGATGATGGCGTCGATAGCCGCGTCGACCATGGCTGCGGGCAGCACGACCTCGACCCGTATCTTGGGCAGGAAGTCGACCACGTACTCCGCGCCCCGATACAGTTCGGTATGGCCCTTCTGGCGGCCGAAGCCTTTCACCTCGGTGACGGTCAAGCCGTTGACGCCGATGTCGGCCAGGGCTTCGCGCACCTCGTCCAGCTTGAAGGGCTTGATGATTGCCGCGACTAGTTTCATTGCATGACTCCACGATAAAGAAAAATTATCGCACGGCCGCCCCGTAAACGGTGGAACCGGCCGGCATTCATACGCCGGGGGGGCCCGCGGGCGGTTCCATCGCCGCCGGCCGGCCCGCCTCACTCCAGACCCGCGCGAAATCGGCTCCCGAAGGCGCCTGATACAGGCGCAGCGACAACTCGGGAAGAATGGCCAGCAAATGATCGAAGATATTTCCCTGGATACGCTCGTATTCGACCCAGGCCGTATTGTTGGCAAAGCAATAGACCTCGATGGGAATGCCCTGGGAATCGGGCTCCATCATGCGCACGATCATCAGCATGTCCTGGTGCAATTCGCGCTGCTGGCGCAAATACGCCAGGGCGTAGGCCCTGAAAGTGCCCAGATTGGTCAGGCGCCTGCGGTTGCCCTCCAGATCGGCCAGCGGACCCAGGGCGCGATTGCTCTCGTCCAGTTCCTGCTGCTTGCCGTCCAGGTAATCCCTTAACAAGGCAAAGCGCCTTAACGAGGCGATTTCGTCCTCGCGCAGAAAGCGGACGGTACTGGCATCGATGCGCAAGGTGCGCTTGATGCGGCGCCCGCCCGATTCGAACATGTAGCGCCAGTTGCGGTAGCTCTCGGAAAACAGCTTGTAGGTGGGGACGGTCGTAACCGTCTTGTCCCAGTTCTGCACCTTGACCGTATGCAGGGCGATGTCGATGACGAAGCCGTCGGCCCCCGCCTGCGGCATTTCGATCCAGTCGCCGATGCGCAGCATGTCGTTGGAGGTCATTTGCGTGCTGGCCACCAGCGACAGCAAGGTGTCCTTGAACACCAACAGCAGCACGGCCGACAGCGCACCCAAGCCGGAGAGCATAAGCAGCGGCGAGCGATCGGCCAGTATCGATACGACCAGTATCAGGCAGATGGCCCAGAAAATGATCTTGCCCAGCTCCACATAACCCTTGATGGAGCGTGTTTGCGCGCGAACGCTTGCCGCGTGAATGTCCTGCCAGGCGGACAGCACGCCATTGAGCGCCATGAAAAAGAAAACGATGCCGCCTGACAGGAAGATGCGCGCCATCAGGCCGGCGTATCGTTCATCGATGGGAAGCAGGCCGATATTGGACATGATGACCAGCAAGGGAACCGCATAGCTCAGGTTGCGGAACACCCGCCGGCGCGACAGCGCCACCGACCAGTCGTCGTGCCCGACCGCCGTCAGGGTGCGCCGGGCAATGGTGGTCAGGACCCGCGATGTGACCCAGCCGGCCACGATTACCAGCGCGGCCAGGACGGCCAGACCCAGCGCCACTTGTCCCCAAAGGGTGTCGGGCAGGTGGTGGCCTATCCAGTTATCGCCCATCCATTGGGCCAGCAGAGTCGGTTCTTGCATCGGTCAAGCTTTACCTGTCGTGATTCCGGGGCCATCTAATATAACGTAAGCGTCCTCCTTTATAATCGTGCCACTATGCCTAAAAATACTTCTCCCGAACATCAGGACCAGTTTGCGAACAAGGCCCAGGCCTGGTCCGCCCGTTTTTCCGAGCCCGTGTCCGACCTGGTCAAGCGCTATACCGCGTCGGTCGATTTCGACCAGCGCATGGCCGTTTTCGACATCCAGGGCTCGTTGGCCCATGCCGATATGCTGGAATCCATAGGCATCATCAGCAACGATGACAGGACCGCCATCGAAAAGGGGATGGCGCGCATCCTGGAAGAAATCAGCGCGGGCGCATTCACTTGGTCGCTGGACCTTGAGGACGTGCACCTGAACATCGAAAAGCGCCTGGTGGAACTCATCGGCGACGCCGGCAAGCGGCTGCATACCGGCCGTTCGCGCAACGATCAGGTCGCAACCGACATCCGCCTGTGGCTGCGCAACGAGATCGACATCGCCGTCGATCTGCTGCGCCAGTTGCGGGCCAGGCTGGCCGAACTGGCGCTCGAGCACGCATCGACCATATTGCCGGGCTTCACCCACCTGCAGGTCGCGCAGCCCGTGACCTTCGGCCACCACCTGCTGGCTTATGCTGAAATGTTCGGCCGCGACGCCGAACGCCTTATTGACTGCCGCAAGCGTGTCAACCGCCTTCCCTTGGGCGCGGCCGCGCTGGCCGGCACGTCCTACCCGATCGATCGCGAGCGCGTGGCGCGCACGCTGGGCTTCGACGAGGTCTGCCGCAATTCGCTGGACGCCGTGTCCGACCGAGACTTCGCCATCGAATTCTGCGCGGCCGCGGCCCTGATCATGACGCATATCTCGCGCCTATCCGAAGAACTGGTGCTATGGATGAGCCCGCGCGTGGGCTTCATCGACCTGGCCGACCGCTTCTGCACCGGCAGTTCCATCATGCCGCAAAAGAAGAACCCCGACGTGCCGGAACTGGCGCGCGGAAAGACCGGCCGCGTCAACGGCCACCTGATCGCCCTGCTTACCCTGATGAAAGGCCAGCCCCTGGCCTACAACAAAGACAATCAGGAAGACAAGGAAGGCCTGTTCGATTCGGCCGACACCATACGCGACACCCTGACCATTTTCGTGGACATGGTGGGCGGCATACGCGTCAAGGCCGACGCCATGCGCGCCGCCGCATTGCAGGGCTTTGCCACCGCCACCGATCTGGCCGACTACCTGGTCAAAAAAGGCGTGCCCTTCCGCGATGCGCACGAAACCGTGGCTCATGCCGTGCGCGCCTGCGAAGGCCGCGGCTGCGACCTGGCCGACCTGTCGCTGGAAGACCTGAAAGGCTTTCATCCTTTGATCGAGCAGGATATCTACCAGGTGCTGACCCTGGAAGGCTCCGTGGCCGCCCGCAAGCATATAGGCGGAACGGCACCGGAGCGGGTCAAGCTGGAAGCCCAGCGGGTTCTGAACGACACGGCCGAAGGCTAGCGTATTTTCTATTTTCGGCTCAGGTGTTTGCTGGCTTCATGGTCTGTAGGCGTGTGGCTTTAGCTTGTACAACCGCTTATACAACCGACGCAGCCGGTGGGCCGGGGCCGTGCTCGGATCGCTGCGCCCCTTCGGGGTCCCCTTGCAGCCGCTTTGCGCCGGGGTCGGGCGCGAACTCGCCAGCCATCAGCCGCCTGGGGGCTGATGGCTGGCTCAAACATACGCGCCCTCTTACGCCCCCAGCGCAAAACGGCTGCGGCGGCTTGCTCAAACCTCGCCCAGCCCCGGCCCACCGGCTGCGCCTTGGCAGCATAGTTAATGATGAGCTCCGTCAGAGCTATAGACACTGTTGGAGATGAATCATCTGCTGAGATCGGAAGGTTTCGGCCCCGCGCGGCAGGCGCGCGGGGCCGGGACGGCGCAAGAGCCATTCCAGCAGCACAGAGCGCCGCATAAAAAGGCCAAGCACCCAAACCGCCCCGGCGGCGCCGCTAACGTAAAACACTGCAGCGGGTCGGGTGGCTGGGGCCGGACGCGGCGACTTTCGGGGCCGAGCAAGCCGTCGGCGAACGCAGCCCGAAGGGGCGCAGGAGCCAGGCGC
Source organism: Pollutimonas rozaliensis (assembly GCF_048751585.1). Lineage (NCBI taxonomy): Bacteria > Pseudomonadati > Pseudomonadota > Betaproteobacteria > Burkholderiales > Alcaligenaceae > Pollutimonas > Pollutimonas rozaliensis. The sequence goes on along the minus strand of NZ_JAZHOB010000003.1, from coordinate 281,879 downwards.
AGCGGTGTTCGGCGCGCAGGGCGCCGAACCGGCCACGAGGAGCAAGGCCGGTTCACGCCACCCGGCACGCGTCAGAGAATACCTTACACAGAGCTTGTCCCATACCACACGGATCTTGAATCACCACTGGGTATCGCCCCGGCAGAACCAGCAAGCACGTAAGCACCTGAACCAAAAAGGCGCTAAGCGCCGCGCAAACCTGGCGTAATCAGGCATCAAACACGGCTATCGATTCCACATGCCCGGTATGCGGGAACATGTTGATCACCCCGGCGCTCAGCAGCTTATAGCCTCCCTCGTGCACCAGGATGCCGGCATCGCGCGCCAGCGTGGCCGGGCTGCAGGAAACGTAGACGATACGCTGCGGCCTTTCCGCCGGCGCCAGCGCCGCCAGCGCCCGCGCCACCGATTCGGCGCCTTCGCGCGGCGGATCGATCAGCACGCGATCAAAGCGCCCCAGATCGCGCAGCCATTGAACATCCACCTCGAACAGGTTCAGGGTGGCAAAGCGAGTCTTGTCCTGCAGGCCGTGCCGGCGGGCGGCCTCCATGGCCCTTTCGGTCAGTATGCCGCTGCCTTCTATGCCCACCACACTGGCGGCGTGGACGGCCAAGGGCAAGGTGAAATTTCCCAATCCGCAAAACAGATCGGCCACGCGATCGGCGGGCTGAACGTCCAGCAGGCCGATGGCCTTGGAAATCAGTGTGCGGTTGATGGCGTGATTGACCTGGGTAAAGTCGGTCGGGCGGTAAGGCATGCGCAAGCCGAACTCCGGCAAGGTGTAGGCCAAGGCATCCACGTCGGCGGCATCCAGCGGATGCACCGTTTCGGGACCCTTGGATTGCAGCCACCATGTCACATTATGATGGGCGCCGAATTCCCTTAGCAGTACGATGTCGGCCGGACTCAGCGCTTCCATGTGGCGCAGCAACAAGGCCGTGGTCCGGTCGCCGACCGCCACTTCTATCTGGGGAAACCGATCGGGACGCGAGAGCGAACCGATCAGCTCACGCAAAGGCAGCAGCATGTCCGAGACATGCGGCGGCAATACCTTGCATTCCTTGATGTCGGCCACATAGCTGCCTCGGCGCTCGCGAAAACCCACCAGGGCTCCGCCTTTTTTCGCGACGTAGCGTACCGACAGGCGGGCACGATAGCGATAGCCGAAGGCCGGGCCATGCAAAGGCGGCAGCACCATGGCGGGTTGAACCTTGCCGATATGCCCAAGCGCGTCCTCCAGGACCCGCTGTTTTACCGCCACCTGCGCGGACGGCTCCAGATGCTGCATGGCGCAGCCTCCGCATACCCCAAAATACGGACAGGGCGGCTCCACCCGCTGCGATGAAGGCTTGAGTATCCGCTCCATCCTGGCCGTATCGAAGCTGGCCTTTTGCTTCACGACACGGGCGAGCACCTTTTCGCCCGGCAGCGCCCCTTCAACAAACACCACCTTGCCCTCGCGCCGCGCGATGCCGCGCGCCTCAAGGTCGAGAGACTCTATATCGAATACTTCAAGCGTCATTATCCGGAAATCCAAGAAAGCAGGACCGAATTTTACCCGGATGCGCGCGCAGCGTCCTTGACCGTGAATAGCCTGGATCAGCGGGTGCCATCCCGCTCTGGCGGGGTGGCCGGAACAAGCAAAAAAACCGGCCCCAAGGCCGGCCGAACCGCTCTTGTTTATGAAGAAGCCTTTTCAACGGCGGGTGCCGCCTGTTCGCGATGCTGCTTGCGCTTCTCGGCGCGTTTGGCGAATTTTTCGGCGCGTTCGCTGAAATGGGCGGCCACTTTCTGTTGCTGCGAGGCATCGAGCGCATCCCACACAGCCAACCATTTTTCATCGATGCCGCGACGCTGCGCATGGGCTCGTTCCTGCCCTTCCTCGGTCTGCTTCAAGGCCGCGCGAGGATCGATCTTCCCGGCCTTGGCTTGCTCGGCCCTGGCCTTCATGGCCGACTTGAACGCGGCGCGCCGTTCGGCACGCGCCTGCTTCTGCCCGGCCTGCGCGGCTTCCAGCGCGGCGGTCTGTTTGTCGTTCAAGGCCAGCGATTGCACGAAATCCTTGCCCAGGGGGCCATAGCCGGGCACCCACATGGCCGCATCCCGCTGATGGCGATGCATAGACTTGTGATGCTTGCCCATATGAGCGCTTGGCGCCGCGGTCGAACTTTCCTGGGCGGCGGCGGCACCCGTCGCGGCTGGGGCGGAACCGGCGGCCGCATAGGATGCGCCGCAAACAGCCAGGGCGGCGCTTATGGCTGCCAGCTTCAGGGATACGGAGAGTTTCGAGGTTTGCATGAGGGAAGATTCCTTTAAAACTGTTAGGAGCCTTCATTGTGCGGGCGAACCCGTTTCCAGCCTATTTCAGCGCAACCCGATTCTTTTCAGTCGGTTTCAGAACGTTTGGCGCTACTGGGCGGTATCGTCCCAGGCGGCCATGTATTCCTTCCAATGCGCATCGGGGCTGGCCTGCAGGGTATCGCGCACCAGTTGCACCTCGGCGTCGTAGGCAATGCGGTCCAGCTCGCCTTTCAGGTAGCGGAAGCGGCAATACACCAGCCAGGTGTTCACCACGTCTGTTTCGCAGTAGGCGCGCACCTCGTCGGCCTTGCCCTCGGACCAGGCTTTCCATACCTGGCTGCCGTCCATGCCCAGCTTGCCCGGAAAACCGCAAAGCTTGGCAAGTTCGTCCAGCGGCGCATTGGCCCGGCCGTTGTACTTGGCCAGCAGGTCCATCAGATCGATATGGCGATTGTGATAGCGGCTGATGTAGTTGTTGTACTTGAAATCCCGGTCGTCTTCGCCGGTGTCCCAATAGCGCGGGGCCGGAACGGCGTGGATCAGGCTGCGGTAATGCAGCACGGGCAGGTCGAAGCCCGACCCGTTCCAGCTGACCAGCCTGGGCGTATAGCGTTCTATGGTCTTGAAGAAACCCGCCAGCAGCGCGGCCTCGGGATCGTCGGCGCTGCCCAGCGTCTTGACCCGAAAGCCCTGGTCGTCGCGGAACACGCAGCCCACAACCGCCACCTTGTGCAAATGCAGCGGAAGGAAATCGTTGCCGTGCGATTCCCGCCGGGCAGCCAGCGCGGCTTCAATGACCTGGGTATCGGACAGGCCCGCATCCCATTGGGGATTCAGCCGGCGCAAGCCCTGCGCATCGGGTATGGTCTCCAGGTCAAAGACCAGCGTGGGCGTCATCGGGCGGGCAGATAGGACAAGGGGTTGACCGGCGTGCCCCGGCGGCGGATTTCAAAGTGCAGGCGCGGCGAACTGGTGTCGGTCTGGCCGATAGCGGCAATCTTTGCGCCCTTTTTGATCTGCTCCCCGGTTTTCACCAGCAGGGTCTGATTGTGGGCATAGGCGGTGATGAAGCCGTCGCTGTGTCCCAGCAGAATAAGGTTGCCCAGTCCGCGAACGCCGTTGCCGGCGTACATGACCTTGCCGTCGGCCGCCGCGAGCACCGGATCGCCGGTTGCGCCGGCGATATCGATGCCCTTGGTATTGGCGTTGAAGCTCTGGATGATTTTTCCGGTGGCGGGCCAGGACCAGTTGATTACGTGAGCATCGCTGGCGCGGACATTGGTGGTCGGTTCGACCGGCTTGACCGGCGTGACGGGAACCGGCGTGGCGACCGCCGGCGCGGGCGCGGGTCCCGACGAATCCAGACGCAGCACCTGGCCGATGCGCAGTTGGCTGGGATCGCTGATGTTGTTCAGGCGGCTAAGCTCGGACACCTCGATATTGTTGGCCTGGGCGATTTTATAGAGCGTGTCGCCCGCCTTGACGACATAGGTGCCGCTGGCGGCCGGCGCAACGGCGCCGCCCGACATGTCGGTAACGGGCGCCTGCGTGGTCCTGGAGGCGCATCCAGCCAGAATGCTGGTCGCGATGACGGCGCCCAGCAACAAATACCGGGATGTGCGTTTAGGGTGTTCAAGTGTCAGAGTAGCGGTAGACCGAAACGTCCCTGCGTGCATGTGGCTCTCCTGAATGCTTAAGACTGGGTTCCTGGCCGGAGCGGGACAAAGCGGACCGATTCGAGCTCTTCGCGGTGCCATGTGGCCGCACCGGTACGCTCGATAAGAATCAGGCGCTGCGCCGTTGTCCCCTCCGGGGCGATCAAACGACCCCCAATGGCTAACTGTTCCAGCAAAGCCTGGGGAATTTTAATACCGGCCGCCGCGATGACAATTGCATCGAAAGGCGCTATTCCGGGCAATCCTGCCATGCCATCGCCAAAAGTCAGGCGGACACGGCCTATAAGCTTTTGCGCCCTGAGGTGCTCGCGCGCGAGCTCGTACAGTCCGCGTATACGCTCGACGGCGTGAACCTCCTTGATGAACTGGGCAAGCACCGCCGCCTGATAGCCGCAGCCGGCGCCAACTTCCAGTACTTTAACCGGAACACGATTTTCGCACACGGCGGAAATCATGCGGGCCACGACCCAGGGCTGGGAAATGGTCTGGCTATGCCCGATGGGCAGGGCCGCGTCTTCGTAGGCCCGGCTGGCAAGGCCTTCGTCGACGAACATATGCCGCGGCACGGCCATCATGGCATCCAGGACTCGTTCGTCCTGAATGCCCTGGTTGCGCAGGCGCTGGATCATCATGCCGCGCGAACGCTCGGAGTTCAAGCCCAAATTAACCGTTGTTGATCTATGGTGTCCAACCAGCGGCGCATTGGACGCGGGGTTGCCGGGACCAAAAACACGGGTGTTGCTGTTGGCCGCCGAAACCCCGCCTCCGAGGCTGGACCGGCCGAAGCGGTTGGTGGTGCCGCTGGCAAAAGGGAAAGGGGCTACCGGCTTGCGCATAGCGGCCCCGCCCAGTCCCTGACCTGGCTCAGTTGCTCGTGATGGGTCAAGTCGAACCGCAAAGGCGTGATCGATACCGCATGCTGCTCTATGGCGCCGAAGTCGGTGTCCGGCGCGGAATCGGATACCCTGCCCACCGGGCCTATCCAGTACACCGGATCGCCATAAGGCGTGCTGCTTTTGACGACAGGCTCGGAAGGATGCCGCTTGCCAAGCCGGGTGACACGCATTTCCTGTATGGTTTCAAACGGCACGGCCGGAATATTGACGTTCAGCAGGACCGGGCTGGCCAGCGGATTGAGCGTTTGCTGCTCGACGATGGTTCGCGCGATACGCGCGGCGGCATCGATATGCTGCCAGCCTTTTTCGGTCTGGGAGAAGGCGATGGCCGGTATCCCGAACAGATAGCCTTCGGTGGCGGCCGCGACCGTTCCCGAGTACAGGGTGTCCTCGCCCATGTTGGCCCCGTTGTTGATGCCCGAAATCACCAGGTCGGGGCGGAAATCCAGCAAGCCGGTCAGGGCTATGTGCACGCAATCGGATGGCGTCCCATTAACATAATAGAAACCGTTATTGGCCTGCCGCACCGACAGCGGACGATTCAGGGTAAGCGAATTCGATGAGCCGCTGCAGTTGGTTTCAGGGGCCACGACCGTGAGGTCGCCCAACCCCTTGACAGCCTGCACAAGGGCTTCCAGCCCAGGGGCGTTGTAGCCATCGTCGTTGGATACCAGTATGCGCATTGCCTTCCATGAAAATTCAACCGAACGTAGCGAATTGTACCCGGTCGTTTTGTTGTTTTGGGCGACACTGGGTAGAATCGCCGCACAAGCCATCGGAGTCATTGAATTATGTCAGTTGCCACCTCTATCGTCGCGTCTTTGGGCCTGGTGCTCGGATCCTACTTGCTGGGTTCCGTGCCGTTTGCCGTCGTCGTCAGCCGGGCCATGGGCCTGGCGGACCCGCGCAGCTTCGGCTCAAGGAATCCCGGCGCCACCAACGTGTTGCGCACCGGCAACAAGACGGCCGCCGCACTGACGCTGCTGGGCGATGCCGCCAAGGGCTGGCTGGCTGTCTTCGCCGCCGCCTACCTGGCGCAACGCATGGGTCTGCCCACCGGCGTGGTGGCGGCATGCGCCGTGGCCGCCTTCCTGGGCCATGTCTATCCTGTATTCCTGGGCTTCAAGGGCGGCAAGGGTGTCGCCACCGCCATGGGGGTGGTGCTGGCGGTGAATCCGTGGCTGGCCCTGGCAACCGTCGGCACCTGGCTGATCGTGGCCTATGCCTTCCGGTATTCATCCTTGGCATCCATCGTCGCCGCCATCTTCGCTCCGCTGTACTACCTGCTGGGCGGCAACGTGGCATGGGAACTGGACAAGGCCATGGCCTTGGCGATAGTAGTCATATCGGTCGTGCTGCTGTTCAGGCATCAAGCCAATATCAGCCGCCTCATGAGAGGCAAGGAAAGCCGCATCGGCGCCAAGAAAAGCTAGGCAGCAGGGGCGCAAACATCCTGCAGGTCCCAGCGCGGCTTGACCGTAAAGGCATGTCCGGTGTCGTTCAAGTCGGCCAGGCCGGCATTTACGCGCTGCGCGCCCGCATAGGCGATCATGGCGCCGTTGTCCGTGCACAGGTCCAGCGGCGGAAAGAAGACCTCGCCGCCCAGCTTGGCCATGGCTTGCAGCAGCCGTTCGCGCAGATGCCGGTTGGCGCCCACGCCGCCGGCCACCACCAGGCGTTTCAAGCCGGTCTGTTTCATGGCCTTGATGGCCTTGGCGGCCAGCACATCGACAATCGCCGCCTCGGTGGATGCGGCCAGGTCGGCGCGCTGGCTTTCGGTGATCCCTCCCGGCGCTTTCTCGAGCGCCTTCAAGCGTGTCAGCACTGCCGTCTTCAGGCCGCTGAAGCTGAAATCGAGATCGCGGCTGTGCAGCATGGGGCGCGGCAGGTCGAAGCCGGCGGGATCGCCCGATTCGGCCAGCCGGGACAGGGCCGGACCGCCCGGATAACCCAGGCCCATGAGCTTGGCGGTTTTATCGAAGGCCTCGCCCGCCGCGTCGTCCAGCGTCTCGCCCAATAGCCGGTAATCGCCCACGCCGCCCACGCGCATGATCTGGGTATGGCCGCCCGAAACCAGCAGGGCCACGAAAGGAAAATCGGGCTGCGGCGCAGCCAGCAGCGGCGACAGCAGATGCCCTTCAAGGTGATGGATGGCGATGGCGGGCAGGCCGCGCGCCCAGGCGAAGGACTGGGCAACGCTGGCTCCGACCAGCAAGGCGCCCGCCAGGCCGGGACCGGCCGTATACGCCACGGCGTCGATCTGTTCGATGGCCAGGCCGGCCTTGTCCAGGACTTCGCGCGTCAGCGGAAGAATGCGCCGGATATGATCGCGCGACGCCAGTTCGGGCACGACTCCGCCGTATTCCTGGTGCATGGCGATCTGGCTATGCAGGGCGTGGGCCAGCAAGCCCTTTTCAGTGCAGACCAGGGCCACGCCTGTTTCGTCGCAGGAACTTTCAAAACCAATAATAATCATGAGTGCTAGTTTACCGCCGGTAAACGGACTTAGAATTCAGGCTTCATTATCGTTTATCCGTCGAACTCGAACCATCACTCTCCTGGGGAAGGAAATGCTCGAACGATTATTCCAATTGCGCGAACACGGGACATCGGTCCGCAACGAAATCCTGGCCGGCATCACGACCTTTCTGACGATGTCCTACATTATTTTCGTCAATCCGGAAATCCTGTCGAGCACGGGCATGGACAAGAGCGCCGTTTTCGTCGCCACCTGCCTGGCGGCGGCTCTCGGTACGCTGATCATGGCTTTCATGGCCAACTGGCCGATAGGCCTGGCGCCCGGCATGGGCCTGAACGCCTTCTTCGCCTTCACCGTCGTAGGCGCCATGGGCTATAGCTGGCAGCAGGCATTGGGCGCCGTGTTCATTTCGGGCGTGATCTTCGTGGCGCTGACCCTTACCGGCATCCGCTCCTGGCTGATCGCAGGCATACCTCATTCGCTACGCTCGGCCATCGCCGCGGGCATAGGGCTCTTCCTGGCCATCATCGCGCTGGGCGGCTCCGGCATTGTGGTGGCCAACCCGGCCACCAAGGTGGCCCTGGGCGACCTGACATCCGCGCCCGCCCTGTTCGCGATACTGGGTTTCTTCATCATTGCCGCCCTGGACGCCTTGAAGGTCAGGGGCGCAATCCTGATCGGCATCCTGATCGTCACCGTCCTGTCCATGCTGACCGGCAATAGCCAGTTCTACGGCGTATTCTCGGTGCCGCCCAGCCTGGCGCCCACCTTTTTCCAACTGGACATCATGGGCGCCCTGCACACCGGCTTCATCCATGTCATCTTGGTGCTCGTTCTGGTCGAGGTCTTCGATGCCACCGGCACCATGATAGGCGTGGCCACCCGCGCCAATCTGATCCAGGAAGGCAAGCCGAACCGCCTGGGACGCGCCCTGCTGGCCGACAGCTCGGCCATCGTCGCCGGTTCCTTCCTGGGCACCAGCAGCACGACGGCCTATATCGAAAGCGCCGCCGGCGTGCAGGCGGGCGGACGCACCGGCCTGACCGCGCTGACCATAGCCGTGCTGTTCCTGCTGGCGCTGTTCCTGGCTCCGCTGGCTGGGTCGGTGCCGGCCTACGCCACCGCTCCGGCCCTGCTGTACGTGGCTGGATTGATGCTGCGCGAGATCACCCAGATCGACTGGAGCGACATCACCGAAGCCACCCCGGCCGCCCTGGCTGCGATGATCATGCCCTTCACCTATTCCATCGCCAACGGCCTGGCCTTCGGATTCATCAGCTATGTCGTGCTGAAAGCCATCACCGGCAAGTTCCGCCATATCCATCCGGCCACCCTGCTGGTGGCCGCCCTGTTCGTGATCAAGTACGCCTTCTTCCCTGAGTAGTGATGTTGCCCCCACGCCGCGCGGGCTCGCCCGCTTGCTGCCCCCAAGGGGACTCTTTTGCCTTGGGGCGGCCCGGCGGCAAAAAGGTTGCCCCCACGCCGCGCGGGCTCGCCCGCTTGCTGCCCCCCAAGGGGGCTCTTTTGCCTTGGGGCGGCCCGGCGGCAAAAGGTCGCCCCCACGTCCGCGCAAGCGGCCGGAAATGGCGTTACACTGGAATCTCGTCATCAACATTCAGTTAGAACAAGCGGCTGCCCTAGCCGCTTTTTTATTTAGGGGGTTCTATGAGCACCATCGATTTGAACAAAGATACCTTTCAGACGGCCATACAGGAAAGCAAGCCGCTGATCGTGGACTTTTGGGCGCCATGGTGCGGGCCATGCCGGAATTTCGCGCCCATCTTCGACGATGCGGCCGCGCAGCACGACGACGTGACCTTCGCCAAGGTGAATACCGAGGACGAGCAGGAGCTGGCCGCCGGACTGGGCATACGCTCCATCCCGACCCTGATGGTGTTCCGCGAGCGCGTGCTGCTGTTTTCCCAGCCCGGCGCGCTTTCCGCCAGTCAACTGCAGGAATTGATCACACAGGTCAAGGAAGTCGACATGGAGCAGGTCCACGCCGAAATCGCGGCCCAGCAGAACGGCCAGGCCTAGGCCGGTCGGTTCAAGGCGGGACGCCTGTCCCGCCCCGCCGCGCCTGGCTTCAATCGGATGCCGACGAAGGCGCCCATAGCGCCTGCCCGCGCGTCAGGTCGGTAACCAGCGCGGCCAATTCCCGTTCGCGGCTTCTGGGCAGGGCCAGGCGCCAGGTCACCCCCACGCCATCGAAGGATTCGGCGACGATGCGCACATCGAACGCGGCAAAGCGGGACTGCACCAAAGCCAGGTCCGTGAAGCCGCAGCGGCATTCCACAAACACTTCGTCCACCCATTCCGTCTTGTCAGCCAGCCGCAGACACTGCGCCGCCACGCCGCCGTAGGCGCGGATAAGGCCGCCGGGTCCCAGCTTGATGCCGCCGAACCAGCGCAGCACCAGCACCGCGACACAGTCGCAGCGCTGGCCTTCGATAGCCTGGAGTATGGGGCGCCCCGCGGTACCGCCGGGTTCGCCGTCGTCATTGAAACGGTACTCGCTACCTATTCGGTAGGCCCAGCAGTTGTGCGTGGCATCGGGCGAGCTGTTCCCGGCAAAAAACCGCAAGGCCTCGTCAGGATTCCGGACGGGAGCGGCCAGGGCCGAGAACCGGCTTTTCCTGATGTCCTCCTGGTAGGATGCCGGACCCGTCAAGACAAAAGACATGGCTCCCGTAGATCAGGCTTCTATGCCGCGCGACGACAAGTAATCGTCGTAATTGCCTTGGTAGTCCAGGATTTCGCCATCGGGCATGATTTCGATCACCCGCGTGGCCAGGCCCGATACGAATTCGCGGTCATGCGACACGAAGATCAAGGTGCCGGCATACAGTTCCAGGGCGAACTGCAAGGACTCGATGGATTCCATGTCCAGGTGGTTGGTGGGCTCGTCCAGCAGCATCACGTTGTGGCGGCCCAGCATCAGGCGGCCGAAACTCATGCGGTTCTTTTCACCGCCCGACAGCACCCGTACTTCCTTGCCGATGTCGTCGCCCGAAAACAGCAGCCGCCCCAGCACCGACCGCATGGCCTGGTCGTCGTCGCCGGCCTGGCGATAATCGGCCAGCCAGTCGAACAGGTTCTTGTCCGATTGGAACTGCTCGGAGACGTCCTGCGGCATATAGCCCAGATCGGCGCTGTCGGACCATTTGACCGTTCCCGTATCGGGCGCCAGATCGCCGGCCAGCATGCGCAATAGCGTCGTTTTACCCACGCCGTTCGCGCCGATGATCGCCACTTTCTGGCCGGCCTCTATCATGGCCGAGAAAGGCTTGATGACCGGCCTGTCGAAGGATTTGCTGATCGACTCGATGGTGACGGCCAGACGGTGCAAGACCTTGTTCTGCTCGAAGCGAATGTAGGGATTCACGCGGGAAGAAGGCTTGACTTCGACGGCGCCGGCCTTGATGCGATCGATCTGCTTCAGGCGCGAGGTTGCCTGGCGGGCCTTGGACTTGTTGGCCGCGAAGCGGCGCACGAAGTCCTGCAGCTCGGCAACCCTTTCCTTGGCCTTGGCGTTGGCCGCGCTCTGGCGCTCGCGCGCCTGGGTGGAGGCCAGCATGTAGTCGTCGTAATTACCCGGATAGACGCGCAATTCGCGGTAATCCAGGTCGGCCATATGGGTGCACACCTGATTCAGGAAGTGCCGGTCGTGGCTGATGATGATCATCGTGCTTTGGTAGCTGTTAAGCACATCCTCGAGCCAGCGTATGGTGTTGATGTCCAGGTTGTTGGTGGGCTCGTCCAGCAGCAGCACGTCGGGATTGGAAAACAGGGCCTGGGCCAGCAACACGCGCAACTTCCAGCCCGGTGCGATCTCCCGCATGGGCAATTGGTGCTGCTCGACGGGAATTTCCAGTCCCAGCAGCAGCTCGCCCGCGCGGGCCTCGGCGGTATAGCCGTCGTACTCCGAGAACTTGGCTTCCAGGTTGGCCGCATGCATGTAGTCGTCTTCGGTGGCGTCCGGGTTTGCATAGATGGCATCCCTTTCCGACATCACCTGCCACATTTCCTCGTGGCCCATCATGACGACATCCAGCACGCGGATGTCTTCATATGCAAACTGGTCCTGGCGCAGTTTTCCCAGGCGCACGCCTGGATCCAGCGACACATTGCCGGCGCTCGACTCGAGGTCGCCGCCGATGATCTTCATGAAGGTCGATTTGCCCGAGCCGTTGGCCCCTATTAGGCCATATCGGTTGCCGTCGCCGAACTTGACGCTGACATTCTCGAATAGAGGCTTGGCGCCGAACTGGATAGTTAAATTTGCGGTGGAGATCACTGGGTGGTTTTCGCGTAGTAATTAGTGAGAACAACCCAGTAGTTTAACAAGCCGGACTCAAAAATGCTCTTCAAGCACCAAGTGCGCCATGCCCTGCTCCGTGGCAATCCCCACTTTCCTGCCCACGGGCAGCGTGGCCTTCACCTTGACGTGGCCATAAGGCAGGCCGGTCACCACCGGCACCTTCACGTGGGCGCGCAGCCAGGCCACGACACTGGGCAGGTCGTAGCCATTGTCGTTCTTGCCCAGCCTATAGTCGGTAAAGCGCCCCAGCACGATGGCCTTTTGGCGGGCCAGGATGCCGGCATGCCACAACTGGGTCAGCATGCGCTCGATGCGGAAGGGATGCTCGGCAACGTCTTCCAGGAACAGGATGCCGCCTCTGACCTTGGGCATGTAGGGAGTTCCCACCAGCGAGGCGACCATAGCCAGGTTGCCCCCCCACAGCACGCCGCGCGCATCGACGGCATCGCAATCGGCCGACTCGAAGCTGAGTATCTCCAGTTCGCCGCGCATGCTTTCGGCGAACAGCGCCGCCGTCAGGTCGTCCATCTTGGCTGCGCCGAAATCGAATACCGCCGTCGGGCCGGCGTAACTGCAAGCCCCTGTTTGCGCCAGCAGCGCCAGGTTGAATGCGGTGAAATCGCTTTGCCCGATAAATGTCTTGCCGCTGTCGGCCACCGCCCGCCAATCAATGAAAGGCAGCAGGCGGCTAAGGCCGTAGCCTCCGCGTGTCGCCATGACGATGGGGTGCTTTTGCTTGAGGGCGCGGGTAATGGCGGCCAGGCGCTGTTTGTCGGTTCCGGCGAAACGCTCGTGCACCGCCAGCGCCGTGCGATCGATGGCGGTCTTGAAGCCCAACTCGGCCAACCGGACGGTGGCCCGCTCCAGTGCTTGCGGATCAGCCACGGCGCCCGATGGCGAGATCAGGTAAATGCCGCCAGGCGCCGCCTGCCCATGGCTCGCATGAGGGTGGTCGTGATCGTGATCGTGGTCGTGCGCGGCCTGCGTCATGGTTTTGCCTGTGGTCGATGGAATGAATAAGAAAAATTGACGGATATAGTAATACAAGCGCCCCGGCGCCTTAGCCCGCGCTTTTCGCCTTGGCGCGCCGCTCGCGAAAGAATCGGCGCAGCATGTCGCCGCACTCATCGGCCAGAACCCCGCCCGTAACCGTAGTCCTGTGGTTCAGTTGCGGGCTGGCGTGAACGCTCAGCACGCTGCCGCAAGCGCCGGTCTTGGGATCGGTCGCGCCATAGACCACCCGATCCAGACGCGCATGCAGCATGGCGCCCATGCACATGGCGCAAGGCTCCAGGGTAACGAACAGGCTTGCGCCGGGCAGCCGGTAATTCTTCATGAAGGCGGCGGCCTGCCGCAAGGTGACGATTTCGGCGTGGCTGCTGGGGTCATGGTCGGTGATGCTGCGGTTGTAACCCAGGCCTATCACCCGCCCTCCCGCATCCAGGACCACGGCGCCCACCGGAACTTCGCCGGCCGCATAGGCCAGTTCCGCCTGCTGCAGCGCCAGCCGCATGGCCGCCTCGTCGGACAGGGAGGCCTGCGCTAAGGGCGCTGTTGAGCCCTGTTTTTCCATCCCGCTCATGGCCGCCTTACCCCCGATAAATACGGTTGTTCAGGGAAATGCGGCCCGCCAGGCTCTCGACGGCCTCCTCCAGCCATTGGTAGAGCTCCGCCTGCTCGTCGTAGCGCGCCTGGTTCAAGTTGGATACCCGTCCTTCCTGGATAAAGCCCCAGGCCCGGCTGCGCTTATCCCGATGCTTGGGATCCCATACGCCGAATGCCACGCCGCCTGAACGCCGTATCAGCGAAAAACAGGGAATGTCGGTATAGCCGTCGCCCACGAATATCATCTGCTCGAACGGCACGCGCAGTTTTTCCTGGGGTATTTTTTTATTGACTTCAAAGGGCTTGTTGCGCGAGGAGGTCCCGACGATGCCTTTCTGTATATGGAACAGATAGCGCGTCTTATCGGTGAAGCTGACCACCCGTTTCGGGAAATGGATGCCGCCGGCGGCGTCGTAAATGAACTCCGAAGCCCAGATATCGGTAAATTCCTGTGCAATCGGGGTATGCCGCACGACGTCGCCTATACCGCTGGAAATCAGATAGAACTCCAATTGCACCTGCGGATGCTGCTCCTTGACCATGGCGCGCAAGCGGCTGAATAAAGTATTCACCCCATCGTGCAGCGGCAGGCGGCCGCCCCATTGCTCCAGGCGTTCGCGCGTGATGGCGCCGTGCATGCCCGACTTGGACAGCTCTATCATCTGGTACAGGTAGGCCGGCACGGGGTCCCAATCATGCTGGAACAGCAAGGGTCCAACCTGGTCCTTCCAGAACCGCTCGACGTCGACGCCAATGTCGGCGAGAAAGCCGGTGGTGCTGTCAGGCGCCAGCGTATCGTCGAAATCGAATATCAGGGCAATAACATCGGACATGCAAGGTTCTCGCGGCATGGGCCGAAAGTCATCGTCCATCCGGCCCTGTAATGAACATCGGGAGTTTAACGCGATTAAGCCATTTCACCGGCCGCAAGCAGCCGGCCGGGCTATTCAATTGCACATCAACCCGCGTATCATGCATGTAGCGGAGTCTTGCAAGCAGTAACCGGCCCACTCTCCCCAGGAGGTTCATCATGCTTGGACGCATCGCCATCCATCTCGGCCACGACGACGGCCTGCCGCGCCGCCTGCGCGCCGCCCTGCAACTGGCCGCCGAACACAAGGCCGAGCTCATCGGCGTCTATCCCCCCGAAACCGGGCCGCATTATTACTCCGAGACATCCGCCCTGCCCGATGAAATGAAAAGGCTGGCGGACAACCGGTTTGCGCAAGAGCGAGAATCGGTAAAAAAGACGTTTCTCGAGCAAACCGCCACTGCGGGCGTACGCGGGCAATGGCGCGCGCCCCAAGGCAGCCCCGAGGAAATCCTGGCCCTGCATGCGCGCTATTGCGATCTGATGATCATGAGCAAGGCCGACAACAAAGACTCCACGGCCTCGCTCATGCCCAATCTGGCCGAGGCCGTCATCATGGCCGCCGGCAAACCCGTGCTGATGATACCGGCGGTGGGCGAAGTACACCCCATAGGCCGGCGGGTGCTATTTTGCTGGGATCATCGCCGCGAAGCCGCAAGGGCGTTCTCGGATGCCGCTCCGCTCTTGCGTGCCTGTTCCCGGTTGACGGTACTGACTGTGGATCCGCGTTCCGACTACCTTCGCGGCAAAGACGTACGCGAAAACGACTTGGCCGACTACTGCGCGGCGCTGGGCTACCCCAAGCCGCGTGCCATCATCAAGGAAAGCGAAGACTACGGCGTGGGAAACATCATCCTGAACACCGCCACCGACGAGGACAGCGACCTGATCGTCATGGGCGCCTACGGCCATAGCCGCATGCGGCAATGGATCATGGGAGGCGCCTCGCGCACTTTGCTCAATTCAATGACGGTGCCTGTCCTGATGTCTCATTAGCCCTTGCAGGCGCCTTAGCACCCGGGGCACTTTATGCTGCAGGTCCTCGGACACCAGCCCCGGCCCGAACAAGGCGGCGGCTTCGCCGTGCACCCACACCGCGGCCGCGGCCGCATCGAAGGCATCCATGCCCTGGGCCAATAGGCCCGCGATCAGGCCGGCCAGTACATCGCCGGTGCCTCCCGTGGCCAATTGCGGCGGCGCGTTGCTATTGATGATCGCCCGGCCATCGGCTGCGGCAATGACGGTGTCGGCTCCCTTCAGCACCACCACTGCCCCGCTTTGCGCCGCCGCATGGCGGGCGCGCTGAAGCTTGTCGCCGCCGGCCGAAAAGATGCGGTTGAACTCGCCATCGTGGGGAGTAAGCACGCAAGGCCCCTGTATGGCATCGAACATGGACTGCGGATCGGACCCGAAAACGCTGATGGCGTCGGCATCGAGCACCACGGCACGCTTGCTGGCCAGCGCCTGAAGGGCATGCCGCTGGGTCACATCGGAAACCCCCGCGCCCGGCCCCACGACGACCGCATTGATGCGGGCATCGGCCAGGATGTCATCCAGCGCACCCGACTCGCGCATAGGGTGGACCATCACACTGGTCAATGCGGCGGCATATATATGCCAGACAGTGGCGGGGGCCGCCACTGTCACCAGCCCCGCCCCCATGCGCGCGCAAGCCTGAGCGGTAAGGCGCGCCGCGCCGGTCATGATGCGGCCGCCCACCACCAGCGCATGTCCGCGCAGATACTTGTGTCCATCCAGGCTGGGCCAGGGAAAGGAATGCAGCCATAGATCAGGCGCATTCTCGAAGGTATCGGGACCGATCCGGTCGAGCACTGCGGCCGGTATGCCGATATCGGCCACCAGCACGTGGCCGCACAGGCTTTTGCCCGGCATCAGGATGTGCCCAGGCTTTTTCCTGAAGAAGGTCACTGTCAGCTCGGCGGTCGCGGCATGGCCCAGGATGGCTCCGCTGGCGCCGTCCAGGCCGCTGGGCATGTCAATGGCGCAAACGGGGATGTCGCTGTGCTTGACGGCGGCGATGAATTCGGCGGCCGAGCCGTCCAGCGGCCGCGACAGGCCCGCGCCAAACAGGGCATCCACCACCAATCCGGCGCCTTCCAGCAGGCTGACGGACAAAGGCTCGAACGGACCATCCCACAGCCCGGCATGGTAGGCGGCATCGCCCGTAGAGGGCTCCTTGCCGTCCAGCACGGCCACCGTAACCGGCCACCCGGCGCCACGCAAATGACGTGCCGCAACAAAACCGTCGCCGCCGTTATTGCCCGGCCCGCAGGCGATCAGCACCGGACGCTTGCTCCAGCGCGCCGCGACGGCGTTGGCCACGGCGGCGCCGGCCGCTTCCATCAGCGCAGTGCCGGTAATGCCGCCTTGGATCGCCGCCTGATCGGCCAAGGCCATCTGGCCGGGCGTCAATAATGCCGTGTATCCGATGAAGCTCATGTCGTGGCTGCCTTTTTGGAACACATTTGGTTGCGCAACACGGCTACAAGCCGTGTTTATGATTATGGTATTGTGCCGCAGTGACGTTGGAAAATCATCATGCCCCCCATTATTTCCGTATCGAAGCTGGACAAGATTTACCCCTCGGGCTTCCAGGCGCTGAAGAATATCAACCTGGATATTCACCGGGGCGAAATATTCGCCCTGCTGGGCCCTAACGGCGCCGGCAAGACAACGCTGATCAGCATCATCTGCGGCCTGGTCAGACCCAGCGCCGGAACGGTCATGGCCGACGGCCACGACATCGTTCGGGACTATCGCGCGGCCCGGTCCAAAATAGGGCTGGTGCCGCAAGAATTGACGACTGACGCCTTCGAAACCGTATGGGCGACAGTCAGTTTCAGCCGCGGCCTGTTCGGCAAGCCCGCCAATCCGGCGCATATCGAACGGATACTGCGGGCGCTGTCGCTCTGGAACAAGAAAGACAACAAGCTCATCACGCTCTCGGGCGGCATGAAACGGCGCGTACTGATCGCCAAGGCGCTGTCCCACGAGCCGCAAATCCTTTTCCTTGACGAACCCACCGCGGGTGTGGACGTGTCCTTGCGCAAAGAGATGTGGCAGGTGGTCAGGTCGCTGCGCGACACCGGCGTCACCGTTATCCTGACCACCCACTACATCGAAGAGGCGGAGGAAATGGCCGACCGCGTCGGCGTGATCAACAACGGCGAAATCATCCTGATCGAGAACAAGGCCGAGTTGATGCGCAAGCTGGGCAAGAAGCAGCTGACGCTGCAACTGCTGCAGCCTTTGCAGGCGCTCCCGCCGATTCTTGAACCATACCAGTTGGAGCTCTCGAGCGAAGGCGATGAAATCGTCTACACCTACGACACCCAGCGCCGCCACAACGACATTACCGATCTGTTCACAGACCTGGGCCGTGCCGGCATTGCCTTCAAGGATTTGCAGACCAAGCAAAGCTCGCTGGAAGAAATTTTCGTAAAGCTGGTACGGAGCCCCACTTGATGAACATCCATGCAATCCGCGCGATCTATGCATTCGAAATGGCCCGCACCTGGCGCACCCTGCTGCAAAGCATTATCGCCCCGGTCATTTCAACTTCGCTGTATTTCGTCGTGTTCGGCGCCGCCATCGGGCATCGCATAACGGAGATCGACGGCATCAGCTACGGCGCCTTCATCGTGCCGGGCCTGATCATGCTGTCCCTGCTCACGCAAAGCATCTCCAATGCCTCATTCGGCATCTATTTTCCGAAGTTCACCGGAACCATCTACGAATTGCTGTCGGCTCCGGTTTCGTACTTCGAGATCACCCTGAGCTATGTGGGAGCCGCCGCGACCAAATCGATAATACTGGCGGCCATCATTCTGCTGACCGCCGGCTTCTTCGTTCCGCTGCAAATCGACCATCCCGGGTGGATGCTGCTTTTCCTGGTGCTGACCTCGGTCACGTTCAGCCTGTTCGGCTTCATCATCGGTATTTGGGCCGACGGCTTCGAAAAGCTGCAACTGGTGCCACTGCTTATCGTGACGCCCCTGACTTTCCTGGGCGGAAGCTTCTATTCCATCAACATGCTGCCGCCCTTCTGGCAGACGGTCACGCTGTTCAATCCGGTGGTCTATCTGATCAGCGGCTTCCGCTGGAGCTTCTACGGCATCGCCGATGTCAACGTATACATCAGCCTGGGCATGACGCTGTTCTTCCTGGCGCTATGCCTGGTCATCGTCGCGTGGATATTCAAGTCGGGATACCGGCTGAAGAACTAAGGCGGCCTAGCGCCGCCCGTTTCGCAGATACGGGGAACGTGCGCAGGCCCGCTTGACCGCTAATCGCGGAAGTTGTCGAACTGCAGCGGCAGATCGACTTCGGTCTTGCGCAGCAAGGCTATGGCCGCCTGCAGGTCGTCGCGCTTCTTGCCGCTGATGCGCAGCTTCTCGCCATTGATCTGCGCCTCGACTTTCATCTTGGCCGCCTTGAGCTCGGCGATCAGTTTCTTGGACACCGCCTGTTCTATGCCCTGCTTGATGGTAACTTTGCGGCGCGCGCCGCCCAGGTTCTCCAGCGGGTCGCCGACATCCATGCAGCGGACATCGATGCTGCGGGCCGACAGGCGGCCGCGCAGGATGTCCAGCATCTGGTTCAGTTGAAAAACGCTGGGCGCCGATTGCGTCACCACAAAACCATCGAGTTCGAACTTGGCATCGCTGCCCTTGAAATCGAAGCGGGTGGACAATTCGCGATTGGCCTGGTCGACCGCATTGCTCAGTTCATGCTTGTCGACTTCGGAAACGACATCGAAAGAAGGCATACAACAAATCCTGTTAGTGAATCTACCGCAAGTGTACTAAAAGCGGGCTGGCGGGAACATCGCAGGCCCGCCCGCCCATGGCGGACAAGACGTCAGCTTGCCGTGGCCGTTTCCAGCGCCTCGGCCTGCTTGCGCAGCTCGAATTTCTGGATCTTGCCCGTTGATGTCTTGGGCAATTCGCAAAATATCACCGTACGGGGAATCTTGAAGCCCGCCATGTGCTTTTTGCAATGCTCGATGATCGAATCCGCCGTAACCTCGGCACCGTCCTTGAGTTCGACAAAAGCGCAGGGAGTTTCGCCCCAGCGGGCGTCGGGCCGCGCCACCACGGCGGCCGCCAGGATGGCCGGATGGCGATACAGGACGTCCTCCACCTCGATGGACGATATGTTCTCGCCACCCGAAATAATGATGTCCTTGCTGCGATCCTTGATCTTTATATAACCGTCGGGGTCCATGACGGCCAGGTCGCCGCTATGGAACCAGCCGCCGGCCAGCGCCTCTTGCGTGGCCTTGGGATTCTTCAGGTAACCCTTCATGGTGATGTTGCCGCGGAACATGATTTCGCCCATGGTCTGGCCGTCGGCCGGCACCGGCTGCATGGTTTCCGGATCCATGACACTGATGCCGCGCTCCAGATGATACGTGACGCCCTGTCGCGCGTTCAGCCGGGCGCGCTCGCCGATATCCAGCTCGTCCCAGGCATCGTGCTTGGCGCAGACCGTGGCCGGGCCGTAGACTTCGGTCAGGCCGTATACGTGAAGCAGGTCGAAACCCATGCGCTCCATTCCTTCTATCATGGACGCGGGCGGCGCGGCGCCGGCCACCATGGCTTTTACGCCCGGCGGCACGCCTTGCTTCATGCCGTCGGGAGCATTGACCAGAAGGCTGTGCACGATGGGCGCGCCGCAATAATGCGTGACGCCATGCTCGCGTATGAAGTCGAAGATGGTTTGCGCATCGACCTTGCGCAGGCAGACGTTGACACCCGCGCGCGCCGCCACCGCCCAGGGAAAGCACCAGCCGTTGCAATGAAACATGGGCAAGGTCCATAAATAGACGGCATGCTTGGGCATGTCCCATTCCAGAATGTTGGAAATGGCGGCCGCCGCGGCTCCGCGGTGGTGATACACCACGCCTTTGGGATTGCCCGTCGTGCCGCTGGTGTAGTTCAGCGCGATGGCGTCCCACTCGTCGGCGGGAAGATCCCAGTCGAATTCAGGATCGCCCCCGGCCAGGAAGTCTTCGTAACCTTGCTCGCCTATGGGCTGATTGGCGCCGGTATAAAGGGGGTCGGCCACATCGATGACCCGAATGGGCGCCGTGGATTTGCGCAAGGCCAGGGCGCGATCCATGATCGGGGCGAATTCGGTATCGACAATCACCACTTTGGCTTCGCCATGATCCAGCATGAAGGCGACCATCTGCGGGTCCAGGCGCGTATTCAGGGCGTTAAGAACCGCGCCCAGCATGGGAATGCCGAAATGCGCCTCGACCATCGGCGGCGTATTGGGCAGCATGACGGCCACGGTGTCGCCTTTGCGGATGCCGCTGCGCGCCAGCGCGCTGGCAAGCCGGCGGCAGCGGCTGTAAAGCTCGCTCCAGCTGCGCCGCAGGGCTTGCGGTCCCGAACCGTGGACGACCGCCAGACGTTGCGGATACACCTGGGCGGAACGCTCTATAAAAGAAAGCGGCGACATGGCTGCGTAATTGGCCGGCGTCTGCGGCAGATCGTGGTCGTAAATACTGGACATGCTGGTCTCCTTTGATTATTTTTTCGCGCTGCCATCAAGACGATGATACAACCGCCCGCGGCCCCTTGCCGGCCTGGCCTGTCGGCGCGGCCGCGCGTAAACGCCGGCGCAACAGGCGGGCCGGCGTTTCCTGTAACAAAATCATAGCCCTAGGCTTAAAAAAGCGCCAGCAGCGCAAACAGCAATGGCACGACGATTGCCGTGGCGATGCCATTCAGGCCCATGCCCAGCGCGGCAAAGGCGCCCGCTGTTTCATTGATCTGGAATGCGCGCGCCACTCCGATGGCATGCGCGCTCAAGCCCAACGCAAAACCCTGGACAGCGGGGTCGTTCACGCGCAAGGCCCTGAGCAAAAAGCCGGCCATAATGGCGCCAGCGATTCCTGTGATGGCCACCGCTATCGTCGTCAGGGAAGGCAAGCCGCCATTCAACCCGGCCACTTCCATGGCTATCGGCATGGTGGCGGACTTTGGGGCGACCGATGCCTGCGTGGCGAAGGAGGCGCCCAACGCCCACGCTATGCCGACGGCCGACACCACCGCCGTGGCGCATCCGGCCAGCAAGGCCACAGCCACGGGAAGCAGCATGCGCTTGAGGCGGCCCAGCTGGCCATATAGCGGAATGGCCAGGGCCACGGTGGCCGGTCCAATCAGGAACTGTAAAAACCAGGTATGCCTGGCATAGACCGGATACGGCGTGCCGGTCGCGGCCAGGAAGGCGACGACCGCGATGACCGCCGTCAGCACCGGCAGCAGCAAGGGATGGCCGCCGGCGCGCTGATGGATCGTGACGGCCAGAAGGTAGGCCAGCAATGTGAAGCAGAGCCAGAACAGGGGGGAATCGGCCAGATGCGCCCATATCGCCAGAAGATTCGCGCTCATGAACCCGACGCCTTTGCGCGTTTCAGCATCCACCGAAATGTCAATGCCGTCACGGCAAGGGTCAGCGCCACACCGGCAACGCAGGCCAGCAGGAAAGGAATCCATTCCCGTTCCAGCGTGCCGAAATATACCGTGATGCCCGCCACCGCCGGAATGAAAAGCAGCATCAGGTGCTTGAGCATGTGATGGCAGGCATCGCGCAGGCCCGCGGGAACCCGGCCGTATGCCATCAGGGCGGCCAGCATCAGCAGCATGCCCAGCAAAGGTCCGGGCAGCGGCAAGCCGGTCAGGCGGGCCAGCGCCTCGCCGGCGATCTGCATAAGGAAAAGCACGGCAACGGCAAGCAACACAGGCATAAGGGCAGCAAGACAAGAGGTTAAGCCGGCGATAAAGGGCGCTTATCGCTAAAGGGCCCCGGAACACTAGCATACGGGAATGCCAATAGCCAAATTTCGATTATTATCGCCATAAAAAACCAGGAACCTTATGCGGATCGATCGGCGCGCAGTCACCGTTACCAGCTTGGGCCTTACCCAGACGCTAGCCTGGGCTTCTTCCTACTACCTGCCCGCCATGCTTGCCGGCTCCATGGCCCACGAACTCGACCTGTCCGTCCAGACCGTATTCGCCGCTTTTTCAGCCGCTCTGGTCCTGGCCGCGCTGCTTGGCCCCCTGGCCGGACGCTGCATCGACCACTACGGCGGCCGTCCCGTCCTGCTGGCCAGCAACCTTATCTTCGCCGCCGGACTGTCATGCCTGGCCTGGTCCCCCAACCTTCCCCTGTTTTTTGCCGGATGGCTGCTGATAGGCGCGGGCATGGGTATCGGCTTGTACGAAGCGGCCTTTTCCACGGTGGTCAAGCTCTATGGCGAACAGGCGCGCAATGCCATAACCGGGATCACGCTGTTTGCGGGTTTCGCCAGCACCGTGGGCTGGCCGCTTTCGGCCTGGCTGGAAGTCGAATTCGGCTGGAGGACGGCCTGCCTGGTCTGGGCGGCGCTGCATCTTTTCGCAGGCATGCCGCTCAATGCCTCGTTGCCGAAGGCGGCCGAAGATCGGCCGGAACCCGAGCCGGCCGTTTCCAGCCGGGCCGATACCGGCATGCGGCCCGGCTCAGCCCCCAGCCGGCCCGAGCCGCCGCGGCATGCCAGCCTGCTGCTTGCCCTGGTCTTTGCCATAACCTGGTTCATCAGCACGGCCATGGCGGCGCACTTGCCGCAACTGCTGCAGGCCAGCGGCCTGACTCTTGCGGCGGCCGTGGCCGTATCGGCATTAGTGGGGCCTGCCCAAGTCGCGGCGCGCCTGATGGAATTCGGCCTGCTGCGCAAAATGCATCCGCTGATTTCCGCTCAATTGGCCGCACTTGCGCATCCGGCCGGGGCAGCCTGCCTGATGATAGCCGGAGCGCCCGCCGCCGCCCTGTTTACGGTGCTGCATGGCGCAGGCAACGGTATTCTTACCATTGCCAAAGGCACCCTGCCTTTGGTCATATTCGGGCCGCTGGGCTATGGATTGCGCCAGGGGCTGCTGATGGTGCCCGCCCGCATCGCGCAAGCGTCGGCGCCTTTTCTGTTCGGCATACTGATAGACCGCTGGGGCGTGGCCTCTTTATGGATGTCCAGCCTGTTGGGATTGATCGCTTGCCTGGCCCTGCTGGGGCTGGGCCGCGGCATGCGCGCCGCGCAGCGGCCGGCATCCAGTTGATCGCAAGGATGGCAGGGTCCAGCCCTGCTGCATGGCAGCCGCGGCCAGCAGGATTGCCGCCACACCCAGCCACTGCAGCCATTCAAGCCGGTGCCCGAACGCGAACCAGTCCACCATGATGGCGACAATGGGATAAATGAAGGACAAGGCGCCGGTTATGGCTGTCGGCAGCTTTTGAATGGCTCCATAAAGCAGGACGTACATCATTCCAGTATGCACCACGCCCAGCGTCGACAGGGTCAACCAGACCGGTGGGGCCTGCTGCGCCACGGCGGCCACATGCGCAAAGGGGGCCAGCAGTGCCACGCCGGTGCACACCTGTATAAGCGCGATCAAATGCGGCGGCGTTCCGGTAAGCCGTTTGACCAGCAATGCGGCGATGGCATAAAGGAAAGCGGCGCCCAGTGCCAGGACAATTCCAAGCAGGTAGGCGTCGCCGCTGCCATACGCCGGCGCGCCATGCTGCTGCGTGATGGCCAGCATCCCCGCAAAAGCCA
Organism: Pollutimonas rozaliensis; assembly: GCF_048751585.1. Taxonomy (NCBI): domain Bacteria; kingdom Pseudomonadati; phylum Pseudomonadota; class Betaproteobacteria; order Burkholderiales; family Alcaligenaceae; genus Pollutimonas; species Pollutimonas rozaliensis. The sequence goes on along the minus strand of NZ_JAZHOB010000003.1, from coordinate 258,105 downwards.
GGACCAGCCATACCATCTTGTCCAGGCTTATGCGTTCGCCCAGAAACAATGCGCCCAGCGCCACAAGCATGAAAGGCTGGGTGTTGTAGACCGCGGTGGCTATGCCTATGGAGGCGCGCGAATAGGCGGCGAACAGCAATACCCAGTTTCCCACGATGGCCACTCCGCTGATCACCGCCCAGCCGAAGCGTGTCCATGTCAGCAAGCCCGGGCGCAGGAAGCCCATGAGCGCGCAGATCGCCAGCAACGTGGCCGCGCCGATCGCGCAACGCCAGAACACGACGTCCAGCACCGGCTGCCCCGATACCAGAACGAACCAGCCTATGGTTCCCGAAATGAGCATGGCGCCAGCCATCTCCAGGGAACCGCGTTTCACTTGATTATCCATTTGCCGAACTCCTGTTTCGCATGGGTCAAATTGTGACGTTTTCCGCTGCTATCCACCATGGAAAAAAGAAGGCAAAATATACTGGTTCCCTATTTTTTGAAGGGACATAAAAATACTTTCCTGATTAAAAGCCATGCCAGACGAAATCGACCGTATCCTGATCAATGCCCTAATGGAAGACTCCCGCCTCTCGCTGAAAGCGCTGTCGCGCGCCAGCGGGCTGTCCTCGCCCAGTGTCGCCGAAAGGCTGCGCCGCCTGGAGGAGCGCGGGGTGCTCACCGGCTACACCGTGAATGTCGACCCGAAATCGTTCGGCTATATGCTGCAAGCGATCGTGCGGGTGCGCCCTCTTCCGGGCCAGATGCATGCCATAGAGCGCCTGATACAAGGCACCCCGGAATTCACTGAATGCGACAAGGTGACCGGCGAGGATTGTTTCGTGGCACGCCTGAATGTCCAATCCATGGAACAGTTGGACGCCATCCTGGACAAGCTGGCCGACCAGGCCGAAACCAATACCGCCATTGTCAAGGCAAGTCCCGTGAAGCGGCGCCTTCCGCCGCTGATATTGGCCGGCCAATCATAGGTGCGCCGGCATGCGGACGCATGGCGTCGTCCCCGCGGCCAGCCGCTCCGGAGCGGACGTTGCGGTAAAGATTATCTGATAAAGTCTAGGTCGGGAGGAGGCCCGGAACCGCTGGGGCGCCGCAATACAAAACCAAGAAAACGGATAACGATGGAATGAACGGCGCTCGTAGGGCAAGCATAATTCTCGTGGCCTGCATGGCTGGCGCGGCGCTCATGGGCTGTGTCTCGATGGGCGGTACGGAAGGCGCCCGGCCGCGCACAGAAGAAATGTCCTTCGACCAACTGGCGCAAACCGACTTCAATCGCACGGTGACCATCGCCATGCGCGACAACCTGGACAGCCTGTCGCGCCTGCTCGAAAAGTTGTATCGGCGCAATCCGGCCGAATGGCGCAAGACCGGGGCGATCAGCCTGGAAGCCGCCGTGCAGCAGGGGCGGCAAGCCATACAAACCGGTCAGGCGCCCGCGGAACTTGCTTCATTGCATGACGTGGAAATACTGGCGGTCGCCCTTGATCCGGCCTATCGCGGCGATCGCGTGGGCGCCTTCATTTTCGGCATGGCCAACATGATTATCGGCGCCCATGGCGGCAAGACGCGCTTTTACGTATCGGACGCGCTGGATGCCCAATATGTGTACAACGCCGCCCGCAATGTCGAAGTGGCCGCCTGGCTGCTGGCCAGCCGACGCGATGCGGCGGGCCAGCCCCTGCTGCTCGCCAACGAAATGTCCAGCGTAGCCGCCAACCTGAGTTTCGAACGCGAGTTCGGACAACTGGTCGGCCGCCTGGACCTGGTGGCCAACCTGCTGGACGAGAATTTGCGGCGCGTGGGCATCAATTACATGCAAGGCCTGCTGTTCTTCAACTTCCTTCCGGTGCGCTAAGGGCCGGACCGGGCAAACCCGTTCAGTCCCGCAACAGCCGGACCAGGGCCTTGGCCGCCGCCTCGGACGAGGCGGGATTCTGGCCAGTGACAAGGCGGCCATCGATCACTACGTAGCTATCCCAATCGGGCCCTTTCTCGTAGATGCCGCCCAGACGGCGGAACTCGTCCTCGATGGAAAACGGCACCACGGCGCTGAGCTTGACGGCGGCCTCCTCGGTATTGCTGAATCCGGTAACGCTGCGGCCCTGGACCAGGGGAGTGCCGTCCTCGCCTCGCGCATGGCGCAAGGCGGCCGGACCATGACACACCAGGCCCATAGGCTTGGCGGCGCGCTCAAAGGCCTCCAGCAGGGAAATCGAATTGCCGTCCTCGGCCAGATCCCACAGCGGCCCGTGGCCGCCCGGAAAAAAAACGGCATCGAAATCGGCTTCATGCATATCGGCCAGGACCCTGGTATGCGCCAGCGCCCGCCTTGCCTGCTCATCGCTGTGGAAGCGCCGGGTCGATGCCGTCTGGGCGTCCGGCGCCTCGCTTTTGGGATCGAGGGGCGGCTGCCCTCCCTTGGGGGAGGCAAGAGTCACCGTAGCGCCCGCATCCTTGAATATATAGTACGGAGCGGCAAATTCCTCCAGCCAGAAACCGGTCTTCTCGCCGGTATTGCCGAGGCGGTCGTGCGAAGTCAGCACCATCAGGATGTTCATGTAAATACTCCGTGTCGTTGGGGCCGCAATACGCCGGGCCTGGATATTGCTATCCGAGTGCCGGCAGCTTCATTTCTTTTAGCATAGCTTCGTGACACCCGCACAACGGCATGTAACCTATGGCTCATATTCGTATCGGCATCTCGGGCTGGCGCTATGCGGGATGGCGCAAGGTCTTTTATCCCGACAAGCTGGCGCAGTCGCGCGAACTGGAGTTCGCCTCCCGGCGCATGCAGACCATCGAGGTCAATGGCTCGCATTACGCCCTGCAAACCCCGCATAGCTATGCCAATTGGTACGAGGCCACGCCCAAGGATTTCGTCTTCAGCGTCAAAAGTCCGCGCTACCTGACTCATATGTTGCGCTTCCGGGATGAAAAAAAGAGCACGATCGCCCTGGCCAACTTCTTCGCCTCGGGGATTTTCCGGCTGCGTGAAAAACTGGGACCCATTCTGTGGCAGTTTCCGCCCAGTTTCAAGTTCGACGCCGCAGCCTTCGAGATCATTCTGGCCGCCTTGCCGCCGGACACGCATCAGGCGGCGGCGCTGGCCCGCAAGCATGACAGGCATGTAAAGGAAACAGATCTGGAGCCGGGCAGGAAAAGGCGCTTGCGGCACGCCATCGAAATACGCCACCCAAGTTTTTGCGATGCGGCCTTCATCAAGCTGCTGCGCCGGTACCGCGCGGCCCTGGTGGTATCGGACTCTGTCGCCGATTGGCCCTATGCGGAAGATGTGACATCCGATTTCGTTTACCTGCGTCTGCACGGCACTGAAACCCTGTATGGCGGCGAATATAAAGACGCGGCCCTGGACCGATGGGCAAAGCGGATCGCCGCATGGGCGTCCGGACGCGAGCCGGATGATGCCCGGCGCATCCATACCAGGTCCCGGCCTCGCGCCGGACGCGATGTATTCTGCTACTTTGACAACGATCAGAAGGTCCAGGCTCCCGTCGATGCTCGCCGGCTTATGCAACGGCTTGAGCGATAATGGGCCGGGCGGAAGGCGATGTTCGGACGGCGAAAACCGAGGCTGGGATAGTACACAAAAAGGACGGGCACCATGAAGAAGAACATCTTCGGCGCGACGAGACGCAACGTCGCCGCCATCGGCCAGGGAAGCTGGTACATCGACATTGCCGATCGCAGGCTTGCCGTGGACGCCTTGCAACTCGGGCTGGATCTTGGCATGGACCACATCGATACGGCCGAGATGTATGGCTCCGGCGCTGCGGAGAAGGTTATCGGCGAAGCCATACGGGGCCGGCGCGACCAGGTATTCCTGGTGTCAAAAGTGCTGCCCGGAAATGCGTCGCGGCGCGGCACGATCAGCGCCTGCGAGCGATCGCTCCGGCATCTTGGCACCGACAGGCTGGACTGCTATCTGCTCCATTGGCGCGGATCCTATCCCTTGGAGGAAACCTTCGCCGCCTTCGAGCAATTGCAGCGCGACGGCAAGATACTTTCATACGGGGTCAGCAACTTCGACGCCGACGACCTGCAGGACGCGCTGGACGCGGCGGGGCCGGGCCGCCTGGCTTGCAACCAGGTGCTTTATCATCTGAACGAGCGCGCCATAGAGCATTCGGTCCTGCCGTTTTGCCGGCAGCACGATATGGCTCTGGTCGCCTACAGCCCTTTCGGGCACGACGATTTCCCCAAGCCCGGTACGGACGGACGGCGCGTTCTGGACAGCATCGCGCAGGCGCACGATGCCACGGCACACCAGATCGCCCTGGCTTTCCTTACCCGCGATGCGTCGGTATTCGCCATCCCCAAATCGGCCCGGGCCGCCCATGCTCAGGCCAATGCGCAGGCGGGAAGCATCGTGCTGGCGGATGAAGAGATCGCGCGCATCGATGCCGCATTCCCCCGTGGCGCGGAACCGCGTCATTTGCCGGTGATCTGAACGATACTAGACCGGCAGGGCCGCGATGGTCTGGGCAACCGCCGCGGTCAGCTTCTTGCCGTAGGGCACATGCAGAAACTCGTTGGGGCCGTGCGCATTCGATTGCGGACCCAGCACGCCGCACACCATGAATTGCGATCGCGGAAATCCCTGCTGCAGCAGGCTCATCAGCGGTATGGTCCCGCCCTGCCCGATATAGCCGCAAGGAGCGTCATAGTATTGCCGGGAAGCATCATCCAGCGCCTGGCTCAACCAGCCGGCCGACTCCGGCGCGTTCCATCCCGTGGCCGCGCCCTGGTCGGGCTTGAAAACCACCTTGGCGTTGTAGGGCGCGTCGGCTTCCAGCAACGCTTTGAGCTCCCGCGCGGCGGCCGCCGCATCGATAAGCGGCGGCAAGCGCAGGGAGAGCTTGAAGGCCGTGCGCGGACGCAGGACATTGCCGGCGCTGGTCAGGGGCGGCAGACCTTCCGCGCCGGTCACCGACAGCGTCGGCCGCCAAGTGCGGTTCAACAGGGCTTCCTGGGGCTCCGTCGTCATGGGCAACACAAAGCCCCCGTCCGCGCCGCAACTCCAGGGAAAACGGCGCCAGACCTCGTCACCCAGGATGCGCGCGGTCGCCCGGACCTGTTCGACGCGATCCGCCGGAATCTCGCAGTGAAAGCTTTGCGGCAGCAGCCGGCCCGTGGCGCTGTCCTCCAGGCGGTCCAGCACATGCCGCAAGATACGGAAGCTGGACGGCACCACCCCGCTGGAGTCGCCGGAGTGAACGCCCTCGTCCAGCACCTGCACCTCCAGCGTACCGGCCACCAGGCCACGCAAGGACGTCGTCATCCATAGCTGATCGTAATTGCCGGCGCCGGAATCCAGGCAGACCACCAGTGCCACCCTGCCCATGCGATCGCGCAGGGCGTCCACATAAGGCAGCAAATCGTAGCTGCCCGATTCCTCGCAGGTTTCTATCAAACCCACGCAGCGCGGCCTGGGAATGCCCTGCTTGTCCAGCGCCATGATCGCGGTCAGCGAGGCATAGACGGCATAGCCGTCATCGGCTCCGCCGCGGCCATAGAGCTTGCCGTTCTCATACTTCGGCGTCCAGGGTCCCAGGTCGGAGCGCCAGCCCGAGAATTCAGGCTGCTTGTCCAGGTGGCCGTACATCAGCACTGTATCGCCGCTGTCCTTGCGTGTGGCCGGCGCCTCGAAATAGATGACCGGAGTGCGCCCCGGCAGGCGCACCACCTCCAGGATCAGCCCCTTCACCTTTTGCGACTCCACCCATAGCGCGGCATCGCGCACCACCCGGTCGATATGGCCGTTCTCGGCCCAATCGGCATCGAAGGCCGGGCTCTTGGCGGGCACCGCGATGTAGTCGGTCAGCGCCGGAATGATCTCGCGATCCCATTTTTCATCCACGAAGGCCCGCAAAGCTTCGGGATCCAGGGCGGGCGGCAGCGCATCATCGGGTATACGGGCGTTCATGGCAGGTCCTCCATAAAGAGTATCCCGAAGATTTTACGCTTTAAGATGGAAGCTTCGCCGTAAGCCCGCATCACGCATATTGGCTGTGCCCTTAAGCCCGCCGCTTTCATCGGCGTCTTGCCCATAGATATACGCCTGCGCCGCACAGCAAAGCAATGCCCAAACCCGACAGGCACACCCAAATGCGTCCAAGCGTGCTCAGAACCTTGCCCGAGTGTATCGGGTACTGCCAGATAAGGAAACGATCCGCCGAGCTGCCGCTGTGATATCCGTACAGGCTGCGTGGCGCGCCCGACTGGTCATCGATATAGACCTGCTCGTAACGCAGCCGTCCGGCACGCTCGCGAAATTCCCGCTCTTTGAACGCCACCCGATAGACGCCCAACCGGGACACATGGCCGATGTACCACGGTTCGAATGAGCTTGCCGCTCTCGGCAAGGCGGCTCGGGCGAGTCGCAAGGCGTCCTTGGCCGACAAGATTGGCTGTTCAGCAACCTTGATGGCCTCGGGCAGCATGGCCAAAGGATGTGGCGTTACCGGACTGAACAAGCCGACCAGCGGTTTGACGACCTCGTTGCTCAGGCTCAGCGACACCCCGGTACATCCGAGGAATATCGCCGCGGCCGCCGTCCACAATCCCGTTGCGCGATGCAGGTCGAAGGCCAGACGCGCACCCCGCACTCCCCGCTTGATGCGCCAGGAGGGCCACCAACGCCTCCCAAAACGGCTGGACGTATGCCTGGCAACCCCGCTTCCGTCCACACGCACGCCTCCCCGGGCGGGCAAGCTCAAATAAATCCCCATTAACGACAACGCTAGCCATCCAAGCGCCACGCTGCCCAGCAGCCAACTGCCCCATCGCCCAGGCAGGAGCATCGTACGATGCAGCCGGTTAAGCATAGGCAAAAGATGCTTTCGGTCCAAACGCGTCTCGCCCCACTGACGCCGGCCTAATACCCGGCCTGTCGTCGGGTCTATGAACAGCCGATCGAAACCCAGCGAACGGTCCGCCTGTATATCGGTCCGATCGCGACGCTGCGCCACCTGGACCTCGATCGATCGCCCCGGCCGGGCATCGAGGGGCAGCAAGGTCACGCGCAGCCGCGGATCGTCCTTCTCAATGCCCGAAACAAGCCGATCCGGAGCAAGCGCCTTGCCATCCGAGCCCGTATTGAACAGCTCCGGATTCAGCCACGCATCGAGCTCATGCTCGAACGCGATGACACTACCGCTTAGCGAAATGACGAACAGAAACAGGGCGAGCGACAACCCCAACCAACGATGTAGGCGGCGCCAGAGGCTCCTCACTTACCGAGTCCCATTTACCAGCGATGGGTATAGCTGATGCTCAATACGGCGCCGGCAGCCGGCAGCCGGCTGGTGTTGTTGCTGTTGCGCAGCAATTGGCTGTACAGCGGATAATAGGATCGATTTAAAAGGTTCTGGATCCCAAACACAACATTGTTCTTCTTGTTGATTTTCCAACGACTGATCACATCGACAGTGGTATAGCCAGTGGTGTTCCGCCGGCCGAAGCCGGTCACGCCGTCCAGGCGGTAGTCTTTCGATGCAAAATACGTGGCCTGCACACGATGGCTCCATCGCTGACTAGGTTTATATTCGGCATAAGCGGTCAGTTTCAGAGGCGGAATACGGAACCCGGTCATGTCCCGGTAATCGCTATTGCTCTGCAGCTTTTCCTGGCCTTTCATCCAAGTGAAGGTGCCGCCCAGCGCCCACTCTTCGTTGTCGCTGAAATAGTCCACTCCGCCTTCTATGCCGTAAATGCGCTCCTTGGTGCGCAGGAGGCTCAGGCCGTTGTTCAAGCTCTGCACCGCTCCCAAATCAGACTGAGACTGGAACACACTCAGGTTCGCCGAGATATTGGAAAAATCGCCGCGCCAGCCGAGCTCGACCGTATCGGTCTTGATGGGCTGTAAATTGGAGCTGGAAATATTGAAGGCCGGCGTGGCGTTGCGTACCTGAACCCCCACATCGGGCAATTCGAAACCTTGGCTGTACGAAGCGTAGATCTCATGATTCTTGGTGGGCGAAAAGACCACTCCTGCATTATAGGTCCATGCCCCATAGCGCACCGTGCCACCCGCCACATCCCGCGGAACGGCCGCACGCAGTTGTGACAGAGGCGTAAAATCATCGAAGCTGGCGTTCGCGCGATCATAGCGCACGCCCCCGTTGACGGCCCATTGTTCGTTGAAACGATGCTCCAACTGAGCAAAGGCGCCAGCGCTGCGAGTGGTGACCGGCGGCATATAGATCAATGTGCCGCTCTTGCGGAAGCGCAGGCCGCCGCTTGCATCATATTCATTGGGATCAAAAACATCCAACGGCATCTCAGTACGCTCCTGATTGACGTCGACGCCCCAGGTCAGTTGGGTATTTTTGTCGGAACTCAACGGTGTCTTGATGGTCAGACGCCCACCCAGCACCTTCGACTTTTGCATCACTTGATCCACGTTGGCGCCGCGAACGGAGACGCCGCGCGCATCGAAAGGCGCAAAGCGGGTGAAGAAATCACGATAGTAGAGCTGCGCGATCAAGGTGCTACCCGCCACATCACGATTCTGGTAATCCAGATTGAACAAGGAGTTCTTTACACGATTTTGTTCGTCCAGATCCAGGCCCCTGATAGGCCGTGCAGCGGCACTGCCCGGTGCCAGCCTGGCTACCGACGGATCCGATCCGTAATCCGTGTCCTGCTTGGCGTCATAATGGCTCGCAGAAAATTGCAGCCTTTGGTCAGCGTCGATTTGCAGGCCAATCTTGCCCGATACGTTATAGATATTTGAATCGAACAGATCGCCCTGGCTGGGCTCGGGCGCGATACGATCTCCATGTCCATCGAATGAGCCGCCTACATGGCGCGCCCCCAGGCTAAACGAGTAATCGATCTTCTCGCCGCCGCCAGATAGATAATGCTGTATCTCGCCGCCCAATCCCGAGGCGCCCAAGCGAGACAACGGCGTCAGAGCCGAGACCGTGGTTTCTGCGCGCGCTTCCCCATCAGGCTGACGGGTACGGATGGATACAATGCCGCCAGCCGCCCCGCTTCCGTATATAGCGCTGCTGCCACGCAATACTTCGATCTGTTCGATATCAGCGGGATTGATATTGGCAAGATTGCGCGACGAGTCGCGATTGGTGTTGAGCGGGATGCCATCCACCAGCACCAGCATGTTGCGGCCACGCAAAGTCTGGCCGTAGTCGGTAATCGTATGACTGGAATCAGCCATGCCCGGCACGACCTTGCTCAAAAGTGTCGCGACGCTGTCCGATCCCGTACGCAATGTGTCCAATTGCTCATGCTCGAGGGTCGTGATCTGTTGCGTAGGCGACATCAAATTGCTTTCCGTGCGGGCCGCCACCGTGATCGCGGACAATTCCGCCACAGCGGAAGGAGCCGTGTCCAGCGTGAAGCCGCCGTCACGAAGTCTCCGAATGCGCAGGCCGCTACCGGCGAGCAAGCGATCGAATCCCTCTTCCACGGAAAACGTACCGGCCAGGCCTTGCGTCGCCAGGCCGCGCGTTGCGTTCATATCCATGCTCAGATTGACCCCGGCTTGGCCAGCAAAGCTCAAAAGAGCCGGCCCTAATGGTCCCGCGGCCACGCTGTAAGCCTTGCGCTCCTGGGCGCCCGCAACGACATCGCTTGCCCAAGCCTGCGGTCCGGTAAGGCCGGCAGCGGCCAAGCTTACTACGCACAAGATGCCCCTTAAAGCGCGCGCTGCTTGGCGCCGCGAGCCCTCCGGTCGCGGAAGAATTTGGTGTGGGACGGATATCCGGTCGGTCATTGGGGAGTTCCTTGTCGCTAGTCAGTCAGTTGAGGCTTAACCTATATGACAGGCGAGACGCAAAAACCGGACATGGGCGGGTAAAAATAATTTCCAGCACAAAGATTGGCGGATGGGGTCGTTTCGCTTACTTGGCGGTGATGGTTACCCAGTAACGGCTACGGTAATCAATCCGTAACGGCAATGTTTGCGCAAGTACATCAAGAACGCGATCTGTATCGTGAAGCTGGAACGAGCCCGACACGAGGATATCAGCCGCGGAAGGATCGTATCTGAGCACGCCGAGGCGATAACGCGCCAGTTCAGCGACGAAGTCGGCCAGGCTCATTTGCTGGGCATACAGGACGCCGCGCACCCACTCGCCCTCGCCGGCTCGAGCCGGCTCCCGGACCCCGATAGAGCTGGAAGTGAAAGCAATCCGCTGCCCGGCAGGCACCGTAAGCATTGCCTCGGGCGTCCGCATGGGTCTGGCCTGAACCGCGCCAGCCAATACCGTCAGGCTGGTCATCCTGTCATCCAGGCGCACAATGAACCGGGTACCCAGCGCCTGTAGACTGCCCTGCGCGGTCTGAATGATGAAGGGACGGCTGCGGCCCGGCTGGGGGTCGGGTGCGGTCTGGACCAGGATCTCGCCGGAGCGCTGCCAAATCACACGCTGCGAGGCATTGAACACGACATCGACCGCGGTCGCGGTATTCATGCTCAATTGGCTGCCATCGGCAAGTTTGATCTCTCGCCGCTCGCCGGTTCCCGTGCGGTACCGGGCGCCCAGCATTTGCCATGGCACCGCGCGATAGCCTAGCAAGACGGCCGAAGGCGTCACGATCATAGCGGCAAGCGTTTTAAACAATGCACGGCGATTTCCCACTACACGGCGCCGATCGAGTACCGGCATGCCCAGCGCCGGCGGCACCGAACCGAACTTGAGACTCAGTTGCTCCGCGCTTTGCCATACACGTTGATGCTCGGGGCTTTGACTGCGCCAGTGTTCGCAACGTTGCGCGTCAGCCTCTGTGAAGTTACCCGAATGCATCAGGACAAGCCACTGCGCGGCTTCGTCCACCAAACGGGGATCGGCTGGAGCACAGGCTTGCGGAATGCTCATGCCGCCTGCGCCAGCATCAATTTCAGGCACTGCGTGAATCCCTGCGCCATATAGCGCGTGACAGTGCGCACGCTGACTTGCAGGCGCGCGGCAATATCAGCGTAGGCCACGCCCTCGAGCTGAGACATCAGAAAAGCGGTGCGCACCTTGGCGGGCAATGCATCAAGTAGCGTATCCAGTTCCTGCAAAGTCTCCAGCAGGATGGCGCGCTCCTCGACCGACGGCGTCAAGGCCTCGGGCAGCGCCATAAGCGAGGCCAGGTACGCACGCTCGATCGACTGGCGCTCGTAGTGATTTATCAGCAGGCGCTTGGCCACGGTGGTCAGATAAGCCCGCGGCTCGCACAGTACTGGTATCGCGTCCGCCCGATAACCTATCAATACACGCATGAACGTGTCTTGGGCGATATCGGCCGCGTCGAAACTGTTGCCCAATCGTGTACGCAGCCAGCTGCACAACCAGCCATGATGATCGCTGTAGAGAGTGTGAATCTCTCGTTGCAGGGTTGGCTCGCCGCCTGCCATGAATGCCTCGTCCGGTCGATTATCGATGCTTTAAAAAATTACGAATCTTAATAACAATCGTTCGCATTATAACATTTAATAACCGAAACACGGACATTTGCCTCCAATCCTTGAAGGACTTGCCTAACCGCTGGTCGCATCAGACGTGGCGCCGCGAAAACCCGTCGTGGCGAGGCCACCTCTTCCTACTTGAGCCAGCGGTCTTCGGCCTGCTCAAGGACGTCGCGTTCATCGGCAAGGTCCCAGGCAAATTGCATGATCCGCAGATAATCGGCATCGTCTATCGGCAGCAGGAAGCCCAGCTCGTTCTTGGGCGTCAAGGGATGGTCGACGAATATGGCGGCAAGACGAGGATCGGTCTTGCTGTAGTGCAAGGCTTCGTATGTCTCGGTAATCATGACGTCGCCCTTGCCCCCGGCGATCAAAGCCGGGATTTCCGCGTTCTTGTCATGGGTGCTGACTTGCGCCTGCTTCAGGTTTTCGAGCACGAAGGCCTCATTGGTGCCGCCCGGATTCTTGATCACGCGGACGGAAGATTGATTCAGGTCGCTGACGGACTTGTACTTGGACGCCTCATCCTTGCGAACCAGGGCAACCTTGCCGAAAGGCGCATAGCCGGGCAGCATGGCCGCCTGCCGGATACGGGCGGCATTGCGGGTGATTCCCCCCACCGCGACATCGAACTTGTCGCCCAGCAAATCTTTCATCAGGTTGGGCCAGGACGTCTGCACGTATTCAACCTTTACGCCCAGTCCTTTGGCCATGGCTTCAATGACGTCGATATCGTGACCCTCGTAACCGCCCTTGTCTGTTTTGATGGCAAAAGGCCTGTAGTCGCCCGGCGTGCCGACACGGATAACCTTGCTGTCCATGATGCGGTCCAGGCGGGGACCGGCTTGCGCCGTCGCCGCAAGCGTCGCCGCCATGGCCAGGCCCAGGAAAAAACGGAAAAATTGTCTCATGGCCAACCTCTTTTTTAATTTCAAATTGAATGGTAAATCAGTGGGCATTGCGCTCCGGCGCATCTGCAATGCAACTATACCCTTAGGTCGACATCCGCCCAGCCGGATTGCGGCGACCGGAAAAACAGAAAAGGGCCGCATAGGCTATAGCTAATAATAAGCAATTAATTTCTATTTGTGCCTATATAAGATCTACGGCAGTATTCCATATCGGCGACAGGTGCCAATTGGGTGAGCCAGGAACACTCATCAATCCAGGCGGTCTTTGGGATCGCCCTGGGCGCCGGCAAAGCCTAAAAAATTCCTCTCTCGCATTATTCACGGAATATTCTCTATGAGCAGCAAACAAGTCGCCGTATATGGATTAGGAAACATGGGTTTCCTCATCGCTGAACGGGTCGCCAAACACTTCCCGACCAAAGTCGCCGACCTTGACACCACCCGCGTTCAGCTCGCTTGCGACGGCTTCGCCGCACAGCCGCTGAATGAAACTGAAGATCTGTCGCAACTCAAGGTCGTCGTATTGTGCTTGCCCAGCCCGGCCGCTTCCGAGCATGTGCTCAAGCAGATCGCTCCCCGCCTGCCATCCGACGCGGTCATTGTTGAAACCAGCACCGTCAATCCCGACGACATCAAGGCCAGCCAGAAAATCCTGGCTCCATTCGGCCTGCCTCTGGTGGATGCCTCCATCCTGGCGGGCGTGAGCCAGATGAAGGCCGGCAGCGCCACCTTGCTGCTCGGGGGGGACGAAGCCGATATCGCATCGGCACAGGACGTCCTGGACGCGATCGCCGAAAAGCAAATCTACTTCGGCCCTTCAGGCGCGGGGGCAGCGGCAAAGGTCATCAATAACGCGGTGGCGCACGCTGTCATGGTGGTCGTGGCGGAGGCCGGCTCGCTGGCCACCGCCGCCGGCGTCAGCTGCGACAAGCTGATCTCCTTGCTGGCCGATCCGCAGATGGGCCTGCACCGTCCTTTGACTCACCGCTATGCTGAACGCATCGTCAATGGCGACTATGCCGGCGGCATGCCGCTGGACGCGGCACGCAAGGATTCCACGCTGGCGCTGGAGCTTGCGCAATCATTGGGCGTGCCGCTATTCGCCATCCAGGGTTCGCACACCATATACGAGATCGCATCGGCCGCCGGTTACGGCCGCGACGATTACGCCGCGATCGCCAAAGTATGGGCGGATTGGGGCAAGCCGGCGGTCCCCGCCAAGTAGGCTAGCCAGCCCCAAAAGCCGTACGCGGCCAATAACGAAATCAAAAACATAAACCGGATCAAGAGTGATCCACGTCGGAGGAGACCCCATGAATATTCTTAAGATCGGCCTGTCCGTGGCCCTGAGCCTTTCCGCAATCGCGCCGGCCTGGTCCGCGGACAACTACCCGAGCCGCTCAGTGCGGCTCATCGTCCCCTTTCCGGCCGGAAGCACGACCGATACGATGGCACGGTTCCTCAGTGAACAGGTAGGCTCCGAACTCGGGCAGCCTTTGGTCGTTGAAAACAAGGCCGGTGCTCAAGGAAGCATTGCCGCGGCGGAAGTAAGCCGCGCCAGGCCGGATGGCTATACCTTGCTTGTGGGCACCAACTCCACTCAATCGGCCAATGTGCATCTGTTCAAGAAACTGCCGTACGACCCGGTCAAGGACTTCACGGCGATCACCCAATTCACCATGAACCCGCTCGTCCTCGTGGTACGCCCCGACCTGCCGGTCAAGGACCTGGGTGAATTCCTCGAGTACGCGAAGGCGCATCCCGGAACACTGAACTATGGGGTCGGCAACACCGGCAGCCTGGCTGCCGTCCAGATGATGAAGGGCATGACCGGAATCGAAGCCATGGACATTCAGTACTCCGGAACGCCTCAAGCCATCACCGATTTGATCGCCGGCCGGCTGGACTTCATGATCACCGATATTTCAGTAACGCGCCCCTATATTGAAACAGGCAAGCTCCGTGCGCTGGCCGTGACGCCTCTGAAGCCGACAGAGGCTCTGCCCGACGTGCCGACTTTCGACACGTCCGGATTGAAAGGCTACGAATTCGTGGCGTGGGGCGGCTTGTTCGCGCCCGCGGGCACCGACCCCGCCATTGTGGCCAAGATCAACAAGGCGTTCACCAAAGCGCTGAACAGCCCGGAAGCGGCCGCATTCCTGGGAAAGCAAGGGCTTGAGCCAGCTCCGAGAACTCCTGAAGACTTCACTGGATACGTAGCGGCGCAAACGATTATGTGGGGCAAATTGCTGGCTGACGCGGGCCAACCCAAAAAGTAAGCACCAACGGATCCGCAGCGCCCATGACTACCCCGACAATCCATACCGCCACGCCTGCCCTGCCCGCATCCTCGTCCCCTGGCGCATCTCGCCTGACGCAGAGCCGCTTGCAGAAGGCCTACTCCATCGAAGACCTGCGCCGCCGGGCCGCCCGGACCCTGCCGCGGGCGGTGTTCGACTTCTATGACGGAGGCGCCGAAAACGAGCGGACGCTTCGCGCCAACGCGACCAGCTTCGATGGACTGCACATCGTTCCGCGCTACCTTGTGGACGTTTCCGAAATCGACACGCGCATCGACCTGCTGGGCAGGCCAGCGTCCCTTCCCCTGGCCGTCGCGCCCACGGGCGCCATCGGATATGGCTGGCCTTTTGGCGACGTGGCAATCGCCCGGGCCGCGGGCGCCGCTGGCATTCCCTACGCGCTGCCCACGTCGTCCACCTCGTCAATTGAGCGTGTTGCGCGGGAAGCGCCGAACACCCGGCTTTGGTTCCAGTCCTACATGCTGCGCAAGCGCGAGTTCACCATGGGACTGATAGAGCGTGCCAGGAACGCCGGCTATGAAGCGCTGATCATCACCATCGATATGCCGACGGGCGGAAAGCGCGAACGGGACATGCGCAACGACTTCGGCCTGCCATTCAGGTTCACCCCGCGCAATGTCCTGGATTTTGCCAGCAGGCCGGGATGGGTCTTGCGGCTGCTTCGCCATGGAATGCCTACGCTGGAAAACATGATCGGGTTCGTGCCCAACACCGTCGACAGCTCCACAATAGCGTCGTCGGTCGGGAAAAATTACGACCCTGCCTTCAACTGGGACGACCTGGCACGGATACGCGACTATTGGCCCCGGCGGCTGATCGTGAAGGGCATCATGCACCCGCTGGACGCCCGGCGCGCCGCGGATATCGGATGCGATGCGATCATCGTATCGAACCACGGCGGACGCCAGCTCGACGGCGCGCCCGCAAGCCTTCAGGCGCTGCCCGCCATCGTGCGCGAGGTCGGCTCGGCGCTGGAAGTCATCATGGACGGCGGCATCCGTCGCGGCAGCGACGTTGTAAAAGCCATGGCGCTTGGAGCCAAAGCGGTGATGGTCGGCCGGCCCATGCTTTATGGCGTCAGCGTCGGCGGACAGGACGGCGCGGAACGCGCCCTGTTCCTGCTGCGGGAAGAATTGATACGCACCATGCGGCTAAGCGGCCTGGCTTCGACGTCTGAAATCAGTAAGCATATCCTGCTGAACGCCGGGGCATAGCCGTGCCGCGCAAAAGCCCGCGATTCAAGCCAGCAACTTCCCGGGGTTCATAATGCCCAATGGATCCAGCGCCTGCTTGATGCGGACCATCAAGGCAAGCTCGACAGGGTCCTTATAGCGGCGGAGGTCTTCGACACGCCGCTGGCCTATGCCCTGCTCCGCGCTGATGGAGCCGCCACGGGCGACCACCTGATCATGGACCAGCGCTTGCGCCTGCGCTTCCAATTGCTCGAACCGCGCCTTGGAAAGCGTGGCGGGCGCCAGCATGTTGTAGTGCAGATTACCGTCGCCAAGGTGGCCGAAAACCATCATGCGCAGCCCCGTATAACGCGCCAGCAGCATCGCATCGACATCTCTTACAAAATCGGCAAGCCTGGATGTCGGCAAGGAGATATCGTGCTTGATGCACTTGCCCTCCGCCGCCAGCGCCAGAGTGATGCTTTCCCGCAGATGCCAGAAAGCGGCGCCCTGCGACTCTGATGCCGCCACAGCGGCATCGATGATTTCCGATGCCTCCATGGCATCCGACAACACCAGCTCGAAGCCGTCCCGCCTATGCTCGCCGCCCTCTGAATCCGATAATTCCAGCAAGGCAAACCATTCAGGCGCCGGCCGCTGGCAATTTATGGGCATGCGCTGCTCTGGAAATGTCTTGACGACAAGGCTCAGGCATTGCTCCGACATCACCTCAAAGCCCGTCAGTGCGGCGCCAAACGCCTTCTTGACCCGGTTCAACACCAGGGTGGCGCTTTCGAAATCCGGCAGTGCGATAAACGCAGTATGCTGAGTTTGAGGAAGGGGAAAAAGCTTCAGCGTCGCGGCGGTGATGATGCCAAGCGTCCCTTCACTGCCTATAAACAAATCTCTAAGATCGTAGCCGGTGTTGTCCTTGCGCAGTCCCCGCAATCCGTGCCAGACCTCGCCCTGGGGCGTGACGACTTCCAGCCCAAGCGCCAGCTCCCTTGCATTGCCGTAGCGCAGCACCTGGGTGCCGCCCGCGTTGGTCGCCAGATTCCCGCCGATAAAGCAACTGCCTTCGGCCCCCAAGGAAAGCGGAAACAACTTTCCCGCCTCCCGGGCCGCCTGCTGGACTGCCGCCAGGATACAACCCGCCTCGACAGTCATGGTTTCATTGTCGACGTCGATATCGCGGATACGGTTCATCCGCTGCATGTTCACGACCACGGCGGTGCCGGATCGATCCGGCGTGGCGCCGGCAACCTGCCCGGTATTCCCCCCTTGGGGAACAATAGGGGCGCGATATTTCGCGCATAGCTTGACAACGGCAGCCACCTCGTCCGTGCTGGCCGGCCTGACAACCGCCACCGCGCAGCCGGTTGAATACCGGCGCCAATCGGTCAGGTAGGGCTGCGCGTCGGCATCCGTCAATACGTTGGACGGGCCCAGGCATTCAATCAGGGATTGCAGCAGCGTCATGGTCAATCGCGGGTTTCGGCAACCGGCGTCAACAGACGGCCGGTCTCCATGTAGGACACAACATTGTCGAAGACCAACTGAGCCATATCGGCCCGGGTGTCATGGGTGGCGCTGCCCACATGCGGCATCAGCGCAAGCTGATCCATGCTCTTGAATGCCTCCGGCATTTTGGGCTCATGCTCCAGCACATCCAGCCCGGCGCCGCCCAGCCTGCCTTCCCGCAGGGCGGACTCCAACGCCTGCTCGTCGATGACGCTTCCGCGCGCGATATTGACGACGAACCCTTTAGGCCCCAGGGCATCCAGCACTTCGGCATTCACCAGATGACGGGTGCTTTCGCCGCCGGGGCAGGCGACAACAAGAAAATCCGCCCATTGAGCCAATTCGACAAGCGAAGCCATGTATTGATATGGCGATTCGGGCCGCTCGCGGCGATTGTTGTAGCGGACTTCCATACTGAAGCCCGTGCCGCGTTGCGCAATCGCGGCGCCGATGCGGCCCATGCCAAGAATGCCCAGCCTCTTGCCCGACACCCGGGTGGAAAGCGGAAAGGCGCCTATTGTCTTCCAAAGGCCTCCTTTCACATAACGATCGCCTGTCGCCGTTTGCCTTGCCACGGTCAGCAGCAAGGCCCACGCCAGGTCGGCAACGCAATCGTCCAGCACCTCGGGCGTATTGCTGATCTTGACTCCATGCTCGACCGCCGCCGAAACGTCCAGGGTTTCGTAGCCCACCCCCCAACTGCAGACGGCCTGCAAGCTGGGCATGAGCGCGATCTGCTCTCGCGACAGGCCTTTACGCACCGACGTGACCGCCACCCGGGCGGATGCGCCAAGAGCGGATAAAGCTTCTTGGGGAGATGCCGACTGCCACAGGGGCAACACGCGAAAGCGTTTCGCCAGTTGATCGTCGAAGGCATCGCCCAAGGATGCCAGTTGAATGACCTCGCAGTTGTCCGTTCTGCTGTCCATGCTTACTTGGCTGGAATATAGTTGGCCGCGGCCGCCGACTCGGCAAAAGACAAGCCGTTGCGTATGCCCTGCTCGACTTGTTCGTCGGTCGCCAAGGCCTCTTGCGCCGCGGCCAGCACCTCGTCAAGCCGGGCATGCGGAATAACCACCAAGCCCGTGTCATCGCCGACGACCAGGTCGCCCTCATGGACACAGACGCCGCCTATGGATATCGGCCCGCCCATTTCCTGCAGCTTGAGCCGTCCTTTGCCGGTCAGGGGCGTGACATGGCGGCTGGCCAGCCACAAGCCTGTTGCCTGAATTTCATCGACGTCGCGGCAGGCTCCGTCGATAACGACGGCGGTGGCATTGCGCTTGGACGCCGCCATGGAGGCGATGCCTCCAAAGGTGGAAATGGCGGTGCCGCCGGCATCCACCATGACCACTTTCCCCGGCCCTGTCGCGGCGACCAGGCGGCCGACCGAAAAATCCGACCGGTCGAAGTCGCCCAGTTGGCCCCATACGTGCCTGGCGGTGACGGCAAAGCCGGCAATTCGTCCAGTACCACCGCGTCGATGTATGCCTTGCGTTACGCCGTCGATGCCCAGCGTGTCCATGGCGTCGGCCCAGGTGCTCGTGGCAATGGCCGCACACTGATCCAGCAATGCGCTTTTATCTTCATTCATGACTGTTGTCCGGGGAAAATCGGGTTCTATTGATAGTGATTAAGCTTAGTCGACGCTGGCGCCAGAGATCTTGACGGCTTCCGCCCAGTTCGCGGCTTCTTTATTGATAAAGGCCTGGAATTCCTCGGGCGAACTATTGTTGACATCGCCACCCATGGACACCAGCTTCTTCGTCATTTCAGGTGTGCCTACAATTTCGGAAACGTCCTGATAGATCTTCTGACGCAGCTCGTCCGGAATGCTGGCCGGCGCGAACAAGCCGAACCAGGTTGCCGCTTCAAAACCCGGCATCCCGGCTTCGGCAAAGGTGGGCACATCGGCGATGGCATCAACCCGCTTGTTGTGCGCAAGCGCAATCGGCTTCAGCTTGCCGGCCTGGATGTTGGACACCGCCGCCGACAGCGTGACGAACGCCATCTGCACCTGGCCGCCGATCAGGTCGGTAATCATGGGCGCGTCGCCGCGATATGGAATATGGACCAAATCCAGGTTCTGCTTGGCCTTGAACAGTTCGCCGGTAAGGTGTTGCGGCGTTCCGTTACCGGTCGACGCGATTGTCATGCCCTCTTTCGTTGCCTTGACCGCGGCAATCAGCTCCGGCAGGGTATTGGGCTTGAGCGATGGCGTGGTCACCAATACCAGGGGAATGGTGGAAACCAGCGTGATCGGCTTGAAATCCTTGATGGGATCATAGTTCAGTTTCTTGTACAGGCTTGCGCTGATGGTGTGCGCGGCCGTAGTCATGTACAAGGTATAGCCATCGCCTTTCTCACGCGTGAGCGCCTCGGCGGCAACGGTCGTGCCCGCGCCCGGCTGATTACGCACGACGACAGGCTGGTTCCATTTGGCGGGCAGCTGCTGAGCGATCAACCGTGCGATGACGTCGGTCGCGCCGCCCGCGGGGTAAGGCACGACGATAGTCACCGGCTTCTCGGGAAAAGCGGCCTGCGCCATGCCGCTGGCGGCAAGCCCGCCAATCAGAAGAGCGCTGGCAACATGCTTGATAACTTTCATTTGTATCTCCGTTTTATTGTGAGCCGCCAATGTGCGGCGTAAGTATCCAACCTTCGGGCTGGGCTGTGGATCTGTCGCGTCGTATCGATAAAGGATGAGTTCAATGCCGCTTATTCAACCCATTTCTGCCTGGCCCATAAGGCCTGGAACTGTTCGTTGGCGTCCTTCAGGCGCGCCTGCCACTTGTCTCCAGGCAGGTAGTCCATCTCGGTAAACTGCTTCTCCATCTGGTCCTGGAAGGAGGGATCGTTGGCGACCTTGTCCAGGGCATCCATCAGCTTGGCCTGAACGTCGGCCGGCAGCGCTTTGGGGGCGACCACGCCGCGCTCCGATGCAAAGACAAGGTCTATGCCCTGCTCCTTGAACGTCGGCACATCGGGCGCCAGCGGCGATCGTTTTTCGCTGGCCTGGCCCAGAATGCGTATCGTCTTGCCGTTGTAAGGCATGGCCTCGCCCAGATTCATGCCGCCGATGTCGGTATGCCCGCCCATGACGGCGTTGCGCAGCGGTCCGGCGCCGTTGAACGGCACATGATTCAAGTCCGCTTTGCCGGTCTGCTCGAACAAGACCATGGCCAGGTG
The DNA here is from genome assembly GCF_048751585.1 of Pollutimonas rozaliensis. Lineage (NCBI taxonomy): Bacteria > Pseudomonadati > Pseudomonadota > Betaproteobacteria > Burkholderiales > Alcaligenaceae > Pollutimonas > Pollutimonas rozaliensis. The sequence goes on along the minus strand of NZ_JAZHOB010000003.1, from coordinate 237,548 downwards.
GTCGTCGGTGCCGACTCCGGTTGAGCCGTAGCTGATTTCGCCTGGCTTGGCCTGCGCGGCCTTGATGAGATCCGCCATGGTTTTATATGGCGCATCGATACCGACGCTGAAGGCGCTGGGATCGCGCACCAGGGTTGCCAGATAAGTGAAGTCCCGCGCGGTGAAGCCGGCATTCCTTTCGATGGGAAGCGTAAGCAAGCCCGGCATGTTGGTCATGCCGAGCGTGTAGCCATCGGGCTTGGCCCGCGCCACATAGCTCAAGCCAATAGCCCCCGAGGCGCCGGGCTTGTTGACGACCATGACCGTCCCGCCCAGCTCCTTTTCCAGGTAGCTGGCCAAAGTGCGCGCTGTAATATCAGTGCCGCCGCCGGGAGCGAAACCGACGATGAGTTCAATCGGACGATCGGGCCAGGCGAAGGACGGCGCAGCCGCCAGGGACGATGCCAAGCCCAATGCAAGGCTTGCAACCAAAGAATTTACCTTGAACATATTGTGTCTCCTAAAGCGATAATGGTTTTTCGTGCATGCCCCAGTACAGACTCTTTACCTGACTGTACAAACGCAAGCCGTGCAATCCTTTTTCCCGCCCGATGCCGCTGTCCTTGAAACCGCCAAACGGCGTCGCGATATGCGATTGCTTATAAGTGTTGATCCATACCGACCCGGCATCCAGCTCGCGCGCAACACGCCATGCGCGGGCGTAGTCGCCGGTCCACATGCCGGCGGCCAGGCCGAACACGGTGTCATTGCCTTGTGTAATCACATCGGCCTCGTCCTCGAAGGGCAACGCGACCAGCACCGGACCGAAAATTTCTTCCTGACAAGCCCGAGCCTTGTTGCTCAAGCCGTCGATCACCGTGGGCATGTAGAACCAGCCGTTGGCCAGTTCCGGCGCCTCGGGAAGGCCGCCGCCGATCAGAACCTTGCCGCCCTCCTGGCGTGCCAAGTCAACGTAAGCCGCGACTTTATCGCGATGCGCGCGGGAAACCAGCGGCCCCATTTCCGTGCCGGGATCATCGGGCATGCCGACACGGATAGCGCGAGTGCGCTCGACCAGGGCTTCGATGAATCGCGGATAAATGCTTTTTTGAACGAACAGGCGCGAACCCGCCACGCAGCTTTGCCCGGCCGATCCGAAGATGCCGGACGCGACGCCCGCGACCGCCTTGTCGAAGTCCGCGTCCTCGAAAACGATATGAGGCGACTTGCCGCCCAGCTCAAGGCCCACGGGAATCAAGCGCTGGCCCGCAATGGAGCCGATGACGCGGCCTGTCTCCGTGCCTCCGGTAAACGAGACCATGCGGACGCCCGGATGCTTGACCAGTGCGGCGCCCACGTCCTCGCCCAGTCCTGGCAGCACGGTCAGCAAACCTTGCGGCAGGCCGGCTTCGGCGCAGATTCGAGCCAGCTCGATGGCAAGCTGCGGCGTTTCCTCGGATGGCTTAATCAGTACCGCATTGCCGGCCGCCAGAGCCGGGGCCGCCTTCTGCGCTTCGTTCATGATCGGCGAATTCCATGGCGTAATGCAGGCCACGACACCGAAAGGCTCCGCCAAAGCCAAGGAAAAATACTCACCGCGCGGAGAAGTGACTTCGTTCTGCCAGGTCTCGCACACCGCGGCATAGTATCGGAAATGGCCGGCTGCGCTGGTGACCATGTTGACGCACTCTTTCAGCGGCTTTCCGCTGTCGGCCATCTGCAAACGCGCCAGCGCATCTTTTTCAAGCAGGATGCGGCGTCCGATTTCATATAGCGTCGTCGCGCGCTGATCGGGACGCAGCCTGCGCCAGGGCTGGTTGCGGAAGGCATCCCAGGCAACGGCCACCGCATTGTCCACATCCTCGGGCGTGGCGCGGGCCACCTTGCCGGCGATCGAGCCGTCGGCCGGATTGATGGAAACGATGACATGCTCGCCATCCTGGCCGCTGCGCCAGGCATCGCCTACCTGAAAGGATTTGATCTGTGTGTCCATAAGTACCTGTTTGCTCTATAGCCCGCGAAAGAATATCCCGCATCTTGAGCCAAAGTACTCATAGGCACAAATAGATATTTATGTAAAAATATTAGCCTATGGCTATGAATATCAAATATCGCTCGGTGAAGGCGTTTTTGCTGGCGGCGGAAACCGGATCCTTCACGCATGGCGCCGATAGGCTGGGAGTGACCCAGCCCTCATTCACTTCCCTGATCCAGGACCTGGAATCGATTCTTGAAGTGAAGTTGTTCGAACGCACCACCCGCAGCATCCAGCTCACTGAGGCGGGCAAGGACTTCTTGCAGCGTGCCCAGCGGCCCATTGCCGACCTGGAGGAAGCTTATCTAAGCATGCTGGATCTGGCCCGTGTCGAACGCGGCGCCATCGTCCTGGGCGCCTTGCCTTCCGTCGCCCTGACGCTCATCCCCGCCACGCTGGGAGCCCTCAGGCGGCTGCACCCTTCCCTGCAGATCCGGGTGGTCGAAGCGCACAACGATGAATTGATCTCCATGCTTCGCACGAATCAGATTGAATTCGCCCTGGCCACAGTGGTCAATGCCGTACCGGATCTGCATTTCGAGCCATTGCTGCGCGACTCGTTTTTTTCGGTCTACTCGCCCAAGCATCCGGTCGCTGTCCTCAAGCGGCTTGGCTGGGATGACTTGTTTCCTTTGGACCTGATCCTGCTGTCGCAAGGCTCCAGCGCCCGCGCCCAGTTCGACAGGGCAATGGGAAACAGCATCGCGGCGGCCGGGCTGCGCTATGACGTGACGCATATGACGACTGCCGTACAGCTGGTCAGGCAAGGGCTTGGCGTGGCGCTGCTGCCCCGACTGGCCCTGCCGGCTTTGCATATTGAAGGATTGCTGAGCCGCCCCGTCCAGGATGAAACCGCGCATCGCACCATAGGCATTCTCCGGCGCAAGGACCGCCACCCGTCGCCAGCGGCCGAGGCGTTCTGGAAACAGCTGCAGAAGGTGGCGCGGGTGACCGAGAAGTCGCTGCCGCCTTTGCCTTGATTCCGCTTCCCGGCCCGCGAAAACCTCAAAAACCGGAACAGAACGAGTCCTCGGGTTAACGCCAATATATGGATGAATCCGAATAATCATTATTTATTTCCCATTGGAGCTTAAAGATCGCCGTCGCTATCATTTCTGTCATACCTTAAATCTAGAGGATGGACAGCGTGAAGAAGTGGGCGATAGGACTCGATATCGGCGGAACATTTACGGATGTGGTCGCCCTGGATTACGGCAGCGGACGCCTATGCAGCCTGAAAGTGCTGACGACGCATGGGGATCCGGCGGAAGGCGTGGTCAACGGCATCAGCCAGCTAATCAAGACGCATGACATCAAGCCGGCCGAAGTCGCGCGCATCGTGCACGCAACGACGCTCTTCACCAATGCCTTGATAGAAAGGCAGGGATGCCCCACCGGGCTGCTGACAACCGAAGGCTTCTCGGATGTGGCTGAGATCGGGAACGAGCGCAAATACGATCTGTACGATCTGAACATCGAACGCGCACCCTCTTTAGTGGAGCGCCGGATGCGCGGCGAGATCAGCGCGCGGACGGATGCCGCGGGCCTGGAATTGATGCCGGTCGATGCGGACCAGACGCGGAATGTCGTTGGACGCCTGGTGGAAGCAGGCGCCAGATCGATCGCCGTATGCCTGCTCCACTCTTATGCCTCGGCGGCGCATGAGCAACAAGTGCGCGACATCATCGCGCCGGCCTTCCCTGGCCTTGACATTACCCTCTCCAGCGACGTGGCCCCGGTTGCGCGCGAATACGAACGTATCTCCACCACCTTGGCCAATGCCTACATCAAGCCGCTAGCCAATCAATACCTGCACCGGCTGGAAGACAGGCTTGCGGAACTGGGCCTGCCTGGCGGCGTGCTTATGATGCTGTCCAACGGAGGATTGACCCATATTGCCGAGGCCAAGGCCACGCCCATCCAATTGCTGGAGTCCGGCCCCGCGGCTGGCGCTATTTCCGCCGCACACTATAGCTTGCGCGACCAGCAGCCCGATTTGCTTGCCTTCGATATGGGCGGCACCACGGCCAAACTATGCCTGGTGGAAAATGGGAAGCCTTCGATCACTTTCGGTTTCGAAGCTGCGCGCCAGAAGCGCTTTGCGGAAGGCAGCGGCTTGCCTATTCTGATTACCACCATCGACCTTATAGAAATTGGGGCTGGCGGCGGCAGCATTGCGCACAAGGACCTGCTGGGACTGCTGAAGGTGGGCCCCAGCAGCGCAGGGTCCGAGCCCGGCCCCGCCTGCTATGGCCAAGGCGGCGCACAGCCCACCGTGACCGATGCCAACCTGCTGCTCGGGTACTTGAATCCCGCATACTTTGCGGGCGGTGCGATCAAGCTGGACGTCGATGCGGCAAGGGCTGCCATCGAACAGGTCGCCGGGCTGCTGGGCCGCGATGCGATGGAAGTTGCCTGGGGCATACACGATATCGTCGCTGAAAACATGGCAAGCGCCGCGCGCGTGCATATTGCTGAACGCGGGCGTGATCCACGAGGCTTTGTCCTGCTGTGCACCGGAGGCGGCGGGCCGCTGCACTCCTACGCCGTTGCGCAGAAGATCGGGGTGAAGACCATTATCTGCCCGCCAGCCGCGGGCGTCGCATCCGCCTTTGGACTCCTGGTCGCACCGGCTCGGGCTGACCGTTCTCGCACGGTCAGGGTACGGCCCGCAACGGATTCGTTGCAAACGCTCGAATCGGCCTATGCGGATCTCGAACGCCAGGCGCGCGATTCGCTGGAGCCGCTGTCCGAGGCCTTCGGTCCGATTGGCCTGAGCCGCCAGGCGGACGGCCGCTACGTAGGTCAAGGATTCACCCTGGCCGTGCACTTGCCGGCGGGCCCATACGACGGTACGGATGGCCGCAAGCCGGAACAGATACGCAAGGAACTGCTGGCGGCATTCGAGTCGGGCTACCGCGAAAAATTCGGACGCACGCCGCCGGACGTGCCTATCGAACTGGTCAATCTGCGCGTGACTGGGGAATCGCCTCCGCGCCAGGAATTTACGGAAGAAACTCTGCACCCAGGCTCCGCGCCTCCGGAAAAAGGCAGGCGGAAAGTCTATTTCTCCGAGGCTGGCGCTTACGTGGACACACCGGTGTACGAACGGCAGCTTCTGCGGGCAGGCTTTCAGGCCGCGGGGCCCATGCTGATCGAGGATGCGGGGTCGACCCTGGTCGTCGGGCCCAAAGGCCGTGTCGAGCAGCTGGGTACGGGCAATCTCGTGATTACGATTGGGGAGTAACAGGAAAATGAGCACCATAAAGCAACGTCAAGGGCGTGATGCCGCAAGCGATCCGATTTTCCTCGAGGTCTTCTGGACTCGGGTGCGTTCCGTCGTCAATGAGGCGGCCAAACTCATCGTGCGCACCTCTTTTTCCACTCTTTCGACGGAAGCCAACGACTTCGCCGTCGTCATGACGGACACGGCAGGCCGAGAGCTTGCGGAGAACGCAGGCAGCATTCCCTCCTTTATCGGCACCTTGCCTGCCACTGTGCGCGACGCCATCGGCCATTTTGGCCTGGACGGCATGCGTCCGGGCGATGTGTACATCACGAACAACCCATGGAAAGGGACCGGGCATTTGAACGATGTCACCCTGGTCAAACCAATATTCCACGGCGGCAAGCTGGTGGCCTTCGCGGCCACGGCCGCTCACGTTCCCGATATCGGAGGCAAGATCCGGTCGGTCGATGCGCGCGAACTGTTCGAAGAAGGCTTCCATATCCCGCTCATGCACCTCATCCGCGCGGGAGAGGTCGACGAAACCCTATTTCTGCTCTTGAAGACCAACGTGCGCACCCCCGAGCAAACCGCCGGCGATATCTGGGCGCAAGTGGGCGCGGTGGAACTGATCGCCCGCCGCCTGGACGAGATTCTGTCCGAATACCGGCTGGACAGCATCGACAACTTGGCCGAATCGCTCTTTGCGCGCAGCGAGGCGGCCATGCGCGAGGCGATTTCGGAATTGCCCGACGGCGAATACCGGTACGAAATGGAGACGGACGGCTTCGATGAGCGTTTCCATTACGCGGTGACGATAAAGATCAGGGACGACGAGATCGAATGCGATTTCAACGGAACGTCGGATCAGCAGCCGCGTGGCATCAATTGCGTAATGGCCTATACCAGTGCCATGACATGTTACGCAATCAAAAGCCTGTTGTTGCCGCAGTTGGCAAATAACGCGGGCCTGTTTCGCCCCATAAGCGCGGTCGCCCCGGAGGGCTCGCTGCTCAATCCGAAGTTCCCGGCCGCGGTAGGGGGCCGCGCCTGCACAGGACACTACGTTCCCGTCGTAATTTTCGGCGCCATGTATCAAGTGTTGCCCAAGAAAGTCATGGCAGGGGTCGGTTCACCATTGTGGATTGCCAACCTCAGCGGCACTCGCGACGATGGAAAGCCGTTCGCCACCGTGCTCTTCTTCAACGGCGGCATGGGGGCCACTTCGATCAAGGATGGCGCATCCACAATGTCATGGCCCAGCAACATATCGTCCACGCCCGTCGAGATTGCCGAACGCGAGGCGCCGCTGCGCTTTATCAACAAGATGCTCCGGCCGGACTCGGGAGGAACAGGGCAGTTTCGCGGCGGCCTGGGCCAGGACATCCGCTTCGTCAGTGTGCACAGCAAACCAATGTCTATCGTATTTCTTACCGAGCGGCTCAAGGTTGCGGCACCGGGCATCGGCGGCGGCTCAAACGGGGCACTGGGTGCCGTCCTGATCAATGATGTGGCGGTTGATAGCCGCTCGCCACACGTGCTGATGCCCGGCGACGAGGTAATACTGCGCACGCCGGGCGGCGGCGGCTACGGCCCGCAAGCACAGCGCAACGATGCGCTCGTGCTTAGGGATATAGCGCAAGGGTACGTCAAGGCTCCGCATAGCGATCAAGCCTGCGGCGCATAAAAATGCTTCCTGATTTTCCAGAGACACATAACCAGCCAAGGAGACAAAATGAAAAAACTTAATTTAGGTATAGGCTTGCTATTAGCCACCCTTCCACTGAGCATGGCTGTCGCAGCCGATGCTCCGGCCGATTACCCTAAAAAGGCCATAACCATCGTGGTGCCCTACCCGCCTGGAGGCTCGACCGATGCCCTGGGCCGTTTGCTCGGGGACAAGATTGGCGCGGCACTGGGTCAGTCCGTCATTGTGGAAAACAAGGCCGGCGCCAGCGGCAATATCGGGGCTGTCGCCGTCAAGAATGCCCCGTTCGACGGCTATACCCTGTTCCTGGGGACATCGACGGCGCTTTCGGTAAATCAAAGCCTCTACCCCGACTTGCCCTACAATCCGCAGAAAGACTTCGAGCCTATTATTCTGGCAACGTTCCTGCCCAGCATCGTCGCCGTACCAAGCAGCCTGCCGGTCAAGACATTGCCGGAACTGACGGCGTACATCAAAAGCCAGGGCGGGAAAGTGAACTACGCCTCCTCCAGCAACGGCACTCCCTCACACCTGGGAGCCGAGCTTTACAAGCGGATGGCAAATGTGGAAGCGGCGCATATTCCCTACAAGGGCGGCGCGCCGGCACTGGTCGATCTCGTTGCGGGGCGCACGAGTTTCATGTTCGCGATACTTCCCGAATCGATGCCCATGGTTAAGTCGGGCCAGCTTCGCGCTTTGGCTGTGACCACTGCGCAGCGGCTGCCCGCCTACAAGGATATTCCCACTGTGGCCGAATCGATTCCGGGCTATGAGCTTCTAGGCTGGTATGGTTTCCTGGCACCGAAGGGAACACCCAAACCCATAATCAAGAAGCTGAACGAGGCGTTCAACAAGGCCCTGCAGGACCCGGCCACCAAAGAGCGGCTCTCGACAATGGGTTTTGAGATTGCGGGAGGCTCCTCAGAGCGCTTGGGCGACATGATGCGCACTGAATCGGTCAAGTGGAAGAAAGTCATCGACGAGGCCGGCATCAAGCTCAACTGAGCGGCTATCGACGTTCTTCCTTAAGCTCCGCCATCCAGGGGCGCCCCGGCAGCCCTGGAACATGCCTCCTTGTTCCAGGGCTCGGCGCGACCCGCGATATCCACCCGCGACCGGGCCAATCGGACTCAAGGAAAAAATCATGAACAGACGGATATCTCTACGCCACCTGCGGTGCTTTGTCGCCGTAGCCGAAGCGGAATCCTTCACGGTGGCCGCATCCCGGCTTTTCCTGACGCAATCATCGTTGACAACCACCATTCAGCAATTTGAGGACGTGGTCGGCTTGAAGCTGTTCGATCGGAACACGCGGCGCGTAGTCATGACGCATGAAGCGCAGCGCTTCAAGATCGAGGCCGATTACATTCTCAGCCGTTTCGACAATGCCATAGGCGACCTGCAAGCTTTCGCGCAAGGGCGCCAGGGGCAAATAAGAATTGCGGCGTCCATATCCGTGATCGAACATTTTCTTGCCGACGCCGTTACCGATTTCAAGCTGGCGTATCCGAACATTGGTATCTCGCTGCGGGACGCCGGCGCGGAACTGGTTGAAAGCAAGCTGCTGGAAGGCGAAATCGATTTCGCCGTCACCAGCCCGCACAAAGGCCTGGACGAACTTTCGTATTCTCCCCTTTTCGCGGACGCCTATGGCGTCGTGTGCGCCAGCCCACACCCCTACTCCAGGCACGACGCGCCTTTGGATTGGGCGGAACTCGATCCAGAGAGCTATATCCGCTTCACGTCCGACACCGGAATCGGCTCGTTTTTGGAAGCCAAGTCCCCTAGACGGGACTTGTTCGATAGGTCGCACGACATTGTATCGAGCACATCATCCTTGTATCCGCTGCTGAAATCCGGCGACCGCTACGCGATACTCCCCGCCTTGTCAGCCACGACCCAGGCTTTTTCCGGGTTCTCTTTCCGCTTATTGACCGGCCCCGCCCTGGAACGAGAAATCTACCTGATTACGCGCCGTCTTCGCTCGCTTTCCCCCATATCGCAAAAGTTTCTTGAGTTGCTGGAGCTAACGATACGCGGAAAGGCGCTTCCGGGCGGCGTGTCTTTGCGTATGCCCCGCGATCAAGATCCCAATCCCTCAAAAGGTGCAAAATGAACATGAACAAAGAGCAAGCGCAGTGGCCAGCCGGCTATCGGATCAACGCCCGCGTGGAAGGTCCCCCGACGGATATCATCGAAGCTTTCAGGAATATGCCTGTCGCCGCCATTGGCGATGCAATGAGCCGTCATGCGGGCAGCATCGGCCTGCGCCAATATCATCAGCATCTTGACACAGTACTGTGCGGCACGGCCGTGACGGTCAGGGTGCGCCCCGGAGATAATCTGATGATACACAAGGCCTTGATGATGGTGAAGGCCGGCGATGTGCTTGTGGTGGACGGCGGCGGGGACTTGACCCAGGCACTGGTCGGAGGCCTGATGCGCACCACCTGCGCCCCCAGGGGCCTGGCCGGCCTGGTCATCGACGGGGCCGTGCGCGATGTATGCGAATGGGCTGAAGACGGCATGCCGATATTCGCAAAGGGCCACACATCCAGAGGCCCCGGCAAGGATGGGCCCGGCGAGATCAACGTTCCGATTTCCTGTGCGGGCATGGCCGTCATGCCGGGCGATCTCATTGTTGGAGACGCGGATGGCGTGATTGCCGTTCCGGGAGCCGAGGCGGCGGACATACTGGCCCGCACGCGCGCGCATTTGGAAAAAGAAGCGCGCATCCGGGAAAGCAATCGCACGGGTACGGCCGACCCGGAACGGTTCGATGCCATCTTGCGCGCCAAAGGCCTCCCGATATAGCGAGCCCAGCTCCAGCAAATGCAATTTATCCTTTTCCTTGGCCCGGGCCGCATGCTCGGGCAGAGGGCTTTTGGCCCTCGTAATCCGCGTCCATCGGGGATCGCGCGAGAGATCGCGATTGATCTGCACAAAATGCGCCTGGTCAGGCGCAATTTCACTTTGCTCGACAATCGCATCGACCGGACACTCCGCCACACAAATTGAACAATCTATGCACTCATCCGGATTGATGACAAGAAAGTTGGGCCCCTCATAAAAACAGTCCATGGGGCAGACACTGACGCAGTCGGTGTATTTGCATCCAATACAGCTTTCGGTCACCACAAATGCCATCGTATTTGATTACCTTTCGTTATTGACGACCACTCAGCGCGGTCCCCAAACTGCTTTACAGTTGTTACTCGTCTTGAATAGAGCACCATTTGGACATATCGTTCCTGGAACACCAATAAATAGCCACAGGAGGCGGCCTTTTCCTTAGCGAGGAGAATCCTATGAAGCAGGAAAGCGACGGCATCATCCGGGTCGGCATCGGCGGTTGGACGTACGAACCCTGGCAAGGCACCTTCTACCCGGAAGGGCATCCTCGAAAACGCGAGCTTGAGTATGCCAGCCGGCAGCTCACGTCGATAGAAACCAACAGCACGTACTATGGCGCCCAGAAGCCGGAAAGCTTCGCCAAGTGGTATGAACAGACACCCGATACGCTCGTCTTCTCGGTAAAGGCGCCGCGCTATGTGACCCACAGAAAGGAGCTGGCCGGCGCCGGGGAAAAGATCGAGCGTTTCCTGACAGGCGGCTTGGCGGAGCTAAAGCATAAGCTCGGCCCGATCAATTGGCAACTCATGCCCGGCAAAGCATTCGAGGCCGCCGACGTCGAGGCCTTCCTTAAACTGCTTCCGCGGAAAGTCGACGGCTTGGCCCTGCGGCACGCGATTGAAGCGCGCCACGTCAGCTTCCAGACGCCGGAATTCATAGCCCTGGCCCGGCGGCATGGCATTGCCGTGGTTATAGGCGCCGATTCGGAACACCCGTTTATCGCCGACACCACTGCGCCGTTCATCTACGTCCGGCTGATGGGCACACGGCAAGGTGAACCGCTAGGCTATCCCGCCCGCAGCCTGGAACAGTGGGCGCGGCGGGCAAAGGCCTGGTCCAAAGGCGCAGCGCCCGAAGACCTGCCCCGGCTTGCGCCTGATTTGCCCGGCACCGGCAAGCGCGATGTCTATATGTACGTGATCGGCGGACACAAAGTAGCCAATCCCCTCGCAGCCAAGTCGCTGATTACGCGTATATCCCCGTAACTATTTACCAGGAGCGCATTTTGAAACACTCGCAAATTCCGGTGAATGGAGGCAGTGTCCATGTCGTGGAAACGGGCCTGGGACACCCCGCTTCCGTGCTTTTCCTGCATGGCTGGCCGGAAGACTGGTCGGCGTGGATGCGTGTGATGGAGCTGGCCGGCGAGCATGTCCACGCGTTCGCCGTCGACCTGCCTGGCATCGGCGAGTCGGTGATGAATAATCCGCCCGCCACAACGGGCGATATTGCTCATATGTTGAATGGCGTCGTGGCCGCGCTGGAGCTCAAGAGGTTTGCCATCGTGGGACATGATATTGGCGGACAGGTCGCCTACGCCTATCTGTGCCAGCATGCAAACACTCTTGAGGCAGCCGCAATCATGGATGTGGCCATACCCGGGATTCCGCCATGGGAAGAGGTGCTCCGTAATCCTGCAATATGGCACTTTGCCTTCCACGCCCTTCCCGAGCTTCCGGAACTTCTTGTGAGCGGCAAGGAACTTGCGTACTTCGATTTTTTCTACGAGGCGCTGGCGCGGCATCCGGAGCGAATTTCACTGCAGGCACGCGCGGCTTATGCCGCCGCCTACGCCAGGCCCCATGCCCTTGGCGCCGGTTTCAACTGGTATCGCGCCTTTGCAAAGGACGCTGCCGACAATAAGGCCGAGGCGAAAGGCGCAACCCCAATTGATACCCCGCTGCTCTATATACGCGGCCAGCACGAAGCCGGCGACATCGGGCAGTATCTGGCGGACCTTCGCGGCGGCGGAATCCAAACCGTTCGCGGCGCGATCATTGACGATTGCGGACACTTCGCGCCCGAGGAACAGCCGGCGGACGTCTGGAATACGCTTCTTGGCTTCTTCCAGGAGCACGGGATGATTGGACGGCGCCCGTAATCGCCGGCACGGCATGGTATTTGCTGGATTCTTCGCGGCAGGCTTTATAGGCTTTCGGGCGCAAGATAGTTTCGACATTACGGGAGGTGGCGCCGCGCATTTGCTTGAGGAGCCCGGCGCATTGAAAGCGGTTGCCGATTTGGCGATCGGCTGGTTTGGCCGGTATTTACGGTAAGGGACGGTGCATGAGGCAGGCCGATTAGGCATGCAGCAAAGGTGATGACGCAATGTTGTTTGAAGACCGCATTCAGGCCGGCCGCATTCTGGCGCAGCGCCTGATGCATTGGGCGGATCGATCCGGCACCTTGGTGCTGGGCCTGCCGCGTGGAGGCGTCCCGGTCGCCTTTGAAGTGGCGCGGGCGCTGAATGCGCCGCTTGATGTCTTTATTGTGCGTAAGCTGGGAGTCCCCGGCCAGGAAGAGCTTGCAATGGGCGCCATCGCGCCCCAGCAGGTCGTGATTATCGACAAGATGCTTATAGACCATCTGCGTATCTCGGCCCAGGCGCTGCAAGCCGTGATAGACAGGGAAACAGAAGAACTGGCGCGGCGCGAGCAGGCGTATCGGGGCCGGCTGCCGCCGCTGGACGTAAAGGGCCGCAGCGTCATCCTGATAGACGACGGATTGGCTACGGGTTCCACCATGCGAGCGGCTATCGCCTCGCTCAAAAAGCAGCAGCCCTCCCGCTTGGTCATCGCCGTTCCCGTGGGAGCCCCGCAAACCTGCGATGAAATCAGGCCGACCGTTGACGAGTTGATCTGCGCTGCGACGCCTGAGCCGTTCTACGGTGTAGGCCGTTGGTATGAAAATTTTTCGCAGACAACGGACAAGGAGGTCCAGCATTTGCTGAGCCAGGCCCGGCAGGATCAATCAAAAGCGGACAGCTCGCGGCCTCCCTCCTCACCACGCTAAATGGAATCGTTGGATCAGTTACTGAATACGAAAGACAGGATATCGATCATGGTCGATGAAACCAACAGCACGCTACTCCGGACAATTCGCAACTCGGCCCATCCAATGGACAGAATGGCGCGCGACTACGATCCACTGCTCGAACTTATCGGCGATGCAAAACTTGTGCTGCTCGGCGAAGCATCGCACGGCACGCATGAGTTTTATGATGCCCGCGCGCAGATCACGCAACGATTGATTCAGGAGAAAGGCTTCAGCGCCGTTGCGGTCGAGGCGGACTGGCCGGATGCCTATCGGGTCAATCGCTATATCCGCGCAATGGGTGTCGATCGCCATAGCCGCGATGCGCTGAAGGACTTCAAGCGCTTCCCGGTCTGGATGTGGCGCAATTCGGACGTGCTGGACTTTGTCGATTGGTTGCGCCGATATAACGACAAGCGGCGCGCGGACCAAAGAAAGACGGGGTTCTATGGCCTCGACTTGTATAGCATGTATTCCTCCATGGAAGCGGTGCTTCGCTATTTGGAAAAGGTCGACCCCGAAGCGGCGGCGCGGGCGCGTTATCGCTATTCCTGTTTCGACCACTTCGGCGAGGATCCTCAAGCCTACGGCTATGCGGCAAGTTTCGATCTTTCCGCCTCATGCGAAAAGGAAGCGCTAAGCCAGACGCTTGAATTGCAAAAGCAGGCAATCGCTTATGCCGATAGCGATGGAAACGTCGAAAGCGACGAATTCTTTTTTGCCTGGCGCAATGCCGAACTGGTAAAAAATGCGGAGCAATACTACCGCTCCATGTTCCAGGGGCGCATCGAGTCCTGGAACAATCGCGACCGGCACATGGCGCAAACGCTTGAAGCGCTCATCCGCCATTTGAACAATCAACAACAAGACGCCAAGGCGGTGGTGTGGGCTCATAATTCGCATGTGGGCGATGCCCGCGCAACCGAAATGGGCGATCGCGGCGAACTGAACCTGGGTCAGCTCGTGCGTGAACGATGCGGCCAGGATGCTGTGCTGATCGGATTTACGACGTATCAGGGCACGGTGACCGCGGCGTCGGACTGGGACACGCCGCCACAACTCAAGCGCGTTCGCCCCGGCCTGGAAAACAGTTTTGAGTTTCTGTTCCACAGCACCGATATGGAACGTTTTTTGCTGCTTTTGCGGAACGACAAGCCGTTGCAAGAGGCCTTGCGCGAGCCCAGGCTGGAACGAGCCATAGGTGTCATCTACCGCCCTGAAACCGAACGCCAAAGCCATTACTTCCATGCCAGGCTCTGTGAACAGTTTGATGCTCTAGTGCATTTCGACGATACCCGGGCCGTCGAACCTCTTGAATATGTCGCGGCGGGAGAAGGACGCGACATGGCGGAAACATATCCCACCGGTATTTGAACCCTGTCATATGGTCTTGCGCCTTCCCGGCGCATTTTCGTTAAACTGACGTTTTCCGCGTTTCATGCGCCCCGCCACACGCGGGCGCCGTCCCTTCCCCGTATGTCCAATACCCATGAAATCCGCCCCGGCCAGTCGATAGAACTGCTGAAGGCCTTGCATATCCTGACCCGCGACGGAAAGATGAATCAGGACAGCCGCCGCAAGTTGAAGCAGGTCTACCATTTGTTTCAGCTCATCGAACCGCTACTGAAAGACGTCAAGGAAGAACGCGGCGCCGTCACCCTTGTGGACCACGGGGCGGGCAAGTCGTACCTGGGATTCATCCTGTACGACCTGTTTTTCAAAGACTTGAAGGATGCCTCGCATATCTATGGAATCGAGACGCGGGAAGAGCTGGTCAAGACTTCCCGGGAACTGGCCGCAGGGCTGGGCTTTGGCGGCATGTCGTTCCTGAATCTTTCCGTGGCGGATTCCATCGCTTCGGAAAAACTGCCCGCCGCAATCGACATCGTCACCGCCCTGCATGCCTGCAATACAGCCACCGACGATGCCATTCGCTTCGCCTTGGAAAAGCAGGCCAAATACATTGTGGTGGTGCCCTGCTGCCAGGCGGAAGTGGCTTCAGTGTTGCGCAAGAACAAAGGCAAGGCGCTGGCGGATCCACTGGCCGAGATCTGGCGTCATCCGCTGCATACGCGGGAGTTCGGCAGCCAGATCACCAATGTGCTGCGGTGCCTGCAACTGGAAGCGCATGGGTATCAGGTCAGCGTGACAGAGCTGGTCGGGTGGGAGCACTCGATGAAGAATGAACTGATCATTGCGCAGTTCAAGAACCTGCCGCGAAGGAAGCCTGCGGAAAGGTTGACCCAAATGCTGGATCGGATCGGTTTGCAGGAATTGAAGGATAGATTTTTCATACCTAAGATTCCCTTATCGACGCTACATCGGGCACCTTGAACTTCAGGTCAGCGCGCAGAAATGCGCTGCAAGCCCAGCCAATCGCGAGGGGACATCCCCACCTTGGCCGAGAATGCGCGCGATAGCGCCGAAGGGTTCGCATATCCCAGTTCTTCCGTCAGGATCTTGATAGGTTGACCTTCGCGCAGTCTGTTCTGCGCCAGCGCAATGCGCCAGTCATTCAAATAGTCCGCCGGGGTCTGGCCCACCACCTCGCGAAAAGTGTTTGCAAACGCCGTGCGCGACATGCCGGCGCGTTCGGCCATGCGTTCCACCGACCAGGATTCGCCGGGAGCGTCGTGAATGGCGACCAAAGCGCGCGCCAGACGCGGGTCCGACAGTCCGGTGATGAAGCCGGGGCGCACACCCGCTTCCAGGGGATGGTCAAGCAGCCAGCGCATCAGCTGGATCACAACCACTTCGAAGATTCGATCGACCAGCAAGCGCTGGCCGCAGCGCACTCGATCGGTTTCAGCGAACAGCAATTCAAGCGCCAAGTCCAGGCCCGACACCCGCGCCAGCGGCAACGCAATCAAAGGGGGCAGCGCCCGTGCAAGAGGGTTGCACGATCCACCGTCGAAGTTCAGCCGCGCGCAGGTGAAATCAGAACCCTCCACGGGAGGATTGTGGAAGCGATGGGTCAAGGGGCGCGGATACAGCAGCAAGGTCGGCTCGTCGAAGCGCATCGACCTGGGCACATCGCGCGCGCCTGGATGGCTCACCATCAACTGGCCGCGACGCAGCAGGTGCAGATAACCATGTCCATCGCAGGCATCGAAGTGGTTGAGCCCGCACAGTGCGCCGGAATGATGCAACTGGGCCTGCACCCGGAACCGTTCGAGAATGCCCGAGAGGCGGTCGATAGGAAGAGAAGCCTGCATATGAACGAATTGGTATGTTTTATGAATTTATTGGATCAAATCATACATCAAACCCGGCCATACTATCCGTACAGACCTAAGCGGCTGTTTTCCTTTACCTCAACCCGACATCCTCCAGGAGATCGACATGTCTCGCATCAACATTCAAGCTCAGCTCGTCCCCGCCGCAAGCCAGTCCCTGCTGGCCCAGATCCAGCAAGCCTTCGGCGCCACACCCAACATGTTCAAGGCCGTGGCCAACTCGCCTGCTGCCTTGCAAAGCATGTGGTCCGCCTTCGGCGCATTGGGTAAAGGCGCTTTGGGCGCCAAGCTCGGAGAGCAGATTGCCGTGGCCATCGCTAACCGCAATCGCTGCGAATACTGCCTGGCGGCCCATACCGTACTCGGACAGAAGGCCGGCGCGTCTTCCGACGAGATGTCCGCGGCCCAGATCGGTCAATCCGGTGACGCCGGAACCGCTGCGGCCCTGGCCTTCGCCCTGAAGGTCGTCGAGCAGCGTGCGCAGATCACGGATTCCGATGTCGCAAGCCTGCGGGAGGCGGGCTTCGACGACGAGCAGATCGTTGAGATCATGGCGCATATCGCCCTGAATCTCTTTACCAACTACATCAACGTTGCCTTGGATATACCGGTCGATTTTCCCAAGGTTGCTCTGAAGTAAGCCCTGAACGTGTTTTCGCTGCTTAGGCCTGTGCCCCTATGCCCATCGATGAATGTTGCCACGCAACTGCAATCCTGAGGTCTGCGTTATATCCCGCCACGGCCGTGCCAGACGCGGGATCATTCCCACTCAATGATTAATAGATCATTTACACCATTGATTTCATTGGGTTTATTTTTACACTCTTCGCCAATACCATCCAAAATACCATCCTCAGAAACCAGCTTCATATTGCTCGAGGCTGCTTGATATTGCCAGGATTTTTACGGAGTTTCGCGTTCTCGTATACAAATGGAGTTTTTCGGGCAAATCGCCAGATAGTGGTATTAGAAAGTGCTTTATACCCTCTTGAATGGATCCATTGCCGAAGTTGTCTATAGTCTGAACACAATGGCTTAGTCACACAGCCATTTGCAATTGAGTAAACCCTATGACTAAAGCAGAGCTAGTTCAAATCTTGACGCGCGACGAAGATACCTGCAGCCACCACTCGACGCAGGCTTACTTGGGATGCCAACGCCACACAAACCAAGCTTTCGCTTGCAGAAATATCACCCGACAGAACAAGGGCAGATACTACTCGCTCAACAACGTCAAATTCAATAGCACCCGTACAAACTCCCACACCACGGCACGGCCGGAACAAATCGCCATTGCCCAGGCATCACCTGGCATCATCAGAAATAAAACCGGAGAACACCCATGAAGTGTCTTCCCCCAGCGGTTGGCATGCCCGGGGCGACCCATCCAGAATGATACCGACGTCGAATGCGACTTCTACCACTCCATATTTTCCGTCGGTTCTCCTTGCGCGGTGTGGTATCTGCTGAATTCTCTCATCGAGCCAACTGATTGCATCACCTAAGCTTCATGCTGACCCACGTGACAGGCTTATGTCCTATACTGGCTAGCACGCAGGGGTACTCGCTATTTTCAGCGGGTTGAGAAAGGCCCTTCGTACCAGTACGGATAATGCCGATGCTGGGAGCGCGCTCGTTAATATCGTTTGGCTTCATGCCGCCCGATTGAAACGAGTCTATCCCCTATCGGCTCCATTATTATTTTTTGGAGCATGTCTTGAACACTAATCTTATCTTTTCAGCAGCCAGCGCCGAAGTTGACGCAGCCGCCATCGCCCCCCTTCCCCAATCAAACAAGGTTTATCAGCTAGGTTCACGCCCAGATATCCGCGTACCATTTCGGGAAGTTTCGCAAGACGATACGCCAACGATGTTCGGCGGTGAAACAAACCCTCCACTTACCATTTATGACACCAGCGGCCCGTATACCGACCCGTCGATCAAGATCGACATCCGTAAGGGCCTCGACCCAGTGCGTAGTACCTGGATAGCAGAGCGCAACGATACCGAACAGCTGAGCGGCGCCAGTAGCGAATATGGACAAGCCCGCTTGCGAGACGCAAAGCTTGATTCCCTGCGCTTTGAATTGAACCGCAAACCGCGTCGCGCCTTAGCGGGAAACAACGTGACTCAAATGCATTACGCACGTCGCGGCATTATTACCCCCGAGATGGAGTTCGTCGCCATCCGCGAGAATCTGCAACGTGAACGCTATATGGAAATGCTACGCGCCAGCGGCCCAGATGGTGAAAAGCTGGTGGAACGTTTGCTGCGTCAACACGCAGGTCAATCGTTTGGGGCCGCTATCCCAGACTCGATCACGCCAGAGTTTGTACGCGAGGAAGTCGCGAAGGGCCGGGCCATCATTCCAGCCAATATCAATCACCCCGAAAGCGAGCCTATGATCATAGGTAGAAATTTCCTGGTCAAGATCAATGCCAACATAGGAAACTCGGCGCTAAGTTCAAACATCAGTGACGAAGTCGAAAAAATGACATGGGCGATACGCTGGGGTGGCGACACCGTGATGGATTTGTCGACGGGCAAGAACATCCACGAAACCCGCGAATGGGTCATACGTAACTCACCGGTGCCGATCGGTTCCGTGCCCATCTATCAGGCACTAGAAAAGGTAGACGGTAAAGCCGAAGATCTGACTTGGGAAATATTCCGTGACACACTAATTGAGCAAGCCGAGCAAGGCGTCGATTACTTTACGATCCATGCGGGTGTTCGGCTGCCCTTCATTCCCATGACCGCCAACCGCATGACGGGTATTGTGTCGCGCGGCGGATCGATTATGGCAAAGTGGTGTTTGGCCCACCATAAAGAAAGCTTCATTTATGAACGCTTCGAAGATATTTGCGAAATCATGAAAGCCTATGACGTGAGCTTTTCCCTTGGAGACGGCCTGCGTCCAGGATCGGGCTACGATGCCAATGACGAAGCACAATTTGCCGAACTGAAAACGCTGGGCGAACTAACCCAAGTAGCGTGGAAACACGATGTGCAAGTCATGGTCGAGGGGCCTGGCCACGTGCCTATGCACCTGATCAAGGAAAACATGGACATGCAATTGAAGCACTGCCATGAAGCGCCCTTCTATACCTTGGGGCCGTTGACTACTGATATTGCACCAGGTTATGACCATATCACGTCGGGCATAGGCGCGGCTTTGATCGGCTGGTACGGCACGGCCATGCTGTGCTATGTCACGCCCAAAGAGCACTTGGGCCTGCCTAATAAGAAAGATGTCAAAGACGGCATCATCACCTACAAAATTGCTGCCCACGCTGCCGATCTAGCCAAAGGGCACCCAGGCGCAGCAATACGGGACAATGCTTTATCTAAAGCACGCTTTGAGTTTCGCTGGGACGATCAGTTCAATTTGGGTCTTGACCCCGATACAGCCAAAGACTTTCATGACGAGACCCTGCCTAAAGACTCAATGAAAGTCGCCCATTTTTGTTCGATGTGTGGACCGCATTTTTGCAGCATGAAGATTACGCAAGACGTGCGTGAGTACGCCAAGCAAAAAGGCTTGCAAGAGAATGAAGCCCTGCACCAGGGCATGCAAGAAAAAGCCATTGAGTTTGTAAAGAAAGGTGCACAAATCTACCATCAAACCTAAGCCACACATCGTCCCTTTGAAGGAGCCAGAGCAGTCTTTACTGGTATTGATGATTAGTGGCGGACTAATTGCTAACGGGCTTTAGGTAGCAGCGTATTAGCAATTAGATGATAAACAACTGGCGACGCATCGTTGGAATGCCCAACGATGCACTATCAGGTTCAAGTTACAGAGAAACTATAAACAACATGAGAAGATAGACGTAATATATTGATTTATATCATATTTTACACTTCACCCCTACTCCCACTCAATAGTCGCAGGCGGCTTGCTCGACACATCGTAGGTCACCCGGTTGATCCCGCGGACCTCATTGATGATGCGTGACGACACCTTCTTCAGCAGCGCATAAGGCAATTCCGCCCAATCTGCCGTCATGAAGTCGGAAGTCTGCACGGCGCGCAGCGCCACCACGTAATCGTAGGTGCGGCCATCGCCCATCACGCCCACCGACTTGACGGGCAGGAAGACGGCGAAAGCTTGCGAGGTCAGGTCGTACCAGTTCTTGTTGCTGATCGGGTCCACGGTCTTGCGCAATTCTTCGATGAAGATGGCATCGGCGCGGCGCAGGAGATCGGCGTATTCCTTCTTGACCTCGCCCAGGATGCGCACGCCCAGGCCGGGACCCGGGAAGGGATGGCGGTACACCATGGCGGGCGGCAGGCCCAGGGCCACGCCCAGCTTGCGCACCTCGTCCTTGAACAGTTCGCGCAGGGGTTCGAGCAGCTTCAGGTTAAGGGTGTCGGGCAGCCCGCCCACATTGTGGTGCGACTTGATGGCGACGGCCTTGCCGGTCTTGGCGCCGGCCGACTCGATGACGTCCGGATAGATGGTGCCTTGCGCCAGCCAGCGGGCATTTTTCAGCTTGCCGGCCTCGGTCTGGAACACCTCGACGAATTCCTTGCCGATGATCTTGCGCTTGGCTTCGGGGTCGGACACGCCGGCCAGCTTGCCCATGAATGCCTCGGTGGCATCGACATGGATGACCTTGATGCCGAAATGATCGGCAAAGGTCGCCATGACTTGCTGCGCTTCATTCAGGCGCAGCAGGCCATGGTCGACGAACACGCAGGTAAGCTGGTCGCCGATGGCTTTGTGGATAAGCGCCGCGGCCACGGATGAGTCCACGCCGCCGGACAAGCCAAGAATGACCTCGTCGCTTCCCACCTGGGCGCGGATGCTGGCCACGGCTTCTTCGACGTAATCGGGCATGTTCCAGTCGCGGGTGCAGCCGCAGATTTCGGTGACGAAACGGGCCAATATGGCTTCGCCCTGGGCGGTGTGCGTGACTTCCGGGTGAAACTGGACGGCATAGAAGCCGCGTTCTTCGTCGGCCATGCCGGCAATGGGGCAGGATGGCGTGGACGCCATGAGCTTGAATCCGGGCGGCAGCGCGGTGACCTTGTCGCCGTGGCTCATCCACACTTTCAGCATGCCATGGCCTTCGGTGGTGATGAAATCCTGCAAGCCGTCCAGCAGGCGAGTATGGCCGTGGGCGCGCACTTCGGCGTAGCCGAATTCGCGATGATCCGACCATTCGACCTTGCCGCCCAGTTGCGACGCCATGGACTGCATGCCGTAGCATATGCCCAGCACCGGTACGCCGGCCTCGAACACCTTGGAGGGAACCTTCATCGATTCTTCGGAATAGGCCGATGCGTGGCTGCCGGAAAGAATGATGCCCTTCAAGCCTTGCTGCGCCTGGATGAACGCATCGTCGACATCGCCCGGATGTATCTCGCAATACACACCCGCCTCGCGGACGCGGCGCGCGATAAGCTGGGTGACTTGTGAACCGTAATCGAGGATGAGGATACGCTGGTGCATGGCTTGAAAAGGAAAAAGGAAAGCAAGGCGTTAATGTAACGTATTGGGCACGATTACGCTGGCGAAACCGGCCCGCAAAGGCTACAGTTTCGGGTAACAAGGAGCATCAATGCAACAAAAGGCGTCCGCTGTTTCGCTATCGATTTCGGGTTTTATCGCACTGGCCGTCGCCATGGGCATCGGCCGCTTCGCCTTCACCCCGCTGCTGCCCATGATGCAAAGCGATGCCGGCCTGAGCTTGGCGCAAGGGGGCTGGCTGGCCAGCGCCAACTACGTGGGCTATCTGGCCGGCGCGCTTAGCGCCGCGGCCATTGCCGGTTCGCCGGCCGTGTTGCTAAGGCTGGGTTTGCTGCTGGTCGTGGTCACGACTGCGTTGATGGGCCTTACGGACAACTGGGCGGCTTGGCTGGCCTGGCGTTTTGTCGCGGGCCTGGCCAGCGCCTGGGTATTGGTCAGCACCGCCACCCTGTGCCTGGCGCGGCTGGCCGCACTGGGGCAGCCCGGGCGGGCGGGCCTGGTGTTTTCAGGCGTGGGGGTGGGCATCGCCGCGGCGGGCTTGCTATGCATGGGTCTGGGCCTGGCGCGGGCCTCCTCGTCGCAGGCATGGCTGATTCTCGGTTTGATGGCGCTGGCGGGAACAGCCGCCGCGCGGACCCTATGGGCCGCGCCCGCCGCCGCTCCGGCCACCCAGGCAAGCCGGGAAGAAGCCGGAGGCCTGGGCGGGCATTGGGCGCTGATCGCCTGCTATGGCCTGTTCGGCTTCGGCTATATCTTGCCGGCCACCTTCCTGCCCGCCCAGGCGCGACTGCTGGTGCAGGATCCCGCCATTTTCGGATTGGCCTGGCCTTTGTTCGGCCTGGCGGCCGCCGCCTCCACCTTGGTGGTGGGCGGGCTGGCCACCCGGTACGGGCGCCGCAAAGTGTGGGCGGTGGCCCAGCTTGCCATGGCCGTGGGCGTGCTGCTGCCGGCCCTGGTTCCCACGGTTTCAGCCATAATTGTCGCTGCGGTTTGCGTGGGCGGCACACTCATGATCATTACCATGCTAGGCATGCAGGAAGCACAGGCTGAAGGGGGCCGGCATGCCCGCAAGCTGATTGCCGCGCTGACCGCTTCGTTCGCGGCAGGCCAGCTTGCCGGCCCGATATTCTTCAGCCTGACTCACGCCTGGTTCAACGTGGGGCTGGATTTCGCCTTGGTGCTAGCCGCGGCGGGCCTGCTGCTAGGCATCCCCTTGCTGTGGACGCCTCGCCGCGCGGCAAGTTCAAGCCAGGGCCGGGCCACCCCGCCTTGCTGACCACAGGCTGCCCGCCGATTCCCCTTCTTTGGAGCTTCAATTCATGACCTCCCTGCCGGCTTCGACTCGAACCTTCGTCCTGGTACACGGCGCCTGGCACGGCGGCTGGTGCTGGTCGCGCGTGGCCGCCCGCCTGCGCGCCGCCGGCCACGCCGTCTTCACGCCCACTCTTACAGGCCTGGGCGAGCGCAGCCACTTGCTGAACGGAGACATAAGCCTTCAAACCTTCGTCGACGACATCGTCAATGTATTGGTGTGGGAAGACCTGAACGACGTGGTGCTGGTCGGCCACAGCTTTGCCGGACTGGTGATCACGGGGGTGGCCGACGCCGTCCCGGAACGCTTGAGGCAACTGGTCTACCTGGATGCCTTCATCCTGGAAAGCGGCGTCAGCACATTCAGTACCCTGCCCGTCGAGATCGTCGCCAAGTTGCACGCGGCGGCGCAAAACACATCAGGAGCAGCACCTGCCCTGCCGCCGCCCAAACCCAGAACCCTGGGGCTATTCGAGCCGGACGACATCGCCTTCGTGGAGGGCCGCCTTACACCCCACCCTTTGCGCAGCTACGAGACGGCGCTGCAATTGCGGCATCCGGTGGGCAACGGCTTGCCCTGCGCTTATCTGAGTTGCGCGAATCCCCTATTCGCGGCGGTGGACGAGTCCCGCAACTGGGCCCGGAATCGTCCCGGCTGGCGCTGGGAAGACCTGGACGCCGGCCACGGCGCCATGGTTTCCGCGCCCGGGCTCTTGACCGAAGCGCTGCTGCGCGCCGCCCGGACCGGGCAAGCGGACGCCGCAAGCCTTAAAATCGAATGATCCTTGCAATGCCCGGCTACGCATAAGGCGGGCATCCAGCCACCCTTCAGCAATACCTAACATTCATGCACCATCCGATCGAAATACGGCCGGCGCGATTGCCGCAAGACCTTCCCGTGGTGCGCGGCTTGTTCCGCGAGTATGCCGACAGCCTGGACATCGATTTGTGCTTCCAGGATTTTGAATCCGAACTGTCCGCCCTGCCGGGAAAATACGCGGCGCCGGAGGGACGGATATTGCTGGCCTGGCGGGGCGATGAGGCGGTGGGCTGCATTGCGCTGCGCCCTCTTCAGGATGGCGGCTGTGAAATGAAGCGGCTGTATGTAAAGGCCGATATGCGCGGAGAGCGGCTGGGGCGCCGGCTGGCGGAACGTCTGTGCGAAGAGGCGCGCGCCGCCGGGTACACCCATATCTATCTGGACACGCTGCCAACCATGGCCGCCGCGGTCGCGCTGTATGCCTCACTGGGATTCCAGCCGGCGCAGCCCTATGTGTTCAACCCCATTCCGGGCGCCTTGTTTTTCAAGCGGGAACTCTAAGAAAGAAAGCCAAGAAAACGGCGCGCCATGCTTGCATGGCGCGCCGCTGTCCAACAGGCAGCCGTTTTAGTCAGCGCGGTAGTTGGGTGCTTCCTTGGTGATCTGCACATCGTGAACGTGCGATTCGCGCACGCCCGCCGACGTGATTTCGACGAACTCGGCCTTGGTGCGCATTTCTTCGATGGAGGCGCAACCGCAATAGCCCATGGAAGCGCGGATGCCGCCGATCAATTGATAGATGATGGCGATGACGCTGCCCTTGTAAGGCACCCGCCCTTCTATGCCTTCGGGCACGAGCTTGTCGACGTTATTGGCCGGATCCTGGAAATAGCGATCGGCTGAGCCGTCGGCCATGGCGCCCAGGCTGCCCATGCCGCGATACGACTTGTACGAGCGGCCCTGAAACAGGACTACCTCGCCGGGCGCTTCTTCGGTGCCAGCGAACATGCCGCCCATCATGCAGGCCGATGCGCCGGCCGCCAGGGCCTTGGAGACGTCGCCCGAATAACGGATGCCGCCATCGGCGATAAGGGGAACACCCGTGCCGTCAAGCGCCTTGGCCACATCGGCAATGGCCGTGATTTGCGGAACGCCCACACCGGCCACGATACGCGTGGTGCAGATGGAGCCCGGACCTATGCCGACCTTGACGCAATCGGCGCCGGCCTCGACCAGCGCCTTGGCCGCCGAAGCCGTGGCGATATTGCCGCCGATGACCTGGATCTTCGGATAGTTCTTCTTGACCCAGCGAACGCGCTCGATGACGCCCGCTGAATGGCCATGAGCGGTATCGACGACGATGACATCGACGCCGGCATTGGCCAGTTTCTCGACGCGCTCTTCCGTGCCTTCGCCCACGCCCACGGCCG
The DNA here is from genome assembly GCF_048751585.1 of Pollutimonas rozaliensis. Lineage (NCBI taxonomy): Bacteria > Pseudomonadati > Pseudomonadota > Betaproteobacteria > Burkholderiales > Alcaligenaceae > Pollutimonas > Pollutimonas rozaliensis. Next base: position 212,441 of record NZ_JAZHOB010000003.1, on the reverse strand, counting down.
CGCCAACGCGCAACTGGCCCTGGCTGTCCTTGGAGGCAAAGGGATGTTCGGTATTCTTGACGATGTCCTTGACGGTGGCCAGGCCGCGCAGCTGGAATGCGTCGTTGACGATCAGCACGCGTTCAAGGCGATGCTTGTGCATCAGCGCCTGGGCCTCGTCCAGGGTGGCGCCTTCCTTCATGGTGATCAGGCGATCCTGGGGCGTCATGATGTCGCGCAGGGGGACGTCCAGGCGATCTTCGAAGCGCAGATCGCGGTTGGTGACGATGCCGACCAGCTTGCCGCCCTCGATGACCGGCAGGCCGGAGAAGCCATGCTGGCGCTGCAAGGCGATGGCGTCGCGCACTTTCATGGTGGGCGTGACGGTGACCGGATCGATCACGATGCCGAATTCGTGGCGCTTGACGCGGGCGACCTCGCGGGCCTGTTCTTCCGCGCTGAGGTTCTTGTGGATGATGCCGATGCCGCCTTCCTGGGCCATGGCAATGGCCAGGCGCGATTCGGTCACGGTATCCATGGCTGCGGAGACCAGCGGGATATTCAGCGTGATATCGCGCGTGAAGCGGGTAGTCAGCGAGGTGTCGCGGGGAAGGACTTCGGAATACGCCGGGACCAACAACACATCGTCGAAGGTAAGCGCTTTTTTGATTAGACGCATAAACTAGCTCCGTGCAAAGCAAGATTATACGCTTAAGCTAGGGTCTTTACCTAGTCGGCCATCACAAGGGTCAAAGGAAAACCCCGCTTTCGCGGGGTTGCCCTTCAGCCCAGCCAGACCCGCGCATTGCGGAACATGCGCAACCAGGGAGTGAATCCGCCATGGGCGCCGCTCTTGCCGCCCGTATCCTGAACGCCCCAGCGTTCCGGCGCCCAGGACATGGCCACATTGCGCGTGACCCGCTCCGGGTGCGGCATCATGACGGTGAATCGTCCGTCCGCCGTGGTGACGCCCGCCAGGCCTTGCGGACTGCCGTTGGGATTGTAGGGATATTGTTCGGTGCGCGCGCCACGATTATCCACGAAGTTCATCAGGCCATGCACCTTGTCCAGCGCCCCCTGCCGGGAGAAATCGGCATAGCCCTCGCCATGGGCAACGGCAATGGGAATCCGCGCGCCTTCCATGCCTTGCATGAACAGCGATGGAGAATCGGCAACTTCGACCAGGGACAGGCGCGCCTCGTATTTTTCGGACAGATTGCGCGTAAATCGCGGCCAATGCTCGGCGCCCGGTATCATGCCGGCCAGGGCCGCCATCATCTGGCAGCCGTTGCATACGCCCAGCGCGAAAGTATCGGGGCGGGCGAAATAGGCGGCGAACTGATCAGCCAGTTGGTCGTTGAAGCGTATCGTGCGCGCCCAGCCTTCGCCGGCGCCCAGCACATCCCCATAGCTGAATCCGCCCACGGCGACCAGGCCTTGCACATCGGCAAGATTGGCACGGCCCGACAGCAGGTCGGTCATGTGCACGTCCAGCGCCTCGAAACCCGCCTTGTCGAAGGCCCAGGCCATTTCCACCTGGCTGTTGCAGCCCTGCTCGCGCAGGATCGCGACCCGGGGACGCTTGCCAGTGGCGATGAAGGGCGCGGCAACGTCCTCTTGGGGATCGAAGGGAACGACGGGCGACAGGCCCGGATCGTCCTTATCCTGCCAGATATCGAATTCCGCCTGGGCGCAAGCGGGATTGTCGCGCAAGGCCATGATGCGGCGCGACACTTCGGCCCACAGCTGTCCGAGCTCGGTGCGAGGCTTTTGATAAATGCACTTGCCGTCGCGGTAGATCTGTATCTCGTCGGTCTTGTTCAGGCTGCCCATGACATGCGAATGGGCGGACAGGCCCGCCGACCGCAACTGCTGCAGCACTTTGTCGCGTTGCGCAAGCGGCACCTGGATGACGGCGCCGGCTTCCTCGGCGAACAAGGCCTTCAGGGTAAGTTCGTCGCGCTGAACCGAAATCTGCTCGGCGCGTATCTTGTAGTCGCCCCAATCGGCGGCATGCGGATCGATGGTCAGCATATCCAGGTTGATGGAGACTCCGACATGGCCCGCGAACGCCATTTCGCAGACGGTTGCCAGCAAGCCGCCATCGGAACGGTCGTGATAGGCCAGGATATCGCCCTGCGCCGCCAGTTGGCGGATGGTCTTGAAGAAGGCGCCCAGGGATACGGCATCGTCGATATCGGGCACCGTCTGCCCCACCTGGTTGTAGGCCTGCGCCAGTATGGAGCCGCCCAGGCGCTGTTGGCCCAAGCCCAGATCGACAAGAATCAATGCCGTGTCGCCGGCGTCTGTGCGCAATTGCGGCGTCAATGTGGCCCGCACATCGGCCACCGGCGCAAATGCCGTCACGACCAGCGAAACCGGCGCCACGACCTGGCGCGCTTCGCCGTCATGATCCCATGCCGTGCGCATGGACAGGGAGTCCTTGCCCACCGGTATGGATAAATCCAGTTGCTGACACCATTCGCTGACGGCGGACACGGTGTCGTACAAGGCGGCGTCCTGGCCCGCGACGCCGCAGGCGGCCATCCAGTTGGCGGACAGCTTGATGTCCTTGAGCGAACCCACATCGCTGGCGGCAAGATTGGTCAGCGCCTCGGCCACGGCCATGCGCCCCGAAGCGGGCGCGTCGATCATCGCCAAGGGGCTGCGTTCGCCCATGGCCATGGCTTCGCCCCGCACGCCTTCGTAATCGGCCAGCGTGACGGCGCAATCGGCCACGGGAATCTGCCAGGGCCCCACCATCTGGTCGCGGCTGCTCAAGCCGCCCACCGTCCGGTCGCCGATGGTGATCAGGAAGTTCTTGCTGGCGACGGTCGGATGCCGCAAGACCCGCTCGATGGCTTCGTCCAGCGGGATGCCCACCAAATCGATCGCCGGATGCGAGGACTCCAGGCGCTCGACATCGCGGGTCATGCGCGGCGGCTTGCCCAGGATGACATCGATGGGCACATCGACAGGCCGCGGCCGCATGGGGGATGCTTGCGCAGCGGCATCGGCCACACCCGGCAGGCCTTCGCCATAGGTCACGCGCAACTGGCGTTCTTCGGTCGCCACGCCCACCACCGCATAGGGACAGCGTTCGCGCTTGGCGATCGCATCGAAACGCGGCAAGTCTTGCGGCAGGATGGCCAATACATAGCGCTCCTGCGATTCATTGCTCCATATCTCGGCGGCGGACAAGCCCGATTCTTCCAGGTGAACCTGCTGCAATTCGAACAAGGCGCCGCGTCCCGCGTCGTTGACCAGCTCGGGAAAGGCATTGGACAAACCGCCGGCGCCCACATCGTGGATGGCGATAATGGGGTTGTCGTCGCCCTGCTGCCAGCAGCGGTCTATGACTTCCTGGCCGCGCCGTTCGATTTCAGGGTTGCCGCGCTGCACCGAATCGAAATCGAGCTCCGCGCTGTTGGTGCCGGCGCTCATGCTGGAGGCCGCGCCGCCGCCCATGCCGATGCGCATGCCGGGCCCGCCCAGCTGGATCAGCAAGGCGCCCGGGGGTATCGGATCTTTATGCGTCAGGCGGCCATCGATGGAACCCAAGCCGCCGGCGATCATGATAGGCTTGTGATAGCCCCAGCGCGTGCCGCCCGAGGCCTGTTCAAACGTGCGGAAATAGCCCAGCAGATTGGGCCGGCCGAATTCATTGTTGAACGCCGCGCCGCCTATCGGCCCTTCTATCATTATGTCCAGCGGACTGGCGATGCGGTCCGGCGAGCCGTGAGCATCGCGTTCCCAGGGCTCGATGGCATCGTCGAAGCGCAGGTTGGACACGGTGAAGCCGGTCAGGCCCGCCTTGGGCTTGGAGCCCCGGCCGGTTGCGCCCTCGTCGCGTATTTCACCGCCCGCGCCGGTCGAGGCGCCCGGAAACGGGGCAATCGCGGTCGGATGGTTGTGCGTTTCCACCTTCATCAGCGTATGCACGGTCGCCGGATAATGCCCGTAGGCTGTTGTCTCGGCATCGCGGCCGGCATGGAAAAGCGTGGCCGGGCCGCCCGCCATGATCGCGGCATTGTCCGAATACGCCACCACCGTGCCCTCGGGCTGGGCGGCGTGGGTCGCCCGTATCATGCCGAACAAAGTGTTGGACTGTTCCTGGCCGTCGATGATCCACTGGGCATTGAAGATCTTGTGGCGACAGTGTTCGCTGTTGGCCTGCGCGAACATCATCAGCTCGACGTCGGTGGGATTGCGGCCCAATTGCCGGAAAGCGGCATCAAGGTATTCGATTTCATCATCGGACAAGGCCAGGCCCAAGGCGCTGTTCGCCTCGATGAGCGCCGCCTGGCCCTTGCCGACGACGTCGATGGTCTGTATTGGCTTGCCCGGCAGCGAGGCGAACAAGGCCTTGCCGTCGAAGGAGGCATCGACCACGGTCTCGGTCATGCGGTCATGCAGGCAGGCGGCTATGCTTTCGAGCTGCGCGGCATCGAACGGCTTGGAACCCAATAAGCCTCGGGCCGGCGTCACGACGTAGCGCACGCCCCGCTCGACGCGGCGCACCGGCGACAGGCCACAATTATGCGCGATATCGGTCGCCTTGCTGGCCCAGGGCGACACCGTGCCCAGACGTGGAATCACGCGCAAGACCAGTGAATTCTTGCTTTCCTTGCCGGCCTCGCCCGCAACGCCGTAATCCAGGAGCTGCTCCAGCCGGTTCTGATCCTGTTGGCTCAAGGCGGCATCGGTCCAGACATAGTGCTCGTAGCGGCCGCTTATATCGGCGACCGGCAGGCCAAGGTCGGCAAACCGCTTCAGCAGCCGCTCGCGGCGAAACGAAGACAAGACCGGGGAGCCAAGGAAATACTGGATAGAAGTCACGGTGCAATGCGGGGAAAATGAAGGGAAAGGCTACATTTTACCCGTTTGCCATGCATGGAAGGATTATGGCCGGAACCCGCGCGCCCATTGCCGCGGCGCCGGGCGGATCCAGGGCGGACGGCGCCTAATGATCGGGGTAAATCACTTCCAGTATATCCAGTTCGTCGATGCCGGCGGGCGTGCGCAAGGTGACCGTATCGCCTTCGCGGGCCTTGAGCAATGCGCGAGCGACAGGCGAGATCCAGCTGATCCTGCCTTGCAGCGGCTCGGCCTCGTCCACGCCCACGATGGTCACGCGGAACTCTTCGCCGGCCTTGTCCGAATACACCACCGTGGCGCCGAAAAAGACCTGGTCCTTGTTGGGTTGCGTGGCCGGATCGACCACTTCGGCGATTTCCAGGCGCTTGGTCAGGAAACGCATGCGGCGATCGATTTCGCGCAGGCGCTTCTTGCCGTACAGATAATCGCCGTTTTCAGAGCGATCGCCATTGGATGCCGCCCAGGAAACGACCTGCACGACCGACGGACGTTCTTCGGTCATCAGATGCGCCAGCTCTTGGCGCAGGCGCGCATAGCCCTGCGTCGTTATGTAGTTCTTGGTGCCCGCGGGCAGCTTCACCGCGTCGGGGCCGAGATCGTCGTCATCGTCGTTCTCGGACTCTTTGACAAATGCTTTATTCATGGCAGTACAGAAAAATGGAGGGGAGCGCCGAAAGCCGGAACTCAGGCCCAATCGTGCCAGATAGGCGTCAGGTCGGCGGGCAGAGCGGGGATTTCCCCTAGGTCGAGCTTGCCCTCTGTGGGGCTGTGGAAGTCCGACCCGCAAGAGGCCAGAAAGCCGTAGCGGCGCGCAACCCGCGCGTACTCGGCATACTGGTCCGGCCTGTGGCTGCCGGTCACGACCTCGATGGCCGTGCCGCCCAGTTCCTTGAACCGGTCGAACAAGGCATCGAACTGCAGCGGCGTGTAGTCGTAGCGGCCCGGATGGGCGATGGCGGCCCGGCCGCCCGCACCTACGATCCAGCCCACGGCCTGTTCCAGTGTGGACCAATGCACGGGAACGTAGCCCGGCTTGCCGTCGCCCAGGTATTTGTCGAAAACCGCCTGCATGGTCTTGCAATAGCCTTTTTCGACCAGGAAGCGCGCAAAGTGAGTGCGGCTGATCAGCGAGGGGTTGGCGGCATAGGGCAAGGCGCCCTCGTAGCTGCCGGGTATGCCCAGCGCCGTGAGCCTATCGGCCATTTCGCGCGCCCGGACTGCGCGGCCCTGGCGTATGCCTTCAAGCCCCGCCTGCAACGGAGCATCGTGTTCGTCGACGCCCAGGCCCAGTATATGCACAGTGTGGCCCAAAAAGGTCACCGAGACTTCGACACCCGTGATGAAAGACATCCCCAGCGCCTCGGCGCTGCGCCTGGCGTCGGCCAAGCCCGAAAGCTCGTCGTGATCGGTCAGCGCCCAAAGCCCCACGCCATTGGCATGCGCGCGCGCAGCCACCTCCGAAGGCGTCAGGACGCCATCGGAAATCGTGGAATGACAGTGCAGATCGACCTTGATGTCTGGACTCCGGTTGTGAACGCATGCAAAAGAATAGTTTACGCCGCTTACGCCGTCAGGAAGCGCGCAATGGGATCGATTTCATCGTCGCTGCGCAAGGTGGGTGCGTGGCCTACATCGGGCACGCTATGCAGGCTGGCGCGCGGATTGCGCTCGAGCATCTGGCGGGCGGTTTCGGGCGTCAGCAGATCGGACTGCTCGCCCCGCAGGACCAGTATAGGCGATGAAATGCTTTCATAGGCAGCCCACAATACGGCCTCGGACACCTTCACGCTGCCTTCGGATTGCCCGGCGAACGGCTCGGCAATGCGCAGATCGTAGTGCTTGACCCATTCATCGCCCTGTTGATTGAAGACATGGCGGGTAAGCTCCTCCCAGCCTTGGCGATCGTGCTGGCCGAATCCGGCCGATACGCTGCGGACGTAGTCGACCGCCTGGTCGAATGTGGCAAACCGCATGGGCTGCCCGACATACTCGGCGATGCGCACCAGACCCGGAAAGCTAAGGCTGGGACCAATGTCGTTGAACACGATCTTGCCCAGGCTGAGGGTCTGGTCGGCCGGAAGTCCGAAGGGCCCGCGGGCAGGCCGGCCCGCCGTCGACATGGCCAGCGTTCCAGCCAGGCCCATGCCTATCAGTCCGCCCATGGATGTGCCCACCCAGTCCAGCTGGACGGGATTCAGTCGCGCGATCAGGGTCAGCATATCGGCCACGTACTGCGGCACGACATAGCCGGCGGCATTGATCAGCCAATCAGACTTCCCGCGCCCGACCACATCAGGGCAGACCACGCGGTAATGCGCCGAAAGGCGCCGGGCCAATTGATCGAAATCGCGGCCCGTGCGCGTCAGCCCATGCACGCACAGCAATATCCTGTCGTTGTCCGGATCGCCCCATTCCCAATAAGCCATGCGATGCGTGCCGGCGGGACTGGCGCACATGACAAACTCCAGCCTGGGCTGCTGCTGTGTTCCTTGTGATGGAGACGCTTGAGGCATTTTCGGTGTTCGCTCTTTTGGGATCCGGGGTCGGAGGAACACCGATTGTAGCGTCAGATATTTCAGCGCGGATCAGATGTGCAAAGCATGGCCCAGCGCCCGAAGCGCCGCTTCCTGAACGGCTTCGCCCAGTGAAGGATGCGCGTGGATGGTACCTGCGACATCTTCCAGCCGCGCGCCCATTTCCAGCGACTGGGCGAAGGCGGCGGAGAGTTCGGAAACGCCACGCCCCACCGCCTGCCATCCGACAATCAAATGATTGTCGCGCCGGGCCACCACGCGGACGAAACCAACAGTGGATTCGAGCGTCATCGCGCGCCCATTGGCGGAAAAAGGAAACTCGGCGCTGATGCAATCCAGGCCGATATGCGCAGCGTCTTGCGGCGACAGGCCGGCCGCCACGATCTCGGGATCGGTGAAGCACACGGCGGCAATGGCGGCGGGACAGAAGCGGCGGCGCTTGCCGGCAATGATCTCCGCCACCATTTCGCCCTGGGCCATGGCCCGATGCGCCAGCATGGGTTCGCCGGCAAGGTCGCCGATCGCCCACACATTGCGCATGGAGGTCCGGCATTGTTCGTCGATGCGCACAGCCTGCCCTTCCATGTCCAGCATCAGCGATTCCAGCCCTTCGCTGCGCGGCCGGCGGCCCACGGCGACCAGCACCTGCTCCACCGCCAAACCGGACTCTTCGCCTTTCGTGCTTTGTATCCTCAATACCCTTCCGGTTTGATCCATGCCCAGGACGCGGCTGGACAGATGCAGCGCCACCCCCAGCTTCTTCAAGGCCGCCAGAACGGGCTTGGAAAGATCGGCGTCGTAGGTCGGCAGGATGCGGTCCCGCGCCTCGACGATATCGACCTCCACACCCAGCTTGCGATAAGCCATGCCCAGCTCAAGCCCGATATAGCCCGCGCCCACGACCGCCAGACGCTTGGGCAGGCTGGCCGGCGACAGCGCCTGGGTGGAGGACACGACAGGACCGCCGAAAGGCAGAAACGGCAGCTCCACAGGCTGGGAGCCTGTAGCCAGCAACAGGTGTTCGCAGGCGATGCGCAAAGCCTGACCCGTCTGCTTGTCAGGATCAACCTCGACGGTCTTGCCGTCGATGATGCGCGCCCATCCCTTGACAAGCCGCACGCCATTTTTTTTCAGCAACGCCGCCACGCCGCCGGTCAGGCGGTCGACGATGCCGTCTTTCCATGCCACCGTCCGGGCGATGTCGATGCTGGCGGACGAGGCGTGGATGCCCAAGGGGGAGGAGCCGTTCGCGAACTGGGCCAACTGATGAAATTCCTGGGCGGCGTGTATGAGCGCCTTGGAAGGAATGCAGCCTACGTTCAAGCAGGTTCCACCCACGTTTTCGCCTTCAACAAGGATAGTGGGAATGCCCAGCTGGCCGGCGCGTATGGCGGCAACATAGCCGCCGGGGCCGCCGCCGATGATCAATAAGGTAGTGGATTGCATGCTGACCCGTCACTCCACGAACAACAGCGCCGGGCACTCGAGCAGGCTCCGGATGCGTTGTATGAATTCGGCGGCGTGCATGCCGTCCACGACGCGATGATCGAAGGAAGACGATAGATTCATCATCTTGCGGGCCACGACGGCGCCGCCCACGATCATCGGACGCTCGACGATGCGGTTGACGCCCACGATGGCCACTTCGGGATGGTTGATGACAGGCGTGGAAACAATGCCGCCCAGCGCGCCCAGGCTGGTCAGCGTGATCGTCGATCCGCCAAGCTCGTCGCGCGTCGCGCTGCCCGCGCGGGCAGCGTCGGCCAGGCGCGCGACCTCGATGGCGCAGGCCCAGATATCCAGCGCCTCGGCATGGCGCACAACCGGCACCATCAGTCCGGCTTCGGTCTGCGCGGCAATGCCCAGGTGAACGGCGTCGTAGCGCGTAACGATACCGGCCTCGTCATCGTAGCGGGCGTTGATTTGCGGGTAGTCCCGCAAAGCCAGCACCATGGCGCGGGCCAGCAAGGGCAGGATGGTCAGCTTCCCCCGCTGGGCACCCCATTGCGCATTCAAACGCCCACGCAGGGCTTCCAGTTCGGTCACGTCGACTTCCTCGACATAGGTGAAATGAGGAATGCGGCGCTTGGACTCCTGCATTTTCTCGGCGATCTTGCGGCGCAGGCCGATGACGGGAATCTGCCGCTCCCCATCGCGTTGCGCATAAGCGATGGCCCGGGTCGCGCTTGCAGCCGCCGCCGAGCCGCGTGCGGCATAGGCATCCAGATCGGCATGGGTGATCTGGCCCGCCGCTCCGGTGCCTGGGACATACTGCAGCTCGATGCCCAGGTCCCAGGCGCGCTTGCGCACCGCCGGCGACGCCAGCGGCTTTTCGCCTTCGGGTCGAGCGGGCCGCCCGGCGCAGGCCTGCCCGGACCCGCTCGCCGCTTCGGCGCGCGCATCGCCATGTGGCCCAGCGCCGGCCCGGGCTGCCGCGCCCGAGGCGGAATTCCCGGCGACGTCCGTATCTGCGCGCGTCTCCTCATCGGCTGTTGGAGCGGCGACGGCTTGTACCTGCCCGACCTCGGGCTCCGCCGGCGCGCGGGCAGCGGATGCTTTCCCCTCATTGCCCTCGCCTTCGACTTCCAGACGTATCAGCTCGGAGCCCACGGCCATGACTTCGCCCACCTTGCCGCCCAGCGCCAGCACCTTGCCGTGAACGGGCGACGGCACTTGGACGGTTGCCTTGTCGGTCATGACGTCGGCCAGCAATTGATCCTCAACCACGCTGTCGCCCGGCTGCACATGCCATTCGACCAGCTCCACCTCGGCGATGCCTTCGCCTATATCGGGCATTTTTATGATGTGCGTACCCATGCTCATGCCACCCTTTCCTGTCCGGCGGCCTTCGAGGACGCCACAGCCGGGGACCCCTCCATGACCTTCCTGAACGCGCCGGCCAAACGGGCCGGGCCGGGAAAGTAGGCCCATTCATGCGCATGGGGATAAGGCGTGTCCCAGCCGGCCACGCGCTCTATGGGCGCTTCAAGGTGGTAGAAGCAATGCTCCTGGATCAGCGTGGCCAGCTCGGCCCCGAAACCGCTGGTTTGCGTGGCCTCGTGCACCACCACGCAACGGCCGGTTTTTTTGACCGATGCCACGATGGTGTCCAGATCCAGCGGCCACAGGCTGCGCAGGTCGATGATCTCGGCATCGATGCCGGACTCCCTGGCGGCGACCTCGGACACGAAGACCATGGTGCCGTAGGTCAACACCGTAAGGTCGGTCCCGGGCCGGAAGATGGAAGCCGACTCCAACGGCACGGTGTAGTAGCCGTCGGGAACATTGCCCAGGGGATGCTTGGACCACGGCACAACGGGCTGGTCGTGATGGCCGTCGAACGGTCCGTTGTACAGGCGCTTGGGTTCCAGGAAAATAACCGGATCGTCGCATTCGATGGCGGCGATCAACAAGCCTTTCGCATCGTAGGGGTTGGACGGCATGACAGTGCGCAGTCCCGTGACGTGCGTGAAGAGCGCCTCGGGACTCTGGCTGTGCGTCTGGCCGCCGTAGATGCCGCCGCCGCTGGGCATGCGTATCGTCAAGGGCGCGATGAACTCGCCGGCCGAGCGATAGCGCAGGCGCGCGGCCTCGGACACGATCTGGTCGGTGGCCGGGTAAAAATAATCGGCGAACTGGATCTCGACCACCGGCCGCAGGCCGTAGGCGCCCATGCCCACCGCCGCCCCGACGATGCCGCCTTCGGAAATCGGAGCGTCGAACACGCGCGTCTTGCCGTACTTGGCCTGCAAGCCTTCGGTGCAGCGGAACACGCCGCCGAAGTAGCCTACGTCCTGCCCGAAGATGACGACCTTGTCGTCGCGCGCCAGCATGACATCCATGGCCGAGCGCAAGGCCTGGATCATGGTCATGGGCGTCGTGGCCTGCTGTATGGAACGAGTATCCATGATCACACCCCCAATTGCTGGCGCTGGCGGCGCAGATGCCAGGGCATGTCTTTGTAGACATCCTCGAACATGGTCGCGACGCTGGAGGTCTTGCCGGTGGCCAGCGTGCCATGGCTTTCCGCCTGTTTCTGCGCGGCGATGACTTCCGCTTCGTACTCCTTCTGCGTGCGCTGATGCTCGTCTTCGGACCACGCGCCCACCGCTATAAGGTGCCGCTTCAGGCGGTCGATGGGATCGCCCAACGGAAAACGGGCCCAGTCGTCGGCCGGCCGGTACTTGGACGGGTCGTCCGAGGTCGAATGCGGGCCGGCGCGGTAGCTGACCCATTCGATCAAGGTAGGCCCCAGGTTGTTGCGGGCGCGTTCAACCGCCCATTTCGACGCGGCGTACACAGCCAGGAAATCGTTGCCATCGACCCGCAGCGAGGCGATGCCGCTGCCGATGCCGCGCGCGGCGAAGGTGGTGCTTTCGCCGCCCGCCAGGGCCTGGAAGGTGGAAATTGCCCACTGATTGTTGATGACATTAAGAATGACCGGCGCCTGGTACACATGCGCGAAGGTCAAGGCGGTCTGGAAGTCCGCCGCGGCCGTCGCCCCGTCGCCTATCCATGCCGAGGCAATCTTGGTATCGCCCTGGATGGCGGACGCCATGGCCCAGCCCACCGCCTGCACGAACTGCGTGGCCAGGTTGCCGGATATCGAAAAAAAACCGCGTTCGCGCATGGAATACATCACGGGCAACTGTCGGCCCTTCAGGCGGTCGCACTCGTTCGAGAAAAGCTGGCACATCATGTCGACGAGCGGCACGTCCTGCGCGATCAGCAGGTTCTGCTGGCGATAAGACGGAAAACACATGTCGCCCGGGGACAGGGCCAGCATCTGCGCGGCGCCGATAGCCTCTTCGCCCAGGCTTTGCATGTAGAAGGACATTTTCTTTTGCCGCTGGGCGATCAGCATGCGCGCATCGTATATGCGCGTCTTGATCATGGTCTGCAAACCCTTGCGCAGCAAGTCCGGATCCATGGGCTCGGCCCAGGGCCCCTGCGCCTTGCCCTCGTCGTCCAGGACGCGCACCAGCGTATAGGCCAGATCGGCGGTATCGGCGGCGGAGGTATCGATGGGGGGCTTGCGGACGGCGCCGGCGGGAGCCAGGCGCAAATAGGAGAAATCGGTGGCATGGCCGGGTCGCCCCGAAGGCTCGGGCACGTGCAGCCGTAAAGGAAGTGCTTGTCTCATGTCTTGCTCGTGAAAATGTCTTGTGGAATTTTCTTGCGCTGCATTTACTTGCCGCCTTGTGGGCGGATAAAACTATCATCGCCGATCCGGATTGAAATCGCAAGCCGTGCTCCAGCCAGTCCCCGGACAAGAAATCAACGCGCCTGCCAATAGCGCCGCGAGGCCTTCCTTTCGCTGATGGCCGCCAGGCCCTGAGCCGAGGAATGCACCGTGACCGCGCCATGCAGGTCGCTGCGCCAGAACGCCGCCCCACCCTGCCGCCAACGGCGCTCGACATCGGGATTGGGATGTCCGTAGCGATTCCACATGCCCGCCTGCGCCACCACGTGCAGCGGCTGCGTTTCATTCACGAAGGCGGGGCTGGACGACGATTTGGAGCCGTGATGCGCCGCCAGGACGAGGTCGGCATAGCCCAGCCCCCTGTCGACCAGAGCGGCTTCTTGCGCCGCCCCGATATCGGCCGGCAACAAGGCCGAGTGGTGTTCTCCGCGCAGGCGCAGTACGCAGGCCTGGCCGTTGCGCTGCTTGCGCACCGCCGGCCTTGCGTCGACCGGATTCTTCAGCGGCCAAAGGAATTCAAAGGATACCCCGTCTATATGCCAGGTCATGCCGTACTCGCAGGACGACATCGCCAAAGGCAAGGGCGGCAACACACCCGGCATGCCCAGCAAAGCCGCCTCGCGCTTCAGATAAGCCTGCAAATCGAAGGAGCTGTAGGATTGCTGGACGGGCACCGCCTGCAACAGGCTGCGCGCCCCGCCGGCGTGATCGATGTCGGCATGGGAAACGATCATCGCATCCAGCTTGACGATGCCTTGCGAACGCAAAAAAGGCCAGATGATGCGTGCGCCGTCGTCCGAATCCGGGCTGCCGCGCAGGCCGGTGTCGAACAGCAAGACATGGCGCGCCGTCTGGACGACGATGGCGCTGGCCTGCCCCACGTCCAGCGCATGCAAGGTCCAATCGCCATGCAGGGGCCGCTTGGGCAGCCAGCACAAGGCAGGCAGCATCAATAGCCAGGCCAGGCGCCGGCCGGGCAAGCCGTAAGGCATGGTGGCCGCCGCCAGGCCGCACAATGCCAAGGCGGTCAAGCCAGCGGGCGCCGCCGCAACGGTGAAACTGGCGGCGCGCCAGTTGGACAGCCATACCGTGGGGGCCATCATGAGCTCCAGCGCGGCATGGCCCAGCCAGGCGAAAGCCGCCGCCAGGAAGTCCAGGCCAGGCATGAGCGCAGTGCCGGCTGCCAGCAGAGCCAGCGGCGTGACGGCCAGGCTGATGATGGGAATGGCATAGGCATTGGCCAATGGCGAGGCCAGGGAGACCTCGTGAAAGATCAGCGCCAGCAAGGGCATCAAGCCCGCCGTGATCGCCAGTTGCAGACGCGTTGCCTTGCCCAGGAACGATCCGGCCCGGCGCCATCGGCCGGCAACGGCCGCCCGGCCTATCGGCTGGCCCCACCAGCCGCCGCTGGCCATGAGCACATAGACGGCGCCGAAGGACAGCCAGAAGCCGCTGGCCAGCAATGCCCACGGGTCCAGCAGCACCACGGCGAACGCAACCAGCGACAACAGCCGGGACGCGCTCATGGGCAGGCGCAGCACATACGCGCCGGCCATCACGGCCAGCATCAGGAAGGTGCGGCGCGCCGGCACGCCCCAGCCTGCCAGCAGGCAATACAGCCATGCGACCAGCAAGGCCGCCAGCGCCGCCGCCACCTGGGCCGGCATGCGTTCGGCCAGGGCCCGGCCGCGCCAGCGCAGGCGCCGCCATAGCCAAAATGTCAGCGCGCCGCCCAGCGCCGCGATCATGGTGATGTGCGAGCCGCTGATGGACACCAGATGTGTAATGCCTGTGCGGTTGAACACCGTCCAGTCGGACGCTTCGACGCTGGCTTGATCCCCGATCGCCAGCGCCAGCAGCACCGCGCCGTAACGCTTGCCGTCAAGATATGGACGCATGGCGGCGCGCACCGCGTGTCGCGCCCGTTGCGCAACCACAGGCAGACTTGCCCAGGGCTCATCGCGCAAATAGCTGGGTGTGCCGCGCACGCTGCCCGTGGCGCGTATGCCTTGCGCAAACAGATAGGCCTCGTAATCGAAAGCATGCGGATTGCGCGCGCCCCGAGGCGTCTTCAAGGTAAGCGCCATGCGCCAGACCTGGCCGGGCACAAGGTCGGGCAAACCGTCCGGCAGGCTTTCCTGCGAGTCCGCGGCGGCGCTGTCGCCGGCGCGGCCGTATGGCCCGGCCCATGCCGCCAAGGGCCATGAAACCTGGATGCGCGTGGGCACGCCGCCGGGCAGCGATGAAAGGACCTGGGCCTGGAACTGGCGGCCGTCGGGCCCCAGGCGCGGCAGGCTTGCCACACGCAATACCACCCTGGACACCTTGTTTTCGTTATGCTCGGCCAGGGCATCGGCCAGGCGATGGTCGGCGCGCGCCACCGTCAGCAACAAGCCCGCCAGCGCGGCCCACAGCGATACCAGCAAGATTTTCCGGACGCGCCGCGGCAGGCCGAACGCCAGCAGGGACAGCAGCACGGCCAGCGCCACCGCCGCCGCCCCATGAGCCAAGCCCGGCAGGACGGGCAGCCTGTGCACCACGCCGCTTGCCGCCACAAAAGCCAGCAGACCCATGCGTCCCGTCACGCCCATACGCTCCCAAATAGGCCAGCGTAAAGGCAGGCCGCCGGCTGCGGAGCGCGAACCGGCCAAAGGCGGCCCTTCGGCTTCTACTGAGAACCATCGGAGCCGCTGCGGCTAATGCATGAAAGAGCCGCGATAAAGCGGGTGCTGCGGCAGCCTTGGCTAACCCAGGCTGTCCAGCAGGCGCCGCAGCTCTTTTTGCTCGTCAGAGGTCAGCCTGGCGCTGATGCGCGCATCGTGTTCGCGGATGGCCTGGGTAATGCCGCGCAGCGCCTCGCGTCCGGCATCGGTCAGCGCCAGCGCGTGGGCGCGCTTGTCCAGCCTGGATTCGGCCCGGGCCGCATAGCCCAGCTTCTCAAGCGAATTGACCACCTCGACCGCGCCCGAGCGCGCAATGCCCATGGCATTGGCCAGTTCGGTCAGCTTCATGTCGGAGTTGGCCTGGATGATGGTCATGGCCGAAAACCGGGGCGGCGTAATCGACCAGGGCCCCAGCGCGTCCAGGAAGTCCTGGTAGATGCGTATCTGCGCGCGCCTTATCGAATAGCCGATAAGCTCGTCCAGCACGCCGTATTCGACGCCCGGCACCTGGGCGTTGAACTGTTCGCCGCGCTGGGCGGGCCGCCGGTTGTTCGGGCGCGAACTCAATTTTCTGCTCAATGCGATTCCTGTTTTCAATGCCTGTTATCCAATTTTGCAATCGACCGCCTTGTTGCGGATCATGCCACAAGCTCAATTCGGGTAAATCCCGATAGGCTGGAATACATCCCACATTGTTATGATACATAACAAATTATGGGAGACATTTCTTGAAAGTCATTATCGCGGGCGCCGGCATCGGCGGCCTGGCCCTGGCGCTCATGCTGCATCAGCGCGGCATCGACTGCGACATCTTTGAAAGCGTGCGCGAGCTCAAGCCCCTGGGCGTGGGCATCAATCTGCTTCCCCACGCGGTTGCCGAGCTGGACCAGTTGGGCTTGCTGGACACCCTGGCCGCCGGCGCGATTCCCACTTCCGCCCTGCACTACTACAACCGCCACGGCCAGCCCATCTGGCAGGAAGCCAGGGGCCTGGCGGCCGGCTATGCCGTGCCGCAGCTATCCATACATCGCGGCGAACTCCAGTTGCTGTTGGCGGAGGCGGTCGCGCAAAGACTGGGGGCCGGCCGCCTGCACACCGGCCTGGCCTTCGAATCGCTGACGCAAGACGCCCAGGGCGTGACCGCCCGCTTCCGCAATCGCACCACGAACCAGCTTGAAGAGCTGCGCGGCGACCTGCTGATCGGCGCCGACGGCATCCATTCGGCCGTACGGCGCTTCTTCTACCCGCAGTCCGACCCCTTGCGCTTTTCCGGGCGCATGCTTTGGCGCGCCATTACCGATGCCGATCCCTACCTGGACGGCAAGACCATGTTCATGGCCGGCCACCAGGATCAGAAATTCGTCTGCTATCCCATCTCCGAACCGCTGCGCCGCCAGGGCCGTTCGCGCATCAACTGGATTGCGGAGCTGCGCATACCCGATCCCGAGCTGCCGGCCACGGATTGGAATCGCGTCGTGGATGCGTCCGTATTCGCCGAGAGCTTCGAATCATGGCGCTGGGACTGGATCGATATTCCGGCCATCATCCGGGGCGCGCAAGCCATCTACGAATTCCCGCTGGTCGACAAAGACCCGCTGCCCCGCTGGACGCAGGACCGCGTCACCCTGCTGGGCGATGCCGCGCACCCCATGTACCCCATCGGCTCGAACGGATCCGCACAAGCCATACTGGATGCGCGCTGCCTGGCCGACAGGTTGCAAGCGGCGACGATGCGGCGCAACACCGGCATCGAGCTTGCCTTGAAGGAATACGAAGCCGAGCGCCTGCCGCCAACCGCCGGCATCGTGCTGCGCAACCGGCTTAACGGCCCCGAGCAAGTCATGCAGATAGCACACGAGCGCGCGCCCGACGGCTACGCGCACATACACGATGTCGTCCCCCAAGCGGAGCTGGAGGAGATCGCCATGCGCTACAAACGCCTGGCCGGCTTCGACCCCGCCGCGCTCAAGACCAAACAAGGCTAGCCGATATGACCACACCCATTGCCGCTCCCGCGCTGGAACACCTGGCCACCCTGCTTGTCGACGTGGCGCCGCCGCAGGAAGTCGGCCAGACGCCCGCCGGCCGGCGCCGGGTTATTCCCATCGTCGGCGGCACGGTCAAGGGCGCCGTGCTGTCCGGCCGCATCCTGCCCGGCGGCGCCGACTTTCAGTCCATCCGCTCGGACACCTACACCGACATCCATGCCCGCTATGTCATCGAAACCGATGCGGGCGAAACCGTCTACGTGGAGAACACCGGCATACGAACCGGCTCGGCCGAGGATATCGCCAAGCTGGCACAGGGCCAGCCGGTGGATCCGGCCCGCATCTATTTCCGCAGCTACCCCAGATTCGAAACGGCTGCGCCCCGACTGGCCTGGCTGAATACGCATCTGTTCCTGGGCACCGGCGCACGGTATCCGGATCGGGTCGAATTGAATTTCTTTGCAATACGTTGACAAGACAACCAGGAGACAACCCATGAAAACCTCTACCCTTGCCGGGCTGCTGTCGGCCGCCTGCATGACTTTTGCATCGGCGGCCGCGCCGGCCGCCTATCCCGATCAGCCTATCCGCATGACGGTGGGCTTTCCCGCCGGCACCGGCCCCGATATCGTCGCCCGCACAGTCGGCGAGCAACTGTCCAAGGAACTGGGGCAGTCGGTCGTGGTGGAAAACAAGGCCGGCGCGGGCGGGCAGATAGCCGCCTATTCGGTCGCCCACAGCGCCCCCACCGGCTACAACATACTGCTGGGCGAAGTCGGCTCCATCAGTATCTCGCCCGAGACCACGTCCAATTTAAGCTATGCGCCGCTCAAGGAGTTCGAGCCCATCACCGAAGCCGTGCGGGCCAATTTCGTGCTGGTCATTCCGGCCGACTCGCCCTACAAGACGCTGAAGGAATTCGTCGATGCCGCAAAGAGCAGCAGCGACCGCTACAACATCGCCACCTTCGGCGCCGGCACGCCGGGCCACTTCGGCGCCGAGATGCTGGCCGATGCCGGCGGCTTCAAGATAGAACCCATTCATTACCGCTCCACCGGCGATGCGGTCACGGCCATCATCGCGGGACAGGTGCAAGGCGCCTTCGTGACCACCGCCATGGCGGCGCCGCAACTGGCATCGGGAAAAATGCGCGCCTTGGCCATCACCGGCGCGGAACGCACTAAAATGCTGAGCGACATACCGACCTTCAGCGAGCAGGGCATGCCCAAGGTGGATTTCGGCGCCTGGTTCGCCTTTTTCGCTCCCAAGGGCACGCCCGGCCCTGCGCTGGACATCCTGAATCAGAAAACGATAACCGCGCTGAAAGCGGAAAGCGTGCGCAAGCTGCTGGAGGGCAACGGCTTTGTCATTGTCGGTTCTAGCCGGGAAAACCTGGGCGAATTGCTGGTCTCGGAACAGAAGCGCTGGGCCGACGTGGTCAAGAAGACCGGCTTCAAGATCAACTGACGGTGTGCAGGGCGGCGCCCAGGCGGGGCAGCACCCGCCTGGCATTAGCCGCGCTCGCGTGAACAATGTCTTCGCGCGCCATGCCGCGCAATTCGGCCAGCACATCGGCGATGCGCGCCACCTCGCCCGGCTCATTCCTGGCCGCCGGCGCGCCGGGCTCGCCCAGCCAGGCCGGGGGAATGTCGGGCGCATCGGTTTCCAGCACCAGGGACTCCATGGGCAACTGTGTCGCCAGCCGCCGTATCTGCAAGGCCCGCTCGAAGGTCATGGCGCCTCCGAAGCCCAGGGCGAATCCCAATTCGATGAATTGCCGGGCCTGCTGGAAGCTGCCGTTGAAAGCGTGCGCGATACCGCCCATGCGCGAGCGCGGTCTCAAGTGCTTCAGCAATATATCTTGTGAACGCCGCACATGCAGCAGCAAAGGCAGCCCATAACGCTCGGCCAGATCCAGCTGCGCGGCGTAGAACCGCTCCTGCTTTTCGCGCATGGCGGGCTCTTTCAGCCTGGGCAGGAAAAAATCCAGCCCAATCTCGCCTAACGCCACGAAAAGCGGATCATCCAGAGATTGCTGGATCCGCGACTCCAGCTCGGCCAGGTCCGCCTCTTGCGCATCGGGTACGCAGATGGGATGTATTCCCAGGGCGTAGACGCCGCCCTTGAAGGAATGCGCCATATCGCGCACGGTATCGAAATTGGATAGGGCCACGGCGGGAATCACGATGGCGCTCACGCCCCGCCCCGCCGCCCGCTCAATCACGGCCTTGCGGTCCGCCTGGAACTCCGAGGCGTCAAGATGGCAATGCGTATCGATCAGCATAGGCCTCCCTTTTACAGGCGATGCCCCGAAGCCGCTTTAAGCCGGAGTCAGGGGCGGCGTTTCGGGGTCGACAAGGCGGCCCTTGTCCATGGACAAGCGCCTGTGGGCCAGCGCGGCCAGCGCCGGATCGTGCGTCACGATAGCAAACGCTGTGCCGAACTCGCGGTTCACCTGGACCAGCAGGTCGAACATGCTTTCAGCCGTGTAGCGATCCAGGTTGCCGGTGGGCTCGTCGGCCAGCACGCAAGTCGGCCGCGTGACCAGCGCGCGCGCCAGAGCCACACGCTGCCTTTCGCCCCCCGATAACTGGCCGGGATAATGGTCGATGCGCTCGGCCAGGCCGACTTGCTCCAGCACGACCTGCGCCTGCTCGCGCGCCTTGTTGCGATTCTGCCGGCGCACGATGAGCGGCATGGCCACGTTATCGAGCGCTGAAAATTCGGGCAGCAGATGATGGAACTGATAGACGAAGCCCAGGCTGCGGTTGCGCAATTGGCTGCGCTGCGACTCGGACAATCCGTGGGCGGACTCGCCGTTGATCAAGACAGTTCCCGATGTGGGCTGATCGAGCAGCCCCAGGGTATGCAGCAGCGTACTTTTCCCCGATCCGGATGCTCCGACGATGGCGACCATTTCGCCGCGATCGACATGCAGGCTGACGTCGCGCAGCACCGGAATGGTCTGTCCGCCTTCGCTATAGGTCTTGACCAGGTTGCGGGCGCTCAGCGCATGAATAGGGATGGCATCAGTCATGTCGCAGCACCTGTGCGGGTTGAAGGCTGGACGCGCGCCAGCTGGGGTACAGCGTGGCCAGCAGCGACAGCACCAGCGAAGTCGCGGCCACGACGGCGATGTCCTCGATTTGGGGACTCGAAGGCAATTCGCTGATGAAATAGATTTGCTGCGGCAGGAACTGCACGCCCAGCATACGTTCGATGAAAGGCACGATCACGTCGATGTTGTACGCCACCAGCATGCCGAAACCCACCCCCAGCAAGGTGCCCACCACGCCGATCAGCGAACCCTGAACCAGGAAAATGCGGGCGATTTCACGCGGGCTTGCGCCCAGTGTGCGCAAGATCGCGATGTCGGAACGCTTGTCCTTGACGGCCATGACCAGCGAGGACAGAAGGTTGAATGCCGCCACCGCCACGATCAGCGCCAGTATCAGGAACATCATGCGCTTTTCAGTCTGCACGGCGGCAAACCAAGTGCGGTTGTTCTGCGTCCAGTCCTGCGCGTGCACGAAGGACGGCAGGGCTTGGGTCAGTTGCCGGGCCACCAGCGGAGCCTGCTGCATGTCGGCGATGCGCAGGCGCACCCCGCTGGTGCCGCTGTCGCGGAACACCTTGGCGGCATCCTCGTAGTTGATGAAGGCCAGCGAGGCATCGTATTCATAGTATCCGGAAGAAAAAATACCCGATACCGTGAACTGGCGCATGCGCGGCGCGAAGCCGGCGGGCGAGATCGATCCCTGCGGCGCCAGCACCAGCACCGTATCGCCGGTGCCGACCCCCAGCGAATTGGCGATCTGATTGCCCAGGACGATGGAAAAACTGCCCGGCGCGAGCGCATCGAGACGGCCGGCGATCATCTGCCCCGACACATCGGATACAGAGCCTTCAAGCTTGGGATCGATGCCGCGTATCTGAACGCCGCTCAGGGCTTCGCCGCGCACGATCATGCCCTGGGCCGCCACAAAGGGCGCCGTCCCGCGGACTTCGGGATTCTTGCCGGCCATGTCGGCAATCTGCCGCCATTCCTGCAAGACCTGTTCCGGCCCCATGCGCGGCACGTACAACTCTATATGCGGCAAGACCGACAGCATGCGATCGCGCACCTGGGTCTGGAACCCGTTCATGACCGACAGGACGATAATCAGGGCCGCCACACCCAGCGCGATACCCGCCATCGAGCTGGCCGCGATGAACGACACAAAACGGTCGCCGCGCCCAACCCGGCGCCGGGAACGCGCAAGGCCGGCATAGCGGGCCCCTATCCATAATTCATAAGACATCGTAAAAGCCACCGTTTCCCATTGACACTACAATCCAGGAATGCGAATCGTACTACCTGGCGCCCTGCCCGACCCTCGCGAAGCGCGCGAATTGATTTCTTACCTGCCGGCCACCGCCCCGACACTGCTGGGCTGGCTGGAATGCGGCCGCGCCAAGGCCATCCCAGCCGATCCGGCTGGGGCGGCCTGCACGCCGTTCGAGCAATGGCAACTGATCCAACGCGGCTTCCGGCCCGCAGCCGGCCGGAATTTTGCCACAGGGCTGGGCCCCTTGTTGGCGCCTCGCGCCGAATCCGATCAGCCGGTATGGCTGGCCGAACTCGTGCACGTGTCGCCTTCCCGCGACGGCGCGGCATTATTGCCCGCAAGCGAACTGGCCATTACGCCAGACCAGAGTGTAGCCTTGTTCGAATCCGTGCAAGCGCTGTGTACCGAAGCCGGCTTCGCGCTGCACCCCTGTGGCACGGATCGCTGGCTCATCGATCCGCCCAAGGATTACCGGCCGCAATGCGCCAGCCCCTCGCTGGTCGCCATCACTTCGGTCAACGACTGGTGGCCGCAAGACATGGAGGGCCGCCCTTGGCGCCGCCTGGTCAACGAAGTGCAGATGATGTGGTACGAGCATCCTGTCAACCAGGCGCGCTACCGGCAGGGACTGGTTCCCATCAACAGCCTTTGGCTGTTCGGCGGCGCAAGCCCAAGCCAGTTCACGAAAGCACCCGTTCTCGAGCCTGAAACGCAGGTGCATGGCGATCTGCTTGCGGCCAGCATCGCGCACGATTGGGGCGGCTGGCTGGCCGCCCTGGGCCAGTTGGAAGCCCGCCTTTTCCAGCCTCTGGCCGGGGACAAGGCGCCTGAAATCGTCCTCATCGGCAGCGACCGCATCATCGAAGTCCAATCCGCCGCGCTGGGCCGATGGACGCAATGGCTGCCCGGCAGCCGCAATGCATGGAGAAAGTGGTGGTCACACCAAGACTAAGCACACGGCCCGCCGATTTCGAGGCGGCGAAGATGTTGGAAGCCGCGGGCATACACCCCCTGCTCTCGCGCCTGTGGGCGGCGCGCGGCGTACGCCACCCCAGCGAAACGCAATTGATCTGGGCGGCCATGATCCCTCCCGGCCAGTTGACGCATGTGCAGCATGCGGCCGCCGTGCTGGCCGATGCAATACAAGCGCGCAAGAAGCTGCTGATCGTGGCCGATTACGACTGCGATGGCGCCACGGCCTGCGCGGTCGGGCTGCGCGCCCTGCGCGGCATGGGCGCCGTTGTCGATTTCCTGGTTCCCAACCGTTTTGAAACCGGCTACGGGCTGTCGCCGGCCGTCGTCGCGCTGGCCGTACAGCATCACGCCGGCAAGCCGGACATGCTCATTACCGTGGATAACGGCATAGCGAGCATAGACGGGGTCGAAGCGGCGACGCAGGCGGGCATCGATGTCGTCATCACCGATCATCACCTGCCTGGCGAAACCCTGCCTCGGGCGCTGGCCATCGTCAATCCGAACCAGCCCGGCTGCGGCTTTCCATCCAAGAACCTGGCCGGCGTAGGCGTCATTTTCTACCTGATGCTTGCCCTGCGCGCCGAACTGCGCCAACGCGGCGTCTATGCGGCCGATGGCGGCCCGCGCCTGGACAACCTGGCCGACCTGGTTGCGCTGGGCACGGTGGCCGACGTAGTCAAGCTGGACGCCAACAACCGCCTGCTGGTCACGCAAGGCCTGCAAAAAATGCGGGCCGGACGCATGCAGCCCGGCCTGCGCGCCCTGTTCGCGGTGGCTGGGCGTGAGCCTCGCCAAGCCAGCGGATTCGACCTGGGCTTCGCTTTGGGACCGCGCATCAATGCGGCGGGGCGGCTGGCCGACATGAGCATAGGCATACATTGCCTGACCACGGACGATGAAGGCCAGGCGCTGGAGCTGGCCCGGCAGCTGGACGCCATGAACCAGGAACGGCGCGGCATAGAAGCCACCATGCGGGAAGAGGCCCTGGCCACCATCGAAACCTCGCTGCCCACCATGGGCGCCAGTGTTTGCGTATACCACCCCGACTGGCATCAGGGCGTGGTGGGATTGGTAGCCTCGCGCCTGAAGGAAACCTACTGGCGCCCGACATTGGCCTTCGCCCGCTCCGACGCGGGCGAGCTGCGCGGATCGGGCCGCTCCATACCCGACGTGCATCTGCGCGACGTGCTGGACCTGGTCTCCAAGCGCCACCCGGGCATCATCCTGAAATTCGGCGGCCACGCCATGGCGGCCGGCCTGAGCCTGCGCGAGGATGCCTACGATATTTTCGTTGCCGGCTTCGACGCCGCCGTACAAGAACTGAGCGGCCGCAAAAGCTTCGATCCCGTCATCGAAACCGACGGCTCCCTTGAAACGGGCTATGCCAACGCCGACGTGGCGGGACTGCTGCAGCAGCAGGTCTGGGGCGCGGGATTCCCGGCGCCCGTGTTCCGTGACACCTTCCATGTGCGCCAGCAGCGGCTGCTGAAAGAGAAGCACCTGAAGCTCAACCTGGAACGGGGCCACCAGCGCTTCGACGCCATCTGGTTCAATCACGCCGACATGCTGCCCGAACATATCGACGCCGCCTACCGGCTGGACCAGAACACCTGGAACGGCATGGTGTCGGCGCAATTGATCATCGAATACGCCTGCGGGTCGCAGGCTTAAGCGGCGGACCGGGCCGGCAGCGTCGCCAGCAGCAGGCCGGCCAGAGCAATGACGAAGGCAATCACCTGCAGTCCGCTCAAGGTTTCACCCAGGACCAGCACGCCCACCAGGGCGGCGCTGATGGGCAGCATGACGGTGAACACCCCGGCCCTCGAAGCCGGCACGGATTTCAAGCCGGTCATCCATAGCCAGACTGTCCACACGCTGGCCGCCAAGGCGTAGAAAAGCAGCAAGGCCCACATTTCGATGCGCACCGCCGTGAAATCGAAATGCAGCGCCGTATACAGCCCGAAAGGCGTCATCAGCGCGAAGCCCCATAAATTGATGACGGCGCTGATGCGCTTGGGGCTCATCACCGCGGTCAGCTTCTTGCCGATGACCGCATAAGACGCTTCGCACAGGACGGCGCCGAAGATCAGCACATTGCCCAGCCAGGCCAACCCCTCTTTCGAATCGCCTGGCTGGCCCGGCTCGCCGGCCTGGGCCAGCGACAACAGGCCTATGCCCAGGGCGCCGCAAGCCACCGCCGCCCATACCCGGGGACCGATTTCCTCTTTTAGAAAAATCCAGCTCATCAGCGCGACCATGGCCGGAATGGCGGACATGATCACGCCGGCCGACACCGCGCTGGTCAGGCTCACGCCCATGATCATGCACAGCGTGAACAGGAAGTTGCCCAGAAAGGACTCCAGGAAGATCAGCTTGCGGGTCTGGGACGACAGGGGCCGCTCGCCCGCTGGCTTGCGTAGCCAGCGCAGCATCGCGATGCCGCCTATGCCGAAACGCAGCCATCCCAAAAGAAACACGGGCAATACCATTGCCAAGGGTTTGGTAAGCGCCACGTAGGCGCCCACCAGCGACATGCTCAGCGCAAGGGAACCGTATGCAAGCAATTGGCCTGGAGGCTTAGTCATCGAACCGCCGGGAAGAATTCATGTAGACGGCATTATCGCCGAAGAAAACTTCAGCCCATCGCCATTATCAGCATGTTCAACGTAGTACAATAAGGGTTTACGCCATCGCGCGGGCTTATTCGGCCTGCGCCTTTTTGTTCGCGCGCACCCCGCGCAACATTTGCCTGCATCGCATTACCCCGCCTTTGCTCGCATCGCCCGGCGGAACAAACAAAATCCATCTTCTATTGCGGCCCCTGCCGCCCATGGGTTCCATGCCAAGGCGTGGACTCGGGGTTCGGCTGCGCCCTAAAACACTAAGGACACACACCATGCAGGCCATTGCCCGCCTGAGCCGTTTCGTCGGCAACACATTCGCCATCTGGGTATTGCTGTTTGCAATACTCGCCTTTTTCGCCCCGGAACAATTCACCTGGATCGTGCCCTACATCGTGCCTTTGCTGGGCATCATCATGTTCGGCATGGGCCTGACCCTATCGAAGAAAGACTTTTCGGAAGTCTTCAAGCGCCCCGTAACCGTGCTTATCGGCGTGTTGGGCCAATTCATCATCATGCCCAGCCTGGCCTGGATTCTGTGCCAGGCGCTGAATCTACCGCCCGAGATCGCCGTGGGCGTGATCCTGGTGGGCTGCTGCCCGGGCGGCACAGCGTCCAACGTGATGACCTTCCTGGCGCGCGGCGACGTGGCCCTGTCGGTGGCAATCACTTCGGTAACCACCTTGCTGGCGCCCGTCGTGACACCCGCCCTTATCTACCTGCTGGCCAGCCAATGGCTGGAGGTGAGCGCCGCCGCGATGTTCTGGTCCATCGTCCAGGTCGTGATCCTGCCCATCGTCCTGGGCCTGATCGCCCAGGCTCTGCTGCGCGACAAAGTCGAAGGCTGCGTCAATGCGCTTCCGCTGGTTTCGGTCGTTGCCATCGTCGCCATCGTGGCGGCCGTGGTCGCCGCCAACCAGGCCCGGATCGCCACCACCGGCCTGCTGATCTTCGCCGTCGTGGTGCTGCACAATGGACTGGGGCTGCTGCTGGGCTATTGGCTGGCGAAGTTGGCGGGCCTTGGTGTGGCCCAGCGCAAGACGCTGTCCATCGAGGTTGGAATGCAGAATTCCGGCCTGGGCGCGGCGCTGGCTACCGCGCACTTCTCGCCGCTTGCCGCCGTCCCCAGCGCCATCTTCAGCGTCTGGCACAACATATCGGGACCCATCATCGCCACGCTGTTCCAGCGCTTCAAGAACGACGACAAGGACGTCGCGCCGACATCCCCCGGCACGGCGGCCACCGAGTAAACGGCGGCGCGCGATGCCAAGGCCGCGGCTTATGACGCCGCGGCCTTGGCGCCCGGGCAGTCGGGCTGACCGTCCATCATTTGCTTCGCCCCCTCCTGGATCTGTTCGGGGGTCAGATCGCGCACATGCGTGGCGATCGACCAGCGATGGCCGTAGGGGTCTTCAACCAGCCCATAGCGGTCGCCCCAGAACATATCCTGTACGGCCATGATTTCCTTCGCGCCCGCCTTGACCGCCTTGGCGAAAGCCGCGTCGGCGTCATCGACGTAAAGATGAATGCTTACCGGCGAGCCTTTCAGCGACTTGGGGCTCATGGAGCCCCATTCCGGCACCTCATCGACCAGGAAAATGGCGGAATCGCCTATTCTCAGGCAGGCATGGGCCAACTTTCCGGGCGCCATCTCCAGCCGGGTCTCTTCAGTCGCATCAAATGCCTTCTTGTAAAAATCGATCGCTTTCAGCGCATCGGCGCACACCAAGTGCGGCGTGACGGCGCTCATCCCAAGCGGAATCGGACGGACCTTGCTGGCTCCATCCGGATCCAGATCGAACAAAGCCTTGCTGGTCCGCATATCGAAGGGAGCCGAAAAATGCTCATGGACAATGGCCCACTTACCGCCATTTTTACGATAGCTGGAGGTCATGCGCATCCAAGAGGCTTTTTCCTCGCCGTTATCGTCCTTCATGCCGCAACGGATCAGGCCATGGGCGATCGCCAGACCGTTTTCCACCTGGATGTCGAGCTTGCCGGCATCGAAGACCATGTCGCCCGGACACATGGCCAGGCAGGCTTCCCAATGCTTGCCGTAAGCCTCCACCCCCTTGAACTGCAATTGCTGGACGGCGTCGAACGCCACCACATCCGGGGCGTAATGCGACAAGATGCCTTTTGTATCCCGCGCGCGTACCGCCTTCAGCCAACTATCGATTGATTGCCGCACTTCTTCTTGTGCCGTATTGGCGCCTGCGTAATCCATGGTTTGTCTCCTGATTTGAAATGGAATGACTGAAGGGACGGCAAGCCGCGCTGCCCGCGCCGACCACCCTCCCCTTGTCATTGAGCGTCTATTTAATCTTTTTTAGTCCTAAAAAACAACTATTAATTATTGATGAAGAACTAAATGTGCTAGAGTGTTACGTATGGCAATAAAACGAAGTTATTACGATGCGTGCGCCGCTGCGCATGCCCTGGACCTGGTGGGCGAACGCTGGGCCCTGCTGGTGGTTCGAGAACTGCTTCTTGGACCCAAGCGCTTCACGGACTTGCGCAAAGGCCTTCCTTCCATCAGTCCCAATGTGCTTACGCAGCGCCTGAACGAACTCGAAGCCTCCTCGGTCGTTTTGCGGCGCAGGCTCCCTCCCCCGGCGGCATCCTGGGTTTACGAACTGACCGATTGGGGAAAAGAGCTGGAGCCGGTGGTGTTGGGGCTGGCCCGCTGGGGCGTACGCTCGCCCTCGTTCATGCGCGGGGGAAGGCTGGGTGCCGATTCGCTCATGCTTTCCTTCAAAGTGATGTTCGACCTGGATCGCGCCCAGGGCCTGTCATTTTGCATACAGTTGGAATTCGACGATGATGTCTTCTATGCGCGGGTCGCGGCGGGTCAGTTGACCATAGCCCGAGGCCAAGCCGATCTGCCCCAGGCATCGATACGCTCCGATCCGCAGACCGTGCTTCACCTGGCATACGGCAAGGCCAGCCTGGATACCGCCATCAAGGGCGGCAAGCTGCATTGCACCGGCAGCAAATCCGCCATCGAGCAGTTTTTCAGTTGTTTTGAGCTACCGGAACGCGCTCAGGATACGGCGCGGGACCGGGACGACAGCACGATGCCGCCGACAATGAAAAAGAAAGCCACCGCATGATAGGCATGCGGCGTTTCGCCCAGAAAGGCCGATGACATCAGGGCGGCGAACAAGGGCGTAAGGTTGCTGAAGAACCCGGCGACAGTCGGACCGACGCGCCGCACTCCGGCGCCCCAGCACCGGAAAGCCACAATCGCCGGACCGATCGCGAAATAAAGCAGTGCGGCCGCAAGCCCCCAGCTCCAATGTATCCGCGCATCGGTCAGGGCCCACTCGCCGACGGCGAGCCCGCCCGACCACACCGCGCCGAAGGAAATCTGGGCCAGCAGCAGCGTAGCCCAATTGCGCCGGATCTCCGCTTCGTTGCCGGCATGCATCAACAGCCAGCTGTAAAACGCCCAGATTATCGTCGCCACGATCATGAACACATCGCCGGCGACAAAGCGCAGGGCCAGCAATTGCTGCCACTGGCCGTGGCTGAGCACCACCAGAACGCCGCTCATGGACAATGCCGCGCCGGCAAGCTGGTGCCCGCTTATGCGCGAGCCAAAGAACAGCAAGCCGATCACCAGCATCCAGACCGGCATGCTGGCGCCCACCAGCGTCACGTTGATGGGCGTGGACGTATGCAGCGCCATGTACTGCAAGGTGTTGTACAAGCCTATGCCCAGCAGGCCAAGCACGGCATAGCGTTTCCTGTCCGCCCACAGCCCGCTGCCCCGGCGAAAAACGGAATGCCCCAGAGGCAGCAGGATGACAAAGGCGATGGCCCAGCGCAGAAAGTTAAGGGTAACCGGCGGGACCAGGTCGCTGACGATACGTCCCAGCACCGCATTGCCCGCCCAAAGAAACGGTGGAATGATCAAGAGCAATACGGTCGAGGGCGTGATCTTTTGATTCATGGACAAGCCGGCGTTGCGCCGAAAAACGCGACGGGCATCGCCGCGAAGCGCTATCGTAACGCAAAGCCCGCGCCCTACCGCTCGATGAAGGGCTGAAGCAATTGCATGGCAAGTTCAGCCTGGCTCTCCTGCACATCAGCGTTTGCGCATTCAGGCTGTTGGCCACCGGACCGGGATACATTGAACTGAAAGCGCCCCCGCGCATCAGGAAAGAAACGCCGTACGCGTTCATCAATGATGCAATGACCGCCGCTTCCGACTCCGATTTTGGACAATAGATTGGTATCATATTTGTTTCCTTGTTCATTTCCCCACGCCTGCCGCGATCCCGGCGCTGAAGCCAGCTTAAACCAGTTATGCCGTCCGGGCATCGTTCGCAGCACCGATCCCAAGCCGGAGCAAGATTTTTCATGGCCGTTTTCGATATCCATCCCATAGTTCAAGACCTGAACGCCATCCGGCAGGATTGGCGCGCAGCCCAAAGGCGTTCACGCGAGCCCGGCGGGCGCGAGTTCCCTTCGCCGCAGGCCATCTCGCATATCCTGGACGACCTGAAGGGCGTGCTGTTTCCCATGCGCCTGGGCCCGCTCGACCTGCGCCAGGAAAGCGAGGACTTCTACGTCGGCCACACGCTGGATTCCGCCTTGCACGCCCTGTTGCATCAGGTACGGCTGGAAATGCGCTACCAGATGCGCCATGAACATCACAATGAAAGCGAAATAGAGGAAAAGGCCATTACGGCGGTGCAATCCTTCGCCGGCTCGTTGCCGGAAATCCGCCGCCAGCTCGATGCCGACGTTCTGGCCGCCTTCCAGGGCGACCCCGCCGCGCGCAGCGTGGATGAAGTCCTGCTGTGCTATCCCGGCGTGCTGGCCATGATTCATCACCGCGTCGCTCATCAGTTCTACAAATTGGACCTGCCTTTGCTGGCGCGCATGTCGTCCGAACTGGCCCACTCCCAGACCGGCATCGACATCCACCCCGGCGCCCAGATCGGCCCCAGCTTCTTCATCGACCACGGTACGGGCGTCGTGATCGGCGAAACGGCCATCATTGGCCAGCGCGTGCGCATCTACCAGGCCGTCACCCTGGGCGCCAAGCGTTTCCCCACCGACTCGAACGGCAAGTTGGAAAAAGGCCTGCCCCGCCACCCCATCGTGGAAGACGATGTCGTCATATACGCGGGCGCCACCATATTGGGCCGAGTGACGCTGGGACGCGGATGCACGATAGGCGGCAATGTGTGGCTGATCGACGATGTGCCGGCCGGGGCTCATGTGACCCAGGCCGACTCCCTGGGCACGCGTACCTGCGACCCCGCCGCCGCGGACTCAACCGTGTAGTCAGCGCGCCGGGCGCATGGCATCAAATAGCGCGCTCGACCGCCGCCTTGGCATGGATCAGGGTGGTGTCGAACAGCATGACGGAACTATCGGCCTGCTTCACCAGCAGGCCGATTTCCGTGCAGCCTAGTATCACCGCCTGCGCGCCCCGGGCCGCCAGCGCATCGATGATCCGCAAGTACTGTTCTCGGGATTCCGGAACGATTTCTCCCTGGCACAGCTCCCGATAGATCACATCGTGGACGATCTTGCGATCGGACGTGTCGGGCACCAGCA
The DNA here is from genome assembly GCF_048751585.1 of Pollutimonas rozaliensis. Classification (NCBI taxonomy): domain Bacteria; kingdom Pseudomonadati; phylum Pseudomonadota; class Betaproteobacteria; order Burkholderiales; family Alcaligenaceae; genus Pollutimonas; species Pollutimonas rozaliensis. Next base: position 181,698 of record NZ_JAZHOB010000003.1, on the reverse strand, counting down.
CTTCCAGGCCGTACTTCTGTTCCAACCGTCCCTTGTAGAAATCCTGCTCCATGGTGAAAGCCGTGCCCAGCAAGCCTACGCGCTGGATGCCGTGCTTGAGCAATTCTTCCGCCGTGGCATCGGCGATATGCAGCAAGGGAATGCAGATGGCTTGTTCTATCTGGTCGGCAAGCTTGTGCATGGTGTTGGTGCAGATCAGCAAAAAGTCGGCGCCGGCCGTCTCGATGCGCTTTGCCGCCTTGACCAGGATGGCTTCGGCGCCCTCCCAATCCCCCGCATGCTGGAGCTTCTCTATGGTTTCGAAATCCACGCTGTAAAGCACCAGCTTGGCGGAATGCAGTCCGCCCAATGCCTTCTTGATGCCCTGGTTGATTTCACGGTAGTAGTCCGCCGTGCTCTCCCAGCTCATGCCGCCAAGTAATCCTATCGTTCTCATTGTCTATCTCAAAGCAGGTTCACGCATTGCGGCATTATCGCAAGAATGCGCAAAAAGCCCCGCGAAACTCAATGGCAATCGGCGACCACCTGGTCCAGATAGACCTCGAAGGCAATATCGCGCACCCGGTTCCGCGTCAGATCCGCCAAATGCTTGCTGGCCTTCCATTCGCGAACCAGCTTGTCCAATAAGGCGATGGTTGCGGCATCGTCCCTGGGCACAATGAAGGCCAGCGGCGCCGCCGGGCCTGGCGGCAGGCTGGCGGAAAACTTTTTCCACTCGGGCAGCTTCAGCAGTTCCTTCAACATGATGTCGTCATGCACCGCGGCGTCGCATCCACCCGTGCGCAAGGCCAGCAGGGAATCGGCGGGCGCCTTGAATATTTTTTCGATGGCTCCGTAGCGTTGCGCCATGGCGCCCACGTACAGCCCGCCCTCCGACAGGCAGACCGTCCGTCCTTTCAGTTGATCCCAGGACTTGATGTCGGTGTCCGTGCGCATGATGGCCATGGGACGCGCCGTGTAGCCCGTGGGCACCGTCGCAAAGGCCGGCGGAACATCGTAGCCGGGGCCTATGGCCGCCAGCATCAGATCCGCCCTGGGTGAAAACCCTTCAGGCTTATTGCCGCTGTCCGGCCCGGATATCGGCACCGCGCGCAAGTCGGCATCCAGCCTGGCGGCAAGGTCTTCGGCCAGGGCGGTATCGATGGCTTCGGGCGTGCGCACCTTGGAACCGCCCACAAAGGGCGGCACGACATAGTGCATGCCCACCACCAGGCGCCCGGCCGAGCGGACCTGATCCGCCGCGCCCGCCGCCGATGCGCAGCCCATGCCCAGCAGCAAGGCCGCGAATAAACGCGCCGATCGCGACAAGCTGTTCCGAGTTCCCGTATTCATGATCATAGACGCCAAAATGGAAGCCGCAGCGGCCCCTAAACGTACTGGTAACGCAAAAGGCGACGTTTCAGGTTCTCCAGGATGACCTGGTCGATCAAGGTCGCCAATATGGCGATGGTCAGGATATTGGCCATCACTCCCATCATGTCGGCGGTTTCGCCGGCATAGGCCAGCGAACGGCCCAGCCCCTGGCCGAAACCGATCAGCATCTCCGCCGAGATCAGCGCGCGCCAGGCATTGCCGAAAGCCAATTGCGCCCCCGTGATCAATTCGGGCATGACCGCGGGCAGATAGACGCGTTTGAGCATGTCCCAGCGGTTGGCGCCCATGACGCGGGCGGCCGACACGTGCACATTGAGCACGCTTTCCGTCGCGTTCATGACGGAGAGCGCCGCCGGAAAGAATGCCGCCAGCGCGATGACCACGATGATGGGCATGTTGCCGAAGCCCATCATGATCAGGAACAGCGGCACCCAGGCAATCGAGGGTATCGACTGCAGGATGATGATGGCCGATTTCAGGACTTCGCGAAAAAAGAACAGCACCCCGCCGACCAGGCCGAAACCCACGCCGAACAGCAAGGCGGCTCCGTAGCCGAATCCAAGACGGACCAGACTGCCCGACAGGCTGGCGCGGAAATCGGAGGTCTGCACATCGCTCCAAAGGCGTACGAACACACTGGGCACATCCGGCATCAGGAAATCCGGCAGAAACCAGGCGGCGACTTGCCAGAACAGCAAAATGGACAGCACCGCCACGACCATGGCAAGCTTTTTTCTATAACCGGAAATACGAATCTGGGTGCTCATGTAGGCTCAAAACACAAGGTGGCCGGTCGGCGCCGGCCACCTTTGAAAAGATGGAATCTTGCGAAACAGCTAAAGGCAAGCGTGGGACGCGCTTGCGCCCCGGGGCGCAAGCCAGCGCTATTTTATAGCTTGCGCGCCTTCTGCCATTCCAGATCGATGATCTTGCTGACATCGAACGTGCTGCCGTCACGCGTTTTCAGAGCGCCCTGCTCTTGCATGATGTCGGCGATTTCCTGCATGCGGGCCAATTCCTTGTCGGTCAGGACCGGGCTGAAGGTCTGCGTCTTGATGGCATCGCGGATGATGTCTTCGCGGGGCAGTTCGCCATGCTTCAGAGTCTTGAGCGTAGGCTCGGCAATGAAGTAGCCGGCGATCAGCTTGGCGCCCTCTTCGGGCTTGTTCTGCAGAAGATCGATGGCCTCGCGCTGCGCATCCAACGACTTCCAGACATCGTCCTTGCGCTTCTTCAGCGTGTCGCCGGAGGTGATCACCACCATGCAGGGGAAAGGCCATACCTGGCCCACTTCGTAAATCTGCGTGACCGGCGCAATCAGTTGCGCAATGCGCGCCTGCGGTTCGAACAGGAAGGCGGCATCGACGCGCTTGCCCACCAGCGACTGCACGGCAACCTGAGGGCTGACGCCCATGATGGACAAATCGTCCGGCTTCAGGCCTGCATCTTTCAGGACAACACCCTTCAAGACGGTATCGGCCGTGCTGCCTTCCTTTTGCGAAGCCAGGGTGTGGCCTTTGAGGCCCGCCACGTCCTTGATGCCCGTGTCGTCGCGCACGACGATGGCGTGAAAGCCGTGCTGGGCGCCGCCGACCACCTTAAGGTCGGCACCCTTGGAGCACCAGGATGCCGCATTGGTAAAGCCCAGCACGCCGGTGTCCAGTTGGCCGCCGACGATGGCCTTGATCAGATCGGTGCCGGACTTGAACTCGATCAGCTCGACATCCAGGCCGTGCTTCTTGTAGAAGCCGCCTTCATAGGCGGCGATCGCCTGCGCATCGTCCATGACGCGCAAGTAGCCGACCTTGAATTTCTCGGCGGCCGCGGCCGTGCCCGATAAAGCGAACGCCGCCAGTACCGGCAGCAGCAAACGTGACAATTTCATGCTTCGACTTCCTCTAATATTGGCGTTGCCGCGGCTTCATCCTGTTCGGCATGAATCCCAAGCAGACCTAAAATTTCGCGCCGCATCGCTGCGAACTCCGACAAATCGTGCGTTTTCTCGTGGCGCGACAGATTGAATTCCTTCAATACCGTGGCCGGACGCGGGCTGAATACAAGGATACGGTCGGCCAGGAACAAGGCCTCGTCGACATCGTGCGTGACCAGCAGCACCGTGGGGCCGGCTTCGCGTATCAGCGTGCGCAAGGCATCCTGCAAGGTCATGCGGGTAAGCGCGTCGAGCGCGCCGAAAGGCTCGTCCAGCAACAGCGCCTTGGGATGCGAGATGAACGCCCGAGCCAGGGCGGCGCGCTGGCGCATGCCACCCGACACTTGATGCGGGTAATAATTTTCGAAGCCTTTCAGGTTGACCTTGGCCAACCAGTCCCGAGCCTGCCGCAATGCCTGTTGCTTGTCCGTTTTCTGGAACTCCAGCGCGAGCGCCACGTTCTGCTCCAGGGTCAGCCAGGGATAGAGCGCGTTTTCCTGGAACATGAGCGTGCGCTCGGGGTGAGGACCTTCAATGCCCTGGCCGTCGGCAAGGATGGCTCCCGCGCTGGGCTTTTCCAGGCCGGCGGCGATATGCAGCAGGGTCGACTTGCCGCAGCCCGATGGGCCGACCAGCGCCACGAGTTCGCCGTCGTCGATATCGCGGCTGAAGTCCTCGATGACGCGCAGGCCCGAAAACGCCTTCTCTATATTCTTGAAAGACAGCTTCATAACAGTTCGATTCACCATTTGGTTATATCGAACTGTAACTAGCGTTCTAATGCCCAACAAGAATTTTTATACTCTTTACTTATATCCTCAAGAAATATAGAAAGCCGCTTATGCCTTGGCCGGCGGCATGAAAGGCTCCGGGCGGTTCATCCCGTGGTATTCGGCATTTGGAATCATGTCGGTGCCGATGGCCATGCGGTTGGACATGTTGTAAAAAGCCACGGTATCGGCCAGATCGAATATGTCTTCGACCGATAAGCCCACTTCCCGCAGGGCCTGACGGTCGTCCTCGGTGACCTGCTCGGGCGTCTTGGTCAGCTTCCAGGCGAAATCCAGCATGGCGCGCTGGCGCGGGTCCAATTGCGCCACACGGTAGTTCATGACCATCATCTCGCCCAATTGCGGATCGCCGGACAGCGCGCGCACCGCCTGGCCATGCGCAACAAGGCAGTAATAGCAGTGGTTGGCGCTGGATACCACCACGGCGATCATTTCGCGTTCAAGCTTGCTCAGGCCCGAAGGCGCCAGCATCAATTCGTTGTACATCGCCATGAAGTTGCGCAGCTTGTTGGGCCGCAAGCTGTAGGCGGCCAGGACATTGGGCACGAAGCCCAGCTTGTCCACGCACTTGCGGAACACTTCCTGGATATCCTCGTCCAGCGAGTTCGCGGCGGGCGCGCCCAAGGCGGATACATGATCGGGTTGCGGCATGGCTTCTCCTTTTACTGTCCTTGCGACAGGCTTGTGTTTCACCAATAATAACGGCAAGCGGCGACAGTGCCGCCCCTTTCAAAACAAGGCAGCAATATGGCGACCGAATTTCCCGGTTTTTCCAGCCCGGCGGCAAGCACCGAGGCGCCGCTTGAAATGCTGGCGGCCTGCCACCATCGCATCGAGCGCCAGTGCTCCACATTGAAGCGGCTTGCGCCGCACCTGCGCCGGCACGGCAGCGATGAACAGGCGCGCGTTGCGGCGACGGCCATCATGCGCTACTTCGATACCTCCGCCATCCAGCACCATGCCGACGAGGAAGTGGATCTGTTTCCCGCGCTGATCGAGTCCATGGCGGGGTCCGACGCCGTCTGCATACGCGAGCTTACCGATGGCCTGAGCGCCGATCACCGCAAGCTGGAAGCCGGCTGGCGGCGGCTGCGCCAGACGCTGTCCAGGATCAGCGAAGGCCAGCCCGCCCTGCTGCCCGACGAAGATATCGATGCCTTCGTGGGCCTGTATGAACGCCATATGAAGCTGGAAGAAGACGAACTCCTGCCGATGGCGGCGCGCCTGTTGGGTGACGATGCCATCGACCAAATCGGCCGCGCCATGCGCAAACGCCGGGGCATCGCCGACGATCTGCTTTGACTCCATTTCCTGATTTCTAGTCCAGGCTCACCACGTTCAGCGTATCGCCGAAAACCCGGCGCGCCAACCCGGTCAAATGATCGTGATGGCTCAGGAAAATAACTTGCGTATGCTCGGACAAGGCCGCGAGCGCCCGCAGGCCTGCTTCGGATCTGGCATCGTCGTAATTGATGAACAGATCGTCGGCGATAAAAGGCAAGGCGGGCGCCTGCTGCAAATGCAGCTCCAGCGCCGCCAGGCGCAGGGCCAGGTACAGTTGATCGCGTGTGCCGTCGCTCATGCCGGCAATGCCCACCAGACGGCCATCGGGCCGCTGCCCTTCCAGCACCATGGGGTTCTTGTCGAAATCCACCCTCAAACGCTCGAATGAGTTCAAGGTCAGTTGCGAGAATATGGCGCTGGCCCGGCCCAGCATGGGGCCTTGCTTTTCTTCGCGATAGCGGTCTATGGACCAGCGCAGCAGGCGCGCGGCGGTGTGCACCTTTATGTAGCGCTCGGCCGCATCGGACATCCTGGCCAGCGCCTCTTGCCGTTGCGCCTCGGCCCTGGCTGCCGCATCGGCCCCCGCCATGGCATCCAGCTCGCGCTGCGCCTGATCCAATTGCACCGCCAAGGCGCTTTGCCGCTCGGCGCCATCCTCGATATCAGACTGCAAGGCGGCCAATTGTTCCGGCAATGACGATATATCCGCCGCGTCGATCTCGGCCTGCAACGACTCGCGCCCATAACCATCGCCCTCGCCGAGCAGGCGCGCCTGGGCCGCCTGGAGCTGCCCTGTAAGAGCCCGATGGCGGTCCGAACGGGCAATGGCCTGTTCCAGCAATCGGCTTTCGGACACGCCGGCCTTATCCATCAATGGTTGCAAGCGGGCCTGGGCTTCCTGCATGGACTGCTCGGCCAGGCGAATCTGCGCTTTTTCCGCCTGGACCGCTTGCTCCAGCCCGGCCGCCCTGTCATGCGCCTGACGCGCCTGAGCCAGCCGGCGCGCCAACTCCCGGCTTAGCCCGAATGCATCATCGATGCCGGCCGCGGCCTGATCCAGGCCGACGGCTTGCGCCAGCGTGACGGCCTGGACAAGGAAATCATTCAGATCCGCCTGCAAGGCCATGCTTTCGGCGCGGACCCGATGCAACTGCCCGAGCTTCCCGGCCAGGACGCCTATCAAGGTCAGCGCACCCTGTGCCGCGCCCGTCGCCATCGCAGCATCCAGTCCCGCCTGGGCCAGCGCCGCCGACCAGGACATCCGCCAGGCATCCAGCCTGCCCTGCGCGCTTTCCACCGCTTGCCGCGCAGCGAGCAATATCGGCCGGGACTCGGCCAGTTGGGCCAGCCATGCATCGCGTCGAATGCGCGTCTCATCGGCCTGGCCTATGCGGGCTTGAGCCTGCACGCGCAAGGCGGACAGACTGTCTTCGCCGGCCGACTCCGGCGATTCGGTTGGCGATTCGGCCAGAGCCCGACGCAAACCGCCGCGCGCCGCCTCAATATCGTCGCGCAAGCCCTGGGCCTCGCGCCGGGCCTGATCCAGCACCTGGGCCGCTTCCAGCACCTTGTCTTTGCGTGCCAGCCAGTCGGGCAGGTCTCCCAGCGCCATCCGGCCCAGTCCCAGGCGTTCGCTTGCGGTAAGCCATTGGGCGTCGAAATCGCCCAGGGCCCTTTCGCACTGGACATGCCGCGCCTCGGCCGCTGTCAGCTTATGGGTTTCCTGTTCCAACTGCTGTTGCAGGCTTTGCAGTTGCGCCGCCTCCCGCGCCTTGTCATGGCGGGAATCGGCAAGCTCATCCGCGGCACGCAGATAAGACTCGAACTGGACCGCGGCTTCCTCAAGCCTCGTCCGGCCAGACCTGATCGCCAGCCAGGACTGATCGCGCAGGGCGCGCGCCTGCGCCACATCGTCCCAGGTGCTTGGACGGTGCCTCTGTTGGTACTGCCGCAATTCCAGCGACTTCATTTCAAGCGATGACGCCAGCTCGTCGCGCCGCTGGGCGGCGGTGTTCAAATCTTGCACCAGGCTGCGCCTATCGCTTACCCAAGCGGAAGCGGTTCCCATGGAGGGAAAGGCGGCGGCCTGAAGCCGCGCCACTGAAGTCGAATCCCCGCCCAGGCGCGCCAGGCCCTGGTCCAGGTCGGACTGCAGTTTATCCACCGCCGCCTGCGCCTTGTGCAGGGCGGCGTCCAGGTCGCCCCGGGCTTGCGCGGCGTCCAGAGCGGCGCGTAGCGCGGGGCTGACTTCGTGGCCGGATACCGCCTGCAGCTTCGCTTCCAATGCCCGGAATTCCGCCTGCCGGCTGTTTTCCGCCATTTGGGCCGCATCCAACGCCTGGACGACCGCGCCATGATCGCGCAGCAATTGCTCCAGTTGCGTCCGGGCCGGCAGGCCGGGCAAGCGCGCCTGCAAGACTTGCGCCGCCTGGTCCATGGCCTGGCCCGCATCGTCCATCCTCCAGCCCAGCTCATCGGCCGCCGACTGGATTTCCCGCCAGAGCAAAGCGGCTTGCCCCTGACTGCGTTCAATATTCGAAGCATGCGCGCCGTACTGATGGCGCAAGGCTTCCAACGCTTCGATGGCATCGGCCTGGCCCAGCAAGGCGTGATCAATGCGTATGTCCGATAGCTGCGCACGCAAGCGCTCGGCTTCCGCGCGGCGCAGGGCCAGTCCGTGCTGAGCCAGGGCCCGGCTCTGTTCGGCGTCCGCCAGCGTCTGGGCGGCGTCGGGGGGGAAAAGAACCACGGGCTCCAGGTCCGCCAGCTGGCTTTCGCACTCGCGCAGCGCCAGCATGATGGGCGCCATGCGCCGGATGCGTTCCAGGCGGCTGCGTTCGCCTTGTCTGTTTACCTGCTGTTCCCGCTGCCGCTCAAGTTCGGCCGCCAAGACCTGCACACGCTCATTGGCTTCCGACCAAACCCGGGTTTGCACCGTTGCCGCCTTCAGCGCGGCCGTCGCGGCATCCAGATCGTCCCGTGCGGCGTAATACGCCCGTTTACCGGACTTGGCGGGAGCCCAAAGACCGGCGGCTTCCTCTTCCAATGCATCACGCACACTGCCCAGGCTGGCGATTCCCGCGGCCGACTGGAACAGTATCTGCCCGACATCGTCCTGAGCATTCAATATGCTGTTGCCGCCCTCCACCAGGCGCGGATGATCCAGGCCAAACATCTTGTCAAAGAAGCCGCGCCCGGCATGGCCCATCCAGGCGTCCAGGATGTTGTCGGCCAGGGTATTTCCGTCCGGGTCCCGCAGCGTATTCTTGTTGGCCTTCAGGCGGATGAACTCCAGTGCGCCCTCGTCGCCCTGTATCGACGCCCCCAGCCGCAAATCGGCTTTTGCGTGCAGAAAGTCCAAAGGGGTGCGCACGGGAAAGCCGAAAAGCAGGTCCAGAATGGCGCTGCGCAAGGTCGATTTCCCCGCTTCGTTGGGCCCCACGATCAAATGGAAATCGCGCGATGCCCGGGGGAATTCGATGCGGCTATCGGTGAATTTTCCGTAACGCAAAAGATCGAATCGGCAAAATCGCATAATTCCTACTCCGCCTGCTCCAGGTGCGCCATCAGCGCTGGGCCCACCTGGCGCAACAGCGGCGCCAGGTCCCCCGTCCGGATTCCCTCGAACCAGGCCACGCTGGATTGCAGTTCGTGCGGCGCCTTGCCCACCAACCCCATCAAGTCGGCTTGCAGGCTTTCGAGGAATTGGGTGTCGGTTTCGGCGGCAGCCAGCAGCATCCGCAGATCAGCGAGCGCGTCGGCGCGATCATCCTGGGCCGGCGGCTGCGCGACAGCCCGGGTTTCGATCTTGACCTTCTCCAGCCACAAGCGATCATGCCCCAGCGCCGCCACCTGCGCCAGCACTTCGGCCCGCAACTGGGCTTCCAACCCGAAAAGCGCGCCATGCGCCGGCGTGCCGCCGCTTACCGTCACGCGCACGGCCAAGGGCAAGGCCTGGTCACTGTCATGCGCCAGGCCTTCCAGGGCGCTTCCCACCGCGCGCGCAACATCGGTAAACGACAGGCACCGCGACACATCGACGTCCAGCCGCGCCCAGCGCAGCACGTCGACCAGCACACGCTCCACATCCACCTTGCCCAGCGCATCGCACTCGACCAGCACGGCCCCGCGCGGACCGGTCTCGCGTATGTTGCGCCCTTGCAGGTTGCCCGGAAAAACCACGACCGAATCGCCGCGCCAGACGCTGTATTCATGAACGTGTCCCAAAGCCCAGTATTGATAGCCTTTGGCATGCAACTCGTCCAGCGAACAAGGCGCGTAGCTGGCATGCATGGCGTTGCCTTCCAGAGCGGTGTGCAACACGCCGATATTGAACTTGCCCGGAATCGGATCGGGATAAGTCGCGACCAGGTTCTCCGTGGTGGCGGCCACCTTGAACCCGCGTCCGTGCAGCGCAAGGTTAAGGCCGTCGTGCATGAAGGTCGATGCCTTGCGCGTGTCGAACACGTGCACATTGTCGGGCAGCAGCAGCTTGCGGGTCATCTCGCTTTCGGCATCGTGATTGCCGTACAACAGGTAAACCGGGATCCCGGCCCTCTTCAGGCGACCCATCTGTCTGGCGAAATACAGGCCGGTGTTATGGTCCTTCCAGTTTCCGTCGTACAAGTCGCCCGCGATGATCATGAAATCCACGCTTTCGTCGATGGCCAGGCCTATCAGCCGGGCGAAGGCATCGCGCGTTGCGGTGCGCAGCATGTCCACGGGCGCATCGGCGTAGGCGCTCAATCCCGTCAATGGGCTATCCAAATGGATATCGGCGGCGTGGATGAATCTCACTGAACAATTCCTTCTCGAGCGGGAGGCCGGTCGTGGCATCCGCCACTATACCAAGCGGCGCCCCCGCCTTCCGCATACGTGACATATGGCTGTAATGATGCATTGCAATAATCGCCTCAAGCAATGATATCCATGCATCACATCCCCTACGAAGCGGCACCCATGAGAAATTTCTTTACCCTGAAGAAAAGCTTTTTTGTTTTTCTGGCCATTCTCATCCTGCTATCCATCCTGGTGCTCAGCGCGCTGCGCAACCTGACCGGCAGCATAGAGCACCTGAAGACAACCGAGCAGCGCCGCTATCAGGCCACCGAACTGGCAACCGCCTATAAAAGCCTGACGCAGGCCATGACACGCGACGTCATGGCCTTCGTGGCCAGCGAGCAGCCTGAATTCCAGGAAAGCTACAAGCACCTGACGGCCGTGCTGCACGGCAAGGCGCCCGACGCCCACGGTGTGCAACAGGCCATGCTGGAGCGCTTTCGCAATGCCGGTTTCACTCCGGATGAAATGACCAGGCTGGAATCGGCCCATGCGCAGATTACCGAATTGGGCGTGACGGAAAAGGAAGCCATCAGTACGGCCAGCGGACAGTTCGACGACGGCCAGGGCGGCATCAAGGTGGCGTTGCCCAATGCCCTTATGGCGAAAGTCATGATATTTGGGCAGCAGTATGCCGAAGCCGCCGCCGGCATTGCACGCACGATCGACGAATTCGATACCTTGCAGGCGCAACGCTTCGCCCAGGATGTGGAGCAGGCCAGCGCCGCCAGCCAGAAAGCCTATTGGATAGCCGTATCGGCCATTGTCGCCCTGCTGCTGTGCAGCGCCCTAGCTCTATGGGGCCTGTACCAATCCATCAAGCGGCCTCTGGACCAAGGGGTCCACCTGGCGCAACGCCTGGCCAGCGGCGATTTAAGCGCCCGCGTGGAGGTTCCCCGCCGCGACGAACTGGGCAAGCTGCTGGACGCGTTGAACGGCATAGGGCTGGGATTGCGCCACGCCGTGCAAGAGGTCCGCGACCGCTCGATGCAGATCGCTTCCGCATCGCACCATATCTCCGGCGGCAACCTGGATCTGTCGCAACGCACCAATGAACAGGCCGCCAATCTGCAACAAACCGCCGCAGCCATGGAGCAACTGGCGGCCACCGTCAAGCAGAATGCGGACAATACCGAAGTCTCAAAAAATCTGGCTGCCCAGGCCAATGCCTGCGCCGCTCACGGCAGCCGGACGGTCCAGGACGCTGTCCACACCATGCGGCAGGTGCGCCAGGACTCGCGCAAGGTGGCCGACATCACGGAACTGATCAAGAACATTGCCTTCCAGACCAATATACTGGCGCTCAACGCCGCCGTTGAAGCCGCACGCGCGGGCGAGCATGGCAAGGGCTTCGCCGTCGTCGCCGCCGAAGTGCGCAACCTGGCATTGCGTTCGTCCGACGCATCCAGGGATATCGAGAAACTGATCCTCCAGACCGTCACGCAACTGGATGCCGGCGCCAGCCTGGTGGACGGGGCCGGCCAGGCCATGAACGAAATCGTGGTCTCGGTCCAGAAGGTGGAGGACATCATGTCCGAAATCGCCAATGCGTCCAGCGAACAGGCCAGCGGCATCGAGGAAGTCACGCGCGCCGTCAGCCATCTGGATCACATCACCCAGCAGAACCTGGCCATGGTCATGGAAGCCTCCAACGCCACGCAGATGCAGCAACAGCAAGCCGATGGCCTGCTCGCGACACTCTCGCACTTCACCTTGAACGGGGATGATGAGGCCCATCTGGACGACGCGCCGGCCATGGAACTGGCGCACTCCGGCGAGGGCCGGCTGGGTTTTCTGCCGGCGCCCCAGCCGGCGCTGGTCGGCTACGCCTAGCCGATTCGAGAGCCCTGCGCGCAAGGCCGCAGCCTTGCCGGATCCTGTGTGCGGCCCGGCGGGGCCCACTATGAAAAACCCTGAAAGAATAAGCTTTGACACTGGGAGGCCAGCTAAGTACAGTGTACGAATAGTCGGCCAGCTCGAGCGACAATAACAATGGAGACAACCCAATGAAGAAAACCGTATCCCGAATTTTCATCGTCCTGGGCAGCAGCGTCGCCCTGTCGTTTTCCGCCAGCGCCCTCGCGCAACAACCCATCACCATCAAATTCAGCCATGTCGTGGCCGACGCCACGCCCAAAGGCCAGGGCGCCATCAAATTCAAGGAAATTGCCGAAAAACTGCTTCCGGGCAAGGTCAAGGTCCAGGTATTCCCCAACTCGCAGCTATTCGGCGACGCCAAGGAAATGGAGGCCGTCCTGCTGGGCGACGTCCAGTCCATTGCGCCATCGCTGTCCAAGTTCGACCGCTACACCAAAAAAGTCCAGCTGTTCGACCTGCCCTTCCTGTTCGACGACATGGATGCCGTCGACCGCTTCCAGCATAGCGCCGACGGCAAGGCACTGCTCAACTCCATGACCAACCGCGGCTTGAAAGGGCTGGCCTACTGGCACAATGGCATGAAGCAGTTGTCCACCAACCGCGACAAGCTCACCCGTCCCGAAGACATCAAAGGCCTGAAGTTCCGCATACAAGCCTCCGATGTCCTTGAAGCGCAGTTCCGCCAACTTGGGGCCAATCCGCAAAAGCTTGCCTTTAGCGAGGTCTACCAGGCCCTGCAAACCGGCGTGGTCGACGGCCAGGAAAACACCTGGTCCAACATCTATTCGCAGAAGTTCCACGAAGTGCAAAAGACCATCGCCAACACCAACCATGGCGTGATCGACTACATGGTCGTCACTAACGCCAAATGGTGGGACGGCCTGCCCGCCGATGTGCGTAAGGGTCTGGAACAAGCCATGGAAGAAGCCACCACCTATGCCAACAACATGGCGGCCGAGCTGAACGAGCGCGATCGCAAGCGCATCATCGAGGCCAACAAGGCCAAGGTCCAGACGCTCAGCAAGGAAGACGTCGCGGCCTGGCGCAAAGCCATGGAGCCGGTCTGGAAGAAATTCGAAGGCGAGATCGGGCCCGAGCTGATCCAGTCGGCACTCAAATCCAATAAATAACCGGCTTGCTGCGCGGCCGCGCTCGCCGGCCGCGCAGACCCTATTCAGCACATGGAGCTTTCCCATGAAATCAGTCTGGCTCGAACGGCTGGAAGAAGGGCTGATTGCCTTTCTTCTTGCGGCCATGACCGTCGTCACTTTCGGTCAGGTGGTTGCGCGCTACGTATTCAACTACAGCTTCGTTTGGGCACTTGAACTCAGCACTTACCTGTTTGCCGCCCTGATTTTTCTGGGGATTTCATATGGGGTACGGGTCGGCGCCCATATCGGGGTCGACGCGCTGGTCAAGGCGCTGCCCAAAGCCATTGCCAACAAGGTTGCCGTAGCTGCCACGCTGCTGTGCCTGCTGTACGCTGTCATCGTGCTCTTCGGTAGCTGGATATACGTCAGCAAAATTTACGAAATCGGCATTCTGGCGCAAGATCTGCCCATACCCCAATGGGTGCCGCGCCTGGTCATGCCCATAGGTTTCGCCCTGCTCCTGTTCCGCTTCGCACAAGTTCTTTACGACCTGCTGCGCGGCAAGGAAGCGCATCTGCTGGGCGACGAAGTCGAAGACGCCCTCAAGTACCAAAGCGACGACGCGTCCGCAAAGCGAGAACAAGCATGACGACAGGCGCCCTTTTCATCATGCTGTTCGTGTTCATGTTCATGGGCATACCCGTAGCGGTTTCGCTGGGCCTGTCCTCCATACTGACCATACTGCTTTTTGGCCACGACTCACTGGCTTCGTTGTCCCTGAAAATGTTCGAAACGTCCGAGCATTTCACGCTGATGGCCATCCCTTTCTTCGTGCTGGCGGGCGCCTTCATGACGACGGGCGGCGTGGCCAAGCGCATGATCCGATTCGCCATCGCGGTCGTGGGCCATTTGCACGGCGGCCTGGCGATTGCATCGGTGCTGGCTTGCTGTCTGTTCGCGGCCGTATCGGGTTCATCGCCAGCCACGGTGGTGGCGGTCGGTTCCATTGTGATCGCCGGCATGGTACGAGCCGGGTATCCCCAGCCTTTCGCCGCCGGCGTCATCTGCAACGCAGGCACGCTGGGCATACTCATCCCGCCGTCCATCGTGATGGTGGTTTATGGAGCCGCGACCGAGACATCGGTGGGCAAGCTGTTCATGGCGGGCGTGGTGCCGGGCCTGATGCTGGGTTTCCTTCTGATGCTGGCCATATACATAGTGGCCCGCATCAAGAACCTGCCGCGTCAACCGCGCGCTTCGCTGAACGAGGCTCTGGTTGCAGGACGCGATTCAATCTGGGGCCTGATGCTTGTCATCATCATCCTTGGCGGCATCTACGGGGGGATTTTCACTCCGACCGAGGCGGCCGCGGTGGCGGCGGTCTATGCTTTCTTCGTGGCCGTATTCGTCTACCGGGATATCGGCATGCGGCAGGTCCCTGATGTATTGATGGACGCGTCCAAGGTGACCATCATGCTGATGTTCATCATCGTCAATGCGCTGTTGTTCGCGCATGTGCTGACGACGGAACGCATTCCGCAGGCGATCGCCGAGCAGATCGTGGCCTGGGATATGGCGGCATGGCAGTTCCTGATCGTGGTGAACATTCTGCTGCTGATTGCGGGGATGTTCATGGAGCCGACGGGAATCATCCTGATTCTTGCGCCTATTCTGTTCCCGATTGCGATGCAGTTGGGGATCGATCCGGTGCATCTGGGGATTATCATCGTGGTGAACCTGGAAATCGGAATGGTGACGCCGCCGATAGGCTTGAATCTGTTCGTGACGGCGGGGATCACGAAGATGACGATAGGCCAGGTTATCCGGGCGGCCTCGCCGTGGCTGTTGATATTGCTGGCCTTCCTGGCTTTGGTGACGTATGTACCGGCGATATCGCTGTGGCTGCCGGAGCTGAATTTCTTCTGACAGCTCGTAGATTTTCTCGATAGATGGATTTTCGTTGTAGCGCCATGTCTGTTTTCGGACATGGCGTTTTTCTTGCGTGGCTAATGCGTGTGTTTTTTACACGGCGCGGGTGCATGTTTTTTACACGGCGCGGGGGGGCTGGGGGGCACGAACGGGCCCGCGTGTCCGGTTCGGCGCCCTGCGCGCCGAACATCGCATCGTCTTGCTCGTCCGCCCGTCCGGGCTCCCTTCGCCTACGACTCGCTCGGCCCCAAAGGCCCGTTCGTGCCCCCCAGCCCCCCCACGCCTGCAAAATGTATGGCCGCACGGCCGTTAACTGGAGAGATCCCGAGCTGCATTCTGGTATCGGCCAGCCCAAGTATGAAGATGTGGCGCGCTCGCCCGGCGCGGCCCGCCAGCCGGGCCGCTTGTGCATCGAGTCAATTCTGATTGGGCGAGCGGCGCCGTATATTGTCTGGGTGCTGATGCCCCTCCCTGGCACCATACCTATTGGGCGCCTGTCTATTCGGCGGCTTGCCTGGACGACTTTGGCCTGTCGCATTGAACGACCAATCACCTGCTTATCGGGCCTGCAGCAACAGCTTGCTGACAAAATGAATCGCTTATACCAATAACGTACCCGCTTGCCATTACGCAGTGGCTGGAGGGCTGCGGGCCGGGCTGCCGGACTTCCGGGGCCGAGCGAGCCGTAGGCGAAGGGAGCCCGAATGGGCGGACGAGCAAGGCGATGCGGTGTTCGGCGCCTTGTGCGCCGAACCGGTCACGGGGACGGCGGCCTGGTCCGCAGCCCTCCAGCCACGCCTAAAGAACAAACAGGCATACCGAAAAGCAACGGGCAGGCCCCGAAACAGACAGTTAAGTAAGCTCAAAGAACGACAAGCCGGAAAAACCCCGCCAATCAGCCCCGCCGCCTAACTAGACCTACCACCCGCGCCAACATCCCCAGAAACGTCAGTGCCCAGGCAACGCTCGCCAGAAAAAAGAACACCCCCGGCACATCGGCCAAAAAACTGAACCCCATGGCCTGATTCATCTCGTACGTACTGGCCGCATACATCCCCAGCGGGAATACAGCCCCCCAATACAACGGGTCGTACCGCAAGGGAAAGCGCTTGTACACATAGCGCCATACACCCAGCAAAAGCAGCATCGGTATCCACCAGGTACCCGTCGCCCAATAGAAAATCGTGAACCCCTTCAGGAAGGGCAAGAGCGAAACCAGATAAGGCGCGTCCGAGGCGTTCATGATCAGCAAGGAGCCCGCCAGCGTGGAGATGGCCATTGCGCCCATGTTGATCCAGTACGGCGGCGTCAGATCGTCCGGGGAAAGGCGGAAATACGTGTAGCGATAAAAGATCAGCGACATCATCCAGATGTACAGCATCCCGCCCCACAGCCACATCGACAGCGCCAGGAAATTCAGCTCCAGCCGATACGGCTGCCCGGTGGTGGCCGCCAGCAAGGCGCTGGACACCGCTATCGACTGCGTCGCCACCACGGCAAGCAGCCATCCGCCATTGATGCCCCGATCCAGGGTGGGCTTGTCGCGCTTTACGGTAAGCACCGCGAATATCGTGTAGGTCAGCACAAACCACAGGATCAGCGCTGCCGCCCACAAGATCAAACCCGCATGCGCGTCCTTGGCAAGCACCATGTACTGTCCGCCAAGGATGGCGGTTGCCGCCACAGTCGTGAAAAACCCTGGGCCGCGCAAATGGTCGGCCATATCGCCGAAGAACGATCTCGGATGGCGAACGGCGCGCAGCGCGCTAAGCAGGCACAGTATCGCGAACAGGGCGTTGTTCAGTAGAAACAAGGCTTGCGCAATTGCGTTCCTGCCCAGCATGTGAGCCGCCAGCGAAACGATGCCGGTCGCCATGACGATGCCGAAATTCGCCGGCGACATGGCCGCCAGCCCGCCATACCCGCGATCCCCACCCCTATCGAAAGGCATTGCCTGCAAGGAACTGTTTTCAGCGGGAGATGGAAGCATGGGTGGATTGCGCGCAATCGCGCCGGTTCAGTCGGACAGATCGCATTCTAGGTCTTGTTCACAAGAAAAGGAAAGCCGCGGCGGTCCCAATCCCTTGCATATTGCCCATGGCGCCCGGGGCCGATTGAAACTACAGGTTAAAATGCCTGGTTAATTTGAATGTGGCGGCCCCCGGGGCTGCCGAACCGAATCAGGAATAGCTATGGAAGCCGAACGCCAGAATCAACTTGCCGCCCGCCTGGACGACTACGCCGAGCGTCAGGCGGCTCTTCGGGGGTATCTTTGACTACGATGCCAAAGCTGAACGCCTGCACGTCGTAAACGCCGAACTGGAAAGCCCCGACGTCTGGAACGATCCCAAGCATGCCCAGGATCTTGGGCGCGAAAAGAAAAGCCTGGAAACCGTCGTCCAGACGCTGACTGAGATCGCCAACGGCCTGAGCGACGCGCAAGAACTGTTCGACCTTGCCGCCGAGGACGACGACGATGCCACTCTGGCCGCCGTCGAGCACGACACCGACGCCATAGGCAAACGCCTGGAAGAGCTCGAGTTCCGCCGCATGTTCTCCAATCCGGCCGATCCGCTCAATTGCTTCATGGACATCCAGGCCGGCGCCGGCGGCACCGAAGCCCAGGACTGGGCCTCCATTTTGCTGCGCCAGTACCTGCGCTATTGCGAACACAAGGATTTCAAGGCCGAAGTGCTTGAAGAATCCCATGGCGAAGTCGCGGGCATCAAGTCCGCCACCATCAAGATCGAAGGCGAATACGCCTTCGGCCACCTGCGTACTGAAACCGGCGTGCATCGCCTGGTCCGCAAAAGCCCCTTCGATTCGGCCAATGGCCGCCATACCTCGTTTGCCAGCGTATTCGTCTATCCAGAAGTGGACGATTCCGTCGAGATCGACGTCAACCCGGCCGACCTGCGCGTGGATACCTACCGGGCCAGCGGCGCGGGCGGCCAGCACATCAACAAGACCGATTCGGCCGTGCGGATCACCCACATGCCCACCGGCATCGTCGTTCAGTGCCAGAACGACCGTTCGCAACACCGCAACCGCGCTGAAGCCATGCAGATGCTTAAATCGCGCCTGTACGAACTGGAAATGCGCCAGCGCATGGCCGAGCAGCAGAAAATGGAAGACGCCAAGACCGATGTGGGCTGGGGCCATCAGATCCGGTCGTATGTGCTGGATCAAAGCCGCATCAAGGACCTTCGCACCAACGTTGAAATATCCAATACCCAGAAAGTGCTGGACGGCGATCTGGACCCCTTCATACAAGCAAGCCTGAAGCAGGGAGTATAGCCATGGAAGCAACGACCGTTGCCATTGTGACCGGCGCATCGCGCGGGCTTGGGCAAGCCCTTGCACTGGGACTGCTGCGGGCCGACACGCGGCTCATCACCGTGGCGCGCAGCCACGACGAAGCCCTGGACCTGAACGCGAAACAATCGGGCTGCGTGCTGCAGCAAGTGCAAACCGATCTGGCGAACCCCGCGGCGGTCGAACGCGTGGCCCGGCAAATCGTCGCCAGCCTGCCAGCCGGCGCGAAGCGCTACCTGCTGATCAACAATGCCGGTACGGTCGATCCCATAAACCAGGCCAGCGAACTGCACAATGCCGTGGCGATTACCGCCGCATTCAACCTTAACGTCACCAGCGTCATTTTGCTGACGGCCGCCTTTCTGCAAGCGGTAAAGCCCTTGCAGGCCGATTGCCGCATATTGAATATATCGTCGGGCGCCGGCCGCAACCCCATGCCCGGCTGGGGCGTATACTGCGCCACCAAAGCAGCCCTGGATCACTACACCCAGGTCTTGCACGCCGAGAACCATGGCGTGCGGATCGCCGCGCTGGCGCCGGGCGTCATCGACACCGGCATGCAGGAGAAGATACGCGGCAGCCAGGCCAGCGACTTCCCCAATGTGGAACGCTTTGCGCAAATGCACGAGCAAGGCCAGCTGTCCTCGCCGGCCGACGTGGCCGCCCGCATCCTGCGCTATATAGATCACGACAGCTTCGGCGCGACCGTGCTCGACGACATCCGAAATTACGCTTAAATCATCACTATGAACGAATCTACGCCATCAAGCCTTGCCACCGACGAAAATCACCTGATCGCCGAACGCCGTGGCAAACTGGCCAAACTGCGCGCCGATGGCGTGGCCTACCCCAACGATTTTCGGCCCGACAGCCAGGCAGATGGACTGCACAAGGCTTACGACGAGCTGGATAAGGAAGCCCTGGCCGAAATCGGCAAGCAGGTGAAAGTCGCCGGCCGCATGATGCTCAAGCGCGTCATGGGCAAGGCCAGCTTTGCAACCTTGCAGGACAGCTCGGGCCGCATTCAAATCTTCCTGGACAAGAATACGGTGGGCGAAGCGATTTACGCTCAGTTCAAAACCTGGGACATCGGCGACATTCTGGCCGTCGAAGGCACCGTATTCAAGACCAACAAGGGCGAACTATCCGTGCATGCGGCCTCGGTCCGCCTGCTGACGAAATCGCTGCGGCCCCTGCCGGATAAATTCCATGGCGTGTCCGACCAGGAACTGCGCTACCGCCAGCGCTACGTCGATCTGATCATGACCGAAGAAACGCGCGCCACCTTCGTCGCGCGCAGCAAGGCCATGGGCAGCATTCGCCAGTTCATGCTGAATGCCGGCTTTCTTGAAGTCGAGACGCCCATGCTGCACCCCATACCGGGCGGCGCGGCGGCCAAGCCTTTCGTTACGCATCACAATGCGCTCGATATGGAAATGTTCCTGCGCATCGCGCCCGAGCTCTATCTGAAGCGCCTGGTCGTGGGCGGCTTCGACCGCGTCTTCGAAGTGAACCGCAATTTCCGCAACGAAGGCGTAAGCCCTCGCCACAATCCCGAATTCACCATGATGGAGTTCTACGCCGCCTATACCGATTACCGGTGGTTGATGGACTTTACCGAATCGCTGATACGCGAAGCCGCCATCGCCGCCACGGGCAGCGCAGTGCTCAGCTATCAGGACAAGCCGCTGGACCTGAGCCAGCCCTTCGACCGGCTTACCATCGTCCAGGCCATACTCAAATACGCTCCCGCATACGGCGAGTCCCAGTTGCGGGACGAGGCCTTCCTGCGCACCGAACTCAAGCGTCTGGGTGCCGACGTAAACGGCCCGGTACTGGCCCGATCGGGCGTTGGCGCCCTGCAATTGGCGCTGTTCGAGGAAACGGCCGAATCCAAGTTGTGGAATCCCACCTACATCATCGACTACCCCGTTGAAGTCTCTCCGCTGGCACGCGCTTCTGATACCCAGGAAGGCATCACCGAGCGCTTCGAGCTGTTCATCACAGGCCGCGAGATCGCCAATGGCTTTTCAGAGCTGAACGACCCCGAGGACCAGGCCGCGCGCTTCCTGTCCCAGGTGGAGGCAAAGGACGCCGGCGACGAAGAAGCCATGTACTACGACGCCGACTACATCCGGGCACTGGAATACGGCATGCCGCCCACCGGCGGCTGCGGCATCGGCATCGACCGCCTGGTCATGCTGCTGACGGACAGCCCCAGCATCCGCGACGTCATACTTTTTCCCCATCTGCGCCGGGAAGACTGATCAGCCTGAGCGTGGATGGCCGGGCTAAAAACGGTAGCGCAGATACAGCGTGCCTGCGCTATCCGTATTGCCATTGCCGAACTGGCCGCTGTAGCCCATGCCCACGGCGGTCTTGCGCCCCACGCGCAGCTCGGCGCCCAATTCGGCAACCGCCGCGTTCTTGGCGATAGGCGCGCCGCTTGTGCGGAACAAGGTGCCATCTCCCTGCGCGAACGACAGGCTGCGGCTGGGCGAGACATCTCCCATGGCGTGACGCCAGCCCAGGCCGGCGGACAGCGAAACCTGCGAACGCCCCGATTCGAACTCGGCCTTGCCGCGCAGCCCCAATGTGAACGTCGTCAGATCGCTGCGGCGGCGCTTGCCATTCAGCGCGGCCTGCCCTCCCGTTTCGGCGAAGGCTCCGGCTCGCAGGTTCTGCCAGGTCAGGCCCGCGTATGGCTCCAGCATGCCGTTCCGGCTTGCTTGCAATCGATAGCCCAGTTCCGTAAATAGCTGCAAGGCATCGGCATGGTAGCCCGCCTTTAGCGTCTGGCTGCCTCCGACCTCGATATTGCGGCGCGTATCGATATGGTGGCGGGTGTACGCCACGCCGCCCAGGAAACGGAGGCTTCCTGGACCTGCCGCCCAATTGTTGGATCCATACAGCGCACCGGTATAGCTGTCCACCCGCGACGAAGAGGACGGGCCGTCAAGCTTGATGCGGCCGTCTGTATAAGCGAAAGCGCCGCCCAGCCGCCAACCCCTTCCAATCTTCGCATCCCCGCCCAGGAATAGGCCGGTCGTATCGTTGCGCACCCTGGCTGCGTTGCCGTCGCCATCCAGCGTACTGCGCCCTCCGACGATCTGGGCCCACACAGGCAGGGCCTCTGGATAAGGCATGGCATCCGCTGGCATGGCGCCTCCCGCCTGTGCCAATGCCTTGCCCGGCGCCATACCGGCCCTTACATTGGCGCGCATGCGATTGGACAAGGTGCGCGTCACCAAACCGCCCGCATTCAATAGAGCGGATTCAGTACCCGCATGCACCTGACCGCTCAGTTGCTCCATGATGGCCGGCACCTGGCCCGCTTCAGCATTCAGCACTTCGTCATACACATCGGCCATGCCGGCGGGCGGACGGCTGGAAATGCCATCCAGCGCCTGGCTCACCGCCTTCTGGTTCAGGGTCGCGGCATATCGCGCGATGGGAACGTCGTTGCGGACAATCGCCAAGGCGGCCGCGCCGGAGCTCAGAGCCAGAGTGGGCGTCAGAAACGCCAAGCCATGCGCCACGGTATCGAATCCTCCTGTAACGCCACCCGTCGCGCTGATGAATTGGTAGGAGGCATTCGGACGGAAGCGGCCTCCGGTCAGGCGCAGCGTACCGGCCAAGTCGGCCGAGCCGCCCACCATCAGCTTGTCGGTGGCGCCATCCGGGCCGACCTCCAGCTCATACACCGAACCTGGATAGGCGGTGTAGTTCCCGGCGACGGTCAGCGTGCCCACGGAGTTGCCCGGCGCCAACACTCCGTAGTTATCGATCTTGGCCACCGTGCCCGACCCGCCCAAGGTGCCGGCCGCCCGTACGGTCACTTCGGATGTAACGGAGCCGTTGACAACCAGCTTGCCGCCCTCGACCATCGTCGGTCCGGCATAGGTATTGGCCCCGACCAAGCGCAGCACACCAGCGCCGCGCTTGGTCAGGCCGCCCGCGCCGCCGATGTCGTTGGAAAAGGTGGATTCATAACCCAGGGTATCCACATCGAACAATCCCGTGAACCGACCCGGGCCGCGCACCGCCTTGCCCACATTCAGCAAGCCCCAGCCGTAGACATCGTCCACGCCCGAGGCGCCGATATCGGTGGCCGTGGTCAGCAGCGTCTGTTGAAGGTGGTAGGCGCCGAAATACGGAAAGGCCTGCTTGACCAGGGCTGCGGCGCCGGCCACATGCGGCGTGGCCATGGAGGTGCCCGATTTCCTCGTGTAGCCGCCCTCGTCCTCCACCGAGTTCACGCCGAGGCCCGGATTGCCTTCCCCGCCGCCGGGCGCGGTCAGGCACCACTCCATGGCCACGCCGCACTTGTTCGCATAATCCACCGCCTCGCCGGTTTCGCTGATCGCTGTGACCGCCAGCCAGTTGTTCTTGAGTTCTGGAAACCAGTGAGGCGAACCCGCCATGAAATCCGGATGTAATTGTTTTTCATTTCCGGTGGCGAACACCATCAAGGTGCCGGCCGCGGCAAGTTCGCGAAAGGCCGCCACGCTTAATGGAAACGCGGCTTCGGCGGCAACGGCGGAACCATACTCGGTCACGTTGCAGGGTGGCGCAACACCGGGGCAATCATTGAACCCCAGGCTGTTATTGATAATAGGCAGATTCTGAGTGGCCATATAACGCCATGCCGGCGCCAGCGACTTGTCCAGCCATTCGTCCCGCGGGCTTAGATAAGAGGGATCGGGATGGGTAAAGTAGTTGTATTGCCTGTCATCCTCATGGACGATGAATAACGAGCTTTCGAAGGCCACACCATGCATGCCGACCCCGTCGCGCAATGCGCCGATGATCCCCGCCACGTGAGAGCCATGCCCATCGTAGTCCTCCCCAAGCCCCGATTGGTAAGGCAGATTCGAATAGAAATCGTAGCCGCCTGTAATCTTGCCGCCCCGGAACTCGGGGTGGAAGGCATCGATGCCCGAGTCCAAAACCCCCACCCTGACGCCGGCACCGGTATAGCCAAGCGAATAGGCTTCGGCGGCATTGATTAAATTCAATCCTTCCTGATTGAAGTATTCCGCGGTTTGGAAGTCGAATGCGGCGCCCTGGGCCGAAGTACAGCCCAGCATGCAGAACAGTCCTGCGCCAATCCAGGACTGGAGGGTATGAGTTTTACGGGTCATTGCACTCTTGCATTACCCTACGCTGACGGCGTAGGCAAATTTAACGAAATGCAACTTTATCGTAAGCAAATGGTTTAGTTATATCTTTTCTTATTAATCGTAGCGTAAATACATCAACAAAAAATCTAGCTGATGACTGTCATCCCTAGCGTCGACTGACGGCCATCGCCCACTTATTAGCCACCGCCGGCGAAGCAATGCAGGCTGCTTTATCGGTCACTACCCGAACCGCTCGTTCCAGAAGCTGTATGTCCGCTTCGTGCTGGCGCGCCACGTGCGGATCTTCGAAAAAAATCACGCGCTGGCATCGTTGCTCGAGCACCAGTTCGGCGATTTGCGCGTCGCCCCCCAAAGGACCGCTAAGGTAGGGTTGAACCCACGGCCTGTCCTTGGGCCAGCCGCGCGACCACGCCAGGTCATTCAGCCGTCCGCTGGTGGTTCCCGTGCCGACGCGCCCCGCAAAGCGGGACAGCAACTCGAAATGGCTGGCGGCGAATTCCACCATTTGATCCTTCAGTGCATCATGGGCAATCAGCGCCAGGGTTTGCCTCGAAAAATCGAACACCGGATCCAGGGCCGTATCCGGCGCCAAACCTTGGCCAAGGCGTTCGACTTCGATCCATTCAATCGCTCCCATCAGCGTGGAAACGAAAGGTTTGCCATGCGTAATGCACTGGCGCTTCAAAGCCAGCGCTTCCGGAAAAATGGATGACGGATCCACCGGATCAATAAGATAGATGGCGCCGTCGAAAGGCGCCCCCCCGTCCCTGCCCTCGGTAACCCGCGCCACCAGTTTCATCAAGCCGCCCTCGCGACCGTAGGGATAGCGGATCAGGCCGGGATGGCCGGCCAGCAATCCGGAGCGCTCGATCGCATCGCAGGTGCGGCCCACCGTATACAGCTCCATGCCCAATTCGCGAATGGCGGCGGCCGATTGCTCCAGCCATGTAAAAAGCGCGGCGCCATAGGATTCGTGATGCAGGTGGTTGGCCGCCAGGCCAAAACGTAAGATGGGATTAGTCATGAATCTTCAAAAACAATCAGGCGAATTGATCAAGCAGCGTAAACGCCGGCATAAGCAGGATCGATAAGACCACGCTATTACTGCGTCATTATGTCACGGGAAGATTTGTTTGAATAAGCGGTCTCGAACACAGGCTTTCGACTGATCTGGTCGCCGATTCACGCCGCGAAAACAAGAAAGGCCGGCGCCAGAGCCAGCCTTCTTGTCCCGCAGCAACCGCCTTCGACCTCTTTTTCTTTAAGCGACCGGGCCTAGAAGCGAACCTTCACGTACAGCGAGCCGGTGCTGTCGGTGCTGCCCTGGCCGAACTGGCCGCTGTAGCCCAGCCCCATGGCCGCGTTCTTGCCCACGTTCATCTCGGCCCCCAGGTCCACCACCGCCGCGTTCTTGGCGATCGGCGCGCCGGCCACCGTGAACGCCGCCCCGTTGCCCTGAATGAAGGACATCGTGCGTGTGGAGGCCACGTCGCCCGACGCGTGGCGCCAGCCCAGCCCGGCGCTGAGCCGCGCTTCGTGACGGCCCAGCTCCACCGCCGTCTTGCCGCGCAGGCCCAGCGTGACCGTGGTCACGTTGTCCGTCTGGCTGTTGCCGCGCAGCGCCGCCGAGCCGCCGCTTTCGCTGAAGCCCGGGCTGCGCTGGCTGTACCAGGCCAGCCCCGCATACGGCTCGATCGTGCTGGCCTGGCCCACCGGCAGCGCATAGCCCAGCTCGGTGAACAACTGCGTGGTATTGGCGTGGTAGTCGGCCTTGAGCGTCTGGCTGCCGCCCACGTTGATGGAGCGCCGGCTCTCGATGTCGTGCCGCGTATAGCCCGCCCCGGCCAGGAAGTTGACCTGGCCGCTGCCCGCCGCCCAGCTGTTGCCGCCGTAGACCGTGGCCGTGTAGCTGCGCACATCCGAACGCGAACCGACATCGTCGGCATTGATGCGCCCGTCGGTAAAGCCCAGGGCCCCGCCCACGCGCCAGCCCGCGCCCACCGGTACGTCCCCGCCCACGTAAAGGCCCGCGGTATGGCTGCGGGTCCTGGAGGCGTTGTCGTCGCCGTCCAGCGTGTTCCAGTTGCCCACGACCTGCGCCCACAGCGGGTAGGCCGCCGACTTGGGCATCGCGCCGGCCGGCACCGAGCCGGAGGCATCGGCCATGGGGGCGCCGGCCAGCAGGCCCGCGCCCACATTGCCGCGCATACGGTTGCCCACCGTGCTGACCAGCAAGCCGCCCGCGCTGTACAGCGCCGACTGCGTGCTGCCGTGCACTTCGCCCGAAAGCTGGTTCAGCGCATCCTTCGGATTGCTGGATTGCAGCGCCGCGTCAGCCGCCGAATTGCGCCCCATCACCGACAGCACCCCGCCATAGACCGCCCGCTGGTTGCTCGACAGTGTGGGCACCAAGGCATCGGCCTTGGACTGGTCCAGCGACAGCCTGACCCGAACGCTATTGTCTCCGTACTTGACCGGATCGAGCTTGACCAGCGCACCGGCAAAGCTGCCGTCCAGCGCTTCGCTGGAGAACTTGTTGCCCACCACACTGCTGATGCCCGTGGCGTCGCCGGTTTGCACGATGGTGTAATCGTGATTCAACACATAGCCGCCGTTGCCGTTCTCCTGGCCCACCTTCAAGGCGATGCCCGTCAGGTCGGCCGGACCGCTGGTGATGCGGATCAGGTCGGACTGCCCCGCCGCATTCACCTCGGCCAGATAAGTGCCATCGGTAAAGGCGCCCATCGTTGCGTAGGTCTGGGTACCCACCGAGTTGCCCGGCCCCAGTATGCCGCCGCTGCCCGACAAGGCGCCCTGCACGTTCAGGTTCCCGCCCAGCACCGCGCCGGAGGACACCACCGCGTCGCCGGTAATCGTCACCGGCGTGCTGACCGTGCCCCCGTGCGTGCTCGAGCCTCCGCTCAGGTCCACCGAACCGTTGATCGTCGTGGGCGCCGTGCGGCTGAAGCTGAAACTGCTGTTCGAGGCCCCCGTCAGGGCGCTGCCCGTTCCGTTGCCTATGGTCGTGGGACCGCTGAACGCCATACTGGATCCAGAGCCAGCAACTCCCTGGCTTATGGTCGTGGCGCCGCCAAAGGACATGGTGCTTCCCACGCCTGTCACGGATTGATTGATCGTCGCCCCATTATTGAAGGTGATACTGGACCCCTGTTGCCCAATCAGGTTCTGGGTAATAGTGATGGGAGTGGAACCCGAAAACGTCGTGCTGGAATTGGTTGCTGTTGACACACTGCCAGCCACCTGTGAAACCCCCTGGAAGGTGACGCTTGAACCAGCCGTGGTGGCGACGTCGGTATTAACCTTGCCATCGGCGTCTCCAGTGATGGGGACACCGGATACCGGACGCAATGTGCTGGCATTGATGAAAATTCCAGCCCAGTGCGAACCTGGCCTGAAATCAGCATTTGTCAAGGCAGCATCCCGATCAACCAATGTGTTGTCCCGGTAGTTCTCGATATTGCCCGACGCAAACGCCCCGTCCTCCAGCGTGAAATTGACTACGCCATTCCCACCGGCAGTAGACCTGTCCACCCGCAACAATATGTCGCTCAGCGAAGCCAGTGTGGATCCCGCGCCGACTGTGATGCTCTGGCTCTGGCCCGCCTTGTTGAAGTCCGACGAAAACACCGGACCGGCCGCATTGACCGTCACGCCATTCAGCGTAACGCTGCCGCCGTTGCTCAAATAAGCGCCCGATGCCCCACTGCCCGCAGTCGTGATGGAACCGCCAGTCATGGTGGCTGAAGTATTACTGCTAGTGCCACCACTGTCCTCGCCATATACGCCTATGCCATGCGCTCCGGCGCCGGAAGTTGCAATGGAGGAACCGTTTTGGAGGGTGACTTGCGAGCCGGCACCAGGCTCCCATTCCACGCGCACGCCCTCGGCCAACGCTCCCCTGGTAACGACGCGCGTGTTATCCAAGGAGATTTGGCTGCCTCTTTTGGACAACACACCGAACGTGCCTATGGTTCCGTTCAATGCTTCGGCGGATGTCTCCAGCGAACCGCCGGTCAACGAAATTCTGCCGCCGTTATAGGCAAATGCGCCAAAGCCGGCTTTGCCTGTGGTTTTTATATGGGCGGAACTGATGATATTGCCGCCATTCTGGGCATACAGGCCATATGATTCGTCGCCGCTTGTGTTTACCGTTCCCGCATTCAAGGTAATGGCGGGCGCATCGGCGCTATCGGGATCCGAGATGCCCGATGGGCCGAATGCGTGCACCGCATTCGACCTCAGCCCGCTTGTGGAAATGGCGACATTGCTGGCAATAATGCTCGAACCGGTGCTTGCCAACAATCCGCGTCCGTATTGGCTGCTTAGCGATGATACCGACCCGCCATCAAGCGTAATGCGCGCAGTGTTGCTGGCGGCAACCGCATTGGACAACTCGGCGGCACTGGTATATTCGCCCCTTGCGCTGATGGCGACGTTCGTGGCGGTAATCGATGAGCCGGAACCATCGGCGGCAATGCCCTGGCTGCCTGGACTGGTATTGGTATTACTGACCGATCCGCCGGCAAGCACAATTTGGCCGCCGTTTCTGGAATAGGCGCCGTACTTGCCGCCGCTGCTTGTCACAGCCGTGCCGTTGGTGGTGATTTTCGACCCCGTACCCATGGCCTGAAGGCCATTAGAGTTGGCGCCACTGGCCGATACCGACCCGCGAACCAAATCCACCTTGCCGCCGGTGTAGGCCGTTACACCGTGAGCGGCCGATCCGCTGGTGGCGATAATGGAATCGCTTGCCGTGATCTGCCCTTTATCCTCGACCCGCAAGCCTTCGGCCACGTTGCCCGACGTTGTGACCCGGGTACCGTTCATGACAACCGCGTTGCCAATGTTTTTGGCCAGCACCCCATAACTGCCTATGCTCCCGTCGCCCGAACTCAGCGCCTGACCAGAGGTTGTGATGGACCCGCCGTTAAGCGTGATGAGGCCCGGCCGCGCATTGGTTTCGCCATTGCCTTCGACAAAGGCCCCGAAGCCCGCCTTCCCCGCGGTGCTTATGTCGGCCGAGCTGGTGATGACGCCGCCCCGCAAGGAATACAGGCCCCAGGATTCGTCGCCGGCGGCAGAGATGGTGCCGCCATTGATGGCGACTACAGGTACGGCTCCGCTGGTGTCATTCTTTTCCACATGGGCATGCACGGCGTGCGATTTACTGCCCGTCGTGGAGATATCCGTGTTCGCCGTAGTGACCTTGGCGCCGGTGGTGGCCAGAATGCCTCGTGTATAGATAGTGCCCGTGGCGGCAACGCTGCCGCCGTCGATATCGACCACCGAACTGTTGCTGGCATTGACGGCTGCCACCAAACCGCTGAAACCCGTGCCCGCGCCGGTGGACTTGAGTGAGCTGTTCCTGACGGTAACCAATGGCGCGCTTCCGGATGTCTTGAGCGCGGTTTTGGTGGCAGTGATCGTCGCATCCTCGATGCGCGCGCCGCCCTGGGCAATAATGCTGCCGTTGGGCAGCGTCCAATAGCCTTTCAGCGTGGAATCGTTCAGCTTGATGTCCCGGCCCGCCTGTACGGCCTTATCCGCCGAGCCGCCGGTCGCCAGAGATTTACCCTCCAGTTCGATGGAGCCCGCAACCGCGGCGGTCGCATCCACCGCCGAACTGAAATTGAACCAAGTATTGTTGCCGACAAGATCGCCGCCGATCGTGGCGCTTTTGTCGAAATTGACGATCGACGCGGCGGTGGCGCTGCCGTTGCCGTACAGCGACCCGGAAATGGCCGTGCCGTCGGCCACCGACACCCTGCCGCCCGCGTCGACCATGACATCGCCGCCAATCGCACCCGACACATTGCCTTCGCTATACACAGCGCCGGACATCAACCGCGACCAATAGGTATCGAATTCGGTAACGCCGTTGTTGCGGGCCTTAAGGTACATGGCAAAAAATTGGCCGGGCTTGCTGTCGTTATCGGAGGTCGGATCGACCCAGGTATGCACCAATGACCCGTTGAAATAGTATTCGACCTTGTTCTGTCCCGGAATAAGGCGCAGGTCGATCGAGTTCCAGCCGCCATACTGGATCAGCCCTTCGGTTCCGGTCAGATAGACCCAGCCACCGGAAGGATTCGCAGTGGTGTCCCATATGCGCAGCATGCCCTTGCCATCCGGGTTCCCTGTGGAATCTTTCTGATTGGTGAAGTGCATGATGGGGAATACCGCCTGGGCATCGACATAGCTGCCGCCTGCCACCGTATCCGCCGGCATGGCCGAACCCCACATGCCGGTGTTCTGGAAGTCGGTTTCCGTCCCGCTGGTCCAATCGCTTTGTACCCATAGGTCGCCACGTAGGAAGGACTCGCCCGAGGGCGCTGCTGTGCGCTGGGAATGGCCTTGCCAGTTGTTGAATGAGTCGCCCGCGCCGGGTTTCTTTATCGATAGCTTGAGGGCGTCACGCCCCTCCCATGTCGTCCCAACCAAAGCGGGGTCGCCGCCTCTGTCTTTGGTCCAGGCCGAAGGATCCATGTTCATTCCATACGGTGTGTAGGCAATGGGTTCGGCAGCGTATGAAACCGCGTAAACCCCCAGCAATGCTCCGGTCAGCACAGTTATCCGCATTATTCTGTGTTTATTTACCGTCATGTTCATACCCATTTCCTATAAAGACTGGTTCCACATGCCCTTAATACCTCCATTTATGCAAAATATGAATGGATTTGGCTCACATGTGGCTTATTAGACATATATAGATACATATATGTAAGAAATGGATTTAAACATCATTAGAGATTTTTTGTAACCTTTTATCCGATATTTAGCCCGAGGGTTTTCCCTTGCTCACTGACATCCGCAGACTTTCCAGTACTTGTCTATTGCGAAAATAAAAAAGCCGGATTCTTTTTTAAAGAATCCGGCTCTGATAGCACCGCAGTCGGGGAATGAAAGCCCGCTGCTTCAAGTATTGCTTGGACCTAGCCAAATACAGTGATACCGCAGCAACTGCGGGGCCATATTCTATGCCCGTAGCACCCTATCGCCTGGCAATTACACCGTGAACGATTCGCCGCAGCCGCAGGTGGCTTTTTCGTTGGGATTGGAAAACTTGAAGCCTTCATTCAGGCCTTCACGCGCGTAGTCCAGCTGCGTGCCTTCCAGGAACGGCAAGCTTTTAGGATCGATGTAAACCTTGACCCCCCGCTGCTCGAACACCTGGTCGTCGGCATTGGGCTCGTCGACGTATTCCAGCTTGTAAGCCATGCCCGAGCAGCCCGTGGTACGAACGCCCAGACGCAAGCCCAACCCCTTCCCCCGCTTTTCGATATAGCGGTTGATGTGATCGGCTGCTTGTTGTGTAAGCATAATTCCCATGATTACTCCTGATGCTTTTCCTTGTAGTCCCGGACCGCCGCCTTGATGACGTCTTCGGCCAGGATGGAACAGTGGATTTTTACCGGCGGCAGGGCCAGCGCTTCGGCAATATGCGTATTGCGAATGTCCATGGCCTGATCCAGCGTCTTGCCCTTGATCCACTCGGTAACCAGCGAACTGGAAGCGATGGCCGAACCGCAACCATACGTCTTGAACCGTGCATCTTCAATGATACCCGATTCATCGACCTTGATTTGCAGCTTCATCACGTCGCCCAGCGCCGGAGCGCCGACTATGCCCGTGCCGACACGGGCATCGGACTTGTCGAATGAACCGACATTGCGCGGATTTTCATAGTGATCCAGCACCTTGTCGCTATACGCCATGAATGCTCGCAATCGTTTTCGCGGTAAAGTCCAGCTTGTTCATGCCCATGCCATTAATGTGCGGCCCATTGAACGGAATTCAAGTCCACGCCCTCTTGGAACATTTCCCACAGCGGCGACATGTCGCGCAGCTTGCCGACTTGACGCACAAGCAGCTCTATGGCGAAATCCACGTCTTCCCGGGTGGTGTAGCGGCCCAAAGTGAAGCGGATGGAGCTATGGGCAAGTTCGTCGCTGCGGCCCAGCGCCCGCAATACATAGGAAGGCTCCAGGCTGGCCGAGGTGCATGCTGATCCGCTGGAAACCGCCAGGTCTTTCAGCGCCATGATCAGGGATTCGCCCTCCACATAGCTGAAGCTGACGTTCAGGTTATGCGGAACTCGCTGCTGGAAATGCCCGTTCAGGCAGATCTCAGGGATTTGCGACAGGCCGGCCCACAGGCGATCGCGCAAACCGCGTATGCGCTGGTTTTCCTGGTCCATTTCGAGGCGGGCCAATTCAAAGGCCTGGCCCATGCCGACGATTTGATGCGTCGCCAGCGTGCCCGATCGAAAACCGCGTTCGTGCCCGCCGCCATGTATCTGCGCCTCTAGCCGCACTCGGGGCTTGCGCCGCGCGAACAAGGCTCCGATGCCCTTCGGCCCATAAGTCTTATGAGCGGAAAACGACATCAGGTCGACCGGAAGCGTTTGCAGGTCGATGACGACCTTGCCGGTGGCTTGCGCCGCATCCACATGAAATACGATGCCCTGCTCGTGACAAGCCTGGCCCAATGCGGCGATGTCCTGGATCACGCCGATTTCATTATTGACCAGCATGACGGAAGCCAGGATGGTGTCTGGCCGCAAGGCGTTCTTGAATGCCTGGATGTCCAGCAAGCCATCCTGCGGGACGTCCAGATAGCTGACTTCGAAACCCTGCCGTTCAAGTTCGCGGCAGGTGTCCAGCACCGCCTTGTGTTCCGTCTTGACCGTGACAATATGCTTGCCGCGCCCGGCATAGGCATGGGCGGCGCCCTTCAATGCCAGGTTGTTCGATTCCGTGGCGCCGGACGTCCAGATGATTTCGCGCGAATCGGCATTGACCAATTGCGCAACCTGGGAGCGGGCCAGTTCAACGGCCTCTTCGGCGTCCCAGCCGTAGGCATGGCTGCGCGACGCCGGGTTGCCGAAATGCTCGTACAGCCACGGCACCATTTTATCGACCACGCGCGGATCCGCGGGCGTGGTCGCCGAATAGTCCAGATAAACAGGACGCTGGGGCATGGGGCTAGACTCCAATCGTATTATGCCGTCGACGAGGCGATGAGCACATCGGGCGAGCGGTTGATGCGGATGGCGGTCTGGGCCTGAGTGGCCTCATGGAGCAGTCGCATGCGTTGCTGATCGACCAAATCCTGCAAGGACACCGAATCCAGATAGTCGACCATTTTACGATTGAGCGTGGACCATAATTCGTGCGTCATGCACTTGCCCGTGCTGCCATTGCGGCCGATGTTGCAGTCTTCCTTGCCGCCGCAACTTGTGGCGTCCAGGGGCTCGTCCACCGCGAAAATAATGTCGGCCACGGTGATATTGCGTGCCAGGCGGGCGAGCGAATAACCGCCTCCGGGGCCACGTATGCTGTCCACGAGTTCGTGGCGGCGCAATTTGCCGAACAACTGCTCCAGATACGACAGCGAAATGTTCTGTCGCTGACTGATAGCCGCGAGGGTAACGGGCCCGCTTTGCTGCCGCAACGCCAGATCAATCATGGCGGTCACCGCAAAACGCCCCTTGGTCGTTAAACGCATGGTGATTTCCTTGCCAAAGCCTGATGCAATCAAATTATCGGCCGGCGACTTTATACCCGACCAATATACTCAACTATAACAAATTCCCGACTAAAACGGTAGGGTAAAAGGCCTTGGGCCAAATGAAAAAACCGTGGCAAGCACGGTTCTTTCGGTTCGTCCGGACGGGTTGAAAACGCTTAGGCGGCCTGGTATTGCAGCGCCCGCTTGCGCACGAGCTCCATCACGCCCTGACAGGCGTCTTCCAGGTAGTCGAGTACTTTGCTGAAACCTTCGGGACCGCCATAATAAGGATCGGGAACCGTGGCTTCTTCGAACTCGTTGGCAAAGCGCATGAGCAGCATCAATTTGTGCTGATAAATCTTGGGGCATTGCTGCTGCAGTGCGGAAAGATTTTCCCAATCCATGGCCAGAATGAGATCGAATTCACGGAAGTCGTCGGCCGTGATTTGCCGGGCTACGCAGTGCGCAAGCTCGTAGCCGCGCTTGCGCGCCGCCGCCTGCGCGCGCGCGTCGGGCGCTTCGCCGATATGAAAGCTGTGGGTGCCAGCGGAATCGACGCCAACCACATCAGAGAGCCCCGCTTCGTCGACTAAACGGCGGAAGACACCCTCTGCGCTTGGCGAGCGACAGATATTACCCATGCAAACGAAAAGTACCTTAGTCATCATAGACGAGAGTGTGAGGGAAAACCCGTTGTAAGGCAAGACTTTTTGCAAGTCCACATTTGCCTTTCAGCAGTTATTGACAAGCGGAAAAACTTAAACATGATAAGACGTTACCGCTTATTCCGGTGCAAGTCGTGAACAGCCAAAAGGCTGCTCCAAACCGCCGAAAAGCCAATATTCATGCACTGCAACATTACAAGCCTTGGTGATAAATTCAGCCTGTTTTGTAATGGTAAACCCTAGGATAAGCGTTGGCAAGACCCGGCCAAAATCACGAGGGAGACAAAATGACAGGGCCATTAATATCGACAAATTGTTGGTGTTTTCCAACAATTTGTTTTAAACATACAACCCCAGGCACTAAAGGCCGAATCTGTAACAAATGCACTCGCGTATTTGGGGAACTTAGGAAAGTAGCGCTTTTTGCTTGAGCCGGTTCAAGGAGTCGCGCGCGGCGGCGGCCTGCTCGAACTCCAGATTCTTGGCATGGTCCATCATCAGTTTTTCCAGGCGGCGGATTTCCTTGGCCAGCGACTTGTCATCGCGCAACACTTCGGGCGAAATATCGTCGAGCGCCGATGCCGCTTCCGGCGCGACCATGACTCCGTCTATCATTTCGCGCACGGCCTTGTTGACGCTGCGAGCCGTGATTCCGTGCTTGACGTTGAATTCCTGCTGCTTGATGCGCCGCCTTTCTGTTTCATCCATGGCGCGGCGCATGGAATCGGTAATCCGGTCGGCATATAAAATGGCCCGGCCATTCAGATTGCGCGCGGCCCGGCCCATGGTCTGAATCAGGCTGCGCTCCGACCGCAAGAAACCCTCCTTGTCGGCATCCAGGATGGCCACCAGCGACACTTCCGGAATATCCAGGCCCTCGCGCAGCAGGTTGATGCCCACCAGGACATCGAAAACGCCCAGACGAAGGTCACGGATGATCTCCACCCTTTCCACCGTATCGATATCCGAATGCAGATAGCGCACCTTCAAGCCGCTTTCCGTCAGGTAATCGGTCAGATCCTCGGACATGCGCTTGGTAAGCGTCGTCACCAGCACACGCTCGCGCAGCGCCACCCGCTTCTTGATTTCGCCCAACAGATCGTCGACCTGTGTCAGCGCGGGGCGGACCTCCACTTCGGGGTCCACCAGCCCGGTGGGCCGGACCACCTGCTCGACCACGTTATCGGAATGCTCGTTTTCGTAGGCGGCCGGCGTGGCCGACACGAACACGCACTGGCGCATGCGCTGCTCGAACTCTTCCAGTTGCAATGGCCGGTTGTCCATGGCCGACGGCAGGCGGAAACCGAATTGCACCAGTGTCGATTTACGCGAGCGATCGCCTCGGTACATGGCGCTTAGCTGCCCCATGGTGACATGGCTTTCGTCGATGAACATCAGGGCGTCGGCGGGCAGGTAATCAATGAGCGTAGGCGGCGGTTCGCCGGGCAAGGCGCCCGACAAATGCCTGGAGTAGTTCTCGATGCCCTTGCAGAAGCCCAGCTCCTGCAGCATTTCAAGGTCGAAACGGGTGCGCTGCTCCAGCCGCTGGGCTTCCACCAGCTTGCCGTCCGCCACCAGGGCGGCCAGGCGCTCGCGCAACTCTATCTTGATGGTCTCGATGGCCCGCAGCACCGTTTCACGGGGCGTAACATAGTGCGAACTGGGAAAGACAGTGAACCGGGGCAGCTTATGCTTGATCTTGCCCGTCAGCGGATCGAACATTTCCAGCGACTCGATCTCGTCGTCGAACAAGGTAATCCGCAAGGCCAGTTCGGCGTGCTCGGCGGGAAAGACATCGATGATCTCGCCGCGCGCCCGGAAATGGCCTCGTACGAACTCCACATCGTTGCGCTCGTACTGCATGGCGACCAGACGGCCCAGCAGCTCCTGGCGGGCGATGCGATCGCCCGCGCGCAGAGTCAGCACCATGGCGTGATAGTCGCCGGGATTGCCTATACCGTAGATGCACGATACGGTTCCGACGATGACAGTGTCGCGCCGTTCCAACAAGCTTTTGGTCGCCGACAGCCGCATCTGCTCGATGTGTTCGTTGATGGATGAGTCTTTCTCGATGAACAGATCGCGCGCCGCCACATACGCTTCAGGTTGGTAGTAATCGTAGTACGAAACGAAATACTCCACCGCATTGTTGGGAAAGAACTCCCGCATTTCGGCATATAGCTGCGCGGCCAGTGTCTTGTTGGGCGCCAGCACTATGGCCGGACGCCCAGTGCGGGCGATGACATTGGCCATGGTGTAGGTCTTGCCCGAACCCGTAACCCCCAGCAGAGTCTGGTACATCAGGCCGTCGCCTATGCCTTCGACCAGCGCGTCGATTGCCGTCGGCTGATCGCCCGCCGGCGGGTAGGGCTGGTAGAGCTGGAATGGGCTATTCGGGTATTCGATGAAGCCGGGTGCGGGAGCGTTCATACTGGACACTTTCAGGGTAAACCCCTTATTATCACATTAATGTTTCGAGTTTCCCTTCCCACCTTTACTCCCTCAAAATGAAATCTCTCTTCGAATCCGTCGAACTCGCTCCGCGCGACCCCATCCTTGGCCTGAACGAACAATATAACGCTGATACCCGAACCGGCAAGGTCAATCTTGGCGTTGGCGTGTACTACGACGACGAAGGGCATATTCCCCTGCTGGATGCGGTCAGCAAGGCCGAAACGGCGCGCATCGAAGCGCACGCGGCGCGCGGCTATCTTCCCATCGAAGGCATACCCGGCTACAACAAGGGCGCGCAAACCCTGTTGCTGGGCGAAGGCTCGCCCCTTATCGCCGCGGGCCGCGTGCTGACCGCCCAGGCACTGGGCGGCACCGGCGCCCTGAAAATCGGCGCCGATTTCCTGAAGCAGCTTTTGCCCGGCTCCAAGGTCGTCATCAGCAATCCCAGTTGGGAAAACCACCGCGCCCTGTTCGAGCGGGCCGGTTTCGTGGTGGAAACCTATCCTTATTACGACCCCGCCGCCACCCACGGCCTGGATTTCCCCGGCATGCTGGCCTCGCTGCAGGCATTGCCCGAGCAGACCATCGTCGTCCTGCATGCCTGCTGCCACAATCCCACAGGCGTGGACCCCAGCTTCGAGCAATGGCAGCAGATCGTCGAGGTCGTCAAGGCACGCAATCTGGTGCCCTTCCTGGACATCGCTTACCAGGGATTCGGCGACGGCCTGGAAGAGGACGCATCGGTCGTCCGCCTGTTTGCACAGCATGACCTGACCATGTTCATCAGCTCGTCCTTCTCCAAGTCGTTCTCGCTGTACGGCGAACGCGTGGGTGCGCTGACGCTGATTTCGTCCAGCAAGGAAGAAAGCGGCCGCGTGCTCAGCCAGCTCAAACGGGTTATCCGCACCAACTATTCCAACCCGCCCACGCACGGCGGCACCGTCGTCGCCACGGTGCTGAACACGCCAGAACTCTACACATTGTGGACCACCGAGCTGGCAGCCATGCGCGAGCGCATCCGCACCATGCGCGTGCAGCTGGTTGAAAAGCTCAAATCCCACGGGGTTACCCAGAATTTCGATTTCGTGCTGGCTCAGCGCGGCATGTTCTCGTATTCGGGCCTGACCGCCCAGCAAGTGGACCGCCTGCGCGACGAGCATGGCGTGTATGCCGTCAGCAGCGGCCGCATTTGCGTAGCCGCCCTGAATAGCCGCAATATCGACTACGTTGCCGCTTCGATCGCCAAAGTCCTTTCTTAAGACTTGATCTTTCACATAAAGTGTTGCAAAATCCAGACTGTATAAAAACACAGTCTGGATTGCCATGGCCGTCAAGCTTACCGAGCGTCAGCAGCAAATACTCGAACTCATACGCAGCGAAATCACCCGCACAGGCTTTCCGCCCACGCGGGCCGAAATTGCGCGCGCTTTGGGTTTCAAATCGGCCAACGCCGCCGAAGACCATCTGAAGGCTCTGGCCAAGAAAGGCGCCATCGAACTCACAGCGGGCGCCTCGCGCGGAATACGGCTGGTCGATGCCGATCCATCCCCCGGCGCGGCCGCCGGCCTTTTGGAACACGCATCCGCCGCCCTGTCGCAATTGCTGGTGCCCCTGGTGGGCCGGGTAGCCGCAGGCAGCCCCATTCTTGCCGCCGAACACGTCGAACGCGAAATCGGCATCGAACCGGCCCTGTTCAGCCAGACGCCCGACTATCTGCTGCGCGTGCGCGGCCTCAGCATGCGCGACGCCGGCATCCTGGACGGCGACCTGCTGGCCGTCAAGAAGTCGCCCGACGCCCGCAACGGCCAAATCGTCGTGGCCCGCCTGGGCGACGAAGTCACTGTCAAGCGCTTTTCGCGCAGCGGCCGCAATATCCAACTCCTGCCCGAAAACCCCGACTTCCAGCCCATTGTTGTGTCGGCCGAAGACGAATTCTCGCTGGAAGGCATTGCCGTGGGCTTGATACGGAATACGCCGCTGCAATAACACACTGCCGGTGCGTTAGCTGGATAGCGGTGGTTCACATGAGAAACGGCGCCTGCGGGCATGGCCGGCCCGGCTAGACGCGCCGCGGTCCTGGCAAGCCAGGACTACCCGCGCAAGCCATCTGCTTTGGAGCGACCGCGAAACTCGCAACGTTGGCAGCCCCCTGGGCTGCCAACACCCTTGTTGCTCAAACAATCGCGGTCTTGCCTCTCCAAAACAGACGGCCCGCGCGGCGCACGCGTAAACCGCCGGGCCAACCATGCCCACAGGCGCCTTCCGATCGCTACATGACTCAAGCGCAGGTGGGTGGGGGAGCGACGGGCGGTTTTCGCTTACGCCGTGCGGGCGGCTCGAACCGGGGGCCTTGGAGGGCGCGCATGTTTGAGCAAAAATCAGTCCGGGGGACTGATTTTTGTGAGTTCGCGCCCGTCCCCCGATTCGAGCCGCTTGCACGGGAAGTCACGGCGAAGCCGGGACCGTGAGCGTCCAGCCCGGCGCACCCCCACCCACCTGCGCTGGCGCAAGCAAGCAAGCAAGCAAGCAAGCAAGCAGACAGACAGACAGACAGACAGACAACAAGCAAGCAATTAAACAAAGCGACGCAGCCACAAGCAAAAGAAAAGGACTGAGCCCCGTGCAATACAGAACTCAGCCCTAGGCTACAGCCTTCAGCGTCAGCGACCCAGGCGGCCGCTTAAAAAGGCGCCCCCTGGCCCCGCCGGCATCAATGCTTCATGACACCGCCCGACGATTCCCCGACCGGCTTCGCGTTGGCCACCGCCTCCGCCGCCAGGCGAGCGACTTCCTCGTCCGACAAAGGCGTAGGCATACTCTGCAAAGCCACCTCGAGCACCCGGTCTATCCAGCGCACCGGAATGATCTCAAGGTGATTCTTCACATTGTCGGGAATATCGGCCAAGTCCTTCACGTTTTCTTCCGGAATCATCACCACCTTGATGCCGCCGCGATGGGCAGCCAGCAGTTTTTCCTTCAGGCCGCCGATACCCAGAACCTCGCCGCGCAGCGTGATTTCACCCGTCATGGCCACATCGGCGCGCACCGGTATGCCCGTCAGTGCCGATACCATGGCCGTCGTGATCGCTATACCCGCCGAAGGACCATCCTTGGGTGTCGCGCCTTCCGGGAAGTGCACGTGCAGATCGCGCTTCTCGAAAGCCGTGTTGGGAATACCCCATTTCTGCGCCCTGGCGCGCACGACCGTGCGTGCCGCCTCGACAGACTCCTTCATGACGTCGCCCAGCGAGCCGGTGCGCAACACCACGCCCTTGCCCGGCATGTCGGCCACCTCGATGGTCAGCAAATCGCCGCCCACTTCGGTCCAGGCCAGGCCGGTAACCTGCCCGACCTTGTTTTCCTTTTCGGCCATGCCGAAATTGAAACGCCGAACGCCAAGGAAATCGCTGAGGTTGTCCGACGTGACCGTGACGCGCTCCAGCACCTGCGCGGGCGCAGCCTTGCGCCGGCCGCCGGAGCGGACCTGCGGATTCGTGCCCAGCAGCTTTTTCACGACCTTGCGGCAGATCTTGCTGATTTCGCGCTCCAGCGCCCGCACACCCGCTTCACGCGTGTAGTAGCGCACGATATTGCGAATCGCCGATTCCTCGATGGTGACCTCGCCTTCCTGCACGCCGTTGTTCTTCATCAGCTTGGGCAACAGGTGATCGAAGGCGATATGCACCTTCTCGTCCTCGGTATAGCCCGACAGGCGTATGACTTCCATGCGGTCCAGCAGGGCCGGCGGGATGTTCAAGGTATTGCTGGTCGCCACGAACATGACATCGGACAGGTCGAAGTCGACTTCGATGTAGTGATCCTGGAAGGTATGGTTCTGTTCCGGATCCAGCACCTCCAGCAAGGCCGAGGACGGGTCGCCGCGGAAGTCGGCGCCCATCTTGTCGATTTCATCGAGCAGGAACAAGGGGTTGCGCACGGACACCTTGGCCATGTTCTGCAGGATCTTGCCCGGCATGGAGCCGATATAGGTGCGGCGGTGACCGCGGATCTCGGCTTCGTCGCGGACGCCGCCCAGGGCCATGCGCACGAACTTGCGATTGGTTGCGCGCGCAATCGACTGCCCCAGCGAGGTCTTGCCCACGCCGGGAGGTCCGACCAGGCACAGGATGGGCGCCTTGAGCTTATCGACGCGCTGCTGCACAGCCAGATACTCAATAATGCGCTCTTTCACCTTTTCCAGACCGTAGTGATCGGCATCAAGGACGCCTTCGGCATTCGGAATAGAATTGTTGATCCGGCTCTTTTTACGCCAGGGCAGGCCGATAAGCGTATCGATGTAGTTGCGCACGACCGTGGCTTCGGCCGACATCGGCGACATCAGCTTGAGTTTCTTGAGCTCGGCATCGGCCTTCTTCTGCGCTTCCTTGGGCAGTTGGGCGGCCGTGATTTTCTTTTCGAGCTCTTCGATGTCGGCGCCCTCTTCGCCTTCGCCCAGTTCTTTCTGAATGGCCTTGACCTGTTCGTTCAGATAGTAGTCGCGCTGGCTCTTTTCCATTTGCTTCTTGACCCGGCCGCGTATGCGCTTCTCGACCTGGAGGATGTCGATTTCGGATTCAAGCTGGGACAGCAGGCTTTCCAGGCGCTCGGCGGTGCCTGTGACTTCGAGCATTTTTTGTTTCTGCTCGAGCTTCAGGGGCAAATGAGCCGAGATCGTGTCGGCCAGGCGGCCGGCATCGTCGATACCGGTTAGGGAAGTCAGGATTTCTTGCGGGATTTTCTTGTTCAGCTTTACGTACTGCTCGAACTGGGCAACCACCGCGCGGCGCAATGCCTCGGATTCGGGGCCTTCGCCCGTTTCGGGTTCGACCGGCACCACGACCGACATGAAATGGGTTTCGGCCTCGGTGACTTTCTGGATGCGCGCGCGCTGCAAGCCTTCGACCAGCACCTTCACGGTGCCGTCGGGCAGCTTCAGCATCTGGAGGATGCTGGCGACGCAGCCGATGTCATACAGGTCTTCGGGGGTGGGATCGTCCTTGCCGGCGGATTTCTGCGCCACCAGCATGATGTTGTTGCCCGATTCCATGGCAAGCTCTAGTGCCTTGATGGAACGCGGACGGCCAACAAACAGAGGAATCACCATGTGCGGAAATACCACCACGTCGCGCAATGGCAACAGCGGCAAGTCCGTGGGTTCTGAAGTAAGAATCTGGCTCGCAGACATAGTAATTTCCTTAAAATTTACCTCTAGATGCAAAAGGGAAGCCAAGGCCTCCCTTTTTAGTACTACCTGTAGGTGTATGTAGTGACGATAGCCAGCTTTTCAAGTCTACAACGGCAAATCCCGCATTTATATAGGGGTATTCTAAAAGCTTTCCTAGGCGGCGGCGTCCTTTAACTTCTTGGCAGCCCCCTGCCGGCCGGTGGCTTCGGACTTGGCCTCATCCTCGTATATCAGGATGGGCGTGCCCTTGCCGGTAACGGCGTTTTCGTCCAGCACGACTCTTTTGACGTCCTTTTGCGAAGGAAGTTCGTACATGGTGCCCAGCAAGGCCTGTTCCACGATGGAACGCAGTCCGCGAGCCCCCGTGCGGCGCTTGATGGCGCGCCTTGCGATGGCGCTCAAGGCGCCGGGACGCACTTCGAGCTCGACCTCTTCCATCTCGAACAGCTTCTGAAACTGCTTGATCAGCGAATTCTTGGGTTCGGTAAGAATGCGTATCAGTGTGTCTTCCTGGAGCTCTTCCAGCGTCGCCACGACCGGCAGGCGTCCGACCAATTCCGGAATAAGGCCGAATTTGATGAGATCTTCGGGTTCGACCTCGGCAAACAGCTCGCCCACGCCGCGTTCGGTCTTGGCGCGCACCGTGGCGGAAAAACCGATGCCAGACCTTTCGGTACGGTCGCGGATGATCTTGTCGAGTCCGTCGAAGGCTCCGCCCACGATGAACAGTATGTTGGTGGTGTCGACCTGGACAAAGTCCTGGTTGGGATGCTTGCGCCCGCCCTGCGGCGGCACGGAAGCGACCGTGCCTTCGATCAGCTTGAGCAGCGCCTGCTGCACGCCTTCACCAGAGACATCGCGCGTGATGGAGGGGTTGTCGGCCTTGCGCGAGATCTTGTCGATTTCGTCGATGTAGATAATGGCGCGCTGCGCCTTCTCGACATCGTAGCTGCAGTTCTGCAACAGCTTCTGGATGATGTTCTCGACATCCTCGCCCACGTAACCGGCCTCGGTCAGGGTAGTGGCGTCGGCCATGACGAAAGGCACATCCAGCATGCGCGCCAGGGTCTGCGCCAACAGCGTCTTGCCCGAACCGGTGGGTCCGATCAGCAGGATGTTGCTTTTGGACAATTCAACGTCGTCGCCTTTGACATCGCCATAGCGCAGGCGCTTGTAATGGTTGTAGACCGCCACCGCCAGGTTGCGCTTGGGCGTGTCCTGACCGATGACATAGCCATCAAGGAAGCCCTTGATTTCGTGCGGCGTGGGCAATTCGTTGCGGATCGCGTCGCGAGCCGCTTCCTGGCTTTCTTCGACAATGATGTCGTTGCACAGGTCGATGCATTCGTCGCAAATAAACACCGAGGGTCCGGCGATCAGCTTGCGAACCTCGTGCTGGCTTTTATTGCAAAAGGAACAATGCAATACCTTATCGTCCGCCGATCCTTTTTTTTCAGGCATAAAACTCTTCGTTCAGTTCAGTGGACAGGACAACGTAGAATTTGCCTGTCGGGTAATAACCGGTGGGCGCGAAGGCCCACCGACCGGCTGGCCTAGACCCCTTCCGCGCGGGAGACCAGTACTTTATCGACCAAACCATACGATACCGCATCTTCCGCCGACATGAAATTATCGCGTTCGGTGTCTTCTTCGATGCGTTCGACAGGCTGCCCTGTGTTCTTGGCCAGGATGCTGTTCAGGCGTTCGCGCAAGCTGAGAATTTCGCGCGCCTGAATCTGAATATCGGATGCCTGACCCTGCGCACCGCCCGAAGGCTGATGAATCATGATGCGGGAATTGGGCAAGGTATAGCGCTTGCCCTTGGTGCCCGCAGCCAGCAGGAAGGCGCCCATGCTGGCCGCAATACCGGTGCAGAGCGTGGACACATCGGGCTTGACGAACTGCATTGTGTCGTAGATGGCCATGCCCGCATAAACCGAACCGCCCGGCGAGTTGATGTACAGCGAGATGTCCTTGTCGGGATTTTCCGATTCAAGAAACAGCAGCTGAGCCACCACCAGGTTGGCGGAATGGTCGTTGACGGGACCGACGAAGAAGATCACTCGTTCGCGCAGCAGACGCGAATAAATATCGTAAGACCGCTCGCCGCGTCCCGACTGTTCT
Source organism: Pollutimonas rozaliensis (assembly GCF_048751585.1). Lineage (NCBI taxonomy): Bacteria > Pseudomonadati > Pseudomonadota > Betaproteobacteria > Burkholderiales > Alcaligenaceae > Pollutimonas > Pollutimonas rozaliensis. Next base: position 138,164 of record NZ_JAZHOB010000003.1, on the reverse strand, counting down.
ATCACGATGGGCACGTAGCCCAGCCCCGTAGGGGTCACCGAGTCACCACCATACATTGAGGCGTAAAAATCGGTAAATCGTGACATTTAGTTGGTCCCCATGAGTTCGTCGAAGGCGACGTCCTCGTCGCTTACCTGGGCTTTGGACAATACATGGTCAACCACATTGTCCTCAAGCACGATGGCTTCGATTTCAGCGCGACGCTGACGGTCGGAAAGATAATAGGCCACGACTTGCGCGGGCTGTTCGTAGTTCTGGGCGAATTCCTCGATGCGGGCGCGAACCTGCTCGGGCTTGGCTTGCAGGTCGGCGCCTTGCACCAGCTCGGACACCAGCAGGCCCAGGCGCACGCGGCGCTCGGATTCGGCCGTAAACGCATCGGCGGGTATGGGCATGGAGTCGGCATTGGGCACGCCGCGCTGCTTGAGTTCTTCGCGTGCGGCGGCAACACGGCCTTGCGCGTCATTCTCGACCAGGGCCTTGGGCACGTCGAACGAGCATGCGCCAACCAGCGCATCCATGACGCTGGCCTTGGTGCGTGCCTGGGCGCGGGCCTTGACCTCGCGCTCGATGTTGGCGCGCACGTCGGCCAGCAGCTTCTCGACGTCGCCTTCGGGCTGACCCAACGACTTGGCGAATTCGGCATTGACTTCGGGCAGGACAGGCTCGGCGACTTCCGTGACCGTGATCTTGAATTCAGCCGTCTTGCCGGCCACTTCCTTGCTGCCGTACTCTTCAGGGAAAGTCAGCGGGAACGTCTTGGATTCGCCGGCCTTCATGCCGCGCACGGCGGTTTCGAACTCGGGCAGCATGCGGCCCTGGCCCAAAACGAAGGGGAATTTCTCGGCGGTGCCGCCATCGAAGGCCACACCGTCGATCGTGCCGACGAAATCCAGCGTGATGCGATCATCGTCTTGCGCTTCGCGGCCGTCGCGCGCTTCGTATTTGGCGCGTTGCTTGCGCAGGATGTCGACAGTGCGCTGCACTTCGGCATCGCCGACCTGAACCTGGGCGCGCTTGACTTGCAAGGCGGACAATTCGGGAAGCTGGACTTCCGGATAGACTTCGAACGTGGCCGAAAAAGCCATGACGCCTTCTTCGACGCCTTCGGTCTTGGGTTCCAGGTTGGGCGTACCCGCAACGCGCAGCTTGGCTTCGCCGATGACCTTATCCAGCGAACGGCCGACTTCGTTGTTGATCACATCGTAGCGGATGCCAGGTCCATGGCTGCGCTCGATCAGGGAAAGCGGCGCTTTCCCTGGACGAAAACCCTGAACTTTAGCGGTGCGGGCAACGCGCTTGAGCTGGGCCTGGACTTCTTTTTCCACATCGGCAATCGAAACGGCCAGATCAACACGGCGCTCCAGGCCGGACAAAATTTCAACCTCGGGTTGCATTCGGGACCTATATAAATGAGTAATTGAACGAATAAACGAGTCATTTTACCGGAAAGTCGGAAAGCTCATGCAAACGCCCCCTCACAAGCCGGAATGAACCAGCGGGGCGGCCGCGGCCGCATTTCCGAAAAATCACAAGCACATCGCCCGAACGTGCTAGCATGGTTAGCTGACCTGACATGGGCTTCTGCATCGCGCACGCCCCCTTTCATGAAATACAGCACACAAAACGCATTAACATCAGGTCTTCTTCGCGCCCTCTCCACCCTTCCCTATGGTCTGGTCGCCCGGCTTGGCGAAACTCTGGGATCATTGCTATACCGGATCCCCAGCAAGCGCAAACGCATTCTGCACACCAACCTGCGCCTGTGCTTTCCCGAACATTCGGACGCCCAGCGCGAAGTGCTGGCCCGTTCGACCTTTCGGCATGTCATACGCAGCTACCTGGAACGCGGCATGCAATGGTATGGCAGCGCGGATACCCTTTCCAGTCTGGTCGAGCTCAATAGCGCCATCGAACTGAGCGACCGCTACGAACAGCCCACCATCTTCCTGGGGTTCCACTTTGCGGCCATAGAAGCGACTTGCATGTATTACTCCATACTGCATCCCGTCGCCTCGATCTACACGCCCATGTCGGACGTGGTTACCGACACGATTTCGCGCGAGCAGCGCAGCCGCTTCGGCACGCAGATGATTCCCCGCAACGGCAGCGCCCGCGAGATACTCAAGGTGCTCAAGTCGGGTACCCCCATCATGCTGGCGGCCGACATGGATTTCGGCCTGCGTGACTCCGTGTTCGTGCCCTTCTTCGGCGTCCAGGCCTGCACCCTGACGGCCGTGTCCCGCCTGGCGCAGCTTTCCGGCGCGCGCGTCGTGCCCTTCGTGGCCGAGGTCCTGCCCGACTACCGCGGCTACAGGCTGAATATTTTCGAACCGCTGGAAAACTTCCCCAGCGGCGACGCCCATGCCGACGCACTGCGCACCAACCAGTTCCTGGAAGAGCGTATACGCAGCACGCCGGATCAGTACTATTGGGTGCATCGCCGTTTCAAGCGCCGCCCCGAAGGCGAAGCGCCGGTCTACTAGGAGCACCGCGCCGGCCCCTTCCGGCATCGACAAGCCCGGCAGCGGGCAGGTTTCCGGGAGTCCCGCCCGCATTGCGCGGAACCGAAAAAAAGCTATAATGTTTGGCTTGCCTTATGCTTATGGCTTCATGCGAACGTGGCGGAATTGGTAGACGCACCAGATTTAGGTTCTGGCGCCGAGAGGTGTGAGAGTTCGAGTCTCTCCGTTCGCACCATAATTGTTTTTTGTGCTGTCAGGCGCAATACCGGCTAATGCCTTACCGGTGCAAAAACAAAAGGGCGCAAGTGACAAACTGCGCAATTTGCAAAAAATGCGCAAACGCTGCTTCGGCAGTCCCGGTTCTTGCGCGCCGGGCGGCAGCGCAGTCCGGCAAGCACGCAAGCGCTTGCTAAAATCGCCGGCCCACGCCTTTTAATCCGGCAACAATGAATCCCCGACTAAGCGCCCTGCATCCGTATCCCTTCGAGAAACTAAGGCGCTTGCTCGCCCAGGCCCCTGTCCCGCAGCCCTCACCCATCAATCTGTCCATTGGCGAACCCAAGCACGCGGCCCCAACCCTGTTGGTGCAAGCCATGCAAGAAGCCATGGGAGGCCTGTCGGTATATCCGCCGACCAAAGGCGACCCGGCCTTGCGCGGCGCGATCGCCGACTGGATCGCCCGCCGCTACGGCATCGAACGGCCCGATCCCGATACCCAGGTGCTGCCCGCGCTGGGATCGCGCGAAGCGCTCTTCGCCTTTGCGCAAGCGGTGATCGACCCCGGCGCCGATGCCTTGGTGGTTTGCCCCAATCCGTTCTACCAGATATACGAAGGCGCGGCCCTGCTGGCCGGGGCCCAGCCCTATTTCATCAATGCGCAGGCCGACCTGGGCTTTGGCTATGATTGGAAGGCGGTGCCGGCCGATGTCTGGCGCCGTACACAGTTGCTGTTCGTCTGCTCCCCGGGCAATCCCGCCGGCAACGTGATGCCGCTGGACGACTGGAAAACGCTGTTTTCCTTGTCGGACGAGCACGACTTCGCCATTGCGGCGGACGAATGCTATTCGGAAATCTACTTCGACGAATCCGACAAGCCTCTGGGCGCCATGCAGGCGGCCAGCCTGCTGGGCCGCAGCGACTACCGCAACCTGGTCTGCTTTTCCAGCCTTTCCAAGCGCTCGAACGTACCGGGGCTGCGCTCGGGTTTTGTCGCCGGCGACGCCCGCCTGATCGCTCAATTCCTGCTGTACCGCACCTACCATGGCAGCGCGATCAGCCCCGTGGTTTCGCAGGCCAGCATCGCCGCCTGGAACGACGAGGCGCATGTCATCGAAAACCGCCGGCTGTATCGCGAAAAATTCGACGCGGTCGTACCCATCCTGAAACCGGTGCTGGATCTGGACTGGCCCGATGCCGCCTTCTACCTATGGGCGCGAACTCCTTGCGACGACACGGATTTCGTGCGCGATCTTTACGGAGCCACGGGCGTCACCGCGCTGCCGGGCAGCTACCTGGCGCGCGAGGCTCACGGCATGAATCCCGGCGCCAGACGCATCCGCATTGCGCTGGTGGCGCCTAAGCGGCAATGTGTGGAAGCCGCCCAGCGCATCGCCGATTTTGTACGCGGAGACGCCAGGCAATAGCTCGCCGGCCTCTCCTTGCGTGGCCGGCGGCAAGATGGCCTCGCAAGATCCAACCTTTATCTTGCTCACGACTCACGACCGAAAAGTAGAACGCCTATGACCACAGATCTGCAAAGCACCATAGACCAAGCATGGGATGCCCGTGCCGATATTTCCCCAAGCTCCGGCCATACCGACGTGTACGAGGCCGTACAGGCCACGTTGGAAGCGCTGGATCGCGGCAAGCTGCGCGTAGCGGAAAAATCCGGCACGCAATGGGTGGTGCATCAGTGGATCAAAAAAGCCGTGCTGCTGTCCTTCAGGCTGGAAAACAATCGGGCCATGGGCGGCGGGCCTCTGCAGTTCTACGATAAAGTGGCAACGAAGTTCGAAAGCTACGATGCCCAGGACTTCGCATCCGCCGGCTTTCGCGTGGTCCCGCCCGCCGTGGCCCGCAAAGGCGCTTTCATCGGCAAGAACGTGGTGCTGATGCCTTCCTATGTCAACGTCGGCGCCTACGTCGACGAAGGAACCATGGTCGACACCTGGGCGACCGTCGGCTCCTGCGCGCAAATCGGCAAGAACGTGCATTTGTCGGGAGGCGTGGGGATAGGCGGCGTGCTTGAGCCCTTGCAGGCCAACCCCACCATAATCGAGGACAATTGCTTTATCGGCGCCCGCTCCGAAATCGTCGAAGGCGTGATCGTCGAAGAAAATTCAGTGCTGGCCATGGGCGTCTTCATTTCCCAGAGCACCAAGATATACGACCGCTCCACCGGCGAAATCACCTACGGCCGCGTACCCTCCGGCTCCGTCGTGGTGCCGGGTTCGCTGCCCTCGGCCGATGGATCGCACAGCCTGGCCTGCGCCGTCATCGTCAAGCGCGTCGACGCCCAGACCCGCTCCAAGACCAGTATCAACGAACTGCTGAGAGCCTGATGCCCGATTCCGCCGTTCTCCAACTGACCCGCGACTTGATCGCCCGCCCGTCCGTGACGCCGGACGACCAAGGCTGCCAGGAACTGCTTGCGGCCCGCCTGCAAGCGGCGGGCTTCACCTGCGAAACGCTGACATTCGGCAACGTTGAAAATCTTTGGGCGCGGCGCGGAACCATGGGTCCATTGCTGGTGTTCGCCGGCCACACCGATGTGGTTCCCACCGGGCCGCTGGAACAATGGGACAGCCCTCCCTTCGTGCCGACGGAGCGCGAAGGCAATCTCTACGGTCGCGGCGCGGCCGACATGAAAAGCTCGATCGCCGCCTTTGTCGTGGCCGTCGAGGAATTCGTGGCGGCACACCCCGGCCATGCGGGCTCCATAGGCTTGCTGATCACAGCCGACGAAGAGGGTCCTTCGATCGAAGGCACGGTCAAGGTATGCCAGGCGCTTTCGGCGCGAGGCGAGCAGCTGGACTATTGCATCGTGGGCGAACCCACCTCGGTGGACCGGCTGGGCGACACCGTCAAGAACGGCCGGCGCGGCTCGCTGTCGGGAAAATTGACCGTAAAAGGCAAGCAGGGCCACATCGCCTACCCACATCTGGCGCATAACCCCATCCACCTGCTGGCGCCCGCTCTGGTCGAATTGACCAGGCAAGAATGGGACGCCGGCAACGAATACTTTCCCGCCACCGCCTTCCAGGTTTCCAATCTGCATTCGGGCACAGGGGCCACGAATGTCATTCCCGGCACGGCGGTGCTGGACTTCAATTTCCGCTTTTCCACCGCCAGCACGCCTGAAACCCTGAAAGCGCGGGTCGACGCCATACTGCAAAGCCATAAGCTGGATTATGATCTGGACTGGACCTTGGGCGGCGAACCCTTCCTGACGCCGAGAGGCGAATTAAGCAAAGCGCTGGAACAGGCCATACTGGTGGAAACGGGCGTGGCGACCCAGCTTTCAACCACGGGCGGAACATCCGACGGCCGCTTCATCGCCAAGATCTGCCCGCAAGTCATCGAGTTCGGCCCTATCAACGCCAGCATCCATCAACTGAACGAGCATATCCGCCTGGATACGCTCGAGCCGCTGAAGAATATCTATCGCCGCACGCTCGGGCTATTGCTGCCCGACCCTGACTGACCGGAGCCCGCATGCACGAAACCGCCTACCAAGAACTGTTCACGCTGCGCGACCTGATGCGCTATGCCGTCAGCCAGTTCAACGCATCGCGCCTGTCCTTCGGACACGGCAGCGATAACGCCTGGGATGAAGCCGCCTATCTGCTGCTGCACACCCTGCACCTGCCGCTGGACACTCTGGATCCCTTTCTGGATGCCCGGGTGCTGCCGGAAGAACGCGAGCGCTTCCTCAAGCTGCTGGAGCGCCGCGTCACGGAACACGTGCCCGCGGCCTACCTGACGGGCGAAGCCTGGCTGCAAGGCCACCGTTTCGTGGTCGATCCGCGCGTCATCATCCCGCGTTCGCCCATTTCGGAATTGCTGGCAGACGGCCTGAGCCCCTGGGTAAGCGACCCGGAAGAGGTGGATTTCGTGCTGGATCTTTGCACCGGATCGGGTTGCCTGGCTGTACTGGCCGCCTTGGCTTTTCCCAATGCACAGGTCGATGCGGTGGACATATCCGAACACGCTCTGGAAGTCGCCGACCAGAACATCGAGCTGTCGGGACTGGACGGCAGGATCACCACCCATTGCAGCGACTTGTTCGACCAGTTGCCGCAATGCGAATACTCGCTGATCGTCTGCAACCCGCCCTACGTCAACACCCACTCCATGGAAAACCTGCCGCAGGAGTACCGCCACGAGCCCACGCTGGCGCTGGCGGGGGGCGAGGACGGCATGGACCTGGTGCGCCGCCTGCTGGAGCAGGCGCCGGACTTCCTGGCCCCCGGGGGAATGCTGGTGCTGGAAATCGGCAATGAATACTCGAATTTCCTTGCGGCTTTTCCCGACCTGGAACCCGTCTGGCTTAGCACGGAAAACACCGAGGACCAGATCCTGTTGCTGACGCGGGAGCAGTTGGCCTCGTGATCCGCGCTACCGGTTTGACATTGCGCCGCGGCACCAAAGTGCTGTTGGACGAGGCGGAGTTCGTCGTCAACCCCGGCGAGCGGGTCGGCATCGTCGGCAAGAACGGAGCCGGCAAATCCACCCTGTTCTCCCTGCTGCAAGGAAAGCTGGACGCCGATGCCGGCAGCTTGCTCATTCCGGCGGGCTGGCGCATTGCCAGCGTCGAGCAGGAAATCAGCCACAACGACATGCCCGCGCGCGAGTTCGTCATCGACGGCGACACGCATTTACGCGCCCTGCAGGCCGAACGGGCCGCGACGCCCGACAGCGACGGCCATCGCATTGCCGAGCTGGAGTCGGCCCTGGTGGAGGCCGACGCCTGGAGCGCTCCGTCCCGCGCCGAACAACTGCTGGCCGGCCTGGGCTTCGCTCCGGCGCAATGGATGAACCCCGTCAAGAGTTTTTCCGGCGGCTGGCAGATGCGGCTGGCGCTGGCCCGGGCGTTGATGGCGCCTTCCGAACTTCTGTTGCTGGACGAACCCACCAACCACCTGGACCTGGATGCCATGCTCTGGCTGGAACGCTGGCTGGGCGCCTACCAGGGCACCGTCCTGCTTATCTCGCACGACACCGAGTTCCTGGATGCCGTGGCGAAGGCCATATTGCATTTCGATCAAGCCAAGCTGCTGCGCTACAAGGGCGGCTATGAAGATTTCCTGACCCAGCGCGCCGAGCGCTTGCGCCAGACCCGCCTGGCCTGGGACAGGCAGACGCGCGAAGCGGCAAGGCTGCAAGGCTTCATCGACCGTTTCAAGGCCAAGGCCACCAAGGCCAAGCAGGCTCAGAGCCGGGTGAAGGCGCTGGCACGCATGGAAGTCCTGGCGCCGCTGCAGGCCGAATCGGGCATAGACATACGCATTCCCGAACCCACCAGCATGCCCGATCCCTTGCTGGTGCTGGACAAGGTGTCCACCGGCTACCAGAACGAAGACGGCGGCAGCCGGCGCATCTTGAGCGATGTGCAGCTTATGGTGCGAGGCGGCGCGCGCATCGGCGTTCTGGGTGTGAACGGCGCCGGGAAAAGCACACTGATCAAGACGCTGGCCGACGAGCTGCCCGTTCTGGCGGGCGAACGCCGCGCATCCAAGGGCCTGGAAATCGGTTATTTCGCCCAGCATCAACTGGACATGCTGGATCCCGAATCCACGCCGCTGCAGCACTTGTTGCGGCTGGCGCCGCAAGTGCGCGAACAGGAACTGCGCAACTACCTGGGCGGCTTCGGGTTCAGCGGCGATACGGTAAACAGCCCTATCGCGCCGATGTCGGGCGGCGAGAAAGCCCGTCTGGCGCTGTCGCTGATCGTCTGGCAAAAGCCCAATCTGCTGTTGCTGGACGAACCCAGCAATCACCTGGACGTGGACACCCGCGAAGCGCTGGCCACCGCGCTGGCCGAATTCGCCGGCAGCGTGCTGCTGGTCTCGCACGACAGGCATTTGCTGCGCACCACGGTGGACAGCTTCTGGATCGTCGCCGACGGCGCGGTGCAGGAGTTCGACGGCGACCTGGAAGATTACCGAGACTGGCTGGCCGAGCGCAGCGCCACGGCGCGGGCCGAGGCCCGCAGCGACGCCCAGGCCGCGGCGCCGGAATCCGCTACGGTGGATCGCAAGACGCAACGCCGCCAGGAAGCCGAAGAGCGGCAACGCCTTGCCATCCTGCGCAAACCGCTGGATGCCCGATTGAAGAAAATCGAAACGGACATGGAAGCGGCCGGCAAACGCCTGCAAGCACTCGACGCGCTTATTGCCGATGCCGAGTTCTATTCGGATGCCCGCCGCGAAGAGCGCCTGAAGGTGCTGGAAGAGCATGGCGAATTAAGCAAGCGGCATGGCTTGCTGGAAGAGCAATGGCTGGAAATCCAGGAAGAGCTGGAAGCACTGTCGGCGGACTGATGGAATCGGCCCGCCCCGCTATTCCTCGTAGCTGACGATGACGACGTCGGCCGCCTGCTGCCGTATGGGGATCAGTTCCCGATAAGCCGCCGATTCGTGCCAGGCATCCACGGCCGACCGGTCGGGAAAGCGTATCACCACGGTATCGGTGTAGCGGTGTTCCCCGGCCAGCACCTGGGCATTGCAACCCCGGAATACCAGCGACGCGCCCCAGGGCGCGACCGTATCAGGAACCCGGCGGCAATATTCCGCCCATTTCTCCGCATCTTTGACCGTGATGTGCCCGATGATGTAGGCGCTTTTGCTTTCCATGCTGTCTCGCTTGTTGTTGGGATTCGACACCCGTTTTTTTTTCCGTCACCGTCATGCTACACCCGAGAAGGTCGGCAAGGCAGGCCGGCGTGGCCGCCACATGCCGCAAAACGAATAAGGATATATTTTTATATTATTTCAGTATTAAGGGTCTGCTCTATAGAATAAAAAACAATATAAACCCCAAGCAAGCATTATCATGAGCCGCCTTACCATTCAAACCGCCGACACCGTTCACGCAGACGCCAAAGACCGCCTGCTTGCCGCACAGAAAAACAATGGCTTCCTGCCCAACCTGATCGGCGTCCTCGCCAACGCCCCCACCGCCCTGGAAACCTACCAGGTGGTCGGCGCCATCAATGCGCGCACCGGCTTGACCGCCGCCGAGCGCGAAGTCGTCCAAATTACCGCCGCCACCCGCAATGGCTGCGGGTTTTGCGTGGCCGGCCATACCGCGCTGGCCCGCAAGAAGCTGGCCATGCCTGAAGAGGTCATCAAGGCCCTGCGCAACACCGAGGCCCTAAGCGATCCGAAACTGAATGCCCTGGCTCAATTCACGCTGGCCGTGATCGACCTTAAAGGCCAGGTTTCCGACGATGAGTTGAAGGACTTCCTGGACGCCGGCTACACGCAGGCCAATGCGCTGGAAGTGGTGTTGGGCGTCAGCCTGGCCACCTTGTGCAACTATGCCAACAACCTGGCCAGGACGCCCATCAATCCGGAACTCCAGGCCTACGCATAAAGCCGGGGAAGACAGAAATGAGCCAGACCGATACCCGCGCTTCGCTGCTCGACGCCGTGGCCGCACAGGCCAGGGCCGAGCTTGCCCCTCTTGTTCAAGCCATCGATCAGCAAGGGCAGTACCCCGGCGACTACATGCGCCATCTGGGCGTCCTGGGAGGCTTCGGCGCCAGTATCCCGAAGGAATTCGGCGGGCAGGGCCTGGATCTGGCGACGCAAATCGAAATCACCGCCCTGGTCGGCGCTGAATGCGGTTCGACGGCATTCCTGGTGTGGTGCCAATCGAGTTGCGCCTGGTATTTATTGCACTCCCCCAACCAAGCCGTGCGCGAACGCTACCTGGCAGCGGTGACCCAAGGCGAACTGCTGTCGGGCACCGGCATGTCCAATGCGGTCAAGCATCTGGCGGGCATCGAAAAGATCCATCTGTCGGCGCAACGCGAAGGCGACGGATATGTGGTCAACGGGTCGTTGCCCTGGGTGTCCAATGTGGGCGCCGACCATCTGGTCATCGTGGCCGCTTCGATCGAAGGGGAAGGCTACATCATGTTCGCCGCCCATGGCGAACTGCCCGGACTCGAACAGCATCCCTGCCCCGCCTTCTCGGGCCTGGAAGGCACGCAGACATTGAATCTGCGATTCAAGAACGTGCGCATCCCGGCCTCCGCTGTGCTGGCCCATCCCGATCAGTTCCCGGCCTATATAAAGCGCATCAAGGCGGGCTTCGTACTGGGGCAAACCGGCATGGGCTTCGGCATCGTCCAGGCCAGCCTGAAGACCATACGGGAAACCAATGTCAGCCATGCCCATGTGAATATTTACCTGGACGATCAGGGCGCCGAATTGGCCCAGGAACTGGCCGAGCTGAAAACGCGCGCCGCCGAGCTGGCGCAGTTGGCCCAGGCCGGTTCGGCGCCCATGCTGGATGTGTTGAAGCTGCGGGCCCAAACCTCGGAACTGACACTCAAGGCGGCGAACTCCGCGGTCCTGCATGCCGGCGCCAAGGGTTATCTGATGCGCCACCCCGCCCAGCGGCGGCTGCGTGAAGCGGTATTCGTCGCCATCGTGACGCCCGCGCTGAAGCATTTGCGCAAAGAGATCCACGACCTGGAACAGCGCCAAGCCCTGGTCGAGGCGGCGTAATGGCCGGGCAATGGATGTGCGGGCCTTGCGGCTTCATCTATGACGAATCGGCGGGCTTTCCCGAAGACGGCATTGCGCCGGGCACGCCCTTCGAAGACATACCCGAAGACTGGGTGTGCCCGGACTGCGGTATCGGCAAGGCCGATTTTTTCCTCATACCCGATTAAGAGTTCCGCATGACGATAGCTGTGTCATCCGACAAGCCGGTAGTCCTGGACGCTCACGATATCCACCTGAGTTATCAGCGTCCGAACGAGCCCAGCAATACCGTGCTGCGCGATTTCTCGCTGCATCTGGCCAGCGGCGAAACCGTGGCCATACTGGGCCCCAGCGGCGTAGGAAAATCGTCCCTGCTGCGCGTGCTGGCCGGCTTGCAAGCACCCGACCAGGGCACGGTACACGTCAAAGGCGAGCGTCTGCAAGGCCCACATCCCAGACTAGGTTTCGTTTTCCAGGATCCCAGCCTGCTGCCCTGGCTCAATCTGGAAGAAAATGTGGGGTTCGGCCTGGACTTCAAGCATCAGCCGCGAATCAGCCAGGACGAGAAAAACGCCCGGGTCCAGGCGGCGATTGCCGAAGTCGACTTGCTGCGCGCCAGGCAACGCTACCCCAGCGAGCTTTCGGGCGGGATGGCGCAGCGCGCGGCCCTGGCCCGCAGCCTGGCGCGCCAGCCGGAGATCCTGTTGCTGGACGAGCCCTTCAGCGCGCTGGACGAGATCACGCGCAGCGAAATGCAAACCCTGCTTCAGGGCATCACCAGCCGCCATCAAACCTCGGCCGTGCTGGTCACGCACGACATCGACGAAGCGCTGATTCTGGCCGACCGCGTGCTTCTGCTGGGCATGTATCCGGGACGGCTCATCGGCCAATGGCATATCGACCTGCCGCATCCGCGCGACGAAGTCGTGCCGGAGCTGGCGCATATCCGCCTTGAAATCATGCAGACGTTGCGCGACGCGCGGCGTGCCGCGCCCTCTTCCAATCACCTGGACTCCTGATCCATGAAAACGCCCGTAGATATCGTTCCCTCGCTGGATGCGCGCCGCCAGTTCCTGAAACTGTCGACCCTGTTCACCGCCATGGGCGCCCTGCCGCTGCTCCAAATGCACAAGAAGGCCATGGCGGCCGAACCGAATGCGCCCGTGCGGATAGGCTATCTGGCCGTCACCGATTCCACACCGCTATTGGTGGCCCACCACAACAAGCTCTTTGAAGCCCAAGGCCTGGAAGTGGAAAAGCCGCGGCTGTTCCGCAGTTGGGCGCAGATCGTGGAAGCCTTCCTGAGCGGCCAGGTGAATGTCGTGCATTTGCTGTCCCCCATGACGGTATGGGCGCGCTATGGCAGCCAGTCGCGCGCCAAGGTCGTAGCATGGAATCACATGTCGGGCTCGGGATTGACGGTGCTGAACGACATCAACGACATCACGGACCTGGGCGGCAGGACCGTGGCCATTCCCTTTTGGTATTCGCTGCACAATGTGGTGCTGCAGCACCTGCTGAAAAGCAAGGGGCTGGAATCCATCAGCGAAGGCCAGCCGGGGCCCAAGCAGGTGAAGCTGGTGGTTATGGCGCCATCGGACATGCTGCCGGCGCTGGCCAACAAGCAGATTGCGGGCTATACGGTGGCCGAGCCCTTCAACGCATCGGCCGAATTGCTCAAGGTCGGCAAGATTCTGCGCTTTACCGGCGATGTCTGGAAAGACCACGCCTGCTGTGTCGTGCTGATGCACGAGCAGGACCTGGAGCAGCGCCCGGAATGGACGCAGAAAGTGGTCAACGGCATCGTGCAGGCGCAGGCCTGGATACAGGACAACCGCAAGGAAACGGCGCACATCCTGGCCAAGGACAACCCGCAGCGCTATACGCCTCATACCTACGAAACGCTGGCCCAGGTGCTGGTTCCCGAACTGCTGGACACCGCGCAATACGAAGCGTCCGGCGCTATTGTGAACAAGGACTGGAAGGAAAAGCGGATCGACTTCCAGCCCTACCCCTTTCCCAGCTATACGGAAGAACTGGTCCGCAAGCTCAAGACCACCCTGGTATCGGGCCGCAATGAATTCCTGCAATCGCTGGATCCCGCCTTCGTGGCCAAGGACCTGGTCGACGACCGGTTTGCCAAGAAGGCCATCCAGGACCTGGGCGGCATGTCGGTATTCGGCCTGCCCGACTCCTACACACGCAGTGAAAGCATCACCCTGTAAAAACGCAAGCACCGGAAGGCACAGCACATGAACAAAGCACTGAAACGACCCAGTCCAAGCGCGCGGCTCGCCCTGAGCCTGGGCGGGCTGTTGATGTTGCTGCTGCTATGGGGGCTGGGCACGCGCATGCTGGAGCAGAATATTGCGCTGGCCGGTCTTCTAAGCCCGCGGGAAACATTTGAAAGCCTGTACGCGCTGCTGGTCGAAAATCAATTGACGCTGCACACGCTGACCAGCATGAAGCGCGTGCTGATCGGACTGGGCCTGGCCTTGCTGATAGGCGTGCCCATCGGCCTGGCCATAGGCAGCTCGCGCGCGCTGGAGAACAGCACCAGCAGCGCCTTCCAGTTCCTGCGCATGATATCGCCGCTGTCCTGGATGCCCATTGCCGTCATGGTGTTTGGCATCGGCGATGCGCCCATCTATTTCCTGCTGACCTTCGCCGCCGTCTGGCCCATCATCCTGAACACCTCGGCCGGTGTGCGCCAGTTGAATCCCAAGTGGCTCATGCTGGCCAAGAGCCTAAGCGCGACGCGCCGGGAGATACTGTTCAAAATCATCATGCCGGGCGTACTGGGCCACATCCTGACCGGCGCCCGCCTGGCCATAGGCATCATCTGGATCGTTCTGGTGCCTTGCGAAATGCTGGGCGTCAGTTCGGGCCTGGGGTATTTCATCCTGGACACCCGGGATCGACTGGCCTATTCGGAACTGATGGCGGTCATCGTGCTGATCGGCGCCCTGGGATTCATGCTGGACGCCCTGGCCCAGAAAACCTATCAGCGCTGGACGCACACCGCCTGAGTCCTAGCCGACCACGATATCCAGCTTGGCCACGCCCAGCGCCAGCGTCTTGGTGCCCACCTCGCGGAATTGGATCTGCGCCTGCGCATCCTGGCCCGCGCCGCTAAGCCCTATGACCGTGCCCTCGCCGAACTTGGCGTGCCGCACTCCGGTGCCGATGCGGAAATGCTTCTCGCCCACTGTCACGCCGGTGGTCAGGCTGCGCGGCGCGCGGGGCGCGACGGAGCCGCTGTCGGGCCGGTTATAGGCGTCGCCGCGCCGGAAAGCGCCGCTCCAGGCGTTCTCGCGCACAGCGGCCCGTCCTTCCTTGGGCGTCAGCCACTTCAGATGTTCATCGGGGATTTCGTCCAGGAAGCGCGAGCGCATGGCATAGCGCGTCTGCCCATGCAGCATGCGGCTTTGCGCCAGGGTCAGGTACAGGCGCTCGCGCGCCCGCGTAATGGCCACATACATCAGGCGCCGCTCTTCCTCTAGCCCAGCCGCTTCAAGCAGGCTGTTCTCATGCGGAAACAGGCCCTCTTCGACGCCGGTGATGAAGACCGAATCAAACTCCAGCCCCTTTGCCGCATGCACGGTCATGAGCTGGACGGCATCCTGGCCCGCCTGGGCCTGGTTGTCGCCGGCTTCCAGCGAAGCGTGGGTCAAAAATGCAGCCAGCGGCGACATGGGAGTGGCGGCTTCACCTTCATCCCCGGACAATGCCTGCACCCCAAGCGCCCCGTCGGGAATACGCCCGGCCGGCAGGCCTTCGAAATTTTCCTCTGCGACAAAAGCCGCGGCGGCATTGACCAGTTCCTGCAAGTTCTCCAGGCGATCGGCGCCTTCCCTGTCGTTCTGGTAATGAGCCAGCAATCCGCTGTGATGCACGACATGGTCGATCAGCTCGGGCAGGGAAAGGATCTGCGCCTCATGGGCCATTTGCTGGATCAATTCGGCAAAGCGCGCCAGATTGCCGCCTCCCTTGCCGGACATCAGGGGCACTGCCCTGAACAGGCTGCTGTCTTGCTGCCTGGCCGTGTCGGCCAATTGTTCCAGGGTGCGCGCGCCGATGCCGCGCGTGGGAAAGTTGACGACCCGCAGCCACGAGGTATCGTCGTGCGGATTGTCCATCAGTCTTAGATAAGCCAGCGCATGCTTGACTTCCTGGCGTTCGAAAAAACGCAGCCCGCCGTACACCTTGTAGGGGATGCCGGCCGAGAACAGGGCATGCTCGATGATGCGCGACTGCGCATTGCTGCGATACAGGACGGCGATTTCCCGGCGCAGGCGGCCATCGTTGATCAGCGCCTTGGTTTCATCGATGATCCATTGGGCTTCCAGCAGGTCCGAGGCCTGCTCCACCACGCGCACCGGCTCGCCCTCGCCCTGCTCCGTCCACAGGTTCTTGCCCAGGCGCGCGGTGTTGTGCGCGATCAGCGCATTCGCGGAGTCCAGTATGTGCCCGTACGAGCGGTAGTTCTGCTCCAGGCGAATGACATTGCCCTGGGCGTAGTCGCGCTCGAAGTCCGACATATTGCCCACATTGGCGCCGCGGAAAGCATAGATGGACTGATCATCGTCGCCGACGGCGAAAATCGATGCGCCGCCGCCCGCCAGCAAAGTCAGCCAGCGGTACTGCAAGGTATTGGTATCCTGGAACTCGTCGACCAGGATATGCTGGAA
Organism: Pollutimonas rozaliensis; assembly: GCF_048751585.1. Taxonomy (NCBI): domain Bacteria; kingdom Pseudomonadati; phylum Pseudomonadota; class Betaproteobacteria; order Burkholderiales; family Alcaligenaceae; genus Pollutimonas; species Pollutimonas rozaliensis. The sequence goes on along the minus strand of NZ_JAZHOB010000003.1, from coordinate 122,291 downwards.
GCGGCGTTGATAATGCTCGCGTATGGGCGCATTGCGTTGCAGCAGCTCGTAGGCGCGCAGCAGCAGCTCGGCAAAATCGACCACCCCCTCGCGCTGGCACTGATCCTGATACAGCTGATAGATTTCGACCAGGCGGCGGCGGTGCGCATCCCAGACTTCTACATCGCCGGGACGCTGCCCTTCTTCCTTTGCGCCGTTGATGAAACGCTGGACATCGCGAGGCGGGAATTTCTCGTCGTCGATCCCAGCGCCTTTCAGAAGGCGCTTGATCGCCGCCATCTGATCGGCGCTATCGAGAATCTGGAAGGTCTGGATCAGGCCGGCGTCGCGGTGATGGGCGCGCAGCAGCCGATTGCACAAGCCGTGGAAGGTCCCCACCCATAGCCCGCGTGTATTGATGGGCAGCAAAGAGGTAAGGCGCGTGAGCATTTCACGCGCCGACTTGTTGGTGAACGTGACCGCCATGAGCCCAAAAGGACTGGCCTGGCCTGTTTGTATCAGCCAGGCCATGCGTGTCGTCAGGACTCGGGTTTTTCCGCTACCCGCGCCGGCCAGGACCAGCGCGTGGGAGGGAGGTAGAGTGACAGCGGCTTGTTGTTGAGGATTAAGGCTTTCTATCATGCCGCGTAGCGGCGCAACCGGTAAGCGAACTGCTCGAGGCTTTCAATGCCGCTTTGCTGGGCTCGCTGGCACCATGCCTGCAAGTCGGCCAGCAATTGCTCGCTGCTGGCGCTGGAGCTTTCCCAAAGGCGGACGAGTTCGCGCCGCATCTGTACCAGTGTGGACAGAGACTGGTTCTGTGCCAGGACGGTGTCCAGTTCGGCACGCTGAGCCGGTTCAAGGGTATCGTCGCTGCTGTTGATCCAGTCTTTGCAGCGGCTGAGCAGTGTCCAGTTGCAATCTGGGCTGCCTTCCTTGCGGGCGGGCTTGAGCTTGACGAGTTCGTCGCTGGCCGCTTTCTTGACCAGGTCGGTATAGCGCGCAAGGATCTCGTAGCGGTGGGTGATGACGCCCTGCAGGGTGCTGGCATCGGCCAGGGCCTTGGGCGGATCGAGCTTGAGCTTGGGCGCAAGCTTCTTGACCTTTGCCAGGCCCAGGAAACTAAGGACGCGTATATAGCACCAGCCCAGGTCGAATTCGTACCATTTGGTGGAGAATTTGGCCGAGGTGCCATAGGCGTGATGGTTGTTGTGCAGTTCTTCGCCGCCGATGATGATGCCCCAGGGGGACACATTGGTGCTGGTATCGGGACTGGCGTAGTTGCGATAGCCCCAGGCATGGCCGATGCCGTTGACGACGCCGGCGGCCCAGAACGGTATCCAGGCCATCTGGATGGCCCAGACGGTAAGGCCCAGCACGCCGAACAAGGCCAGGTCGATGCCCAGCATGATCAGTATGCCCATCAGGCTGTGGCGGGTATAAAGATTGCGCTCGATCCAGTCATCGGGCGTGCCGTGGCCGAAGCGTTGCAGTGTTTCCGGGTTGGTGGCCTCTTCGCGGTACAGTTCGGCGCCGCGAAAGAATACCTTGCCCAGGCCGAACACCACCGGCGAATGGGGATCGCCTTCTTTTTCGCATTTGGCGTGGTGCTTGCGGTGAATGGCCACCCATTCCTTGGTGACCATGCCGGTGGTCAACCAAAGCCAGAAACGGAAGAAATGCATGACCGCCGGATGCAGGTCCAACCCTCGGTGGGCCTGGCTACGGTGCAGGAATACCGTAACTCCGACTATCGTGATGTGGGTTAGCACAAGGGTAACCAGCACGACCTGCCACCATGAAAACTGCAGCAAACCGCCTGATAATAAAGTAGTAATTTGGTCCATAAACCTGTAAAGGCCTCATGTTAAGACAAAGAAAAGTGTAGCCCAGTTGTCAGGGTTATGACAGCAGAATTTCAATTTAGTTTTGATGGAAATCAAGAACGGCGCGGGTCGGCAGGCTGCGATACCGCCATTCCCGGACCCAGGCGCAGGCGCGCCCAGGCTCCTGGAACGCCCCAGCGCCCGGCCGGGGCGTATGCTGGATATAACTACAGTTCGCCTTCGTTTGAGGCCTGATCGGCCTCCTGAGGCGTCTGAGGGCTTTTTTCGCCGGAAACCGCCTTCGCCCGCTCCATGACAGCGGCAAAAAAGCCGTCGGTTCCGTGCACGTCGGGCCGCATGCGCAAATAAGGGCCTTCCTGTGTCAGATTTTCGCAACGATCGGCGGCGATTTTGCCGGCATCCAGAAGCGTAAAGTCGGGATTTTCGGCTAAAAACGCCTCAACTTGCTGCTCGTTCTCTTCCGGCAGCACGCTGCACGTGGCGTAAACCAGCCGGCCGCCCGCGGCAACGCAACGCGCCGCCTGCCGCAGAATGTTCCGCTGGGTTTCCAGCAGCGCCTGCAACGATTCGGGATGCTGGCGCCATTTCAGGTCGGGATTGCGGCGCAATGTGCCCAGCCCGCTGCACGGAGCATCGATGAGAACCCGGTGCGCCTTGCCGCGCAGCCGCTTCACCCGCTGGTCGTTATCGGCATTGATGACCACGGGCACGATATTGGACAGGCCGCTACGGGCAAAACGCGGCTTGGCGCGCGCCAGCCGCGCCGCCGACACGTCGAAGGCATACAAGCGGCCCGTGGAGCGCATCAACGCGCCCAGCAGCAGCGTCTTGCCTCCGGCGCCGGCGCAATAGTCGATGATCATCTCGCCGCGCTTGGGAGCCACCAGGGCCGCCAGTATCTGGCTGCCCTCGTCCTGGACCTCGATTTCGCCCTTCTCGAACATAGGCCAGCGATTGACCGGAGGCCGGCCTTGCAGCCGTATGCCCCAGGGCGAATACGGCGTGGGTTCGGGATCGTAGCGCAATCCAGGCCCGCCGCGCAGTTGCTTGAGCATATCCTTGCGGTCGGCCTTCAGGGGATTTACGCGTATGTCCAGCGGCGCGGTCTGATTCAGGGCCCGGACCAGGGAATCGGGATTGTCCAGGGCGGCAAGCCGTTCGTCCAGCCAGTCGGGCAGGCTATCGCGCACCGCCCGCGACAGGCTGGCCACGTCTATCCTTTGGACATGCCCCAGCCAATGCTGCTCTTGCTCCGACAGTCCCTGGTTCAGCACGGATTTGTCGAATACCGATGCCAGGCCCAGGATGGCCAGGCGGCGGGCGGCGGGTCCGGTACCGCTTTCGGCATACTGCCTATAGCGGCGCAGGTGGCGCAGCACATCGAAAACCGCTTCAGCCACTTCGCCCCGGTCGCGCATCCCCAGCTTGGGGTGCGCGCGAAACCAATGCGACAAGGCGGCATCGGCCGGATATTCCCATTGCAGGATTTCGCCCAGTACGCTGCGTACTTGTTCGATACGCACAGCGGCCATTACATATGGGCGGCCGGCGGACGCAGCTCCTTCCTGCCGGGCAGCGCCTTCCTGCTGTGCCGGGCGGCCTTCGCGCCTGGGGGCGCTGCTTTCTCGCCGAGGATCGCGCGCTGCGCGCGTATCGCTGCCGCGGGACGGACGCCGCGGCTTTTCGGTGTTGCTCATGATGACCTTTCTGATGATACGACGCCTTGAGGCGTCAGGACGAAGGAGCGGCTGGCGACGCCGCGCACATGCACGCGCTGCATGGCGTCAAGCGACACGCGCCCCTCGGCCAGCCAGCGTACCACGTCCGCGTACATGCGGTGCTCCACATCAAGGACGCGGCCGGCCAGATCGTCGGGGGTGTCGCCGGCCAGCACGGGAACGACGCCCTGGGCGACGATGGGACCATGGTCGAGGACGGGCGTCACAAAATGGATGGTGCAGCCATGCCACTGAACGCCCGTCGCCAGCGCCTGCTGATGCGTGTGCAGTCCGGGAAACGCCGGCAGCAGCGATGGATGGATATTGATCAGGCGCCCATTGAAGCGCTCCACAAACGCCGGCGTCAACACACGCATGAAACCGGCCAGCAGCACATAGTGCGGCTGGTGGGCGTCGACGGCGGCGGCCAGCGCGGTATCGAAGTCTTCGCGCGTCGCGTAATCGCGATGCGCCACGACGCCGGTCCGGATGCCTTGGCTGGCTGCCCACTCAAGGCCGGCGGCATCGGCCTTGTTGGCGATCACGGCGCAGACTTGCGCCGGCAGGGAGTGTTCGCGCACCGCGTTGACAATGGTCCGCATGTTCGAACCACGTCCCGAAATCAGGACGACAATACGGCAGCCGGAAGGAAAAGAAGCATCCAAGACGATAATTCCAGAGTAAGGCAACACAAAATTGTAAACTCTCGGGTGTGAAAACCGCTCCCACTATTTATCGCACCCTTCCCCGCTACGATAGCCGGCGCCCCAGCGCCGTCACGATAGGCAATTTCGACGGCGTCCACCGCGGGCATCAGGCCATATTGATGCGCGTCCGACAATACGCCCGGGAACACGGGCTGGCCGCCACGGTCATGACTTTCGAACCGCATCCGCGCGCCTATTTCGCGCGGCGCGGCCAGCGCCCGGAGCTCATACCCACCCAGATCAGCAGCCTGCGCGACAAGGTCACGGCTCTGGCCGAGCACCACGCCGATCAGATCGTGCTGGAACGCTTCAACCACGCGCTGGCGGACATGTCGGCCGAGGACTTCATCGAGCGGCTGCTGGTGGAAGGGCTGAATACGCGCTGGCTGCTGGTTGGAGAGGATTTCCGCTACGGCCACAAGCGCAGCGGCGACATCGAACTGCTGCGCAGCGCCGGCCGCCGCTTCGGATTTCAGGTCGAAACCATTGCCGATGTGGCCGATGAACATGGCCATCGCATTTCCAGCTCCGAACTGCGCACCGCGCTGGCGGTGGGCAACCTGGAGCGCGCCGAACATTTGCTGGGCCATCCCTACTCCATCAGCGGCCATGTCATACATGGCCAGAAGCTGGGCCGCAGCATAGGCTATCCCACCTTGAACCTGCGTGTGCCCGCGCAGTGCGCGCTTCGGTCCGGCGTGTATATCGTGCGCGCCCACGGGCTGGCTCCGCAACCCATCAAAGGCGTGGCCAGCCTGGGCGTGCGGCCCACCATTTCGCACGGCGGGCGCCTGATGCTGGAGACCCATCTGCTGGACTGCCGTGTGGACGCATACGGTAAACTCACGTGTATTGAGTTCCTTGAATATCTGCGGGACGAAGAAAAATTTCCCGACCTTCCCACTATGATCGCCGCCATCGACAACGATGCGCAAAGCGCTCGCGACTATTTCGCCCTCCATGGACTATAGAAACACCTTAAATTTGCCCGACACTCCTTTCCCCATGCGCGGCGACCTGGCCAAGCGCGAGCCCGGCTGGGTAGCCGAGTGGGAAGAAAAAAAGGTTTACGCGGCCATACGCGCCGCCAGCAAGGGAAGACCGAAATTCGTACTGCATGACGGCCCGCCCTACGCGAACGGCGACATCCACATCGGCCATGCCGTCAACAAGATACTCAAGGACATCATCGTCAAGAGCCGCGCCATGTCCGGCTACGACGCCGTCTATGTGCCGGGCTGGGATTGCCATGGCATGCCCATCGAGATCCAGATCGAGAAAAAATACGGCAAGCACTTGCCCGTGGCGGAAGTCCAGGCCAAGGCGCGCGCTTATGCGCTCGAGCAGATCGACCGGCAGCGCCAGGACTTCAAACGGCTTGGCGTATTGGGCGACTGGGAACACCCCTACCTGACCATGAACTTCAGCAATGAAGCGGACGAGTTGCGCGCCCTGGCGCGCATACTTGAAAAAGGCTATGTGTTTCGCGGGCTGAAGCCGGTCAACTGGTGCTTCGATTGCGGCTCCGCCCTGGCCGAAGCCGAGGTCGAGTACGCCGACCGCAAAGACCCGTCCATCCATGTGGCCTTCAAGTTCAACGACAAGGCCAGGCTGGCGCAAGCCTTCGGCCTGCCCGAAGTGGACGACGGCGCCATCGTCATCTGGACCACGACGCCCTGGACCATACCGTCCAACCAGGCACTGAACGTCCACCCCGACTTCGAGTATGCTCTGGTCCGGCTGGACGAGGCACGCGGCACCGGACCCATGCTGCTGCTGGCCAAGGACCGCGTGGAAGATTGCCTGGCCGAATGGAAGCTGTCGGGGCAAATCGTTGCCACCGCCAAGGGCGAAGCGCTGGCGGGCCTGGAGTTCAAGCATCCCCTGTACGACGCCCACGAAGGCTACCAGCGCCTGTCGCCTATCTATCTTGGCGATTACGTGACGCTGGACAGCGGCACGGGCGTCGTGCACTCGGCGCCCGCCTACGGCATCGAGGACTTTGTTTCCTGCAAAGCCCACGGCCTGGTGGACGACCAGATCATCAACCCCGTCATGGGCGACGGCCATTACGCCGAAAGCCTGCCTCTGTTCGGCGGCCAGATGATCTGGAAAGCCAACCCCGTCATCGTCGAAGCCTTGAAGCTGGCCGGCAGCCTGCTGCACACCGAACCTCTGCTGCATAGCTATATGCATTGCTGGCGCCACAAGACGCCCATCATCTATCGCGCCACCAGCCAATGGTTTGCGGGCATGGACCGCCAGCCCGAATCGGGCCGGTCACTGCGCGAAACAGCGCTGGAAGGCATAGACAACACCGAATTCTATCCGGCGTGGGGCCGCGCCCGCCTGCATGCCATGATCGCCAACCGGCCCGACTGGACCTTGTCCCGCCAGCGCCAGTGGGGCGTGCCCATGGCCTTCTTCGTCCATAAGGAAACCGGCGAGCTGCATCCGCGCACGGTCGAGCTCATGGAACAGATCGCGCAACGCATCGAACAGCATGGCATCGAAGCCTGGCAGTCTCTGGATCCCGCCGAATTGCTGGGCGACGAGGCCGCGCATTACGAAAAGAACCGCGACACGCTGGATGTCTGGTTCGATTCGGGCACGACCCACGCCACGGTGCTGGGCGGCCAGGACCACAGCGTAAAGGGCTCGCATGCCGACGATCTGGCCTGGCCCGCCGACCTGTACCTGGAAGGCTCGGACCAGCACCGCGGCTGGTTCCATTCGTCGCTGCTGACCGGCTGCATGCTGTACGGCCGGCCGCCCTACAAGGCCCTGCTGACGCACGGCTTTGTGGTCGATGGCCAGGGCCGGAAAATGAGCAAATCGGTCGGCAATGTGATTGCCCCGCAAAAGGTGTCCGATTCCCTGGGCGCCGAGATCCTGCGCCTGTGGACCGCATCCACCGACTACTCCGGCGAGTTGTCGATTTCCGACGAAATTCTCAAGCGCGTCGTCGAAGGCTATCGCCGCATACGCAACACGCTCAAGTTCCTGCTGGGCAACCTGCAGGATTTCGATGCGGCCAGCGATGCCGTAGCGCTTGAAGACATGCTTGAAATCGACCGCTACGCGCTGGCCATGACCTCCGCCATGCAGGCCGAGGTCATGGCGAACTTCACACGCTACGAATTCCATCCAGCGGTCTCGCGCCTGCAAATCTTCTGTTCGGAAGACCTTGGCGCCTTCTATCTGGATGTCCTTAAAGACCGCCTGTACACGGCAGGCAAGACCAGCCTGGCGCGGCGCTCGGCCCAGACCGCCATCCATCACGTCACCCACGCGCTGCTCAAGCTGATGGCCCCCATCCTTTCCTTCACCGCCGAAGAGGCCTGGAAAGACCTGCATATCGGGCAGGGCGAGGTGCCCAGCATCTTCACCGGCCTGTTCCATGCCCTTCCCGAGCAAGCCGACGCAACGCAACTGCGCGACAAATGGACCCGCCTGCGCGAAATCCGTGCCGAAGCCATGCGCAAGATCGAAGAAGTGCGCAGCACGGGGGACATCGGGTCCTCGCTGGCCGCGGAACTGGATGTGCATGCCGCGGGCAAGGACCATGCGCTGCTTGCCAGCCTGGGCGACGACCTGCGTTTCGTTCTGATCGTATCGCGCGCCACGCTGCACGAAGCGGAAGGCGAGCTGCGTATACAGGTCAGTCCAACGAAGCAGCCTAAATGCGAACGCTGCTGGCACCACCGCGAAGACGTCGGCATCGATCCCGATCATCCCGCCATTTGCGGCCGGTGCGTCGACAACCTGTTCGGCCAGGGCGAGCCGCGCCAACATGCCTAACGACGCATCCAGCCATCCATCCCCACGCCCAAACTCTTCGCGCTTCTGGGCGTGGATAGCGGGCGCGCTGGCCATCATCGCGCTGGATCAGGTCACGAAGATCTATTTCGATAGCCATCTGAGCTATGGCGAACGCTGGCCCCTGTTGCCGTTCTTCGATTTCACGCTGCTGTACAACCCGGGCGCCGCATTCAGCTTCCTGGCCAATGGACAAGGCTGGCAACGCTGGCTGTTCACCGTCATCGCCCTGGGCGCCATCGGACTCATCATCCACTTGTTGCGCCGCCACCCTGGCCAATCCCTGTTTTGCGCATCCCTGATGTGCATACTGGGCGGGGCGATAGGCAATGTCATAGACCGCATCCAGCATGGACATGTCATCGATTTCCTGCTGTTCTATTGGAACAATTGGTATTTTCCGGCTTTCAACGTGGCCGACGTTTCCATTACTTGCGGCGCCGTCCTGCTGGTGTACGATGAACTGCGCCGCATGCGCCGGGAAAAGAACAAGTCCCGGGAATCGGCCTGAATCCTTAATTGAATAGGGCACCGCTCCATGCTCGAACTTGCCGACAAACGTATTGTGCTGGGCCTGACCGGCGGCATCGCCTGCTACAAGGTGGCGGAATTCCTGCGCCGCGCGCAGGATCAGGGCGCCGTCATCGACGTGGTCATGACGGAAGCCGCCACGCATTTCATCGGCGCAACCACCATGCAGGCGCTGTCGGGGCGGCCGGTGTACCTGGACGCCTGGGATGAGCGCGTACCCAACAGCATGGCGCACATCAATCTGACGCGCGGCGCCGATGCCATCGTCATCGCGCCGGCCAGCACCGATTTCATCGCCAAGCTGGCCAACGGCCTGGCCAACGACCTGCTGTCCACCTTGTGCGTCGCCAAGGGCAACTGCCCCCTGCTGGTGGCGCCGGCCATGAACCGCGAGATGTGGCTGCATCCCGCCACCCAGCGCAATGTGGCGCAGATAAAGGCGGACGGCGCCCTCATTCTTGGGCCCGCCGAGGGCGACCAGGCCTGCGGCGAAACCGGCAGCGGCCGGATGCTGGAACCCCACGAATTGCTGGCCGAGCTCATCGCCTTCTTCCAGCCCAAGCCGCTGCGAGGAAAAAGGGTGCTCATCACCGCCGGCCCCACCTCCGAGAAAATCGACCCCATCCGGGTCATCACCAACCGCTCCTCCGGCAAGATGGGCTATGCCATTGCGCAAGCGGCCCGCGAAGCCGGCGCCGAGGTCGTGCTGGTATCGGGCCCCACCGCCCTGCCCGCCCCCTACCAGGTGATGCGCGTGGATGTCGACAGCGCGGCGCAGATGCACGCCGCCGTCATGAACGAGGCCGGCAACGCCGACGTGTTCATTTCAGTCGCCGCCGTGGCGGACTGGCGGGTGGTGAACGCCAGCGGCAGCAAGCTGAAGAAGCAGGCGGACGGCAAGGCGCCCCAGCTGGAATTCGAGGCAAACCCCGACATCCTGGCCGACATCGCCCGGATGCCCTCAGGCCCATGGTGCGTGGGTTTTGCCGCCGAAACCGAGAACCTGCTGGAATACGCGGAAGCCAAGCGCAAGCGCAAGGGCGTGCCCTTGCTGGTCGGAAACCTGGCCCAGCAAGCCATGAATGCCGACGAAACCGAACTGATCCTGTTCGACGATGCCGGGCACACCGCCCTGCCCGTGCTTGGCAAGCTGGCGGCGGCGCGAAAGCTGATCGCGGCGATTGCGGACAAACTACCGGTCAGCCCCAAGCCCTGATACGAAGCGCGGCGGCGGAGAATACCGCCGCCCGCGGCTTGGCGTCCCCGGATACCGGGCCGTTGCGGTTTTCCTGTACCGTTGACGGGCTGAGCGCATACAATGGCGCGTCCCAGAAACCGCCTTTCCACAAGAAAGAAAAAGCCATGAGAAAAATTGCACTGAAGATCCTGGACCCGCGCATGAACGATTATCTGCCGGCCTACGCAACCAGCGGCTCCGCCGGCCTGGATTTGCGGGCCTGCGTGGATGCGCCGCTGTCATTGCCGCCGGGCGCGACGGAGCTCGTACCCACGGGCCTGTCCATCCATATCGCCGACCCGGCCTACGCGGCCATGATTCTGCCGCGTTCCGGCCTGGGACATAAGCACGGCATCGTGCTGGGCAACTTGGTGGGCCTGATCGACTCCGATTATCAGGGTCCGCTGATGGTGTCTGTATGGAATCGCGGCCAGCAGGACTTTACGCTGCAACCGATGGATAGGCTGGCGCAGCTGGTGGTGGTGCCGGTGCAGCAGATCGAGTTCGATATCGTCGATGAGTTCGAAGACAGCGATCGCGGCGCCGGCGGCTTCGGTAGCACGGGGCGCGGCTGAGCGCGTGCTTCTACGCTGTGCTGTGAACTAATCTTCTGCTGCGCAGATCATTCTTCCCCGGCCTTTCTCTTCGATTGATCGCTTTGATTGATCGCTTCCTTATGACGCCGTGGCGGGATGGCGGGGGTCGGGGCTGGCGAATTCGGGAGCGTCGCGGCATGGGCCCATGGCGAGGAGGCAAGGTCGTGACTGTTCGAGCAACAAGGGTGTTGGCAGCCCGGGGGGCTGCCAACGTTGCGAGTTTCACGGCCGCCTCGCCATGGGACTATGCCGCGAGTAGTCCCGGAACGGGACCGCGGACGGTGAGCAGGCCCCGACCCCCGCCATCCCGCCTGCTCAAGAACCAAAGATAGACAGAAGCACATCTGATACCCGACATTGCAGCCATTTCTTCGGGAAAACCGATGACCTAGCCTCGGCTAGGCCGCTTCCTCTTCCCCCAAATAAGCCGCCCGCACCTTCGGATCATCCAGCAACTGATCCGAAGGTCCTTCCAGAATCACGCGCCCCGACTCCATCACGTAGCCTCGGCTGCTCGTCTCCAGCGCCAGCTTGGCGTTCTGCTCGATCAGCAAAATCGTTACGCCTTCGGCGGCGATGGTGCGCACCACCTCGAAGATCTTCTCGACCATCAGGGGCGCCAGCCCCATCGACGGCTCATCCAGCAACAGCAGGCGAGGACGTGAAATCATCGCGCGTCCCATGGCCAGCATCTGCTGCTCGCCGCCCGACAAGGTACCGGCCGACTGCCGGCGCCTTTCAGCCAGGCGCGGAAAAAGCTCGAACACATGCTCGGTGTCCGCCTTGACGCCGTCCTGATCCTTGCGGCTGTACCCGCCCATCGCCAAATTTTCTTCTATGGTCAACTGCCCGAAAATGCCCCGCCCTTCGGGCACCATCACCAGGCCGTCGCGCACCAGCATATAAGACGGCGCACCGGCAATCGACTTGCCTTCGTAAAGAATATCGCCGCCGGCAATCGGCACCAGGCCGCAAATCGCGCGCAAAGTCGTGCTTTTACCCGCCCCGTTGGCGCCGATCAGGCTGACCAGTTCGCCGCGCTCGACCCGCAAGTCCATGCCGCGCACCGCGCGGATACCGCCGTAGGCGACTTCGAGCTGGCGTATTTCCAGCAAATTATTGGTATTGCTCATGAATGTTCCCCGCCCTTGCCGTCGACAGCCGGCGCCTGATCCGCAATGCGCCCGGCAGGCGCGGCGGGCGTGTGATCGGCAGCCCCGGCCCCCAGGTAGGCCTCGATGACCTTGGGATTGCGCTGTATCTCCGCCGGCTTGCCTTCGGCCAGCACCTTGCCGTATTCAAGCACCAGCACACGATTGCACAAGCCCATGACCAGCTTCATGTCATGTTCGATCAACAGTACCGTTACCCCGTCGTCACGTATCTTTTCGATCAGGCGGCGCAGCACCACCGTTTCCGACGCGTTCATGCCGGCGGCCGGCTCGTCCAGTGCCAGCAAGGCGGGATCGGTGGCCAGCGCCCGGGCGATCTCCAGGCGGCGCTGGTCGCCGTATGGCAGCGAACTGGCAACGTCGTTGGCCCGTTCGCCTATGCCCACGTATTCAAGCAATTCGTGCGCGCGCTGCTCAATGGCGGCCTCTTCGTCGCGCGTCGCCCTGTTGCGGGTGATGGCCCCGTAGACGCCGGCGCGGGTGCGAATGTGGCGCCCTATCATGACGTTCTCGATGGCGCTGAGGCTGCCGAACAGGCGTATGTTCTGGAAGGTGCGCGCCAGTCCGACGATGGCGATTTCGTGCGGCTTCAGGCGGGTAAGCTGGTGCCCCATGAAATTGCAGTTGCCCGACTCGGGCACATACAAGCTGGTCAACACATTGAAAAGTGTGGTCTTGCCCGCCCCATTGGGCCCGATGAGCCCGTAGATGTCGCCCTTGCAAATGGAAAAACTGACATCCGACAAAGCCTGCAAGCCGCCGAAGCGCTTGCTCAGCTTGTTGGCCACCAGGAGCAATTCGGGCATGGAGCGTGCATCGCTGTTCACATTGGCCTGTATCATGCCTGGCCCTCCTTGGCGGCGGTGAGTTCGCGCCGGCGCGTTGCCGACGGCCATAGGCCCGCGGGACGGAAAATCATGACCAGCACCAGAGCGAAGCCGAAGAGCAGCATGCGTATGCCTTCGGGGTCCAGAATCACGTCGCCGAACAAGGTCTGCTGCACCGGCACGACCACCGCCCGCAGCAACTCCGGAAACACGGAAAGAATGATCGCACCCAGTATGACGCCCGGTATATGTCCCATGCCGCCCAGCACGACCATGCACAGCACCATGATCGACTCCGTAAGACTGAAGCTCTCGGGGCTGACGAAGCCCTGCATGGAGGCGAACATGGCGCCCGCCACCCCGCCGAAACTGGCGCCCATGGAAAAGGCCAGCAGCTTGATGTTGCGCGTGTTGATGCCCATGGCCTTGGCGGCCACTTCATCTTCGCGCACCGCTTCCCAGGCCCGGCCTATGCGCGAATTCTGCAAGCGTACGCAGATGACGACGATGACGATGACAAGCAGCAGGAGCAGGTAATAGTACTTTTCAGGCCCCGTGATACGAAAGCCGAACAGCGATTGCGAGCGGCCGAAGGCGAACTCGCCGATCGAGAACGTATCGACGCGGTTGATGCCTTGCGGGCCGTTGGTGATGTTGATGGGCGCATCCAGGTTGTTCATGAAGATGCGCACGATTTCGCCGAAACCCAGGGTTACGATGGCCAGGTAATCGCCGCGCAGCTTCAGGGTGGGCGCGCCCAGCATGGCGCCGAAAAAGGCCGCCAGCAGGACGCCCAGCGGCAGCACCACCCAGAATGGCAGGTGCAAGCCGAAATGAGGCGATGCCAGCAAGGCCCATACATAGGCGCCCACAGCATAGAATGCGATATAGCCCAGGTCGAGCAGGCCGGCGAAGCCCACGACTATGTTCAGGCCCAAGGCCAGCATGACATACAGCAAGGCGAAGTTCAGCGTGCGCACCCAGCTTTGGCCGGCCATGCCCAATACGAATGGCAGCACGGCCAGCACCAGGCCGCACAAGGCGATGCCCAGCCACACCTTGAACGATATACCGCCGCTGCGGGAAACAGTGGAATAGCTCATGCGCGGTCTCCCACCCGTTCGCCCAGAAGTCCGGACGGGCGGAACACCAGGACCAGGATAAGCACGATAAAGGAAAAGACATCCTGGTAATTGCTGCCGAACACTCCATTGGTCAGGTCGCCGATATAGCCCGCGCCCAACGATTCGATCACGCCCAGCAACAGGCCGCCCAGCATGGCGCCGCCCAGGTTGCCGATGCCGCCCAGCACGGCCGCCGTGAAGGCCTTCAGGCCGAGCATGAAGCCCATGGTGTACTGGGCCACCCCGTAGTAGGTGGTAATCATGACGCCCGCCACCGCGGCCAGCGCCGACCCGATCAGGAAGGCGGCGGAAATCACGGTGTTGATATTGACGCCCATCAGGCCGGCCACTTCGCGATTCTGTGCCGTGGCCCGCATGGCGGTGCCCAGGCGCGTGCGATGCACCACCAGCAGCAGCCCGGCCATGATGGCGGTTGCCGACAGAATGATGATGATCTGCAGCATGCTGATGCGCGCCCCTCCGACCTGGAAGATATTCGGTTCGATGATGTGCGGGAAGCTAAGGTAGTTGCGTCCCCAGACCATCATCGCAATATTCTGGATAATGATGGATACGCCGATGGCGGTAATCAGCGCCGCCAGGCGTGGTGCCCGGCGCAAAGGCCGGTAGGCGAAGCGCTCGGCGATCCAGCCCAGCGCCATGCAGACGGGGATGGCCAGCAACAAGGCGGCCGCCACGGCCAGCCAGGCCGACATGCTGCCCGGATCGGCGCCTATCAGCGTGACCACCAGCGTGGTGGCGACCATGGCGCCCACCATGACGACGTCGCCATGGGCAAAATTGATCAGGCCTATGATTCCATAAACCATGGTGTAGCCAAGGGCAACCAGGGCGTACACGCTGCCCACGGTAATGCCGTTGATCAACTGTTGTAGAAGAATATCCATGCTTTAGGACTCGCGGCTTGGGCCGGCCGCAGCCGGCCCGTGAAGGACGGAAGGCTTAGTTGGCCTTGCTTACCATGGTCTTGACCATTTCCCATTTACCGTTTTTGACTTCGTAAATGGTGACGGAAATTTCCTTCAGGTCGCCGTTCTTGTCGTAGGCGATGTTCTGGCTGGTGGCGCCGGTGCGCTGCAAGGCGGCCAGCTTGGGCAGATAGGATTCGGGCTTGGCCGATCCAGCTTCCTTCATGGCGGTGATCATGTTCCACGCGCCGTCATAGGCGTAAGGCGCATAGACGCCCGGTTCGACCTTGAAGCGGGCCTTGTAGTCGGCTTCGAATTTCTCGCCGGCGGCCATTTGCTTCAGGGGCACGCCTGCCAGCGACGCGTAAGTACCGTTGGCGGCCTCGCCGGCCAATTTCAGGAAGGTGTCGCTGCGCGTCATTTCGCCCGAGACCAGCGGAGCCTTGATGCCCAGCCTGACCATCTGGCGGCGCATCGGACCCGACTGCGCATCCAGGCCGCCGAAGAAGATGGCATCAGGGGTCTTGGACTTGATATTGGTCAGGATGGAGGTGAAGTCGTTGGCCTTGTCGGTGGTGTACTCGCGGGAAATGACCTTGCCGCCATTGGCTTCCACGGCTTTGGCCACCTGGTCCGCCAGTCCCTGGCCGTAGGCGGTGCGATCGTCGATCAGCGCCACTGTCTTGGCCTTCAGGTCCTTGACGATGAATTCACCGGCCGCGGCGCCCTGCTGCGTATCGCTGGTCATCATGCGGAAGGTGGTGTCGTAGTTCTGCTGGGTGTATTCGGGCGAAGTCGCCATGGCGATCTGCGGCAGGCCCGCATCGTTGTAGACGCGCGAAGCGGGGATGGTCGTGCCCGAATTGAAATGGCCCAATATGCCTTGCACGTCTTCATCGACGATCTGCTGCGCCACTTGCACCGCGGTGCGGGGATCGGCCTGATCGTCGCGCGTCACCAGCTCGAACTTGGCTGTCTTGCCATCCAGCTGTATGTTCTGCTTGTTGGCCTCTTCCAGCGCAAGCGTAAGGCCATTCTTCATGTCTTCGCCGTAGTGCGACTGCGGACCGGTAAGCGGCGCGGCAAACCCCAGCTTGACCACGGTGTCGGCCGCCTGCGCGGGACTTAGGGCGAAACCCGCCATGACGGCTGCCGTGGCGGCCAAGAGTTTGAATCCTTTGGTGGACTGCATGTTTATCTCCTTGTGGATGAGAATACGGTCATTCTCGAGCGCGGGTTGCACCCCGCATTAAACCAAAAGCACAACCAAGCGGTAATTGGTCGTAACCCTGAAAAATCGTTTATTCCGGCCTGCGCCGGCTCAGCCCACCATCATCAAGCTGGCATTGCCGCCGGCCGCCGCCGTATTGACGCAAACCGACACCTCCCTTAACAGGGGTTCCAGGCGATAGGCCCCGCCCGATGCCAATTCGTCGCTGCTAAGACCTTGAACCGGAACGATGGGGCCATTACGATCGGCCACAGTGCGGTTCAGTTCGCGCAGCGCATCGCTATCGCCCTCGAACAGCACGGCATCGTAATCGCCGCTATCGATCTCTTCTTGCCCGGCAAGGCGAATGCTGGTGTTTTCAGCCTGATCGCGATCGACGAAAAAGGCACGGCCCGCGCCGCCGCCCACAACCACCATGGCATTGCCCGTATCGGAGCAAGCCTGGAATTGCGCACGCGCGCCGGCTTCGGTAATCGGCACGCACAGGACCGTGCCGCGCGGCTTGATGCGGTAAAGATTGCTTTCTCCGGTCGGACCGGGAAGCGTCTGCACCGCGATCCGGCTGGCGGAATCGATCTCGCACCCGGCGGGCAAGCCCGCCGGCCGACGCGACAGCAAGCGCGGCAAATACAGGGGTCCGCCCGCCTTGGGCCCGGTGCCCGACAAGCCTTCGCCGCCAAAAGGCTGGACACCGACGACTGCGCCGACGATATTCCTGTTCACATAGATATTGCCGGCAAGTATTCGTTCGGACACACGCGCAACCGTTTCGTCCAGCCGGGTATGCACACCGAACGTAAGGCCGTAGCCTGTCGCGTTCACCGCATCGATCAACGCGTCCAGATCCTGGCGCTTGTAGCGCAGGACGTGAAGCACGGGACCGAAAACCTCTTTTTTCAATTCCGATACCGCACCCAGTTCAATGATGGTCGGCGGCACGAAATACCCATGCCCGCATGCGGCGCCCAGATCGAGCTGATCGACTCTGTGCCCCGCCTCGCGCATGGCCTTGATGTGCGTCTGTATGCCGGCCTGTGCCTCGGCATCGATGACCGGCCCCACATCGGTCGTCAGCACATCGGTCCTGCCGATACGCAACTCCTGCATGGCGCCGCGCAGCATCGTCAGCACACGATCGGCGCAGTCTTCCTGCACACAAAGCAGCCGCAGCGCCGAACATCGCTGGCCGGCCGAATCGAAGGCTGAAGTCAGCACATCGAATACCACCTGCTCGGCCAATGCCGACGAATCCACCACCATGGCATTCTGGCCGCCCGTTTCCGCAATGAGGGGGATGGGATGCCCCGCATCGTCCAGCCTTTCGGCCAGCTTGCGTGAAATGAGCAGCGCCACGTCGGTCGATCCCGTAAATATCACGCCGCGCACGACGGGGCTGGCCACCAATGCGGCGCCCACGCTTTCGCCGCGTCCCGGCAGCAACTGGACGGCGCCGGCGGGCACCCCCGCCCGATGAAGGATGGATACGGCCGCCGATGCAATCAGGCTGGTCTGCTCGGCGGGCTTGGCCAGCACCGTGTTGCCGGCCGCCAGGGCCGCCGCAATCTGCCCGGTAAATATGGCCAGTGGAAAATTCCAAGGACTGATGCACAGCACGGGACCCAGCGGACGATGGGTATCGTTGGAAAATGAACGCTCGATCTGGGCGGCGTAATAGCGCAGGAAATCGACGGCTTCCCGGACCTCCGAAATCGCATTGGAAAGCGATTTTCCCGCCTCGCGCACGATCAGGCCCAGCAGGGGCTGCATCTCGTCTTCCAGAATCTGCGCCGCGCGGACCAGGCACTGCGCCCGTTCGGTGACGGGCGTAGCGGCCCATATGGGCGCAGCATTGTCCGCCGCGGCCAGGGCATTGCCGATATCGGCGCCAGTCGCCTCTATGACATGGCCCACGATATCGCGGTTATCCGAAGGATTGCGCACGGGAACAGCCCGCGCATCGTCCCAGGCGAAACTGCCATCGGCCAGCAGCGGGAAGGCGCGCCTGTCCTGGCTGACGCCGCTGAGCAGCGCCGCCGCCAACGAGCCCAGGCGATGCTCATTGCTAAGATCGATGCCGGCGGAGTTCGGCCGGCCATCGGCCTGCCGGTACATGTCGCGGGGCAAGGGTATCTTGCCGTGAGGGGCGCCCAAAGGCTGGATGCGCTCCGCCGCCTGAACCGGATCGGCGATCAGCACATCCACGGCAACATCTTCGTCGCCGATCTGGTTGACGAACGAGGTGTTGGCACCGTTTTCAAGCAGGCGGCGCACCAGATAGGCCAGCAAGGTTTCGTGCGTGCCCACCGGCGCGTAGATGCGGCAGGGACGATTCAGCTTTCCCTGCGATATCGGTCCGGTCACCAGTTCGTACAGCGGTTCCCCCATGCCATGCAGGCACTGGAATTCGTACTGTCCCGGATAATAGTTGCGGCCCGCCATGTGATAGATGGCCGACAGCGTCTGGGCGTTATGCGTGGCGAATTGCGGATACACCGCCTGGGGCGCCGCCAGCAATTTGCGCGCACATGCCAGGTAGGCGACGTCGGTATAGACCTTGCGCGTATAGACCGGATAGCCTTCCAGCCCGTCGACCTGCGCCCGCTTGATTTCGCTGTCCCAGTAAGCGCCCTTGACCAGACGCAGCATCAGCCGATGGCCGCTGCGCTGGGCAAGGTCGATAACATAATCGATGACGAACGGGGCGCGCTTCTGGTAGGCCTGAACCACAAAACCGATGCCGTTCCATCCAGAAAGATCGCGGTCAAAGCACAAGGCCTCCAGGATATCCAGCGAAATTTCCAGCCGATCCGCTTCTTCCGCATCGATATTCAGTCCGATGTCGTAGCTGCGGGCCAGCTTGGCCAGCTCGGTAGTGCGCGGCAGCAGCTCGGCCATCACGCGATCATGCTGGGCGCGGGAATAGCGCGGATGCAGTGCGGAAAGCTTGATGGAGATGCCTGGCCCCTCGTAGATGCCGCGGCCTTGCGCAGCCTTGCCTATGGCATGTATGGCTTGCACATAAGAGGCGTAGTAGCGGTCCGCGTCCTCGGACGTGGTGGCGGCTTCGCCCAGCATATCGTATGAATAGCGGAACCCCTTGTCTTCGTGCTTGCGGCTGTTGGCGATGGCCGCCGAAATGCTCTGGCCCGCCACGAACTGCTCGCCCATCATGCGCATGGCGATATTTACGCCTTTCCGAATCAGCGGTTCGCCGCCTTTGCCGATCAAGCGCGTCAGGGCCTTGGACAGGGATTGCTCGCTGTTGACGCTGACCAGCTTGCCTGTAAGCATCAGGCCCCAGGTGGCCGCATTGACGAACAGGGATGGGGATTCGCCCATGTGCGAACGCCAGTCGCCATGGCTGATCTTGTCCCGGATCAGCGCATCGCGGGTGGCCCGGTCGGGTATGCGCAACAGCGCCTCGGCCAGGCACATCAAGGCGACCCCTTCCTGGCTGGACAGGGAAAACTCCTGAATCAGGCTTTCAACGCCGCCCGCCTTGCGCTTGCCACGCAAGGTTTCCACCAGGCGGCGGGCCAGGGCATAAACTTCCTGCGGCTGGGCGCAACGCGCCTGATCGATCAGCAAAGGCACGCATTCCGTTTCCGGACGCCGGTAGGCGGAAGTGATGGCGGCGCGCAGCACCGATTGGGGCTGTACGTCCTGGGCGAACTCGTAGAATGGGGGCAAGGCATCCGGGCCGGGGAGCTCTCCGGTTTCGGCTTCGCCATCGCCCTGGCCGAAATGGGCGATCTCGGCCGGCAATTGTCCGCGCTCTATCGCCTCGACATAAGCCAGCAATGCTTGCTTATGCAGCCAATGCGGGGTGCAGCCGAGCTTGACGGCCGCGGTTTTCAAGCGCTCGCGCAAGGTTTCGTCGACCTTGACGCCCAGTGTCGTTGTTGCCATGTGTGTATCCGTATTCCCTATGCCACCATCTGGAACCCGTCCTGCGCTTGGCGCTCAGAAACGTTTCAATATCCAGCGGTATGGAATACTACACAGGTTGCACCTTTTTTACACTAAGGTTAACCCCTAATGAAAATCCTAGGAAAAGGTACAACCTTTCAGGGTTAGACCTTTGCCGGAATCGGCCGGCTGGCTTCCTTGCAATTGGCTGGCGATGGCGGCGCCGAGCTTCTGGAGAGCAGCCTGATGACCGGCCACCAGGGCCGACATCCCCTCTCCCACCGCTACCTGCGCCTCGGCCCGGCACAGCACGGTCTTTTTGCCCGGCTGACGAATAGGCGACAGACGCCAGGTCGCATCGACCAAGGCGCGTTCGCCATACAGGGAATCGAAGCGCTGCACACGAACGCTTATGCGCCAGACCGGCAGGGACTCGGGCGCTCCGGTTGCGGCAATGTCGAGTACGCCCAGGCGCCGGGAAATATCATCGGACAGCGCATTGCGTATTTCATCGGACAGGGGCGAAGCCCATAGGGAACTGTTCAAGGGCATCACTTGCGTGGAGTCCGGATCGCTCACGACGATCTGCGGCCTGTCCACTTGTTCGGGTACCTGGACAACCTGGACGCTTATGGCGTATTCCGGCTGCGCGCCGCCTTTGACCGCGGTAGTGTGTCCGGCCGTCGCGGACGGCAGCAGGGTGTAGTAGTGACTGGGTTTTCCCGACGCGCATGCGGCAAGCAACCCCGCAGTCAGGACGATCATCGTTATTCTCAAGCCATGCATGCCTATCTCCTGGTGCCCCGTCCCGGGCACCGAAATTGACGAAGCGAATCCGACATGCTGGACATCATGGGCTGACCGGCAAGGCGTCAGCCGCCCGTCCGCGAATGAGCGCCGAAGGGTTCGTCCGCAAATAATCGGATAAAGCGCGCAAGGACTTGGCCGCGCCATTGATCTCGGTCAGCGTGCGTTCAACATTGCCGCTCAAGGAAGAGTCCTCGGCCAATACCTGATCGATGCGCTTCAAGGATTTTTGCGCTGTCTTCAGCATGGCGGCCGCCTGCGGCGTAAGCTCGCCCTCGAAACGCTTCAAAAGCCTGGTCATGGAAGTCAGGCTGGAGCGCAGGTCGTTGCTGATGCCTTCGAACGGAATGGCGTCGAGCTTGCCCACAATACTGCTGATCTGCTGTTGCAGGCGGTCGAAATTGCCGGCAATGGTAGGCATAGTCACCGGCACCTGTTTGGCGTCGAAATCGGCGGGCTCAGCGTCGGGGAAGAAATCAAGGGCCACGTATTGCTGGCCTGTCAAAAGATTGGCGGCGCGTATCTGTCCGCGCAGGCCATGCTTGACCAAAGGTCCCAGCAGGACCGCGCCCGGATAGCCGGTGGCCGAATCCATTTTCATCATGTTCTCGTACACGGCGCCAAAGCGCAGCGGATACAGTTCGGCCTTCACCAGAGCATAGAAGCGCTTGGTCTTCTGGTTGAACTCCAGATCTATGTCTATGACCTTGCCCAGTTCCAGTCCGCGAAAGTCCACCGGCGCACCCACCTTCAGACCGCGCACCGACTGTTGAAAATGCAGCTCGATAGGAAATGGCGGGCCGTCCGGGTCGGCCATGGCTTCGATCCGCGTCGCCCCCAGGGCGAAGCGGCTGTCGGCCTTGGCCGGTTCCGTATTGGCTTCGTTGGCGGACGCAAACGCCACGCCCCCGGCCATTACGGAAACCAGCGAGCCGGTTTGCACATTGAAGCCATCGGCATCGAGCGACAGATTGATGCCGCTGGCATTCCAGAAGCGCGTATCGGAAGTAACGAACTTATCGTTCGGCGCGTCGATGAAGACCTGTATGTTGACCGATTTTCCGTCTTCGCCCAGATCGTAGCCAATGACGCGCCCAACCTGTATGCGCCGGAAATACACCGGAGAGCCGATTTCCAGCGAACCCAGGTCGGGGGCATACAAGGTATAGCGGGTGCCAGGGCGTCCGCTGGTGATCTCAGGCGGCTTCTCCAGCCCTTCGAACTCATAGACCGGGTCGTCGCCATTGTTGGATTCAGCCGCATCCACGCTTATATAGGCGCCCGACAGCAGAGTGCCCAGGCCGGACACGCCGCTTATCCCCAGGCGTGGACGCACCACCCAGAAGCGGCTGCCTTTCTGGGTAATGTATTCGGATCCTTCGCGGTTGAGATCGGCGCTGACCAGTACTTTTGAGCGATCGGACGACACCTTGATGCCCGATACCGCGCCAATGACCACATCCTTGTAGCGGATCTTGGTCTGGCCGACTTCCAGCCCCTCCGCCGATTCGAAGCTTATGGTGATGGTGGGACCGGTATGCATCCAGTTGCGCACCAGCAGCGATGCGCCAACCAATGCCGCGACCAGCGGAACCAGCCATATCCAGGAGATTCTTCCTTCACGCCGAGGCCGCACATCCGGCTGCAAGACTGCGCCGCGTCCCGCCGATCGTGCATCGCCATCTTCCCCGGCCTTGTCGCCCGCGCCGGATTCCGAAGTTGTAGAGGGGTCTGTCATGCGCTTCTCTTTAGCCTGTACTCAGGAACCTTGCTATTGCGTTCCATCCGCTCGTCCCACCCGCAACGCGGGTCATAGCTCAGCGTGGCGAGCATGGTCAGTATCACCACCACGCCAAAGCTGGCCGCCCCCGGACCGGCTATGACTTGGGATATTCCGGGAAAATTCGCCATGGCCGTCATCAGGATCACCACGAACACATCCAGCATGGACCACTGCCCGATGAACTCGATCAATTCGTAGAGCCTGGTGCGTTGGCGCTGAACCTCGCTTCCTCGCCAATGGTGTTTTACCATAAGCACCGACAAGGCCAGCAGCTTGGTCATGGGAACCACAACGCTGGCAATGAACACGATAAGCGCCAGATCCCAGGACCCCAGCCGCCACAACTCGAGCACTCCGCCCAATATCGTGTGCGCGCCGTCGCTGGTGGCGGTGCGCACACGCATGATCGGCAGCACGTTGGCGGGAATATAAATAATCGCCGCGGCGATCACCAGCGCCCAGACGCGCGAAAACGGGTCGGGCTTGCGAAAGTGAATTCGCGCTCCGCAACGCTTGCAAGGATCGGACTTCGCCGAGGACGCCAGGCTCTGCACGAAACCGCAGGACTCGCAAGAGGCCACAGGACCGCCGGCGGACGAATCCATCGAGGCATTCGCCACCAGCCCGGCATCTTCGGCGTGGCGCCACAGGCGGTGAGCATTGAGCCTGCTTAGCGCGGTGATCAGAAAGGCCAGGACTCCAAAAGCCCATATTGCCGGCCCCGGTTCTATGGTGGCAAACCCGGAAAACTTGACCAGGGCCACAAGAATGCCCAGCATCAGCACCGGCACCATGCTCCATGGCTCCACCCAATGCAGCAAGCGCATGCCGTAGTGGAAGTCGGCCGGCAGCCGACGCGCGCGTATGGCCATCAGGGCCCAAAGCAGAATGAACAACTGCATCAACGGCAACCAGAAGCTGAACAGGCCGGTCATGACAGCCAGGGTTTGGTGGCCCTGCTGCCAAGTCAGGTAGAGCGCCCCAGGCAGGGATGCCTGAATGCTCAGGCCCTGGATATTCAGCCGCGCAATGGGAAAATAGTTGGCAATCGCGAAAATGATGATGGCGCTTGCTGTAAGGGCGATCCAGCCATCGGGCGAAACCGCGCTGTTCCGGAACAGCGCATAACTGCAGCGCCTGCACGTGGCAACCGCGCCGGGTTCTATCGGCACACGCTGGTGCAGTGTCGCGCAGTGCCGGCAGGCAACGACCAGGCTGTCCGCCATCAGAACCCGGCAGCCCTAGTCAACAAGCTCGGGTTCCGGATGCGACGGCGATGAATGGTTGGCGCTACCCGGCTTGCCCGGCTTATCCGAAAACGACAGCTGGACCTTTCCGTCGTGGTCCAGGTCGACCTCGACATGCCCCCCATCGACCAGGCGTCCGAACAGCAGTTCGTCGGCCAAGGCGCGCCGGATGGTGTCCTGAATAAGCCGCTGCATGGGGCGCGCACCCATTGCGGGATCGAAACCCTCTTTTGCAAGGTGATCGCGCAAAGCCTGCGAAAACACGACGTCGACCCGCTTTTCGTGCAGTTGGTCTTCAAGCTGCATGAGGAACTTGTCGACGACCCGCAAGATGACGTCCCGCGAAAGCGGCGTAAAACCGATGATGGCGTCGAGCCGATTGCGGAATTCGGGAGTGAACAGCCTTTTGATATCGGCCATTTCGTCGCCCGTCTTGGCGGGTGCCGCGAAGCCTATGGTGCTGCGATTGAGCGCTTCGGCGCCGGCGTTGGTGGTCATCACGAGGATGACATTGCGGAAATCGGATTTGCGCCCGTTATTGTCGGTGAGCGTGCCGTGATCCATGACCTGCAGCAGGATGTTATAGACATCGGGGTGGGCTTTTTCGATTTCGTCCAGCAGCAGGACGCAATGCGGCTGCTTGCTGATGGCCTCGGTCAACAGGCCGCCCTGATCGAAACCGACATAACCCGGAGGCGCGCCGATAAGGCGCGACACCGTATGGCGCTCCATGTATTCGGACATATCGAAGCGCAGGAGCTCGACGCCCAGCACAAAAGCCAGTTGGCGCGCCACTTCGGTCTTGCCCACGCCGGTGGGACCCGAGAACAGGAAGGAGCCGATGGGCTTGTCGGGCCGGCCCAGGCCCGACCGGGCCATCTTTATGGCCGCTGCCAGCGCCTCGATAGCCGGATCCTGGCCGAAAACCACGGTCTTCAGGTCGCGTTCGAGCGTGGCAAGCTTGTTGCGGTCGTCATGGGAAACGCTTTGCGGCGGAATACGGGCAATCTTGGCCACGGTTGCCTGGACTTCGGCCTTGCCGATGATTTTCTTCTGGCGCGAGCGCGGCAGCAGGCGTTGCGCGGCGCCGGCCTCGTCGATGACGTCGATGGCCTTGTCGGGAAGGAAGCGGTCGTTGATATGGCGCGCCGACAGTTCGGCCGCAGCCGTGATGGCGGCCGACGAATACCTCACACCGTGATGAGCTTCGAAGTGGCCTTTCAAGCCACGCAGTATCTGTATGGTCTGCTGGACCGTGGGTTCGGCCACATCGATTTTCTGAAAGCGGCGCGACAGGGCATGATCTTTCTCGAAGATGCCGCGGTATTCGTTGTAGGTGGTGGCGCCCAGGCACTTGAGCTGGCCCGAGGACAGCGCCGGCTTGAGCAGGTTGGATGCGTCCAGCGTCCCGCCCGAAGCGGAACCCGCACCGATAAGGGTATGGATTTCGTCGATGAAAAGTATGGCGTTGCTGTTGTCCTTGAGCGTCTTGAGCACGCCTTTCAGGCGCTGCTCGAAATCGCCGCGATACTTGGTGCCGGCCAACAAGGCGCCCATATCCAGCGCATAGACCTCGGCATCGGCCAGAATTTCGGGGACATCGCCTTGGGTGATGCGCCAGGCCAAGCCTTCGGCGATGGCGGTTTTTCCGACACCGGCCTCGCCCACCAGCAAGGGATTGTTCTTGCGGCGACGGCAAAGCACCTGTATGACGCGTTCGACCTCGTGCTCACGGCCGATCAGCGGATCGATGCGCCCTTGGCGCGCTTCGGAATTCAGATCGGTCGCGTACAGTTCCAGCGGCGACTTTTGCTGGTCGGACTTGGGTTCGGCTTCCGGAGCCTGGGCCCTGGCCGGCTCGGCCGGGGTCTCTTCGGCCGATTTGGTGATGCCGTGCGAAAGGTAGTTGACCACATCCAGCCGGGTAACGCCCTGCTGCTGCAGGAAATAGACCGCGTGGGAATCCTTTTCGCCGTACATGGCCACCAGCACATTGGCGCCGGTGACCGAATTGCGGTTCGAGTTGCCCGAGGACACATGCATGATGGCCCGCTGGATGACACGCTGAAAGCCCAGCGTGGGCTGGGTGTCGACTTCGTCTTCGCCTGGGAAAACCGGCGTGTTTTCGTTGATGAATTTACGCAGTTCCTGGCGCAGGACGTCGATGTTGGCGGAGCAGGCGCGCAACACCTCGGCGGCGGCGGCGTTGTCCAGCAGCGAGAGCAGCAAATGCTCTACGGTAATAAATTCGTGTCGCGCAGTGCGGGCCTCGACAAAGGCCATGTGCAGGCTGACTTCAAGTTCTTCGGAGATCACGCTTCCTCCATCACATATCGGAGCGGACAAACAATTCGATAAATCCTATTCTATGACTAAATCGACCTTGCGTATCAACATTAATAAAAGAGTCATCTTACTGTTACCAGATAGCCTCAACGGCATCCTTAGCCCTACTATACCCGTACTTTTTTTGCGCCGCGAATCCGCCTTGAAAATAAGGCTGGGAGCCGTTGCAGCTATGCATCGGGCGCTGGTTCCATCACGCATTGCAAAGGGTGCTGGCGCGCGTGGGCAAGCTGGCGGACCATCTCGACCCGGGTGGCGGCGATGTCGCGCGGATAAACCCCGCAGACTCCCCGCCCTTCATGATGGACCTTGAGCATGATGCGGGCGGCCTCGTCCTCGGATTTTCCGAAAATGCGCTGCAGGACATTGACCACGAATTCCATGGGGGTGTAGTCGTCATTCAGCAAAACGACTTGGTACATGGGCGGCGGGGCAAGTTTGGCGGGTTGGCGATCAAGAACCGTGTCGCGTTGGTTTTCGATTTGTGTAGCCATGGCAAATACTAGTGGTTTCCATAGTTGACTATGTTAGGGTAAATTGCGCATTATCGTAGTATTCTGAGTGCTTGGAAGTATGCTGCATGCCAGAATCCAAAGGCTAAAGGTAACCCTTGTAGTCAAGTTTCAATCTAACACTATAGTCGAGAGGCAGTCCGCATGTCTGATTCAACCGCAACCTCCACGCCTGGGGATACACAAAAGCTGACAGGAACCGTCAAATGGTTCAACGATGCCAAGGGTTTCGGATTCATTACCCCCGACAATGGGGGCGAAGACCTATTCGCGCACTTTTCATCTATCCAAATGAACGGCTTCAAGACCCTCAAAGAAGGCCAGAAAGTCGCTTTTGAAATCGCACAAGGACCAAAAGGCAAACAAGCACTCAATATTACGGCTGCCTGAGCCAAAGCGTAGCCGCTTTGCTCCAACGTTAATAACAATGCATAAATCGTTTCGACCTACAGGGCTTTCCAGCCCTGTTTTTTTTCATGCCTGCCTGCTGGCGCTGGCCGCCGCCCTGCCATCCGCCCCCTCTTGGGCGCAAGCCATGCTGCTGCCGACCGCTCAGCTATCCATCGGGGCCCACAATATACAGGCCGAGGTGGCGGCTACCGATGCCAGCCGCTCTTACGGCTTGATGAACCGGGCATCGCTGCCCGACGACCATGGCATGCTCTTCGTGTTCGATGCCCCGACCACCACCTGCTTCTGGATGAAAAACACGCCGCTGCCGCTCTCCATCGCATTCATCGATTCCCGGGGTGCGATTGTGAACATCGCCGACATGCAGCCGCACAGCCTGGAAAGCCATTGCCCCAAGGCGCCGATGTCGTATGCGCTTGAAATGCGGCAAGGCTGGTTCAGGCGGCATTCGATCGCCGCGGGCGCTGTCATCAATAATTTACCGCAGCCTTGAGCCAAGGAAAAGCCGGGCCGCCGGGCCAAGCCGCGGCGGCCACTTCCGGAACTATACGCGTTCCAGGATGACGGCGATCCCCTGCCCCACCCCGATGCACATCGTGCACAGCGCGTAGCGTCCGCCGGTCCTGTGCAGCTGGTTTACAGCGGTCAGGGCCAGGCGGGCTCCGCTGGCGCCCAGCGGGTGACCCAGCGCGATTGCCCCGCCATTGGGATTGACGCGGGGATCATTGTCTTGGAGACCCAGCAGACGCAATACGGCCAGGCCCTGGGACGCGAACGCCTCGTTCAGCTCGATGACGTCCATTTGGTCTATGGTCAGGCCCGCCAGCGCCAATACCTTCTGCGAGGCAGGCGCGGGGCCTATGCCCATGATGCGCGGTTCCACACCCGCCGTGGCCATGGCGACAACGCGCGCGCGCGGCACCAGGCCCTGTTCGCGCGCCATGGATTCCGACGCGACCAGCAAAGCGCAGGCGCCATCGTTGACGCCGGAGGCGTTGCCCGCCGTAATCGTGCCATCGGGCCGGACAATGGGCTTGAGCTTCGCCAAGGCCTCCAAGGTAGTCTCGCGGGGGTGCTCGTCGGTATCCACCACCACCGGGTCGCCCTTGCGTTGCGGAATATGAACGGGCGTGATTTCAGATTGAAATACCCCGGCCTTTTGAGCCGCGGCGGTCTTGGCCTGGCTGGCCAGCGCAAAGGCATCCTGATCCGCGCGGGAAACCTTGTATTGATCCGCAACATTCTCGGCCGTTTCAGGCATGGAATCGACGCCATATTGGGCTTTTAGCTGCTTGTTGACGAAGCGCCAGCCTATGGTGGTGTCGAAAATGGCGGCGCTGCGCGAAAATGCGGTCTCGGCCTTGCCCAAGACGAAGGGTGCGCGGCTCATGCTTTCCACTCCCCCCGCCAACATGAATTGCGCATCGCCGGCGCGGATAGCCCTGGCGGCCGAGCCGATGGCGTCCAGGCCCGATCCGCACAAGCGATTGATGGTGGCGCCCGGCACATCGATGGGCAGGCCGGCAAGCAAGGTCGCCATGCGCGCCACGTTGCGATTGTCCTCGCCGGCTTGGTTTGCGCAGCCGAACAGCGCATCGTCCAGCCTGGACCAGTCCACATCCGGGTTGCGCTGCATCAGCGCCTTGAGGGGGATGGCGGCCAGATCATCGGCGCGGACAGGCGCCAGCGCGCCGCCGTAGCGGCCGAAAGGAGTGCGAATCGCATCGCAAATAAAAGCGTGAGTCGTCATGGTCGAACCTGAAAAGAAAAGGAAAAGCGGAATCCGATCAAATCGGGGGCCGCAGCGGGCGGCCACACAGTGAACTTATCTTAGCGCATCCAGCCCGGATTCCAGCCGGCGCAAGGCAAGCTGTCCACACCATGGCCGCTTACCGGCTTTTGGTTTGCGCCAGGCATATCCACGCTCCTGAATTCCAAGCTCAGGCGGCAGGATCCGCAACGGCGCCGCAAAATAAAAAACCCTCGGAAAACCGAGGGTAGAAAAACAAAGCCCGGACATCCGGGCATGCCAAACGGCGTATCAGCCCAGGTTGGCTGCGGCGAACTGCCAGTTCGCAAGATTCCAGAAGCTTTCCAGGTACTTCGGACGCGCATTGCGATAGTCGATGTAATAGGCGTGTTCCCATACATCACAGGTCAGCAGGGCAACGTCGGACGTGGTCAGGGGCGTGGCGGCATTGCTGGTGTTGACGATATCCAGCGAGCCATCGGATTTCTTGACCAGCCAGGTCCAGCCCGAACCGAAGTTGCCGGCGGCCGATTTGTTGAAGGCCTCTTTGAAAGCGGCAACGCTGCCCCATTTGGCATTGATGGCGGTCAACAAGGCGCCCGTGGGTTCGCCGCCGCCGTTGGGCGACATGCTGTTCCAGTAGAAGGTGTGATTCCAGACCTGCGCCGCGTTGTTGAAGACACCGCCCGACGATTTCTTGATGATCTCTTCCAGGGAAGCCGATTCGAATTCAGTGCCCGCGATCAGGTTATTCAGGTTGGTAACGTAAGCTTGATGATGCTTGCCGTAGTGGAATTCGAGCGTTTCCTTGGAGATGGTCGGAGCCAAAGCGTCGAGTGGGTACGGAAGCGGGGGAAGCGTAAAAGCCATGTTCATTTCCTTCAAAAAAACCAATCGGTGTGCCGATGAAAAAGCACGTTCTAGCGCAGGGGGTAAAAATTGAACCCTAGCCGTCAGAGCAAGCCATGTGCCTGTAGGACATCCACCTGCAGCCTGCCGCGGCCAAGCTCAACATTAAGCTGCTCGCCAACGCTCAAGTCTAACGCATTTTTTACGATATCCCCGCTTTCCTTGCGTACGATGGCATAGCCGCGATCCAGGATATTGCGCGGGCTCAAGGCCTGCAGCGTCTGCGCTGCGGCGTCCAGCCGCTGCCGCCTGCGCTCGATCTGGCGCAGGGCCGCGTCGGCAAGCTGACGCCGCGCAAGGGAAAGATCGCCGCGCAAACCTTCCAGCCGGGGCTGGGCATGCGCCAGGCGCGCCCGGGCCGCCCCCAATCGGGCGGAATGGCGCTCGTGGGGATGCGCGGCCGCCCGGGCCAGCCTGTTCTTCAATGCCTGCAACCGTTCATTCTGCTGATGCAGGCGCTGCTGCGGCGACACCAGCAAGGCCACGGCCCTGTCCAGCCGCAGAGCGCAACGCTCCAACTGGCGATGCTGCTGCGCCGCCAGGGCGGCGCACAAGCCGGCCAGTTGGTTTGCGCAATTGACCCGGCTGCGGCAACACAGCTCCGCCGCCGCCGTGGGCGTGGGGGCTCGCAGGTCGGCCACGAAGTCGGCAATGGTAAAGTCGGTTTCATGCCCCACGCCGCTGATAATGGGAATGGAACTATGCGCAATCGTGCGCGCCAGCGTCTCGTCGTTGAAGCTCCACAAATCCTCCAGGCTCCCGCCTCCTCGCACCAGCAGCAGGGTATCCACCTCGCGCCGCGCGATGGCCTGTTCCAGGGCCAGGTTCAGTTTGCCCGCCGCGTCCAGCCCCTGCACCGGCGCCGGATAAATCACAATGGATACATGGGGCGCGCGTCTGGCCAGAGCGGATAGCACATCCCGCAAGGCGGCAGCCGCCAGTGAGGTGACAACACCCACCGCGGCGGGCATGGGGTTGATGTCGCGCTTGCGGCCGGGATCGAACAGACCTTCGGCCGCGAGTTTTTCTTTCAGCGCCAGGAACGCCTCGTGCAGGTCGCCGCGTCCCGCGCGCCGCATGCTCTCGACCTGCAACTGATAATCGCCACGCGGCTCGTAGAGCGTTACATTGACCCGGAATTCGAATTTCTCGCCTGGCTTGGGCACGAAGCCCACCGACTGCGCCCGTCCCCGGAACATGACGGCGCGCACCGCGGCGCTCTCGTCCTTCACGGAGAAATACCAATGGCCCGATGCCGCCTGAGTAAAGTTGGATATCTCGCCGCGCACCCAGATGCGCGAGAAATTACCCTCCAGCAGCGCCCCCACGCGGCGATTGAGCTGGCTTATCGTCCATACGCCGTCGCCGGCCGCCGGCGTCCCGTTCAAATCCATACGAATAATCCTGTTTATCGATTTCTTTCCACAGAGAAAATCATCCTGTCAAATCGATGAAATATCAACCCAATTCCGGCCACTGATCAAATAACGCTTTAAGTCAGCTTTATAACCATATGATAAATAACAAAATAATGGAAATATAGGACGTGAGCGCAAATTAGCCACTGAACCTCGAGAGCCGGTAAATAGCGCATGTCGGAGAACTTGTGCACAGAATTATCCACAGATTCTGTGGATACTCTC
The DNA here is from genome assembly GCF_048751585.1 of Pollutimonas rozaliensis. Classification (NCBI taxonomy): domain Bacteria; kingdom Pseudomonadati; phylum Pseudomonadota; class Betaproteobacteria; order Burkholderiales; family Alcaligenaceae; genus Pollutimonas; species Pollutimonas rozaliensis. The sequence continues at coordinate 91,257 of NZ_JAZHOB010000003.1, read as the reverse complement.
GTGTAAGCCATGCTACATGCCGATTTGCCCCAAAATTTGAATGTCCGCGTGCGTTTACAAAGCACGTCCGACGACATCCCAGGTTCTCGGCCGATCTTGGGCATGGCAAGCCGCAAATAGCGCGACTGTTCAGACGCTTGGAGCCGTTCAATCCGGCAAAGCCCATCATCCGGTATTTCCCGTCGCTGGATTATAGTGTCGGCGACAGTCCCGGCAATTGTAAAATGCGGACTAGTCCAAACAACCTTCCTGAGGGTGGAGAACACATTGCTCGAACTCATTCATGCGGCGGGGTGGCCCATATGGCTGCTGATCGCCACGTCGGTTCTCGGTCTGGCGCTGATCATCGAGCGGTTCCTGTCGCTGCGCAGCGGTCAGGTATTTCCGTCCCGCCTGCCCGGACAAGTACTGGAACTGCTGCGGCAGAAAAACGACAGCCCCGAAGCCATCGTCCGCCTGGCCGGCAATTCGCCCTTGGGCCGCGTGCTGGCCGAAGTTCTGATGAACCGCCATGAATCCGCCGCCTACCGCATGGCGGCCATCGAAGATGTGGGCAAGGATGTCGCACACCGCCTGAACCGCTATCTGCCCGCCCTGGCCACCATCGCCGTCGTCGCGCCGCTGATGGGCCTGTTCGGCACCGTCGTCGGCATGATAGAGATCTTCGCCTCGTATACGCCGGCCGGCGGAGATCCGTCGCAGCTGGCCCGCGGCATTTCCATTGCCCTCTATAACACAGGCTTCGGCATCATCATCGCCATTCCCGCCTTGATTTTCCACCGGTATTTCCGTTCCAAGGTGGATCATTTCCTGCATCGCATGGAACGCGAGGCGAGCGCGCTCAATCGCATGATCGACCATGGGGCCGCCCAATGAATTTTCGCAGCCGGCAACCCGGCGACGAGCCGGAAATCAACTTGATCCCGCTGATCGACGTGCTGCTGGTCATCCTGATTTTCCTTGCCGCCACGACCTCCTTCACGCGCTTCAACCAAATGAAACTGGCGCTGCCCGAGGCCAGGGCCGACGCCCTCGACGCGGACGCCCTGAACATGGCGGTCAGCCAGGAAGGCATCTATGCGCTGAATGGTCAGTTGCTGTCCGGCGGCAGCGCCCAGGATATCGCCCAGGCGCTGGCCGCCGCGGCCGGCGGCCGCAAGGACGCGGTGCTGGTCATCAACGCCGACGCCCAGTCCACCCATGAATCCGTCGTGCGTGTCATGGAGGCGGCTCGTCTGGCGGGCGTCGAGCGCGTCAATTTCGCCACCCAGAGTCCACGTTGAAAGCACCCGCCATACTTGAACGCGCCCTGCATGCCGCCTGGCGACGCAAAGGCCTGAGCAGCACGCTGCTGCTGCCTTTTTCGTGGATGGCGCGGGCCGCCATCGCGCGCAAGCGCCAGCGCTATGAAAAACACCCGGAGCGGGTATATCACTGTCCGCTGCCTGTCGTGGTCGTCGGCAATATCTATGTGGGCGGCACAGGCAAGACACCGGTCACGATCGCCCTGGCGCAGGCGCTGCGCGCCCTAGGCTGGCAGCCCGGCATCATCAGCCGCGGCTATGGGGCCGACATCGGCGAGCGGGCGCGCTCCGGCCAGGGCGACCTGGATCCGGCGCGCTACGGAGACGAGCCTGCCCTTATCGCCCGGATTACCCAGGCGCCGATCGCCGTGCACCCCGATCGTCCCCTGGCATTGAAAAGGCTGCGGCGGGATTACCCCGAAGTCGATGTCATCATCGCCGATGACGGCCTGCAGCATCTGGCGCTGGGCCGCGATATGGAGATCGCGGTGCAGGACGCCCGGGGCATCGGCAATGGACGCGTGCTGCCGGCCGGTCCGTTGCGCGAACCGGCCAGCCGCCTGAAATACGTGGATTTCCTGATTACCAATCTGCCCTTCGGCCAATCCGGCCCGACGGCGGCCGACACGCCGGCTCGCCAATTGACCATGAGCCTCGTTCCCGTAAAGGCGGTTCAATTGACGACAGGCCTTGAACTGGAATGGACGTCCTGGCTGGCGGAATTCGGACAGCAGCCGGCCAGCGCGGTCGCCGCCATCGGCCAGCCCGACCGCTTTTTTTCGATGCTGCGGGCAGCCGGCCTGGAACTGTCGCACACGGTCGCCCTGCCCGACCATCACGCCTACGCGTCCTCGCCTTTCGCCGGGCTGCCCGCCTCTCCGATTCTCATAACCGCCAAGGACGCGGTCAAGTGCGTGCGTTTCAATGACGACAGGCTATGGTCGGTGGATGTGTCGCCCCTCTTTTCCGATCCGGAATGGATAACGCTGGCCAACGATATGCTGCGCATGATCGCGCAGCACAAGAAGGCCGTGGCCGAGCACGCTCCCAGGGATTAAACTCTGTCTTTATTCATTTCGATTTTTGGAGCCGCGCATGGAATCCCGCCTGCTTGAAATTCTGGTCTGCCCCCTGTGCAAAGGTTCTTTGCGCCATGACCGCGAACAGCAGGAGCTGATCTGCCGGGCGGACAAGCTGGCCTTCCCCATCCGTGACGGTATTCCGGTCATGCTGGAAAACGAAGCGCGCGAACTCACGGCTGATCCCGCCAAGAATCATCCACCCGCCGACACCCAAGCCAAGGCATGAGCTTCATTGCCGTCATTCCGGCGCGCGCGGCCTCTACCCGCCTGCCCGGCAAACCGCTGCTCGATATCGCCGGCCAACCCATGGTTGTGCGCACCGCCGCCCAGGCGGCCCGGTCGCTGGCCAGCCGGGTCGTCGTGGCCACCGACGACCCGCGCATCCAGCAGGCGGTGCAAGAGCATGGCTTCGAAGCCCTGTTGACGCGCGCCGACCATCCCACCGGTACCGACCGGCTGGCCGAAATCGCGGAGCAATTGAAGCTGTCGCCTGAGTCCATCGTGGTGAATGTGCAGGGGGATGAGCCGCTGATCGACCCGGAACAGATCAATCAGGTGGCCCGATTGCTGGACGAGGCCCCCGATGCCGCCATCGCTACCTGCGCCACCCCCATCCATGACGCGGAAACGCTATTCAGCCCCAGCGCGGTCAAAGTCGTCTGCACGCTGAATGGGCGGGCGCTGTATTTTTCGCGCGCACCGATACCCTGGGCCAGGGATGCGCTGGCAGACGGCTCCCGCATCCTGGCCCCCGGCCTGCCCGCTTTGCACCATATCGGCCTTTATGCCTACCGCGCCCGTTTCCTGGCGCGGTTCCCCGGCCTGCCTGTCGGCCCGCTGGAAGCCTTCGAATCGCTGGAACAACTGCGCGCGCTGGAAAACGGCTTTTCGATTGCTGTCCATGTGACCCAAGGCCATCCCGCCATGGGAGTGGACACCCAGGAAGACCTGGAGCGAGTACGCGAAATATTCACAAATAGGTTATAAATCGACTTCAAATTCGCTGATTCCGGCTCCATGGCATGCAGAAATTGCTGCATTGCGGCATAATCGGAAAAAGTTAGAAAAACACGAAACTCCAGGAGGAATTCATGCGACTGATTCTGCTCGGCCCACCCGGCGCCGGTAAAGGAACCCAGGCGGCGTTCATCACCGAAAAATTTGGCATCCCCCAGATTTCCACCGGCGATATGCTGCGCGCCGCGGTCAAAGCCCAAACACCGCTTGGCCTGGAGGCCAAGAAAATCATGGACAGCGGCGGCCTGGTCTCCGATGACATCATCATCGGCCTGGTGCGCGACCGCCTGCGGCAGCCCGATTGCAAGGACGGCTATCTGTTCGATGGCTTCCCTCGCACCATCCCGCAGGCCGACGCCCTGAAAAACGCCCGCATTCCGCTGGACTTTGTGGTCGAGATCGTCGTGCCCGAGGAAAACATCATCGAGCGCATGAGCGGACGCCGCGTGCACCCGGCCAGCGGCCGCAGCTACCACACCAAGTTCAATCCGCCCAAAACGCCGGACCAGGATGACGTGACCGGCGAACCGCTGGTGCTGCGCGACGACGACCGCGAAGAAACCGTAAAGCACCGCCTCTCGGTATACCGGGAGCAAACCCGCCCCTTGGTCGACTACTATTCCAGCTGGGCGCGGTCCGGCGCCGCCGATGCGCCCGCCTACCGCCAATTGTCCGGCCTGGGCTCGGTCGACGAAATAAAAGAACGCATATTCCAGGCGCTCAAGGCCTGAAATCGCTGCACACAACGGGCTACGCGCCCGTTTATCAAAGAGACAGACATGGAAATCAAGAGCAAGGTGTTCATCGTTACCGGTGGCGCATCCGGTCTGGGCGCAGGCACGGCCCGGATGCTGGTCGCCGAGGGCGCAAAAGTCATCCTGGCCGACGTCCAGGATGAAGCCGGCGAAAAACTGGCGCAGGAGCTGGGGCAGTCCTATGTGCATTGCGACGTCACCCGGGAAGCCGACGGGCAAGCCGCCGTTGCCGCCGCCCTGAAAGCGGGCGCACTGTTCGGCCTGATCAATTGCGCCGGCGTCGCTCCCGCCTCCCGGACGGTCGGAAAGAATGGCCCGCACGCGCTGGACCTGTTCCAGAAAGTGGTCATGATCAATCTGGTCGGCACATTCAATATGTCGCGCCTGGCCGCGGCGGCCATGAGCGAAAACACGCCCGAACCCACCGGCGAACGGGGTGTGCTGATCAACACCGCCTCGGTGGCGGCCTACGACGGCCAGATCGGACAGGCCGCCTACGCAGCCTCCAAGGCGGGCGTGGTGGGCATGACCTTGCCCATTGCCCGCGACCTGTCGAAAACAGGAATACGCTGCGTAACGATCGCCCCCGGCATTTTCGGCACCCCCATGATCTTCGGCATGCCCCAAGATGTGCAGGACTCCCTGGCGGCCAGCATCCCCTTCCCCGCCCGCCTGGGCCGGCCCGAGGACTATGCCAAACTGGTGAACAGCATCATCACGAACGAAATGCTGAACGGTGAAACGATACGCCTGGATGGCGCCATCCGCATGGGCCCGAAATAATCACCCGACGCCATGAGCTTGCTTAGGTCCGCCGCCACTGTCAGCAGCTTCACGCTGTTCTCGCGCATAACGGGCCTGGCACGCGATGTCCTGATCGCCAGCGCCTTTGGCGCCGGACCGCTGACCGATGCATTCTGGGTTGCCTTCCGCATTCCCAACCTGCTGCGCAGGCTATTCGCGGAAGGCGCCTTCTCGCAGGCCTTTGTGCCCATACTGGGCCAGGCGCGCAGCACGCGCAGCTCCGAAGAAGTACGCGTGCTGCTCGATCGCGTCGCCCTGCTCCTGACATTCGCCCTGGCACTGGTAACGCTGATCGGCATTCTGGGCGCGCCGTGGGTGGTCACCGCCATGGCCAGCGGCATGCGCACCGCGGCACGGCAAACCGAATTCGATGCGGCGGTCTGGATGACGCGACTGATGTTCCCCTACATCATCTGCATGTCTCTGGTGGCATTCGCCTCGGGCATACTGAACACCTGGAGCCGCTTTGCCATACCGGCGTTCACGCCGGTCCTGCTGAACCTGGCCATGATAGGCGCCAGCCTGTTCCTGGTGGCCTACTTCGAAACCCCCATCTATGCACTAGCCGCGGGTGTGATGCTGGGCGGCGTGGCGCAACTTCTGGTCCAATGGGCGGCGCTGGCCAGGCTGGGCCTGCTGCCCCGCTACTCCTTGCGCGTTGGACAGGCCTGGAACGATCCCACTGTAAAACGTATTTTGCGGCAGATGCTGCCCGCCATCCTTGGCGTCTCCGTGGCGCAATTGTCGTTGCTGATCAACACCAACATAGCCACCTGGCTGCGTCCGGGCAGCGTCACCTGGCTGTCCTTTGCCGATCGGCTGATGGAGTTCCCCACCGCGCTGCTGGGAGTGGCGCTGGGTACCGTGCTGCTGCCCAGCCTGTCCGCGGCCCATGCGCGCCAGGATCATGCGGGCTATAGCGCCCTGCTGGATTGGGGCTTGCGCCTGATTCTGCTGCTGGGGCTGCCGGCGGCCCTGGGCATGGCGCTGCTGTCCGACGGCTTGGTCGCAACGCTTTTCAACTACGGCGCCTTCGGCGGGCAGGACGTCGCACAGACCCGCCTGGCGGTCATGGCCTATTCCGTGGGCCTGATCGGCCTGCTGGCAATAAAAATCCTGGCGCCCGGCTTCTATGCGAAGCAGGATATACGCACTCCCGTAAGGATCGCCGTTTTCGTACTTGTCCTGACGCAATGCTTCAACCTGATCCTGGTGCCGTATTTCGCGCATGCCGGACTGGCCCTGTCCATCGGACTGGGAGCCACCGTGAATGCCCTGTGCTTAGTTGTGTTGTTGCAGCGCCGCAAGCTATATCAACCCGGCCCCGGCTGGCTGAAGTTCAGCTTGCGCATACTGCCCGCCCTGCTGGCCATGTCCGCCGTGTTGGGCTGGGCCGGAAACTCCGTCGACTGGGTCGCACTGGGTGCGCAGCCGGGGATGCGCATTCTTTGGCTGGGCGGAATTTTGCTGGGCAGCATCCTGATCTATTTCAGCATGCTTGCCCTATTCGGATTCCGCCCTTCGGACTTTACACGCCGTGGCAAGTGATATAGAATAGCTGTCTTTGCCGAATAAACCATACAGATACACGGATAGACACCCAAATGGCCAATACCGCCCAAGCTCGCAAGCGCGCCCGTCAATCGGTTGAGCGCAACAAGCACAATTCCAGCCTGCGCTCCATGCTTCGCACGTCGATCAAACGCGTTCGTCAAGCCATTGAAGCCGGCGACAAAGCAGCCGCTACTGACGTTTTCCAGAAAACCACTAGCATCATCGATCGCGTTGCCGACAAGAACATCATTCACAAAAACAAGGCCGCTCGCCATAAAAGCCGCCTTGCCGCAGCAGTCAAAGCGCTAGCTTGATTACTGCCATGGTTTAAACGGCAAAGAAATCGGCGGCGAATATCGCCGGACAAAAACGGGACGCAACAGCGTCCCGTTTTTTTTGCCTCGCCTTCTTCGCATTGCCAGCCTGCGGTATAGTTCGGTCTGCATTCGTACACCATAACCAGGACAAAGACCGAGACACCCATGACATCGCCAAAACCCGCTCTGCTGCAGCTTCTGCCCTTTCCTTTTCCTCACACCCAAGAACGCCTGGCCAAGCATTTCGACGTGATCGAGCTTTGGAACGCGCCGGACGCGCAGGCCGTCATCGACGCCAGGAAGGACGAGATAGCCGTGCTGGTCACCAGTGCCATGACGCCTACCCGCGCCGAGCTGATCGACCAATTGCCGAACCTCAAGGCGATCTGCAGCCAGGGGGTGGGCTACGATGCCATCGATGTAAAACATGCCCAGCAAAAAGGCATACAGGTCAGCAACACCCCCGACGTCCTGAACGACTGTGTCGCCGACCTGGCCTTCGGCCTGCTGCTGGCCGCCGCGCGCAAGCTCGGGCATGCCGAACGCTATGTGCGAGCCAATCAATGGGGCGGCGACGTCGCGTTTCCCCTGGGCACCAAGGTCAGCCACAAGAAACTGGGCATCGTTGGCCTGGGGCGCATAGGCATGGCCATTGCCCAGCGCGCCACAGGCTTCGACATGGAGGTCCGCTACCACAACCGCCGCCAGCGCGAGGACGTCACACTGGGCTATGAGCCGTCGCTGAAAGAATTGGCCTCCTGGTCCGACTTCCTGATCGTCGCAACCGTGGGCGGCGCGTCAACACGGAAGCTGATCGACCAGGAAGTGCTGCGGGCGCTCGGTCCCAAAGGCATCCTCATCAACATTTCGCGCGGCTCGGTCATCGACGAGCAGGCCATGGTCGATGCGCTGGTCAGCGGCGAATTGGGCGGAGCGGGACTGGACGTCTACGAGGCGGAACCCACCGTGCCGGACGCGCTGAAGACCCTGGACAACGTAGTCATTCTGCCCCACATCGCCAGCGCGACCAATGAAACCAGGCTAGACATGTTGAATCTGGTACTGGACAACGTAGACGCCTACGCCACCACGGGCAAGCTGCTTACTCCGTTGCCGGCGCTGTAAAGCCGCAAGCCCTTCCGCCAGGCCGGCAAAGGCGGCGCGGCATACGGCCATGGCGCCGCCGACCCATAAAAAAAACCGCCTTTCAAGGGCGGAGGGTTGGGGTTTCCTGCTCGCTGGTCTGCAATTTGTTATCGACGGCGAAATCGCACACGAATTTCCAGGCCAAGGGCTCGAGTTCGCGCAGGCGCTGATCGACAATGACGCAGCGCACGCCATCCAACACGACGGGGACGACATACGGGGAGTAGGTAAGATGGCCGCCGACGGAACCGGCCGGTCGGAATTGCGACATTACGCCTGCCAGGCGCTCGGCCCAGTCGCTGGGACGAAACCGCTGGCCGTCGAGCGTAAGGCCGTGAATAACTAACTGCTGTACAAGATGGGTCATAGACTTCCGCGGACAAATCGTAGCCATTTCAGGCGTACAAAGCTTTCCCTGCGCCGCGAATTGTATATGATAGCTTCCCTGGCGGTTTGCCGCGCCCGACTCGGCGCCGGACTTGCCCGCCAACACGGCTGTTTTCCAGCTTGACGCTTACTTTGCCGACGGCCATCCGACAAGGTAAGATGGCTCTTTTACACAAGGCTTACTATGTCCGACGCCACACCACAAACTGGCCCACTACGGCATTTTCTGCAATTTCGCGACTTATCCAAAACCGAAATCCAGTACGTGCTGGACCGCGCCCGGCTTATCAAGAATAAATTCAAGCGCTACGAGCCCCATCACACTTTGCACGACCGGAACCTTGCCATGGTCTTCGAAAAGGCCAGCACGCGCACGCGTGTTTCGTTCGAAGCGGGCATGTATCAGCTTGGCGGTTCGGTCATACATCTTACCACCGGCGACTCGCAGCTGGGCCGCTCCGAACCCATAGAAGACACCGCCCGCGTAATTTCCCGCATGGTGGATCTGGTCATGATCCGCACCTTCGAGCAGACACGCATTGAACGCTTCGCCTCGCACTCGCGCGTGCCCGTCATCAATGGACTCACCAACGAATACCATCCCTGCCAGATCCTGGCCGATATCTTCACCTTCATAGAGCACCAGGGGCCCATAGCGGGCAAAACAGTGGCCTGGATAGGCGACGCCAACAACATGGCCTATACATGGCTGCAGGCCGCCGAAATGCTCGATTTCCGCCTGCATGTATCGGGACCCGTCGGATATCAGCTGGATCCCGAACGCATCGGCCAGCCGCCCGCCGGGGTTTTGCAGGAATTTTCCGATCCCATTCAGGCATGCCGGGGTGCGCACCTGGTCACAACCGACGTCTGGACCAGCATGGGCTACGAGGCCGAAAACGAAGAACGCCGCAAGGCTTTCGCCGATTGGCGCGTAGACGCCGAAATGATGGCGGCCGCCGATCCCGACGCCCTTTTCATGCACTGCCTGCCCGCCCATCGCGGCGAGGAAGTCACCGGCGAAGTCATCGACGGACCGCAAAGCGTCGTGTGGGACGAAGCGGAAAACCGCCTTCATGTTCAAAAAGCGCTGATGGAGTTCCTGCTGCTGGGCCAGTTGTCCGCCTAAGCCCGCAGCAAAAGATTCCCAAAGGCCGGGGCCGCTGAAAGCGCCCCCGGCCTTTTTCCATTCCGGCTCAAGCCGAAAGCCGTCAATCCAATGGCCCGACCCAATCCAGGCATCCGCTTTCCCGCCCCGGACCGCCTCGGGCAATCCCCATCTTGCGTGAATTTTTTATGTATGTAAAATCATTTACACACACAGGAAATCAATCAGATGAAAAAACCTTCTTGGATCGTCCGCGAATCGGACGTCGCGGGCTATTCCCCGGCCAACCATAGCGGTACCGTCAATCGCCGGCTGATCAGCCGGGAAACCGTCGGCGCCCAGCACGTTGAAGTGCTGTTGGGCACCATTGAAAAAAACCAGGGCGCTCTTCCTCATGCCCATCCCGGCATCGAACAGATCTGCTACCTGCTCTCGGGATCGGCGATTGTCGAGGTGGACGGCGAACGCGGGGAAATGCAGGCCGGCGACTGCTGCTATTTCCCGCCCGACAAGCGACATGTCTTCACCGTAACCAGCGACGAGCCCGCGCGGCTGCTGGTCATTTATTCACCGCCTTATGAAGAAAACCCATCGCGGGTCATACGCTGATCGACCTTCGATAAAACATGGCCGGATCGATACCGCGCCAAAGGAGACAAGCATGAAAACATTGAATAGACACGCCCGCCTTTCCGCTGCGATCGGCAAGCTGACACCAAGAAAACTGATCGCCGGCGCGCTGTTGGGCCTGGCCGCTTGCGGCACGACAGCCCTGGCGGCCTATCCCGAAAAACCCATCAGCCTTATCGTGCCGTTTCCGGCAGGGTCGGGCACCGACGCAGTCGGGCGAATCTTTGCCGAGGAGCTCAGCAAGCTGCTTGGCCAGCCCGTCATTGTGGAAAACAAGCCTGGCGCCAACGCCACCATTGCGGCCAACTACGTCGCCAAGGCCAAGCCGGACGGCTACACCCTTTTCGTTACCACCAACACATCCCATTCAGCCGCGCCGTGGCTGATGAAAAACGTCGCTTACGACCCGATCAAGGACTTCACCCCCATCGCGCGCGGCGGCAACCTGCCCTTTCTTCTGGTCGCCAACCCCACTCGCCCCTACAAGACGGTGCAGGAACTGGTCAGCTACGCGAAAAGCAACCCCGACATGGTTACCTACGCATCCGGCAACAGCACCGGAATCGTGGCGGGGGCCACCTTCGGTGTGCAGGCCGGCCTGAAGCTGCTTCACGTGCCATACAAAGGCACGCCGCAAGCCCTTACCGACCTGGTCGGCGGCCAAGTCGATTTCATGTTCACCGACTTTACATCCGGCATGCCCTTTGTAAAGTCCGGCCGTCTGCATGCCATGGCGGTATCCACCGCCAAGCGCAGCGAACTGGTGCCCGACCTGCCCTCCATGGAAGAGGCCGGCATGCCGGATTTCGATATCAATTCCTGGAATGGCTACTTCGGTCCCGCCGGCATGCCGCCTGACGTGGTCAAGGTATTGAACACCGCCATCAACAAGATAGTCAGCACTCCCGAAACCAAGACCCGCCTTGCGCAATTGGGCTTTGACGCATTCAGCGGCACACCCGACGAGTTCGCCAAGTTTGTGAAAGACCAGTATGCGCTCTGGGGAAAATGGATCAAGGCTGCTGGAATCGAGCAGCGATGACTGAAACGCAAGCCTGCGCCGGCCCCCTGGAAGGCATACGCATCCTTGATCTGAGTTCGGTGGTGATGGGCCCGTACGCCACGCAAATCCTCGGCGACCTGGGAGCGGATGTCATCAAGGTGGAATCGCCGGCGGGCGATAACATGCGCGCTGTCGGCCCCATGCGCAATCCCGGCATGGGCGCCATCTACCTGCACCTGAATCGCAACAAGCGTTCGGCCGTCCTGGACCTGAAAACGCCGGACGGCCGGAAGGCCTGCCTGGATCTGGCCAAGACCGCCGACGTACTGCTCTACAACACCCGTCCGCAAGCCATGGCCCGGCTGGGACTGGACTACGGCGCCGTGGCCCAGGCCAACCCCCGTATCGTCTATGTCGGAGCCTACGGCTTCGGCAATCGCGGGCCTTATGCCGGCAAGCCCGCGTACGACGATCTGATTCAGGGCATGACCGCCATCCCCGCGCTGTATCACCAGAACTCCGGAGATGTTCCGCGCTATGCGCCGCTGACGCTCGCCGACCGCGCCGTCGGCATGCACGTGGCCATCGCCATTCTGGCGGGCGTCGTGCAGGCACGCGCATCGAATCAGGGCCAGGCTATCGAGGTGCCCATGTTCGAGGCCATGGCCCAACTCGTGCTGGGCGACCACCTGGGCGGCCGGACATTCGAGCCGCCAGCCGGCCCCACTGGCTACGCGCGCCTGCTTGTCGCCCATCGCAGACCCTATGCCACATCCGACGGCTACATCAGCGTCCTGATCTATAACGACAAGCACTGGTCGCGCTTCTTTCAGCTGATAGACCGGCTGGACTTGCTGGCCGACGAGCGTTTCAGCACCCACACCGCAAGAGCCCGGCACATCGATAAAGCGTACAGTCTGGTGGCCGGCGTCCTTGCGGGCAACACCAGCGAGCATTGGCTGCAGGCTTTCGGAGCGGCCGATATACCCGCGGCTCCGCTGTATAGCGTGGACGACCTGATCGACGACCCGCACTTGCAGCGGGTCCAGATGTTGCAAACGCTGCAACACCCCTCGGAAGGCGCCATGCGATCGCCCGCACCGGTGGGCAGCTATTCCAGAACCCCCTTGAGCATACGGCGCCACGCGCCGCGCCTGGGGGAACACACGCAAGAAATCCTGCTGGAAGCCGGCGTCGGCCAGGCGCTTATCGACAGCGTGCTCGGGCAGGCTGGTACACAAATAAAACAGCAGGACGAGGAAACACCATGAGCTTCGTATTATCGGAAGAACACAAGGCGCTGATCGCGGGCGTGGAAAGCCTTTGCGGCAATTACACCGACGACTATTGGCTGGAACGCGACCGCGACGGGCGGTATCCCCATGACTTCCATCGCGATCTGGCACAGGCTGGATGGCTGGGCATAGCCATGCCGGAAGAGTACGGCGGGTCGGGCCTGGGCATGTCGGAGGCCGCCTTGATGATGCAGGCCATTTCCCGCTCAGGCGCAGGCTTCTCCGGCGCATCGGCCGTGCATATGAACATCTTCGGACTGAATCCCGTCGTGGTTTTCGGAACGCCCGAACAGCGCGCACGCGCGCTGCCTCCCTTGATCACCGGCGAGCAAAAAGCCTGTTTCGCGGTCACCGAACCCGACGCCGGCCTCGACACGACCAAGCTTTCCACCCGCGCGCTGCGCGAAGGCGATCACTATATTGTGCACGGCCGCAAGATATGGATATCGACCGCCCAGGTGGCCGACAAGATGCTGCTGCTGGCGCGCACCACGCCTTTGTCCGAAGTCAAGAAACCGACCCAGGGCCTGTCGCTGTTCTACACCGACCTGGATCGGACAAAAGTGGAAGTGCGGGAAATTGAAAAAATGGGCCGGAAGTCGGTCGACTCCAATATGCTGTTCATCGACGGGCTGCGCATCCCCGCCGAAGACCGCATCGGCGAGGAAGGCAAGGGTTTCGAATACATTCTGCATGGCCTGAACCCGGAGCGCATCCTGATTGCATCGGAGGCCGTGGGACTGGGCCGCTGCGCACTGGCCCACGCCGTCGATTACGCCAATGAACGCGTAGTCTTCGGCCGCGCCATCGGCCAGAATCAGGGCATACAGCATCCGCTGGCCCAGACATGGATGCAACTGGAAGCGGCCGACCTGATGGTCAAGAAAGCGGCTTACCTATATGACAACGACCTGCCCTGCGGCGAGTTCGCCAATACAGCCAAATACTTGGCGGCTGAAGCGGCATTCAATGCCTGCCAAACCGCGGTGTTGACGCTGGGCGGCATGGGCTATGCCAAGGAATATCATGTGGAACGCTATTTACGCGAAAGCTTCATTCCCCGCATCGCGCCCGTAAGCCCGCAATTGATCATGTGCTTTATCGCGGAAAAAGTGCTGGGCCTGCCCAAATCCTACTGACCGGCGGCGGGGCCTGGGCCGCGCCCGCCTTTAGAAGCTCTGTTCTATAAAACGGCAGGCCGCGCGTAATTTTTTTGCCTTGTCCTCGATATCGACTTCAATGCGATACAGAGGCCCGGCAATCGATATGGCGTAGGCGTTGCCCGACACCTTGACCGGCCAGGCGATGGCGCCCACGTCGTTCATGGACTCCCCCAGGTTCGCGAACCACCCGCGCTCGAGCGAGGCCTGAACATCGGCTTCAACCGCTTTAGGGGTGATCAGGGTGCGGTCGTTATATTTCTGCAGCGGCTTGGCCGAGAGCAGCTTGAATCGTTCCTGTTCGTCCATCGTGGACAGCAAGGCCTTGCCCAACGAATTGGCGTGGATGTCGCGCTGAGAGCCGGCCACCCCCACATAGCTGATAGGATGCGGCGAAGCCAGGACCTCCAGATACACCACGCGATTATCCGGATCCAGCTTGCCCAGCACCACCGTTTCCGATGTGGTATCGCGCAGCTCTTCGAGGCTGGGCAGCACCCGCTCCAGTATCGGGTCGGCCCGGGAAATGCGCTGGGCCATGGCCAGAAGGCGGCCGGTAGGGTAATAGCCTTGCCGGCGTCCCGCCTCATACAGATACCCCTGGCTCGTCAGCGTGCGCAGCAAAGCCAGGCAGCTGGAAACCGGAGCGCCCAGATGGCGCGCGATTTCCGACAAGGCTAGCGGCTTGGCCTCGCGGGCGAAAATCTCGATGATCTCGATAACCCGCAACGCCGTCTTGACGTTTGAATCCGGACTTTTGGAGGCCATGGTTTTCTTATCCGTCAGCAATCATCCAGGACAAGAAGGGACGGCGCACGCGCCGTCCCTTCGCCTTACTTGTCGCTTTTGTCTTTCAACTGAGGCAGCGCCGAACCGCCGGCCGGAGCCAGCAGGCCGCTCTGAACGTAGGTGAACAATTTTTCACGCGTATCGACGATATCCAGATTGCGCATGGTGAGCTGCCCGATACGATCACGCGGCGAGAACGTGGACTCGCCCTTCTCCATGGTCAGGCGCTCGGGCTTGTAAGTTAGATTGGCCGAGCGCGTATCCAGGATGGAGTAATCGTTGCCGCGGCGCAGCTCGATGGCGACTTCGCCGGTGATCGCGCCCGCGACCCAGCGCTGAGCCGTTTCGCGCAGCATGATGGATTGCGGATCGAACCAACGCCCCTGGTACAGCAAGCGGCCCAGCTTCAAGCCATTCATGCGGTACTGCTCGATGGTGTCTTCGTTATGGATGCCGGTAACCAGCCGCTCGTAGGCGATATGCAACAAGGCCAATCCCGGCGCCTCATAGATGCCGCGGCTTTTCGCCTCGATGATGCGGTTTTCGATCTGGTCGCTCATGCCCAGGCCATGGCGGCCGCCGATGCGGTTGGCTTCCAGCAGGAGCTCGACGCTGTCGCTGAACTCCACGCCATTCAGCGCCACGGGCCGGCCTTCTTCAAAGCGGACCGTGACCTCTTCGCTCTTGACCTGGACGTCGTCGCGCCAGAAAGCCACGCCCATAATGGGCTGGACGATCTTGATGCCGGAGTTCAGATGTTCCAGATCCTTGGCTTCGTGCGTGGCGCCCAGCATGTTCGAATCGGTCGAATATGCCTTCTCGGCCGACATCTTGTAGTCGAAACCGGCCTGGCGCATGTATTCGGACATCTCGGAGCGGCCGCCCAGCTCGTCGATGAATACCTGGTCCAGCCAGGGCTTGTAGATTTTCAGTTCGGGATTGGTCAACAGGCCATAGCGATAGAAGCGCTCGATATCGTTGCCCTTGAAGGTGCTGCCGTCGCCCCAGATATTGACGTCATCTTCCTTCATGGCGGCAACCAGCATGGTGCCCGTCACGGCTCGCCCTATGGGCGTGGTGTTGAAGTAGGTGACACCCGCGGTCGAGATATGGAAGGCGCCGCATTGCAGGGCGGCAATCCCCTCCGCGACCAGTTGCTGGCGGCAGTCGATGAGGCGCGCTTCCTTGGCGCCGTACTCTTTGGCGCGACGAGGAATGACGTCGTAGTCGGTTTCATCGGGCTGGCCAAGATTCGCCGTATACGCATAGGGAATCGCGCCCTTGTTGCGCATCCATAGCAAAGCGGCGCTGGTATCCAGCCCGCCGGAAAAAGCGATACCGACCTTCTGGCCGGTTGGAACGTTTTCAAGAATGGTTGTCATGGGAGATCTAAGGCCTTGGAAATGAATTCGATTAACCCGCCATTATATCCTTGGCGCCGACGGCGCCCGGACGCCAGCCCGGATAGCCGCTGCCCGACAACTCGTTATTTTCACGGGTTATAGACAAAACCGGGGCCGTTCACCACTTCAGCCTTCGGTTTTGCTAAAATAATCCTGTTGGGGGAGTAGCTCAGCTGGGAGAGCGCTGCGTTCGCAATGCAGAGGTCGGGAGTTCGATCCTCCTCTTCTCCACCAAGTAAATATCCCGACCGGTATCGGTTGGGATTTTTTGCTTGAAACGCTTGATCCCGCGGACAACGGCTACCAGAGGCCTCCATTGATCCATTCAAGCCCGCGCCCATTCCCTTTAAGGATGCGCCCCGCGCCACGCTCCGGGAATTCACGATGATGCCCTTGAGCGCCCCGTAGCCTATCGCCCACCTGATTGCGGGTCAGTCCAACATCATCCAGCAGATGATCATCCAGCTCCAGCAAATGCAGATACTGCCGGCGCTCCCAACAACGCCGATGCACATGATCTGAAAACCGCGCCAGCCAACGCGGCAAGCGCCCCGCAGCCATGAATGCGCGCTTGAATCCCGTAAAAAATGTCGACTCTTTCATGATCGGGCATCCTTAGGCGTACTTAAGCATGGGATAAAGCGAGGCCAGCAGCAGTAATGCCATCGCCCGGTTGAAATGGCGCTGTCTAAAGGGGTCGTCCAAGAACAATCGCAATAGGCTGCCGCAGCCCGCCCACAGACCTACGCAAGGCAAATTAATGGCCGCGAACAGGCTGGATATGAGCACGACATTCACCAGGTACCCTTCCTGCGGAACATAGGTGCTGACCGCGGCAACAGCCATGGTCCATGCCTTGGGATTGACCCACTGGAAGGTAGCCGCCCCAAGGAAACTCAGCGGCCTGCCGCCGCCCGCCCCCAAGCCGCCCGCCGCCGAGGCGGCAGGCCGCGCGATGTTCCAGGCGAGATACATCAGATAGGCGGCGCCAAGGTATCGCAACAGCTCGTACAGAACAGGGAAAGCGGCAAGCAGCGCACCGAACCCCAACCCGACCGCTACCACCA
This sequence comes from Pollutimonas rozaliensis, assembly GCF_048751585.1. Taxonomy (NCBI): domain Bacteria; kingdom Pseudomonadati; phylum Pseudomonadota; class Betaproteobacteria; order Burkholderiales; family Alcaligenaceae; genus Pollutimonas; species Pollutimonas rozaliensis. The sequence goes on along the minus strand of NZ_JAZHOB010000003.1, from coordinate 74,436 downwards.
TGATGAAGAATCCCCCGGTAACGCCGAACATATGCGGCAGGGAACGGCGGAACCCGAACGTCGCGCCAGAGGCCAACAGCATGGTGTTGTTCGGCCCCGGCGTGATTGATGTAATCAGGGCAAACAGGGAAAAGGCAATCAGCAGATCGACAGGTGGAAACATGCTCGGCCATCGGACAATAGAGTCCCCATGGACTCGCAGAGTAATCTTTGCAGATTTCCCATCTGTATTTAATACACAGATATCCGAGACTTTTCCAATACAGATCGCATCGACATCGCCCCAAGCCGGCTTGATTGCCATAAACTGTATCTTTCTTGGATACAGATTAGCCGGTACAGTATTGAAATATTATTGCGCCGCCTGACGCGGCACGGACGATTGATATGAGCCGCTACTTGGATCTCGCCGAAACGCTGGGCAGCCGAATCGAACAAGGCCTGTACGCAGCCGGCGCCCGCCTGCCTTCCGTGCGAACGCTCAGCCTGGAGCACGGCGTCAGCCTGACCACCGTTCAGCAGGCCTACCGGTGGCTCGAAACATCGGGCCTGGTCGAGGCTCGTCCACGCTCCGGCTGGTATGTGCCCCACAGCCGCCGCTGGCCTGAACTTCCCAAGATGGACAAGCCGACCTTGCGGCCGATCGATATCTCCGAATGGGGCCAAATACAAGATCTGCTTGAATTGGAGCGAGATGGACAAACCGTCCAGTTGGGCCGAGGCATGCCGGATGTGGAAAGCCCCACCCTCAGGCCACTGCAGGCGGCGCTGGCCCGCGAGGGCCGCCATGCCGGCATTGCCAGCCTGCAATACAACGACATGCAGGGCGTCCCCGCCTTGCGCGAGCAATTGTGCCGCTTGGCTGTGGACGCGGGTTGCCGGTTCACGCCCGATGCGCTGATTGTCACCACAGGGTGCCAGGAAGCGCTGTCCTGCGCCATCAGGTCCTTATGTGCGCCAGGTGAGATTGTGGCCATCGCTTCACCCAGTTATCACGGCATGATGCAGATACTGAAGGAAAGCGGAGTGCAGGTCGTTGAGATTCCGTCCGACCCTGTGTTGGGAATCAGCCTCGAGGCACTGGAACTTGCGCTCGAACGATGGCCTGTCAAGGCCATCCAGGTTATTCCCAACGCCAACAACCCGCTCGGCTATACCATGCCGGATAGCCGCAAGCTGGGCCTGATCCGGCTCGCACAACGGTTCGACGTGCCCATCATAGAAGACGATATCTACGGCGACCTGTCGTACGGCTGGCCGCGGCCGCGCACGCTCAAGGCGCTGGACCAGGATGGCCGCGTGCTGCTTTGCAGCTCGTTCTCCAAAACCTTGGCGCCCGGCCTGCGGGTCGGCTGGATCGCACCTGGCCGCTACTTCGACAAGGTAATGCGCATGAAGTACACCAGTTCGGGCCCAACGGCGCCGCTGCCGCAAATCGCCATCGCCGAATTTCTGCGCAAGGGGCACTATCAGCCGCACCTGAGCAGAATGCGTCGGCAATACCAGCGCCACCGCGACATCATGACAGACTGGATTCGTCGCTACTTTCCCGAAGAGACCCGGATCAGCCAGCCGCAAGGAGGATTCACCCTATGGATCGAACTGCCCGAAACCGTCGATACCCACAAGCTGGATCCCATGTTGAAAGAAAACGGTATCGTCATCGCACATGGAAACATTTTCTCAGCGGCGGGGAAGTATCGGAATTGCATGCGTCTAAGTCATGCAATAGCCCTGACGCCGCGCAGCGAATGGGCTATCCAGCGCATCGGATCCGCCTTGAGCCAGCTGCTTCCCTCTGAAAGCCCTTATAGCTCGTCGCCTGCCGCCTCTAGCCGACTGGCTTGGTCGCCTTGATCATGGTCAAGGCCGAGGCAATCATGCCGCCCATATCGCCCATGTTGGCGGGTAATATCAAGGTATTGTTTTTCTGGGCTACTTCCTTGAAGGCGTCCACATAGCGTTCGGCCACGCTCAGGTTAACGGCATCCATGCCTCCAGGAGTCTGAGTGGCGCGCGCGACCCGTTCCAGGGATTCGGCCGTAGCCTGCGCAATGGTCAGCAGCGCCTGGGCTTCGCCCTGAGCGTAGTTGATCATGGATTGCTGCTCGCCTTCGGACTTAAGGATGGCCGCCTGGCGGTTGCCCTGGGCAATATTGATGTCTTCCTGCTTTTTACCCTCGGACTCGGTGACCAGCGCGCGCTTGGTGCGTTCGGCCGTAATTTGCAGTTGCATGGCCCGCAAGATTTCGTCCGGAGGCGTCAGGTCGCTGATCTCGTAGCGCAGTACCTTGACCCCCCAGTTGGTGGCAGCCTCGTCCAGCGCCTTCACCACAGCCAGATTGATCAGGTCGCGTTTCTCGAACGTCTCGTCCATTTCCAGCTTGCCGATCACGGAACGCAAGGACGTCTGGGCCAGGTTGGAAATTGCCAGTACGTAATTGGTCGAACCGTAGGAAGCCTGGCGTGGATCGGTGACCTGATAGTAAAGCACCCCATCCACCTTCAACTGGGTGTTGTCTTTGGTGATACAAACCTGGCTCGCGACATCCAGCACCATTTCTTTAAGCGAATGGCGATATGCCACCTTTTCCAGGAAAGGCACAATGAATCCCAATCCAGGAGACAGTGTGCGGTCGAACTTGCCCAGGCGTTCCACCACTGCGGCATGCTGCTGGGGCACAATCTGAATGGTGGATTTGATAATGACAAGCACGACCAGAGCCGCGATTATCCAGAAAGATAGCGTCATTACATAAGCGTCCATAGGGGATCCAATAAGAAAAAAGATAAGGGCGTCTGGGACTCCAAACGCCTAATGTTGAGTATCCGATGCGGGATACTGGCCCGGACGTAAAATCAGCGTCAGACCTTGCACTGCTTGAATATAGTGTTCGCCAGGCTGCGTGGGCTGGTCGATGTCTATGCGGGCGCTCCAGTTGGCGCCCCGATAAAACACCCTGGCCTGTCCGTTCTCGTCCCACACTTCCACAATTACGTTCTGGCCTATGTCTTGCACCACATCGGGATCGGACTGAGTGGCCATGCCGCCTTTGGACCGGCGGTGACGATGCACCAGTGCCAGCCCGATCAGGGCTACGGCCAAACCACTAATAATTTGCCACACCAGAGATAAGCCCGCGTATGCCGCCGTGCCTGATGCCGCGAAACCCAGGGCTACCAGCAGCAGGTAAAAGGTTCCTGTAGTCATTTCCAATAGCAAAAACAGCGCAGCTACGCCAAACCAAAACCACATGCCGGATTCCTTATAAATTGTTTCCATTGTGGCACGTTAAGGCGTTTGTAAGGAAATTAATCACTAGAGTGGGCACTTAAGGAGGCTGGATGGGGTGCTTTGATCCAGCGGGCGCCATGCCCCTATTACCGTTAGGCGCCGCGCTTTCAGCACATCCCTATTCGAGCTTAAGATTCAACCGTTGCAATAAGTCCCTTGTGGCGGTAATTTGATCGCTAAATATCTTTTGAAAAGCCCCAGGTGTTCCCTCTGTTGCATCAACTCCTTCGGCGTTGAGTTGATCTTTAAATAAGGGATCGCTCAGCGCGGTATTGACGTCCTGATTGATTTTGTTAATGACCTCTTTCGACACACCTGCGGGAGCAAATACGCCGAGCCCCAATGACACGTCAAACTGTGGGTAACCTGATTCGGCAATCGGCAACACACCTGGATAGAGCGCCGAGCGCCGTGCGCTTCCCAGCGCCAGCGCACGCACTTTGCCCGCTTTCATTTGAGGTTGCGCAAGCGATGTGCTTGCGAGAATGGCATCCACCCGGTTACTAAGCAGATCAATCATAGAAGGCGATCCGCCCTTGTATGGAACATGCACTATCGACACACCGGCAACAGAATTAAGCTGTTCAATACCAAGGTGATATGAGCCGCCGAAGCCGTTACTGCCAAAATTAAGCTTTCCCGGATTACTTTTTGCGTATTCTATAAAATCCTTAAAAGTCTTGAGCTTGGAATCCGCGTTCACCAAAAATAGAGTCGTGCTTAAGCCGACTTGGGCAACGGGAAGAAGATCGCTCTGAGGGTCATAACCAATGGGCAATCCACCCGCTTTGGCTATTACCATTGAATCGTATTGGCTTAGCAATAAGGTGTATCCGTCCGGCTTGGCACCTGCGACAATGCCCCCCGCAAGGTTACCGCCTGCCCCAGGTTTATTCTCGATGACGACCGAGACTTTCCAGATGTCCGCAAGCTTCGCAGCCAACTTTCTTCCAACGTTGTCGACAATCGCACCTGGAGGAAACGGTACGACTAGAGTGACTGGCTTACCAGGAAATATCGCTTGAGCGTGAGAGGCCGAGAAGCATAAGGCCGCAATCATCGCCATCAAACCGGCTATGAACCGCCGCCTTGCCCAAGCTCCTGAATGAGCTTGTTGTTTCGTTGAAAACATATCTATCTCCTTTATATTATTTATTTATATCTATAGCTTCTGCACGCTGGAACGCACATCACTGGCAGAGGCAGGCGACCCGCCCGCTTTCTGAATTAATTCGACGGCCCGCTCGACCCATTCGAGATTCCCCTTATTCGTACCAAGCGGCGCATCTTCCAACCCGACGCGTATATGCCCTCCGGCGTGCACGGTAGGTTTGATCAAAGCCGAGATATCGGTACACCTGCCCGCAGTCATCCAAGGCGCGCGGGGATGCTCTCGATCAAGTAGCCGAAGATAGGCGTCCAACGCGAATTCTTCAGGCGGCAGACCAAAAGCGAAAACGTCCGTGAACATGAAGCGGTAAATTGGCACAGGTACGCCTGTCATGTGCTTGAACAGCGCAGCGCCAAGCCTGAGAAAACCGGGTTCATAGATTGCGTAGCTAGGGTGGTAGCCATACTGTTTTGCCAGCATCAGGCCATTACGCACATGCTGTTCGGAATTCACATAGACATAACCGCTACGATTCTGCTGCAACTCCGAAACCAAGCTGAAATTTACGGATCCTGGGTCCACCACCGACCACTCCAACAAGCCCTTTTCAGCCAATTGCTTGATTGGCGCGTATCTGATCGGAGAGTCGGGGTTTTCAGGGTGCTGCCCTACGGTCGGATATACGATTGCATCGCATTCGCGAAGAATCCCCTTGACTATCGATTCAAAAATATCGGGATCATCATTCTGCCTGCCGCTGGATTCGTCATAGGTATGCAGGTGTACAACCGACGCTCCGGCGCGCACACACGCTATTGCCTCCTGAATAATTTCTTGTGGGGCGACAGGTATCAATGGTTGTCGGCCTCGGGTCCAACCTCCATTTAAGGCAACTTCGAGCCATACTTTTCTGGACATCAGTGTTCCTAGTATTTGTGAGTGGGCAACTTCTTTCGCACAACAATCAGTGCGGCAGATGGGGCTCCGAAACAAGGTCCAGTAACACAACGTTTACGGCGACCAAGTCGCGAGGCACCAAAGCGGAGTTCAGGCCCACAACGGGACGCACCCTTGAGCCGGGTGAAGATGTGGCCCATTTTCCTGTGCCAGCCGCGCCATTTACCGCCAGCGGGTCCACCTCTTTCCTAAGCTTGTCCGCCTCTTCTCGGCGACTGGCTTTCACTGCTATGCGCAGAATTACTTCGTAAGGCTCAAAGTTAAGTGGAGGCGATGACTCCCGATGCACGCTATTTATGCCTAGGTAATCCATGCGGATTTCGTCAGCGTCTAACTTCACCTTCTTGAAGCGTTCATGCAGGATGGTTTGGGTCAGCTTCGCTCGGGCCAGGGCGCCTGGCCCCGCAAAAAGCACCATTTCTTCGGTCATGAATCCTTCATTCAAACCGATCAATGCCTTTAACGTTGGCGTCTTAGGCCGACCTGCATCGCTGATAAATACCTCGACTTGATCTTTTTCGATCTCTTTGAATGTCACCTTGGTCAAATCAGCAATACAGTCGGGGCAAAAATATGAAGATGGGTCTTGCACCTCATACAGCAATTGTTCTTTGCATGTGGCTTCCGTGATCAACCCGCCCGTGCCTGGGAGTTTGCTGATAATCACACGATCTTCAGTAACCTCTGCGATGGGAGTACCCACGTCGTGCAAGTTGGGGACGTCTTTGTACCCAGGATCGGCGAAATACCCGCCTGTTATTTGCGATCCGCACTCAAGTAAGTGACCAATGACCATGCCCTTTGCCATGAGATGATGGTCATCGAAGTCCCAATTGAACTCATGAGCAAGCGGGCCCAGGTATACACACGCATCAGCCACCCGCGTTGTAATCACGACATCGGCGCCTTGGCGAAGGGCGTCAACAATGCCCTGCGCCCCCAGGTAGGTTTCCGCGGAAACGATCTTTTCCCTGCTATGCGAGATAGGCTCGTCGGTCTCCACGAAATCCAAGCCCAGATCCGCTATTCGATCCAGCAAGAGGCCGCCACATACGGCGGCGACCTTAAGATCGGCAATGCCCTGTTCTCTTGCAGCTCGCATGATGCGCTTGGCTGCAGCCACTGGATCCAGCCACCCTTGATTTGTAATAATCTTGATGCCCTTCTCTTTGCACTCCCTGAGAATTGGCTCTAGGCGGCTGACCAGATAGGGATCGTAAGGTGGAACGTCCACACCATCCATCATGGCTACCTGCGCCGCGCTCATTGTTACTTCCGACATGGAATCGAAACACAGGTAATTGATGTTGCCATCACGGACCAGATCGCTGGCTGGCTCAAATCGATCCCTCGCCCATCCGGTTGCGCAGCCCAGACGTACTTTCTTCGCATTGACGTCTTTCATCGCTTGCTTCCCGCGCGCTCGACTATCGAGTCAGGAACATCGATTTCCATGGCCAGCATCAGCGATGAGAGCGCTTTGCCTGACTCCTCAAATGCCAAAGTGCGCGACCGCCCGCCTTCAAGCACATCTTCCAGCACAAAATTCAGGGCGCCAATGGAAGGCACTTCGTAGCGGGTAATTTTGCCCTTTGTGATGGGCCCGTATAGTTTTTGCACGGCCTCGACCGTCACCCGCTCTTTAATCAAGGGGTAGTCTGCCTGGCTATACCCGATCACCGAAACGTTAGAGCCATTACCTTTTTCACCTGACCTTGAGTGCGCAATTTCGCGCAGAGTAATCCGCTTCAAATCCAACCTCCAATATATCTGTTGCGCTTTCTGCACCGCCGATAACTGCCGTCACGGCGGACAAAGCGATTGCTACTTCACGGCCATGTTATGCATGCAAGATATATTATTCAAATTAAATTTTTTACATTGTTATATAAAAATAACTAATATATAAAACTCCATATAGCAACAAGGAGCGAAGCACATCAGTTAAGTATTGAACCTCTTCTGTTGATCTTTCGATGCCGCCGTAATGAGTTGGACAAAGCTCTCTGCGGAAGGAGACAGCGATCTTTGTTTGAGTTTCACGATAGCAATCTGCCGAGAGAAACCTGGGGCTTGAATCAGGCGCGCGCGCAGCCGGCCATCCACCTGTAGATTGACTCCGCTCCTGGGCAACAGCGCAATACCCAGCCCAGCCTGGACCATTCCGACAGCGGTCGACATATATGACGCTTCGCAAGAGGCCACGGCCACCCTTCCTTGCGCGGCGAAGGCGTTATCCACGATACGCCTGGCATTGCTTCCATGAGCCATTAAAACGAGATCATGGGCAGACAACCGATTCACATCGACTTGTTCCGCCGACTGTATTGGATGTCCCTCGAGAAAGAGTGCGCACATCTGCTCTTCTAGCAGCGGGGTGATATCAAGGTCTCCCACATTCGGATGGGTATCGGTCAGGCCGAATTCGACATCGCCTCCCGTCACCATCGATATCACCTTATCGCCCAAGGCGTCGCTCAATAAAAAAGAAATTCCCGGATGCTGTTTTCGAAACTCAGCAATATGCACAGGCAAAAAAGACGAGGCCACTGAAGGAAGACAGGCAATTCTTATGACTCCTGTCCTTTGTGTGCGGATATTCTGGCTTATCTCGATGACCCCATCCAATTGATGAAGCATGGCCGAAAGCGCCGGCACAAGTTCCAACCCCACCGTGGTAAGTCGTAGCTGACGCGTAGTACGATCAAATAGCTTTAACCCAAGGTTCTCTTCTAATTGTTTGACTTGTACGGTAATGGCGGGCTGTGTTCTATGAAGAGCTTCTGCCGCGAGCGTAAAACTGCCGTAACGGCTCACAGCGATAAACGCACGTAGCTGCACAAGAGAAATATTCATGACTATGACTCTGCCTTTATGACCTTGGTGAACAGTACTGGAATAGCGGACACGAGTAGAAAACTACACTTTAGCGATACAAAAGCTACCTAGAGCGCATCTGGGCTACGCATAGTGTCATCGCGGTTCCCCACCCGCACATACTGTATCCCAATCCCTGATAGCCGCCGGCGCCATGGACTTGGCCTGATCGATAAAGTGCCGCGCGCTGGCTGAAAGCTTGCGCCGGCGCTTATAGACGGCGCCCAACTGCCTGAGTGCCCCCGCGCCGTGTATGGGTGCGAAATGCAAGCCTTCGGAGCCCAAGGCATACGCCGCGCTGCTGGGAATAACCGCCACGCCCATGCCGTGCCTGACCATAGATAGAGCCGTCACCAGATGCGTCGCTTCCACCGAGTACGACTTGGCGCTGGACGTCAGCTCCATTTCCTGGGCCGTCGCGCCGCCGCCTATCATGATCAATCGATGCTTGGCCAAAGAGCGCCATTCCAGGCGGGTGCTGGACAACAGGGGATGCCCTTCGGGGGCGGCAAGCAGCAGGCGATCCGCCAGCAAGGGAATGAACTCGAACTCGGCTTCCTTAGAGGCGCGTCCGATGCCCAGTTCCACCTGGTTACGCCGCACCGCTTCAATCACCTCGTCGTTGGTATGTTCGCTCATGTAAATATGAACGGAGGGGTAGCTTCGGTGAAAGGCCCCTAGAACCTCTGTAAGAAAGCCCAGGGCCAGGGACGGCACGGAAGCGATGGACAACTTGCCCCGGACGCCCTTGCCTTCCTCCTTGGCGTACTGGTAGACCTCTTCCAAGTCGGACAACGCCCTATTCATCGTTTCATACAGGCCTTCTCCTTCGGGCGTGAGACGGCAACTACGCGTCGTCCGTATGAACAACTGCATGTTCAGATCGTCCTCCAAATGCTTGATGAGCGCCGTAAACGCCGGCTGGGACACGCAAAGAAGGCGTGCGGCGGCATTGAACGAGCCCTCTTCGGCGGCGAGGCAGAAAGCTTTGAGTTGACGATACTTTATATTATTAACCATACGTTAATTTTAGTTCTCATTATTCAAATTGACTAACTGACTACCGCCTCCTAGCATGGTGCCCATCATCCACGAACAAATGGAGCAACCATGAACTTCCTTTCACGCAAGACGGCTTTAATGCTGGGCGCGGCTGCGCTGGCCGCATCGGCGTCCACCGCATATGCCGACAGCGCGACCTTCCCGCAGCGCCCGGTCACTCTTGTCGTCCCATACTTGCCTGGCGGCACTCCCGACATCATGGCTCGGCTGATAGGTCCGGAATTGCATAAGCTTTGGGGTCAGCCCGTCGTGGTCGAAAACCGCGCTGGCGCCAACGGAGTGATCGGTTCATCGGCTGTCGCCACCGCAAAGCCCGATGGCTACACCATGGTCGTTGGAACGACCGCGACCCACGTCGTAAATGGCTTGCTGTACAGCAGCATTCCATACGATGGAGTAAAGGATTTCGCACCCGTGGCGATGCTGGGAACACTGTCGAACGTGCTTGTCATCAATCCGAAGGTGCCTGCCCGGAATATTCAGGAATTGATAGCGCTGCTGAAAGCCGAGCCGGGAAAATACAACTACGGTTCTGGCGGGAACGGCAGCTCTAATCACCTTGCCGCCGAGATGTTCAAGACCATGGCGGGCGTCTCCATCATGCACATACCTTATAAAAGCGCGGCGCCCGCGTTGACCGGTTTAATTGCCGGTGAGACTTCCATGATTTTTGAGAACGTCTCCACAGCCATCCCCCATATCAAGAGCGGCGCGCTGCGCCCGTTGGGCGTAACCAGCGCCAAAGGTTCACGCGCATTGCCGGACGTTCCCACGATCAGCGCTTCAGGGGTGCCCGGATACGACATGTCGTTCTGGTATGGCCTGCTGGCCCCGGCGGGCACGGATCCCAAAGTGGTTGAAAAAATCAATGCCGATATCAGGTCTGTACTGGCCAAGCCTGAAGTGCGCGGCAAGCTCGAGGATCGAGGCATCGACATCAGCGATAGCACCCCGTCAGAATTCAGTGACTACATGAAGGCGGAAGTGCCGAAGTGGACCGAGGTCGTGAAGGCTTCGGGCGCCCGCATAGACTAGGGATTCAGATGATGCAAAGCATGCTTGAAACAGAACCGAAGCAAGACGCGACAAGTGGGACGGCGCCACGCTGCGTGCTTCTTTCCACCGGAGGCACCATCGCCTCGCGGATAGACCCCGTCACCGGCCTGGCCATCCCCGCCCTATCGGCGGGCGACTTGCTCGGGGCGCTACCGGAACTGGAGGGCCGGATTGCTGTGGACCTGGAGGATTTTGCACGCATCCCATCCCCGCACATCGGCCCGGAACATTGGATGCCGCTGCATACGCGGATCACTTCCTTGTTGGCCGACGATGGTATTGCCGGCGTAGTGGTGAGCCATGGAACCGGCCTGCTCGAAGAGACCGCCTGGTTCCTGGACCTTACCTTGTCTTCCGACAAGCCCGTTGTGCTTGTCGGCGCGCAGCGCAACAGCTCTGAACGGGACTACGATGGTTCACGCAATTTGCTGAACGCACTGCAAGTGTGCGTGCACCCGCAATCTCGGGGCATGGGCGTGCTGGTTGTCCTGAACCAGCACATCAATGCGGCGCGGGACGTGCACAAGACGCACACCTTCGACGTGGAGACCTTCAATTCGGGAGAATGGGGCTTTCTTGGAAACATCACAGCCGACCGGGTGGCATTCCATCGCAAGCCGTCGCGCCGCCTGCGCATGGCCTATGATGGGCGACCGCTGCCCCGCGTCGACGTCATCCCAATGTACGCCGGTGCGCCGGGCAGCCTCATCAAGGCCGCCGTGGCCGACGGAGCGCAAGGCATAGTCATACAGGCAGTGGGTTCGGGGCATGTTAACCCCAGCTTCGCTTCGTCCATACAAGACTTGTTGCGTAGTGGAATTCCGGTCGTGATCGCCACGCGTGTCCCGCGCGGAGGGACGCGGGCATGCTATGGTTTCGAAGGCGCATCCCAGCTCTTGCAGAACGACGGAGCAGCCCTCGCCGGCGATTTGTCCGCGTGGAAAGCACGGGTTGTACTGATGCTCGCGATGGCGGCAGGCGATGCTTCGCAAGCCGCCCTGCGCTCGCTGTTAGATACGTAAACGGATTCAAGCATCGGGATCGGGATGGGCCGCCCCGCTGGCCGGGAGCGGAACCATCACCGGCTGCCCAGGAGCGGTGCAGCCCTTGTCGCAGCAACGGCCGGGCTGGCGGTTCCTGGTGATGGCCCGGTCCTCCTGGTGCAGCACCCCGCGTTCCAGCAAGCGTTCGACAAGTTCCACCTTGGACCCCACCGGATAATTGCGCCAGATTTCCTGCTTCATCGCCGCGGGCCAACCGCCGCCATGCAGGCTGATGACCGAATACCACCCGGCTTGATAGGAAGCCGTCAGATCCTCTATAAAACGGGCTGTCTCGATACGCTTTTCGTAAGGAACGCTGGGATTGGCCCGCAGCACGTCCGACAGTGTCGCGCTGGTCGCGGGGTTGTGGTCCTCGTCCGGCCCGGGCAACGCCACGATCAGTCCGCCGGACACTTCATGTGCAATGCGGTGCATGTCATAAATCTGCGTCGACAATAGCAACTTGCCGATATTGCTGAACACCGGCTCCGGCATGAAACTGCCGCTATGGGGATCCGCGGCGGCATACACGCTGGCCGCAACGCCGCAGGCATAGAAGCCCTCGGTAATCTTTATGAGCTCCACCATGGGCTCGCGCAAGTTGCTCTTTGTCCCGGGGTCGAAACCATTGGCTTCGCACATCAAGGCGCCCGCGCCGATAAGCAGGTCCCCGAAGCCCGCCCTGGCCGCGATGCAGCTATGGCGGTGATGTGTCGCATAGCTGTAGGTCAGCACGTGACTGTGTTCCCATTCTTGATCGTAGAAAACCCGATCCCAGGGGACAAAAACCCGGTCAAAGATGACCACACCGGTGGATTGCCCGTATTTTCGGGAAAAGAGCGCACTGCCGTGCTCCAGCTTCTCGCCCGGCCGCCCGGCGGGACGAGCCACTATGGTGATTCCCTTCGCATCGACAGGGACCGCGCAACAGACCGCGAAATCCGCGTCGTCCCTACCCATATTGCGGCTGGGCATGACCAGGAGTTCGTGCATGTACGGAGCGCCAGTGACTATAGCCTTGGTCCCGCTGATGACGATGCCCTTCCCATTGCGCTCGACCACGTGCACATAGGCATCAGGGTTGGACTGTTCATGAGGCCGCTTGCTGCGGTCACCCTTGGCGTCGGTCATCGCTATGCCAAGGGAAAGATCACGATCCTGGACATCGGCAAGGTAAGCCTTGAAGCGGGCTGCGAATTCCGTGGTGCCGCGCGCATCGTCGATGCGCGCCACGACTTGAGCAATTCCGTTCAAGGCATCGTGAGCCAGGTAACGTTGCGCGCAACCCGTTTCCTGGCACAGCACGCGCACGGCTTCCAGCTTGTTAAGCAAATCGCCCGAGGACTCATTGACATGAAGCATGCGGCTGACCACACGATTGCGCTCCGACTGCGTCGCAAGTGCAATGGGAGCGAGCTCCGGACGCAAGGCGTAGTCATACGTGAAAGCCAAAGCGTTGACGCCGGGTCCGAACGCCGGCTCATCAGCCACGCTATCGACCAGGCGGCCGTCCATATAGACCACCGGCTTGTAACGCCGCAAAGACTCTCGATAGGCTTGTCCGGTCATCAGGTCGGCCCGGGCGGCGACTGCATTGGAGCTCATGGTGGATGCCTTTCATGAAATTACGCCATTTAATTTGAACACCGTTTAAAATATCGGTCAACGATTAATAAACTTATAATCCCGAAATGACAAAGACTTCATCTCCGCCCTCGAAATCGCCCTCACACGCAATAGAGAAGGCGCCGGCCGAGGATCCCAAGGCGGCGCGCAAGCGTGTCATGACCGATGCCCGGCGCGCGCTGATTTTGGATGCGGCCCGAGCAACGTTCTTTGAGCTGGGCATAGAGAAGACCAGCATCCGGGAGATCGCGCAGCGGGCCGGCTATACCCCCGGCGCGCTGTATAGCTACTTCACCAGCAAAGAGGCTGTATATGGCGCGTTGCTAAGCGAATCCCTGGAGCGCTTGAATGAAGAAGTGGCGGCGGCGTCCGCGGCAAATGGTAAAGACTTGTCGGAGACAGTCCGGGTCAAGGCACGCGCCTTCTTTGACTTCTATCGACGCAATCCACGAGACCTGGACCTTGGCTTCTACCTATTTCAAGGCATGCAGCCCCGTGGGTTGACCCCATCGCTCAACGAATCCTTGAATGCCCGTTTACGCGACTCGCTGCGTCCAGCACAAGACGCCCTGCGTGCAATGGGCATGTCCGAAGAACTGGCACTCGCCGAAATCACCGCCCTGTTCGCGCATACGGTCGGCCTCCTTATGCTTAGCCATACCGGGCGCATCCGTATGTTCAAACAAGGCTCCCAAGAGCTCTTCAACATTTATTTAGATCAGTTGCTTGAGCGCGGCGGCCTATATGTGAAGAAGCAGGCATGAAGAAATTGCCTATCGGCGCATTCACTATTTTTTCCGGCCGCGCCAGCGGCGAAACACCCACCCGTACACTATCGCATTGCCAACGATAAGCCCTGTCGCAAGAAATACCTGAACCTCCCGCGTCAGTCCCGGCGGATAGATGATCTGCATCAGATAGTGCTCGATAAAACCGCCCTGATATCCCTCTTGTCCCGCAAGCTGGCGCAGGATGTTCTCCAGCGGCGTCAGCGGACATATCCATCCGAAGCCGACCACGGCGGCGCCCCAGGCCAGTGCAATAAGATGCCATGGCGCGGTGCGCGGCTTCCATAGGACCAGCAGGCCGCCAAACACGACAAAAGCCACGAATGAGGCATGTGTCAGTACAACGAGATCGGCAAGTAATCGGTACATGGCAAGGGGCTGATTTGCTAAGCTGCGGCGTCAAGCAAGGGATCAACTTGCCCCCCATCGCATTGAGGCTATGATTGCATTAATCATATATAAGAACAGAGACAAACCTTCAGCCGCCGTCCATGAAAAAACTTGATATTGCAGCGCTCGAGGCGTTCATAGCCGCCGTCGAAGAAAAAAGCCTTTCAAAAGCCAGTCTGCGCGAGAACCTGGTCACATCGGCCATCAGCCGGCGGATAGCCGAGCTGGAAAGCTACCTGGGCAAGACATTGCTGCAGCGCCATGGCCGGGGCGTGGAGCCGACGCCAGTGGGCACGGTGCTATACCAAAACGCCAAGTCCATCGTGCGCAACATCAAACTGACGGAAGAAGCCGTCAATGACTACGACAGCCACGGAAGCGCCAAGATACGGCTGATGTCCAACCCTTCTTCCATATTGCAGTTTCTACCAACCGATATTGCGCGATTTCTGAAGCAACACAAGAACACCAGCATCGATCTGGTGGAAAGCCATAGCTATGACACGCCCCGCGCCGTGGCCGAGCATCTGGCCGACATCGGCGTTTACCATGCCGAGCAGCCGGCCACCGGCGTCATATCCCATTTATACCGCAAAGACCGCGTGGGCTTGGTCGTACCCAGCACCCATGCGCTCGCGGCGCGTTCCGAGCTGTATCTGGAAGAGGCGCTGGAATACGACTTGCTAGGCTACTTTCCCAGGCATTCGCTGGACCAGTTTCTAGTGCATGTGGGCTCGGCGCTGTCCCGGCCGCCGAACGTCAAGCTGCAAGTCTCGAACTTTGAAACACGGTGCCAGATGATACGGGAAGGCTTGGGCATAGGCGTCGTTCCGGAACGGATCGCTCAAAACTACCTGCAGCAAATGAATCTGAAGCTGCTGCGCCTGAAGGATGGCTGGGCGGAACGGCAGTTTTTTCTTTGCACGAACGACAAAACAAGCAGAAACCCCGCTGCCACCGCCTTGGTCCAGTGCATGCTGCAAAAGCCAAGATAGCAAATTCAAGAAAGAAGCCTTCTCGTTTTTTCAAACAACACCGCCAGCAAGTCTAATACAGTAAAGCCATTGTTCCTTTTCTTCAGGCACGGGCGGCACGATGTTATTAGAGACTCTAGCCAATTATGGCGCCAAAGATACGGTGGGCGAATTACCCGACCAGGTTCTGCATCATGCAAAACGCGCATTCCTGGATTGGCTTGCCGCGCTGTATCCCGGAACCCGGGTATCGCCCGGGGTCGAACTGCTTCGCGCACATAAAGATGAACTAGGCCTGGGCCGCTCTAGCCTGCCCGGCTACAAGACCACCACCCTGCCCGCCACGGCCGCCTGGATAAACGGCAGCGTTTCCCATGCCGTCGAGTTCGACGATATCTACCGGGATGCCGTGTACCACCCCGGATGCCCGGTTATTTCGGCCGCGCTGGCCGCCGCCGAATCCACCCAGGCATCGGGCAAGGCGCTGTTGCATGCGATAGTCGTGGGCTACGAAATATCCACACGCATAGGCGCCGCCGTTCAGCCGGCCCATTACAAATACTTCCACACCACTGGAACGGTGGGATGCATGGGCGCCGCGGCAGCCGTGGCTGCCCTCCATGCGCCCGGCGACGCGCTCGTCATGCGGCATGCCATCGCCACGGCGACGACATTCGCTTCGGGCTTGCAGCAAGCTTTCCGCTCCGATGCCATGACCAAGGCGCTGCATGCCGGCCACGCCGCGGCCGTGGGCGTTCGATCCGGCATGGCGGCGGCTTGCGGCGTCACGGGCGTATCCGACATTCTTGAAGGAGAAGTCGGTTTCGGCGCGGCCCTGGCCGACAAGCCGGATTGGCGCGTGGCGGTCGAGGGCTTGGGCAAAGACTACAACATTACCCGCATAACCCAGAAAAACCATGCCTGCTGCGGACACACTTTCGCCGCCATCGATGCCGCGATCGAGCTGCGAAACCGGCATGCCATCAGCCCGGAACAAATCAAGGAGATCCGGGTTGCAACCTACCAGACCGCACTGGACGTGACCGGAAACTTTCACCCGGACACCGTGTTCGAATGCAAGTTCAGCCTGCCTTATGTCGTCTCGCACGCCCTGCATCATGGCTCGGTCCGACTCAATGCCTTTGATGCCGAACGGCTGGGCGACAAATCCATACGCCGGCTCATGACCAAGCTTGCCTTGACGCCCGATGCGGCGCTTACAGCCAGTTTTCCCGGACAGCGGGCGGCCCGGGTTGCTCTGCTCTTGAACAACGGCAGCTCTGTCGAACATTTTTCGCCATATAGAAAGGGCGACCCCGAAGCGCCATTGAGCGACGTCGAACTGATCGATAAATTCAACGAGCTGACTGTCCCGGTGATTGGCGGTGCGCGCGCCGTACAACTTCAACGGCAAGTCTGGCGCCTGGATACATTGACTGTCCAGGACCTGGCCCTGAATTCGTAATTGCCGCCCCATGCGCGCCATAAACCCTTTACCAAGCGTAAACCCATGTCAACACTAGCCGAGCCTTCCGTAAGCACCACCACTTTCGCCGATGCCTTGCTGACACCGCGATCGATTGCCCTTATAGGCGCGTCCAGCGACCCAAAGAAGAATACATCCAGGCCCTTGCGCTTCATGCGGCAGCATGGATATACGGGGGCCATCTATCCCATCAATCCGGCGGCCGCGGAAATCCAGGGCGTAAAGGCTTATCCATCCGTGGCCCAGGTACCGGACGCGATCGACCATGCCTTCATCATGATCCCGGGCAAGCATGTGATCGGGGCGTTGAGGGAATGCGCCGCGAAGGGGATTCGGGTCGCCACGATCTACTCCGATGGCTTTGCCGAAGCCGGCGCCGAGGGCCAAGCCCGCCAAGAGCAACTGGTCGCCGAGGCCCAAAAACTGGGTATCCGCATTCTGGGACCGAACAGCATAGGCACGGCCAACGCGCATACTGGCGGCGTCTTGTCCGTTAATGCGGTATTCGAAATGGAATCGCTGGTCCAGGGCGGCATCAGCCTGGTGTCGCAAAGCGGATCGATGATGGGCTCGATGCTATCGCGGGCGGCCTCGCGTGGGTTCGGATTCGCCAAGTCCGTATCAGTGGGCAACGAAAGCGATATTTCCGTGGGCGAAGTCGTCGATGCGCTGGTCGACGATTCGCAAACCCGCGTTATTTTGCTTTTCCTTGAAACGCTGCGCGACACGGGCACACTGACGGCCGCACTGCGTCGGGCTCAACAGGAGGGAAAGCCTGTCATCGCCTATAAGCTGGGGCGATCCGAGCAAGGCGATGCCCTTGCTCAATCGCATACCGGCGCCATTGCCGGAAACAACGCGGCCATCGATGCCTATTTCAATGCCATGGGCGTCATGCGCATCGAAATGCTTGAAAGCCTGTTCGAAGCCGCGCCCCTGGCCAGCCGCTATGCGGCGGCGCGCCCCAAAAGCCGTTCCATGCAAGCCCCCCGGGTCGCTGTCATTACAACCACCGGCGGCGGCGCCGCTTCCGTCGTCGACAGCCTGGGCCTGAAAAACATCGAGGCGGCAACGCCCCCACTGGAATTCCTGCGGCACATGGCCGCCCGTGGATTGAACATCCGGCAGACTCCCGTCATCGACCTGACCCTGGCGGCCACCAGCGAACAATATAAAGATCTGCTCGAACAACTGCTGCTTTCGGACTGGTGCGATGCCGTGCTTAGCGTGGTGGGCTCTTCGGCCCAGTTTCACCCGCAGTTGGCGGTAAAGCCTTTGATTGAATCGGCAAAGCCGGACTCCAAGCCGCTGGCCGTATTCCTGGCACCGGAGGCGAACGAGTCATTGAAGCTGCTGCAGCAGCATGGCATTGCGGCCTTCCGCACGCCGGAGGCCTGTGCCGATGCGCTCGCCGCTTTCTTCAAGCCCGTCATCGAACAGACCGACCTGCCCAGCGGCGGCGCCGACCTGCCCACCGATTGCCCGGCGTCGGGCAATTTCACGGAAGTGGAATCGATACGCGCCTTTGCCGCCTTGGGTATAAAAAGCGCGGCAAGCCAGCTATTGCAGCCCGACCACATCCAGCACGCCATCGCTTATCCACTGGTGCTGAAAGTTGTTTCCCGCGACATCCTGCACAAGACCGATGTGGGCGGCGTCAAGGTCAACATCAAGAACGATGCGGATCTGGCCCTGGCGGTTCCCGGGCTTTTGCAATCCGTTCAACGCCACAGGCCGCAAGCGCGGATCGACGGCGTCCTGGTGCAGAAAATGGAAGGCCGCTTGATCGAGCTCATGCTGGGTTATAGGCATGATCCGCTGGTCGGCCCCACCGTCCTGTTAAGCACGGGCGGGATCGCGGCCGAGCTGATGCCGGACTATGCCATCCGCCTTGCCCCTGTCGGTTTGAGCGAGGCGCACGCGATGATAGCCGAAGTCAAGCACAGCAAGCTGATACGGGGCTTTCGCGGCCTTCCCAAAGGAGATGTCGACGGCTTGGCCCAGGCGATTGTGAACATCTCGCGCCTTGCCTGCGTACCCGGACAACCCGTAGCGGAAGCGGAAATCAACCCCCTATTCGTACAAGCCGAGCAGGTCATCGCCGTGGATGGCGTCATTCGGCTGAAAGACTAACACCAGTTAAAAACTTAACGATCATAAGCAATACAAGGAGACCCAAATGAAGTCCTTTACCCTCACCCCTGGAAAATCGATACGGTCGGCACTGGCCGTCGGACTGTTTTCCGTGGCTGCGTGCGCTGGGCAAAGCGCCGTCGCGGCCGATTGGCCTACCCAACCCGTCAAGGTCATCGTGGCCTTCACGGCGGGCGGCACAACCGACATCCTGGCTCGGGAAATCAGCAACGGCCTGACAAAAAAATGGGGCCAAAGCGTAGTAGTGGAAAACCGTCCGGGTGCCGGCGGGAACATTGGAACCCGCGACGCCATCAATTCCAAGCCGGATGGCTATACCATACTGATCAACTCCATCGGTCCGATTGCCATCAACCCTTCGCTGTACACCAAACTGGGCCATAACCCGCAAACAGACCTGATCCCCTTGACGCTGGTGGCCGACGTGCCCAATGTCCTGGTCGTATCGCCGTCGCTCAATATCAAATCGGTGGAAGAACTGATCGCCGCCATCAAGAAGGAACCCGAAAAATACAACTGCGCATCGACCGGCGTGGGCACCGCCGCGCATTTGTCGTGCGAGCTGCTTGCCCGAAGCACCAAGCTGCCCATCACGCACGTTCCCTATAAGGGCGCGGGCGCATTGACCGACGTGATCGCGGGCCGCGTGCAATTCATGTTTGCCACGCTGCCCTCGGTCAAAGGCCATATCAAGTCCGGCACCCTGCTTCCACTGGCTGTTTCCACCGCCGCCCGCTCGCCCGCGCTGCCCGGCATTCCGACCATGAAGGAAGCAGGCTACCCCGACTTTGCGCTGGGCGCATGGTTCGGCTTCTTTGCTCCCAAAGGAACGCCCGAGGCGATCGTCAACAAGATCAGCCACGATATCGACAGCCTGATCCATGAGCCTGGAGTCAAAGCCAAGCTGCTGAATGAAGGTGCGGAGCCGATAGGCGGAACACCGGCGCAATTCAAAGCTTTCGTCGAGAAAGAATCGAAAAAATGGGGCGAATTGGTCAAATCGATGAATATATCGCTGGACTAAGGCGCTGCGCCCTGGCTTGGCGAACCGAACACACCGCTCGCCGGGCACAAAAGGACGGCCTTGCTTATCGCAAGGCCGTCTGCTTTTGAAGCGATGGCTGGTCCCCGCGTCGAATAAGGCTTGATCAGGCGGTCTTGGGCGGATACTGCGAAAACGAACGCTCGAACACGCCTTCCGCAATACGATTTTTCAGTATCTCGATCGACCCGCCGGCAATCATCCAGCCCCGGATGCGGCGCACGCAATACTCCACCAGTACTTCCTGGCTGAAGCCCATGCCGCCCATTACCTGCAAAGCCTCGTTGGCCACAAACCAGCCGGCCTGATTGCAGGCCAGCTTGGCCATCGCAGTGCTTTGCGCCGATGGCAATCCGTGCTCGCCCTCCAGCGCCGCGCGGTAAAGCATCAACTGAGCCGACTCCAACTGCATCCACATATCGGCGAATTTCCATTGAATGCCCTGGAATTCGCAGAGCTCTTTATTGAACTGCTTCCTGGTGGAGGCATGTTCACGTGCCAGATTGAAGGCGTAGCGCCCCAATGCGAGCGAACGGGACGCATTGCCCAGGCGCTCCACGTTGAACCCCGATATCTGTTTCTTGAATCCGCCCGGCCCCAGCAAAAGGTTGCTCGCGGGAATACGCGCATCCTCGAAATACAACTGGCACCATTGTTCGCCGTTCATGAAGCCGGCGGGCTCGCCTATCGTGAATCCAGGCGTTCCCCGCTCGATCAGCACAGAGCCTATTCCTTCCAGCCCCGGTCCAAAACGCACGTAGATCAGGAACAGATCCGCTTCGGGGCTGTTGGTGGAGAATATCTTGCTGCCATTGATCAGATAGTCGTTGCCATCCTTGCGGGCACTGGTCTTGAGCTGCGTGACCGCGGAGCCGGCATCGGGTTCCGTCATGCCCAGGGCGATCAGTTTTCTGCCGCCAAGAAGATCGGGCAGGAAACGCTCTTTTTGTTCTTCCGTGGCGTACTCCACAAAAGTGCGGATGGGACCGAAGTTTCCCGCCTGAACGATGTCGGCGCTTTTGGGGCACGATAAGGCCACTTGTTGAATGGCAAGAACGGCATGCATCAATGTTCCGCCCTGGCCGCCATCTTTTTCAGGGAAGGCGATACCCAGCAAGCCATTGTCGGCAATCAGTTTTGCGGCATCCCAGGGGTGCTCCGTCGAATGCGCGCGGGCGAGCGCGCCCGGGGCCAATTCCTGCTTTGCGAAGCGGCTGACCGAGTCGGCAAAAGCGCTGTGTTCTTCGTTGAGTTGAAAGTCCATACCTGTCCTTGGTTCTTGATTCATCAGGCCGATGATAAAGAAAACCACCCGCTATGAATACTTCCTTATTGGTTCGATGATATGATAAAAAATCATGCCTTTCCGGCTGGCCTTTTTCTATAAGGTATTGCTCATCGTGCCGCCGCAACTCCCCCCCTTGAACCCCTTGCGCGTATTCGAGGTCGTGGCCCGCCACAAGAACTTGACCGCGGCGGCCAAAGAACTGCACGTTACCCAATCGGCGGTCAGCCGGCAGATCGCGACGCTGGAAAAATACATGGGCACGGCGCTGATCAGGCGGGAAAGCCGTGGTGTCAGCCTTACCCAGGCTGGGCAACGCTATGCGAAAGAAGTCCTTCCCGCGTTCAAAATCCTTTCCGAAGCGACCGGCAAAGCCATGAAGCAAGGCACTCAAAGCGTATTGCGGGTGCGCGCGTACACGACTTTTACGGCAAAGTGGCTGATTCCCCATTTAGTCCAGTTCCGGACGCTGCACCCAGACATCGAAGTATTTATCAACAATGCCGTCCCCAACGTCGATTTCGATCGGGATGACGCTGATGTGGCGATTCAATATGGCGACGGGCACTGGCCTGGAACCGAGACCGACTTATTGTTCAAGGACGAGCTGGAGCCGGTTTGCTCGCCCGAGTACCTGGCCGGATTCCCCGGCGCGGCCGACGATCCGCGGGTGCTCCTGAATGGCCCGCTGCTTGTTTCCCGCTACCGCAGGGATGACTGGGACGATTGGCTGGCGTCCACGAAGCTGGCGGGCAAAGCCGGCAAGGCGGAGCGCATGAGCTTCAGCACGTCGGTCCTGACCTGGCAGGCCGCCATAGACGGCCTGGGCCTGGCCATGGGGCAGATTCCACTACTGAAGACGGAACTGGATACCGGCCTGCTGCTGCGCCCGTTCTCCAGTCCGTGGCACGGGGACAAAGGGCATTACCTGGTACGCCCCGCACTCCAGCGTTACTCCCGCAAAGTCAGCATGTTTCGAAACTGGATGCTGGACGCGATTCATTAAGAAGTCAGCTAAATTCATTCCCGCGTCTGCACTGCCGCCAGCGCCGCCCGGACAAAGCTCAAGTGCGCGAAAACCCATCAAACTGTGTATCCTCGTGTTTCGGACGACCTGCTTTAAGGGAAAAGGAAAAGAAGGCATGATCAATAGCCAATACACACGCATAGACGATGCCGCGATAGCACGCTGCAAAGACATACCGGCATCCATTTTTGCCGATGTGGCCGGCCGGCGCGGCGCCCTGGACGGACGCATTCGCACGGTGGCTCCGGGCATGCGCTTGTGCGGCCCCGCTTTTACCGTGGAAGTACGCCCGGGCGACAAACTGATGATCCATGCGGCGCTGGTACTGGCGCAACCCGGCGACGTGCTGGTCATCGACGGCAAGGCGGATACCACATCCGCATTGATGGGTGAACTGATGTGCGCCCATGCCAGCGCCGCCGGGATTGCCGGCATTGTCATCGATGGCGCCGTACGCGACGTCGCGACGCTGCGCCAAGGCGCCATGGCCGTCTTTGCTTGCGCATCCAACCCAAATGGACCAACTAGAACCCTGGGAGGACGCATCGGCCACACCATTTCGGCGGGCGGCGTCAGCGTCTCCCCCGGCGATCTCGTGATCGGCGACGACGACGGCGTCGTGGTCGTATCCCAGGGTGACGTAGCGCTACTCATCGATGCCGCGCAAGAGAAGATGCGCGCAGAGGAAAAGCGCATGCGCGATATTGCCGAAGGCCGCCTGGTATACGGCTGGCTGGAAGGCGCGCTTGCGACGGCGGGTGTGCTGCCGGCGGGCACCCGTTTGAACGACGCGGTGGAGCAGTTCAGGGCTGCCGGCTCCCGGCGCTAGCGGCACCGCCTCGATGGCCCGCCGCGAGCGACGGGCCATCGAGGCGTTTCATATTCCCGCAACATGAAACGAGAACACTGGAGCTTTTGCCATTTACTGGAGTGGTTCCGTGCAAAAATCCCGCCCTATCGATTCTGAAGACCTTCCGACCAACACGTCGGAGAACGAACATTTCCAGGCCGTCGTCGAACGCGCATACAGCCGGCGCGGCTTTCTCAAGTCAGGTCTTGGATTGTCCGCCGCAATGTTTCTGGACGGCTCCCTGAGCGCCTGTGCCAGAACAGGCGACGGCTCCGGCAAGCAAGACGCCTCGGCGCTGCTGGGCTTCACGGCCATCCCGATCTCCACCGACGACACACTGAAAATCGCCCTCGGCTACACCGCCACCGTCTTCGCACCGTGGGGGACGCCGCTATTCGCCGGCGAGCCAGCCTGGAAGACCGATGGCGGCGATGATGCCGGCGCGCAGGCGCGCCAGGTTGGCGATAACCATGACGGCATTCATTTCTTTCCCATCGACGGCGGCAGCACCGAAGGCCTGCTGGTCATGAACCATGAATACACCACTGTCGACAAGGGCGCCTATACCTGGCTGTTCGGTCCGAATGGAACCGAACCGTGGACGGCGGACAAAGTCCGCAAGGCGATGAATGCGCATGGAGTCTCGGTCATCCACATTCTTCGCAGTAAGGCGGGCAAGTGGGAAATAAAGCTGGATTCCCGGTACAACCGCCGCATCACCGCCTCGACGCCCATGGAATTGACCGGCCCGGCCGCCGGCAACGATCTGCTGAAGACCCAGGCCGACCCCGGCGGCACGCGGGTGCTGGGCACCTTCAACAATTGCGGCAACGGCTGGACGCCGTGGAACACCTATCTGGCCTGCGAAGAAAACTTCAACAATTATTTCGGCACCATGCCGGGCAAGGACGTGCGTACCGCGGCGCAAAAGCGCTACGGCCTTCCAGCCAAGGGCAGTGAGTATCGCTGGGAAGAATTCGAAGCCCGCTTCGATTACGCCAAGGAACCCAACGAAGCGAACCGCCATGGCTGGATCGTCGAGATCGATCCGTGCGACCCTGCATCCACGCCAAAAAAACGCACGGCGCTTGGGCGCTTCAAGCACGAGAACGCCGCCTATGCGCTGACCGCCGACAGGCGCATCGTCGTCTATATGGGCGATGATCAGCGCGACGACTACATCTATAAATTCGTATCGGACGGCGTTTACCGGGAAGGCGGCAACAATGCCGGCCTGCTCGATGCCGGCAAGCTGTATGTCGCCAAATTCAACGATGGCCCGGCCGCCGGCGACTTCACCGGGACGGGGGAATGGCTGCTTCTGGACAAGGCAGCCAACGCCACCCTGGCGGCCCACAGCGGTTTTTCCAGCCAAGCCGAAGTGCTGGTGAATACCCGCCTGGCCGCCGACGCGGTGGGCGCCACCAAGATGGACCGTCCCGAATGGGTCAGCGTCCATCCGGGCAGCGGCGAAGTCTACGTTACCTTGACCAACAACGACAAGCGCAAGACGCCCGATGCGGCCAATCCACGTGCCGCAAACATCTACGGCCAGATCCTGCGTTGGCGCGAGGCCGGCGGCGACGCCGCCGCCACGGCATTCGACTGGGACATCTTCGTGCTGGCCGGCAACCCGGTCAAATATACGGACCGCGGCGATCTGAAGTCCGGCTCCGCCAACATCACCGCCGACAATACCTTCAATAGTCCCGACGGCCTGGCCTTCGACAGCGCGGGCCGCTTGTGGATCCAGACCGATGGCAAGTACAGCAATAGCGGAGAGTATGAAGGGCAAGGCAACAACCAGATGCTGTGCGCGGATCCGGCAAGCAAGGAAATCCGCCGTTTCTTCGTGGGTCCGAAGGAATGCGAAGTCACCGGCATAGCCTTCACCCCCGACAGCAAAACGATGTTCATCAATATTCAACACCCGGGTGAAGCCGGCGATAGCCACTGGCCCGGCGGCGGCGCGTCGATACCGCGCTCGGCCACCGTCATCATCACCAAGGACGACGGCGGCGTCATCGGCAGCTAAATAGATAGATGCCAAGGCCTTTCCCGCCATGGGAAAGGCCGCTCCCACCCCTATCCCCACCGCCTGCCCATCGCGCATTGATATGCCGCGGGAATTGATCTCGACGGCGCATTTCCCGCGCCCATTAATATGCATTAGCTTGCATATTCATTTAAAACCATATAACATCTAATACATAAAAATTCCCGCCTCGTTTCAATACAGGCGCCCACCCGCCCCTGCCACACCAAGCAAAGGACTCAACATGCCCAAGAAGCCCAATAAGGCGAAAACGGCAGCTGCTGGCAATGACCCCAAGCAAAACGACATGCATGGAATATCACTTCAAGGCGTTGCCACCAAGGTGGCCACACTGAAAGACCTGCGCAAGGCCACGCAGCATACCCAGGAAGACCTGGCGCATGCGCTGGGCGTGGGTCAGGGCACGGTTTCGCGAATCGAGAAACAGAGCGACATGCTGGTTTCCACCTTGCAGCACTACATAGAAAGCGTCGGAGGCACACTGAAAATCATGGCTACGTTCCCGAATCGCCCGCCACTGCTCATCGAAAGACTGGGCAAAAAAAGCGGCGCCCCTCACAAAGACACCAACGTTAAACCTCCAGGCTCCAGCAGCCTGCCGGCTACCTGATCGACGATGCACACCATACCGACCCCCTACTACCTAATCGACAAGCCCGCCCTGCTGCGCAACCTCGAGACCATAGGCTATATACGCCAACACTCCGGCGCCAAGGTGCTACTAGCCCTGAAGTGCTTCGCCACCTGGTCGGTGTTCGACCTGATGCGCGAACACATGGACGGCACCACCTCCTCGTCCCTGTACGAAGTCAAGCTTGGCCGCCAAAAATTCGGCGGCGAAACCCACGCATACAGCGTCGCCTTTGCCGACCACGAAATCGAAGAAGCCGTGGCGCATTGCGACAAGATCATTTTCAATTCGATCAACCAGCTTCAGCGCTTTGCCTCGTATGCTCAGAATAAGCCCAAAGGGCTGCGGCTGAACCCCGGCGTCAGTTGCGCGGGCTTCGACCTGGCCGACCCCGCTCGCGCATACAGCCGGCTGGGCGAAGGCGATCCCGAACGCATCCTGACCGTCATCGATCAGCTGGACGGCGTCATGATCCACAACAACTGCGAAAATGGCGATTTTGCGCGCTTCGACGAATTGCTCACGCAAGCCGAACAGCG
Source organism: Pollutimonas rozaliensis (assembly GCF_048751585.1). NCBI lineage: Bacteria > Pseudomonadati > Pseudomonadota > Betaproteobacteria > Burkholderiales > Alcaligenaceae > Pollutimonas > Pollutimonas rozaliensis. Next base: position 48,187 of record NZ_JAZHOB010000003.1, on the reverse strand, counting down.
CTACGGCTCGATTCTGCGGCGCTTGAAGTGGGTCAGCCTGGGCGGCGGCATCAGCTTCACGGCGCCCGACTATCCTGTGGACGCGTTCTGCGAACGCCTGCGCCGCTTCGCGCGGGACTTCGACGTACAAGTCTATCTGGAACCGGGCGAAGCGGCGGTGCGCCACAGCACCACACTGGAAGTCAGCGTGCTGGATGTCGGCTTCAACGGCAAGCACCTGGCCGTGGTCGACAGCTCCACCGAAGCCCATATGCTGGATCTGCTGATCTACCGCGAGACGGCTCCCATAGGCGAAGACTCGGGCGATCATCAATACATGGTCTGCGGAAAAACCTGCCTGGCCGGCGATATCTTCGGCGAAGCCCGCTTTGCCGCGCCGCTGCGGGTGGGCGACCGCATTTCCATCCGCGACGCGGCCGCCTACACCATGGTCAAGAAAAACTGGTTCAACGGCGTCCACATGCCGTCGATCGCCATTAAGGAAGCCGATGGCTCCGTGCGCGCGGTGCGCGAATTTTCCTTTGACGACTACGTCAACAGTCTGTCCTGACAGCACTGCTCTTATTTCAGAAATTGGGGGATTATCCAATGAAACGCAATGTTCTTATTATCGGCGCCGGCGGCGTGGCTCATGTGGCGGCACACAAATGCGCGCAGAACAATATTTTGCTGGGCGACATTCACATCGCATCGCGCACGCTGGGCAAATGCCAGGCGATCATCGCGTCCATCAAGGAAAAGGACAGCCAATGCGGCCCAGGCCGCCTGCAGGCCCATGCGCTGGATGCGCTGGATGTGCAAGCCACCAAGGCCTTGATCCAATCCACCGGCAGCCAGATCGTCATCAACGCCGGATCGCCCTTCTTGAACATGTCGGTCATGACCGCCTGCATAGAAACCGGCGCCGCCTATCTGGACACCGCCATCCATGAAGACCCCGCCAAGGTATGCGAAGCGCCGCCCTGGTACGGCAACTACGAATGGAAGCGCCGCGACGCCTGCCGCCAGGCCGGCGTAACGGCCATATTGGGCGCGGGCTTCGACCCCGGCGTGGTCAATGCCTACGGACGTTTCGCGCTGGATACCTATTTCGACAACGTCGAATCGATCGATATCATCGACATCAACGCTGGCAGCCATGGCCGCTACTTTGCCACCAACTTCGATCCGGAAATCAACTTCCGCGAATTCACCTCGACGGTATGGTCATGGGAAGAAGGCAAATGGAAAGCCAACGCCATGTTCGAACGGCGCCAGGAATGGGACATGCCGGTGGTGGGCAAGAACACGGCCTACCTGACGGGCCATGACGAACTGCACTCCATGTCCAAGCATCTGGGCGTGCCCAACATCCGCTTCTGGATGGGCTTCGGCGACCACTACATCAACGTCTTCAATGTGTTGAAGGAACTTGGCCTGCTTTCCGAAAAACCGGTGCGCACGGCGGAGGGCCTGGAAGTCGTGCCGCTGAAGGTCGTGAAGGCCGTGCTGCCCGATCCCGCCTCTCTCGCCCCCCGCTATACAGGCAAGACCTGCATAGGCGATCTGGTCAAAGGCACCTATAACGGCCTGCCGCGGGAGGTCCTTATCTACAACATCTGCGATCACGAGGAAAGCTACCGGGAAGTCGGCAGCCAAGCCATCTCCTATACGGCCGGGGTGCCGGTCGTTGCGGCGGCCATGCTGATTGCCGATGGCGCATGGGATGTCGGGCACATGGCCAATGTGGAAGAACTGGATCCGAAACCATTCATTGACTTGATGAATCGCATGGGACTGGTCACCCGGATCCGCGATGCGCAGGGCGACCGCGTCCTGCATCCGCGGGATGAATCCGCGGTAACGGTCAACGCGCGGAAGCGCGCCGGTAAAGTGCCAGCCAACTATTACGCCAAGACCGAACGCCCTCTGGCGAAAGACAGGCCCTTCGCCAAGCTGCCCGGCATGGGCGGCAAGCAGGTGGCGGTCACCCGCAACCTTCCCTGACACCGGCCGCCACGGCGCTTGTATTTCGGCACGCGGGGCGAGCCAGGCCAAGATGTCCGCGCAATGTGCTTGTTTCGTAATCCTTGCGGAACAAGCCGCGCCGCTGCAGGACGGGAATCACATGGTCGACGAAATCCTCGATGCCGCCGGGCAATGACGGCGGCATCAGGTTGAACCCGTCGGCGCCCTCGTTCAGGAGCCATCGCTCCATCTCGTCGGCGATGCGCTCGGGTGTGCCGACCATCGTGCAGTGTCCGCCGCCGGAGGCCAGCCGCCCCAATAGCTGGCGCACCGTCGGCCGCTCCGTTTCAATGATGCGCAATATCGTCGCATAGCGCCCCTTGGGGCCTGAAAACTTTTCCAGCGGCGGCAAGGCCGGCACGGGCGCATCCAGTTCCCATTGCTCGCAGTTCTGCCCGACATACATGCTCAATTGCCGAAGCGCATCGGCGCTGGGCAGAAGTTCATCCAGTTCGCGCTGCTTGGCGCGCGCCTCCTGATCGGTGGAACCCACATAGGCGACCAGGCCCGGCATGATGGGCACGGGATCGCTACGGCCGGCGGAACGAACACGCCGCTTGATGTCCCGATAATATTCCTGGGCCGCCGGCAGGTCGTAAGCCACGGCATAGATGGCCTCGGCCCGCCGCGCCGCCAGGTCCCGGCCCTGGTCCGAAGCGCCCGCCTGGAACAGGACCGGATGCCCTTGCGGCGGATGCGGCACGGTAAGCGGTCCATCGACCTGAAAATGTTCGCCCTTATGATGAATCGGATGGATAGCCGACGAGTCGGCATAAGCGCCCTTTCTATCGTGCAGCAGCGCGCCCTCGCCCCAGGAATCCCAAAGATCCAGCACCACCTGTATGAATTCCTCGGCCCTGGCATAGCGCCAGGCGTGGTCCGGCATGGAGTCGAATCCATGGTTGCGCGCCTCGGCGTCGAACATGGAAGTCACGACGTTCCAGCCGATTCTTCCCCTTGAAATATGGTCCAGCGACGCGACCAGTCGCGCGGCGTGGAAAGGCGTATAGAAGGTGCTGGAAACGGTGCTGATCAGGCCTATCCGTTCGGTCGCCCGGCTCATGGCAGCCAGGGCGGTCAACGGCTCCAGAAACCATCGCGGGCCATCGGCGACATTATCGGCTGATTGCCCATCGGCAAAGAAAACCGCATCAAGCTTGCCGCGCTCGGCCGTCCGGGCCAGATCCTCGAAATAGCCAATGTCGCCGAGCCGCTCGACGCAGGAATCGGGATGCCTCCAGGCGGCGCGATGGTGGCCGCAGGCGAATATGAAAAGATTAAGGCGCAGCATGCGTTTTGCCTGGCCGTTTTCATGCGCTTGTTTCGTGCTCATCTTGGCGCCTTCCTAATTTTTCACCAGGCCGCCGTCGACGACCAGGTTCTGGCCCGTCACGGACCGGGACCAGGGCGAGGCGAAGAACAAGGCCGCATCGGCGAATTCGGCCGGCGTCGTCACACGGCGCAGCGGCGTGCTCGAAGCGATCAGATCGAAGACGGCCTCCGGCGTTGCGGACGATGCATCCGTAGTGCGCAGCAAGCCGCCCGAAATCATATTGACCGTAACGCCCGCGGGCCCCAGATCGTGCGATAGCGTGCGCGTCAGGGACAGCAGGGCGGCCTTGGCGGCCGTGTAGTCATGGTAGGGAACTACCGGATTCTGGAACAGATTGGTGCCGACATTGATGATGCGGCCAAACCCCGACTCGCGCATCCCCGGCAAGGCGGCTTGCGTGGTATTCAAGGCGCCGCGCACAATGCCCTCGAATTGCTGGCACAGATCTTCCCAGGCCAGGGTGTCGGCATGCGGCCGCGCATCGCCATTGAACGAGAAGGCGGGCAAGGCGTTGTTCACGACCGTGGTGACGGGCTCGCCAAAACGCGTGCGGGCGGCGGCCAGCATCGCTCCGACAGCCACGGGGTCGGTGACATCGGCCTGCACGGCCATGGCGCGATCAGGATGCTGCGCGGCAAGCGCGTTGGCCGATTCGGCGCTGTTCAGGTAATTGATGATGACCCGCGCCCCTTCGCGCAGAAACGATTGCACGAGGTGGCGGCCCAGCCCCCGGCCGCCGCCTGTTACCAGAACGACTTGACTATCGATAGGAAGCGCTGCGCGACTGTTGTTCATGGCATACCTTTCTTCAAAAAGAGGCGAAGGTATGGTCGCGCGGCGTGGCGCCGCTAGCACTGGGCTGACATCCCTTCGCCAGTATTAACTGGGGCAGGTTCGACGGGTTTTATCTCAGCCCAGGCTTGCACAGCCCAAGCACCCCGTGTCTTGAACTGCAACATTAGCATAGAAGCGCTCGCGCGTGAGCGGCCGTTTGTTCCAGCCATTGACAAACCCACCCCGCCTACCCTAAGCTTTGCGCCTGTTCCTAGGGGAGCCCTTTACCGGGCTGAGATTCCGCAATTGACCGCGGTAACCCTTTGAACCTGATCCGGGTAATGCCGGCGAAGGGAAGGAAATCAATTCATGTCTTGCTGTCCTTTCCCTTTTGATCATCTCGCACGGCTTTGCTCTGCAATGCGCCTTGCGGCTTTATTTTGTCCGGCCGCGCCGGACTCAAGGGAATGGAAATGCTGACGAGTACTTCGACAATATTGTGGCTGCTGTTTTTTTCGGCGGTCTTCGCCATTCTTGGCGTGCTGTACTCCCGGCGCGATCGCGGCAGCCTTGAAGACTATGTGATCGCCCGCAACAGCCAAAGCTCCATCGCGACCATGCTGACGCTGCTGGCCAGCACGCTGGGCGCCTGGATTCTGTTCTCGCCCGCGCAGGCGGCCACCTGGGGGGGACTGGCCGCGGTGATCGGTTATGCCATAGGCGCCCTGTCGCCGCGCTTCCTGATGATCCCTCTGGGCCGGCGCATGCGCGAACTGATACCGCAAGGCCATACGCTTACGGAATTCGTCATCATGCGCTATGGCCGGCCCATGTACGGCCTGACCTTGCTCATCATGCTGTTCTACATGTTCATTGCCTTGTCGGCGGAAATCACCGCCATCGGCAAGCTGATCACCTTGCTGGCGCCGGTGCCGCTGTGGGCGACCGCCAGCATCGTCATGGGCTTCACCCTGCTGTACACCTCGTACGGCGGGCTGCGGGCCTCCATTTTCACCGACAAGGTCCAGATGATCGTCATCGTCCCCCTGCTGCTGGTGCTGGTGGTTCTGGGCTGGCAGGCAAGCGGCGGCATCCAGCCGGTGCTGGCCGGACTAGAGGAAAGAGCCCCGCAGTTGCTAAGCCTGACCGACCCCGTGGGCGTCAAGGCGGGACTGACGTTTTTCGTAGCCATCCTGCTGACAGGCCTTTTCCATCAGGGAAACTGGCAGCGCGTTTATTCCGCGCGCGACACGCGCACCATGCGCATGGGTTTCCTGACGGGCGGGCTATTGGCCGCGCCGGTGATATTCGTGATGGGTCTATTCGGCCTGGCCTTCGTCGGGCTGGGACATCAGGGCGACGGCTCGGTCGCGCTATTCAGCGTCGTCATGCCCAATGTCCCGACCTGGTTCGCCATTGCCCTTATCCCCTTGGGCCTGGCTTTGGTCATGAGCACCGCCGATACCGTCATCAGCGCGGTGTCCAGCATTATCGCCGTCGACGTGCGCCGCCTGGCTCCTCATGTACGGAAAAGTACATTGATGGGGCTGTCGCGCTGGCTGATTTTTTTGCTGGCCATCCCGGTCATCATCGTGGCGGCGCAAGGCTATAGCGTGCTTTACCTGTTCCTGCTGGCCGACCTGTTCTGCTCGGCCGCCGCCTTCCCGGTTTTCTTCGGCCTGTTCAGCCGCCGGCACCAGGGCCACGCCGCCACGGTCAGCACCGTCTGCGGCCTGCTGGCGGGGATATCCCTGTTTCCCGCGCCCGGAGCCAAACCGGAATACCTGCTGGAGTCCTTCCTGCTGGCGGCCCTGGTTCCCGCCGTCGTGTCGCTGGCAATGCTCAAGTTCAAGTCCGGCCGTTCCCTGTTCGACTTCGGTCATCTGGACCGGACCATCCGCAGCCTGGATGACTGATGCACGAGCCAGCCTCTTATCCTTGATCGCGAAGGAACCTGAAAGCCGCGACCGTTTGCCCGCGCTCGATTCCGTGCGCAAGACGGTCGGGCGCAAGCCTTGTCAAAGGAAGCGCCACCGGTTAAAACCTGCTCAATGGCCGGACATGTCCCGGCGATGCAAAGGAAGCAGCGCGTGAATCAGATAAAAGCCTTTTGTTTCGATGTGTTTGGCACCGTCGTGGACTGGCGTTCCGGCATTGCGCGGGATGCGGCGATCTTCTTTGAGCGCCACGGCCTGGCCGGCGTGGATCCTCTGCGGTTCGCCGATGCCTGGCGCAGCCGCTATCAACCCGCCATGCAGGCCTGCCGCGATGGTCATCGTCCCTACGTTCGCCTGGACGTACTGCATCGCGAGAACATGGAATATGTGCTGGCCGAAATGCACGTCGATACCCGCGATATCAAGGAATCCGAACTGGCGTGGCTGAACATGGCCTGGCATCGGCTGGATCCCTGGCCCGACGTGGTCGCGGGCCTGACACGGCTAAAGACCAAGTACATCATTGCTCCCGCCTCCAACGGCAATATCGCGCTTATGGTGGACATTGCCAAGCGCGCGGGCATTCCCTGGGATGCCATTCTGGGCGCCGAAGTAACCCAGGCCTACAAGCCGGCGCCGCAAGCCTATACGCGCATGTCCGAAATCCTGGGCCTTCGGCCCGAAGAGATATGCATGGCCGCCGCGCACAACAGCGACCTTAAGGCCGCCCAGGAATGCGGCCTGGCCACCGCGTTCGTTGCCAGGCCAAGCGAACACGGCCCGGGGCAGACCATGGACCTGGCCCCCACCGGCGATTGGAGCATCGTTGCCCGCGACTTCAAGGACCTGGCCTCTCAGGCCGGATGCTGACCGCTGATACGCGGACGCCGCCTGGTGCTTGAACGGACGGCCTCATACTGACTACCGGAGATCGCGGCCCCGCCGGCTGCCGACCGCGCGACAACTCGCGCAGCAGGCCGTGCTCGCTGCAAATTTGTTGCGCTTATGTCACGGAAAGCCGCCAGGCGATGCCGGTTCCCATCTATTTTCTTACATTTTTCTGAACACACAAACAAGAATTGATATCATTCACATTCTTGTTCTTATCCTACTGTTGATCGATGCGGCGTTGGCCCATGCACCGATCGGCTCCAAATCGAATTAGCGCCTTGGCGCGTCACCGCCCTCTGGACGAAAGCTCATGGCAGGGCCGCGCCTTGGCGAATTCAAACCTATTTCAGCAATGGAGAAAATCAGATGTTCCGCAATAAAGATATCCACCCACCGCAACGCCCCAGTCTGCTTTATCTGGCAATTTGCGGAGCCATGGCCATGCCGGCCCTCTCCAACGCGCAAGAGGCCGGCGTATCGGAACTGGCTCCGGTCAAGGTTCAAGGGTCTACACCGACATTCAAGCCGGAGGCCGTCCAATCGGTGAAGTTCCAAGCCCCTCTGGTGGATACGCCGCAGACCATCAACATCGTGCCATCGGAAGTACTGAAGCAGCAAAATGCCCAGAGCCTGCAGGACGTATTGAGCAATGTGCCAGGCATTACCTTTTCATCCGGCGAAGGCGGGGCGGGCTGGGGCGATATGTTCACCATCCGGGGCTTTTCAGCCGAACAAAGCATTACGGTGGATGGCGTGCGCGACAGCGCCCTGTCCAGCCGCACGGACATATTCAATCTGGAGCAGGCGGAAGTCTATAAAGGCACGGGCTCGATCGAATCGGGCGTCGCCGCACTGGGAGGCTCGGTCAACCTGGTTACGAAGACGCCCAAGCTGGACAATTTCTACGATTTCAATGTGGGTTTCGGCACCGACAATTACCGGCGCACCACCGCCGACCTGAATCATCAATTGGGCGAGACGTCGGCATTCCGCCTGAATGCCATGTATCACCATAACGATGTGGCCGGCCGCGGCCCCACCGATTTTGACCGCTGGGGCGTGGCGCCTTCCTTCAGTTGGGGGCTGGGTACGCCTACACGCGTCACCGCCGCCTTTTCGCATCAGAAAGACGAGAACATGCCGGACTTCGGCTTGCCGCTGAACCGCGATGGCGAACGGATGCGCGGCATCGACAAAGATTTCTGGGGCGGGATGCGCAATCTCAATACGGAAGAGACCGAAACGAACAGCGCCATGCTGCGCGTTGAACATGACTTCAACGACAAGGTGTCGGTGCGCAATCAGACACGCTGGTCCGAAACCAGGCGATACACCCATCTGACCACCGGCGGAAGGCTGCTGAATGCCAGGACCAGCGGTCCCGGCCGGGTTCCCGCCACTACCGCCGGACAGGTGCTTTCCTCCGCCGACACCAACGATTTCTGGGGATACGACCTAAAGGGCAATGAAACCTACCCTACCGGCTACTTGGCGACCGCAAGGCTGCAAGCCAACATCAACAATTACAAAGGTGAAATCTGGGCCAACCAGACCGATATCAATTGGGACTTCAACACGGGAAGCGTAAGGCACCAGATGGTGACCGGGCTGGAGCTCTATGAAGAAAGCTATCGCAAGCAACCCTACAGCGCGACTGCGCCTGATGGCTACAGCGTCATCGACGTGCGCGATCCCAGCCATTACTATAGTGGACCGACCAAAGCGGTAAGCAGTACGAATCGCAGCGGCGCCAAGGTAAGCAACGCGGCCTTGTACGTGTACGATCAAATCACTCTGAACAAGAACTGGGAAATCGCCGCCGGCTTGCGCTACGACCGGTACAAGGTCAAATGGTACGAGGCGGATGGCAGCACGGCGCCCAAACGCCAGAGTGAAGGGCTGTGGAGCGGTCGCCTGGGCATCGTTTACAAGCCTGTGGACTTCGGCAGCATCTACCTGTCATACAGCCAAGCCAGCCAGGCCTCCGCCGCGGCTGCCGCATCCCGTAGCGGGAGCGGAAGCGACGGCGCCGATTACAGCCCCGGCAAGGCCGACACCTGGGAGCTCGGTACCAAATGGGACCTGCTCGATCAAAAGCTGTCGCTTACCGGCGCCATTTTCCAGGTTGAACGCAGCAACCCCAACGACACCGATGAGTTCGGCGTGATCTCGCAGAAGTCGGCCAAGGAACGCGTGCGAGGCTTCGAACTGGGCCTGGCTGGCAACATTACGCCTCAATGGTCTGCTTACGGCGGCTTTACGGTGATGAACAGCAAAGTGCTGGAAGACGAGGGCGACCCCGCACAGGTCGGCGGCAAGATGAAAAACGTGCCCGACATGACTTTCAACGTCTGGACCAATTATGCTTTCGACCATCAGTGGGACGCGGGCCTCGGCGCTCAGTACGTGGGCAAACGCCGTTTTTGGGCGGGTAATACCACTGATGGGAGGCGCCAAGGGGGACGCCACGCCAACGACGCCTACATGCCCAGTTACTGGCTGTTCAATGCATCGGTCGGCTACAAAGTGAACAAGAGTCTGGCGCTGCGCATGAATGTGAACAATATCCTGGACACATACTACATCGCGCGCGGCACATCCAGCTCGGACGGCTTCCAGTTGTACGGCATCCCCGGCGCCGGCCGCAGCGTTATTCTTAACGCCGAAATGCGCTTCTAGGCTTCATCGGGCGAGCAAGGCGCCTGCATCCCCCTGCGGGAGGTTCAGGCGCCAGCCAGCCCGCAGGCCCCTGCAAAGGGCTAGGGGCCGAACCAGACAATCACGGTGCCTTTAATATATAAAGGCGACGGCAAAGCCCCCTTCCCGCCCACAGCCTTGTGCACCAGGTAAACGGGCCTGGAAGGATCCAGCCCCTTAAACGCGGACGTTGTCAGGCTCCCGCCCGTCAGCGGCACGCAGCGCTGAGTGCCATTCCAGCACAACGAAGTCTGTACCTGGGTATCGCCCTGATAGGACCGGCTTGCATAGACCCGCTTGATTTCGAACTGCGCCGCGCGATCCATTCCCGGCGGCATTACGGCCGTGCCCCGACCACCTCGCTTGGCGTCCTGGCCTGGCGGCTCGTAGACAACAACCACATCCCGATCGGCATGATTGATGGCGGAACTGACCTTGTCCCGGGACCATGAAAAGTCTCCCGCCCAAGCGGCGGGCAGGCAGGCAAGCGTCATTGCCGCCAGCGATGACGAAAGTAAAAACGAACAGCGCTGCGGATGAGCCGGGCGGGCCATAAGAAACAGCTCCAGGAACGAGATTAAAAAAAGGCCGTGGACAAAAAGCATACCTGAACAGCCAAGCAAATGCGTTGGCCAATAAAATTAGCCAATATGCAGAGCAAAAGAATATGAAGCCAAGGCAAAGCAGCTCTCCAAAAGCTTTGACGTTTAACGTTCAACGATATAATATTTCAGAATGATCGAAAGCTTTCGATGCTCCGACACACAAGCCCTTTACGAAGGCCGGCGCGTAGCGCGGTTCTCAAGCTTCAAGATGATCGCAGAACGCAAACTGCAAATGCTGGATAGCGCAAACACACTCGATTTTCTGCGTTCGCCGCCAGGCAATCGACTAGAAGCGCTCAAAGGTGATCGCATCGGACAGCACAGCATTCGTATCAACGATCAATGGCGCATTTGCTTCGTTTGGACCAAGGAAGGGCCTCAAGACGTCGAGATCGTCGATTACCACTGAAATGGAGTTGATTATGTCTAAAAATGGCATGCGTCCGATTCATCCAGGTGAAATTCTGCGGGAGGAGTATCTGGCGCCGCTGGGCATGAGCATCAACGCTCTATCCGCTTTGCTGCATGTACCAACCACTCGCATGAACGAGATAGTTCGGGAACGCCGAGGCATCACACCCGATACAGCGTTGCGGCTGGCCGCCTTTTTTGGCGGAGAGGCAAGCTCGTGGCTGAATCTTCAGCAAACCTACGATCTAAAGGTCACGGAAGCGAAGGTTGCCAAGCTGATAGCCAAGCAAGTCCAGCCACTCGAACATGCCTGATTCAAATCGGTATTGGGATTAAAAAAGGCCCGCAAGGCAAGAAGCCCGCGGGCCAAACAACCTGACCTGGCGGTCAGGCAGCACTGGACTTATCGTCGACGGAACAGGCCGTTCAGCAAAGCGAGCACGGCCAGGACGATGAAAATAAAGAAAAGTATTTGTGCGATGGACGCCGCGCCCGCGGCAATGCCGCCAAACCCCAGGACGGCGGCGATGATGGCAATCACAAAAAACACAACGGCGTAATAAAGCATGGTGGCTTCCCCTTTTTGCTATTTTTTTTGCTAATGGTTTTATTCGAAGTCTCGCGCCATCGCATCAACGATTGTTATCGAAGAACTCCTTGACTTCGCGCTCCGCCTCTTCACGGGTGCGCCCGTATTTTTCCTGCACAAGCCCGGCCAGCCGCTCGGCATTGCCGTTTACTTTCGCCAGGTCGTCATCCGTTAAATCGCCCCATGCCACCTTGGCTTTGCCCGACAACTGCTTCCACTGTCCTTCAAGAGTGTCTTTATTCATTTGGCTCTCCTTGAGTAGTCGCCTCTACCCTAGTCGCATCCGCAAAAGCCGGTCAACCCGGATTACCCGCAAAATGTAACCACGCATTGAGCCGCTATCGGAAGCCGGCTTGCGGCAGCAACATCCGCTTAACAATAAGGCAACGCTGTAACAAGGCGGCGGCGTCCCGGAAACTGATAAACTGTACATAAAACCAGTATCGATATCACCACGCCTCATGCCCGGATATGCCCCCTGATACACCGCCGGAAAACCCCTGGTATTACCTGGACAATTTCGAAACCGTCCTGCGTTGGGTTTCTTTGCGCTATAACGACCTTCTGCTTCCGCTGGAACATCGATTCGTGCAGGATTTCCTGCAATTGCCCAAGGCATCGCGCGGCCTGCTGGTGCGCATGATCATGCGTAAAGGCTGCCTGTTCCGGACCAGCAAGCTGCGCTATCGCGAAATCGGCGACACGGCCCAGGCCGCACAGTCGCTTATACGCCATGAATGGATCAGCGACACGCCGCCACTCTCGCTCGACGAACTTTTCGGCGTGTTCACGAAGGCAGAGCTCGCAGGCTTGTTCGGCAAAGCACTTGCAAGTTTCGGCGCGCGGCGCGCCAGCAAGCCGGCACAGCTGGAATGCCTGCGCCCTCATTACCCGAATGCGCTCACGCTTGAACAATGGAGAAGCGCCGCCGAACACGACGAACACGACGAACGCGTCTACAGGATAAACATATCGCCCTTGTGCGATCGATTGCGGCTGATGTTTTTCGGAAACCTAACACAGGACTGGACTGAATTCGTGCTGTCCGACTTGGGCCTGTTCACCTATGAGCGCGTCGACTTTCCGGCCTCTGCGCGCGCCTTCCAGACACGGCAAGAAGTCGACGACTACCTGCACCTGCATCAATGCAGGGAACGCCTGGAAACCGCGGCAAGCGCAGGCGATCTGGCCGATATTTTCGCTGCTGTCCCAGCCGCCGTTTATGCCAATCACTGGCTGGAAAGCCGACGCGGCAAGCTGCTGTACCGCATCGGCCAACATCAGGAACGCTACCGCGATTGGGCGGGAGCCTTGGCCTGTTATGCGCGTAGCGGCTATGCCGGCGCGCGTTGCCGGCACATACGCGTACTGGAGCGCGACGGCCAATCAGATGCGGCGCTCTCCCTGGCGACGGCGGCGCTGCATGCGCCCGAAAACGAGGCCGAACAGCAGGCGCTGCTGCGCATGCTGCCGCGCCTGCATCGGCAATGCGGCGCGAAGGTCCCCGCGGCCCGCGACAAAAACCATATCCGCCGCATCGACCTGGTGCTGCCCCAACCCTGGCCCGCGATGCGCGTTGAAGAGGAGGTCCGCCTTCATCTGGCCATGGACGAAGCTCCGGTCTACTATGTGGAAAATACGCTGATCAATTCCCTGTTCGGACTGCTCTGCTGGGATGCCATTTTTGCCGTCGTGCCGGGCGCCTTTTTCCATCCCTTCCAGCAAGGTCCCGCCGATCTGATGCTGGCCGGATTCCGCGAACGCCGCCGCGAACGGTTCGACGCCTGTTTCGAGCAACTCGATAACGGACAGTACCGTCAAACCATCCATCTCAATTTCATGCGCAAGGCGGGCATCCAGTCCCCCTTCGTCGCATGGACCGTGCTCTCCGGCCCCGTGCTGGACCTGGCATTGGACTGCATGCCGGCCATGCACTTGAAAGCGGCTTTTCATCGCTTGCTGGCCGACATCCCCGCAAACCGTTCGGGCCTGCCCGACCTGATTCAATTTTGGCCGGGCGAACGGCGCTACCGCATGATAGAGGTCAAGGGCCCCGGCGACCGCTTGCAGGACAATCAGATACGCTGGCTGGATTACTGCCGTGTCCAAGGCATGCCGGTCGATGTCTGCTACGTGCGCCGCCAGGAAACCGCATGACGTATGCCATTGCCGTGCGAGAGCTCTGCGAGTTCACCGCCAAAAGCGGCGACCTGGACTTGCGTTTTACGCCATCGCCCACCGGACTGGAAGGCATTGAAGGCCATGCCGCCGTCAGGGCGCGGCGCGCGGCGTCGTATCAAGCCGAGATCACCCTGAGCGGCGAGTACCGCAACTTGCTGGTGCGCGGCCGCGCCGACGGCTACGATCCCGTCCAGAATCAGCTTGAGGAAATCAAGACGTATCGCGGCCCGCTGGATGCCATACCCGCCAACCATCGCGCTCTGCACTGGGCGCAGGCAAAGATCTACGCCCACCTGCAATGCCGGGCTCTGGCCCTATCGACGATACGTGTCGCGCTGGTGTATTACGATATTGCGCAGCGCACGGAAACGCTCTTCGTCGAAACCTGCGACGCCGCCATGCTGGAGCGGCATTTTCAGAAGCTCTGCGACTGCTTCGCGGACTGGGCGGAGCGGGAATTGCTGCACCGGAGCACGCGCGACCAGGCCCTTGAGGCATTGCCGTTTCCCTATGCCGATTTCCGGCCGGGACAGCGGCAACTGGCCGTCACGATATACAAAGCCGCAATGCAGGAGCGCAGTCTGCTGGCCCAGGCGCCCACCGGCATCGGCAAGACGGTGGGCGCGCTCTTTCCACTACTCAAGGCCTGCCGCCGCAAAGAGCTGGACAAGGTGTTTTTCCTGACGGCCAAAACATCGGGGCGGCAGCTTGCGCTGGACGCGCTTGACATGATGATTGGATCGCGCAAGGCGTCGACGGCGCCCTTCCTTCGCGTGCTGGAATTGACCGCAAAGGAAAAGGCCTGCGAGCACCCCGATAAAGCCTGCCATGGCGCATCGTGCCCGCTTGCCGAAGGCTTCTACGACAAGCTTCCCGCCGCACGCCTGGATGCGCTGGGGGCGGCCCGGATGGACAAGGCCGAACTCAGGAAAATAGCCTTGCGCCACCAGATCTGCCCCTACTGGCTTAGCATGGACCTGGCGCAATGGAGCGACGTCATCGTGGGCGATTACAACTATTACTTCGATGCGTCGGCCCTGCTGCATGGCCTGACGGCTGCGCGCGATTGGCGTGTTGGCGTGCTGGCCGATGAAGCCCACAACCTGGTCGAAAGAGCCCGCGCGATGTATAGCGCCGAATTGTCGGAAGCCGATCTGCGCAGCGCTCAACAGGTGTCGCCCCCCGCCCTGAAGAGAGCCCTGGGCGGCCTGCTCAGGCAGTGGCGCGACACTTACCGCGACCAGGAAGCCCGCTATCAGGCCTACACGGATCCGCCCGCCAAGTTCATTGCGGCGCTCTTGCGCGCCAGCGGCGCCATGACGGAGCATTTCGCCGAACACCCGGCCGAGGCTGAAGGCGCATTGCAGCGCCTGCACTTCGACATCCTGTATTTCCTGCGCCTGGCGGAAACGTTTGGTGGCCATTCTATATTCGACATCTCGCTGGCGGACGGCGCAATGCCCATGGGTATCAACGTTGGCAGCACAAGCCGGCAAGGCGCCGTATTCTGCATACGCAACCTTATTCCAGCGCCTTTTCTTGAACAGCGCTATGCCGCCAGCCGCTGCACCGTCCTGTTCTCGGCGACGCTAAATCCCTGGACTTTTTATCGGGACATCTTGGGGCTGCCCGCGGACACGGCGTGGGTGGACGTGGAATCGCCCTTCCGACCCGACCAGCTTCAGGTCCGCATCGCGCGGCGCATATCTACCCGCTACGCGCATCGTGCGCAGTCTCTCGCTCCCATTGCCCGCCTCATGGCAACACAGTATCGACGGCGGCCCGGCAATTACCTTAGCTACTTCAGCAGCTTCGACTATATGCGGCTGGTGGCCGATGAATTTGCGCGGCTGTGTCCGGATATCCCCGTGTGGCGGCAGACGCGCGGCATGGACGAACACGACAGGGAAGGCTTTCTGGAGCGCTACACCGACGACGGCAAAGGCATCGGCTTCGCCGTTCTCGGAGGCGCATTCTCCGAAGGCATCGACCTTCCCGGAAACAGACTGATAGGCGCCTTCATCTCGACGCTGGGATTGCCGCAGGTCAACCCCGTGAACGAACAACTCAAGCAGCGCATGGACAGCGTCTTCGGCCGGCAGTGCGGCTACGACTATGCCTACCTGTACCCCGGCATCCAGAAAGTGATCCAGGCCGCCGGGCGGGTGATACGGAGCCGCGAGGACCAAGGCATTGTGCACCTGATAGACGATCGCTACGGGCAACCCCGCATCCGCGCGCTGCTTCCGCACTGGTGGCAGGTAGAATACGACAACGGAAACGGAGACCACAGCGGCGCACATCAATGAAACCAACAATGATTCCGTGGGCGCTTTCAGGCGGAGCGGCCGTGGCGGTGGGTTTTGCGCGATTCGGTTATGCGCTGATCCTGCCGGCCATGCAAACCGACCTGAATCTGAACTACGCTCAGGCGGGCTGGCTGAATACCGCCAATGCATTGGGGTATCTGCTGGGGGCGCTGCTGACCATCTATTTCGTTGCGCGCATCGGAAACCGCAGGCTGTTCATCGCCGGCCTGGCGCTCACCACGCTGGCCCTGCTGGGCAACGGCTTGACGCATGATTTCCAATTGCTGACCCTGTATCGTTTCCTGGCCGGCTTGGGCGCCGCGGGCGCCTTCATATGCGGAGGCGTGCTGTCGGGGGTGCTGGGCACCCGGGCCATCGTCATCTTCTTCAGCGGCGGCGGCGTAGGCATGCTGGCCACCGGAGCCCTGCTGCCCTGGCTGTTCGATTATGCCGGCCCGGCCGCATGGCCCTGGGCATGGGTAGGGTCGGGCGGAATATGCATTCCGCTGTCGCTTGCGGCTGTCGCCGCCATGCGCGCCATTCCCGAACCTTCCGCCAGCGGCGCCACGGCGACCTGGCCATGGCGCCCCTGCGTGCCCGAATTCACCGCCTACTTCCTGTTCGGCCTGGGCTATATCGCCTACATGACCTTCATTGTGGCCTGGCTGCGCCAAAGCCACGTACAAGCCTTGTCGATCGCCGCCGCGACCTCGATCATGTGGAGCCTGCTGGGCATCATGACGCTGCTGGCGCCACTGATGTGGGCGCGCATCTTCAACGGCCGGCGCGACGGCCTGCCCATGGCCGCCTCCATGATCGTATTGGCCGTGGGCGCGGCTCTGCCGCTGCTGGTACCCAGCATCGCGGGCGCATGGCTGTCGGCCGCGCTGGTGGGGTCCAGTGTCTTCATGGTGCCTTCGGCGGCCACCGGCTTCGTCAAGACCAATCTGCCCAAAGCCGCCTGGGGCAGCTCGCTGGCGGTGGCGACCAGCCTGTTCGCCATCGGACAGGCCGTCGGCCCGGTGGCGGCCGGATGGATCAGCGACCTGTCGGGCTCGCTATCGACGGGCCTGGCTGTTTCAGCCGCCATGCTGATACTGGGCGCGTTGATCGCGCTTACGCAAAAACCCTTGCAAAGCCAATGAACTCAACCTTATTGGCAATGTGGTTCTGACACGGATTGCAGCGGCCGCTACCTATAATCAAAACACGACCTCCACTCTTTACAAGGACCTGATCGTGTCAATTGATTCCCCCATTCCCGTGTTTTCCGAAGGCGTCCATCCTTTCGACGCGCGCGGCGTCGCCAAGCGTTTCCGCCACGCCGCCATCTTCGGCGCGCTGTCCGCTCTTCATCCCGGCGAAACCATGCGTTTCTGCAATGACCACGATCCGCTGCCCTTGTTGCAGCAGCTTCAAGACCACTTCGGCGACCAGATCAAGATCGATTATGTTTCGCGCCAGCCAGGCGAAATCGTGATCGATTTCCAGATACTCGGCTAAGCCTGCCGATGCCGGATCATGGCGGTCACAGCTTTGTCCATTGTGTGTTTTTCCAGGGCGCCATGCCGGCTTGCGCCGGCATGGCGCCTTCTATTTAACCTGCATCAAGCTATTCCGAAATAAACGGCTCCCAAGCTTGACTGGCACTATATATAGTAAATATCCTTCGTTTCACCACAATATGTAGTGATACGGAGCAAGCATGACACATATCGACGTCGAATCCTCGATCGATGAATATCTGGAGCGGGTCGACTGGCGCGTCAACGCCAATGCCAATCAAGGCTACTCGCTGGGGGGCCTGATTCTGAACGTGTCCGGCAAGGTCATCGCCAATTACTGGCTGGACCATGTCTACCCCCCCGCCATAGGCCGGGCCCACCGCGATGCCGACCTGCACATACACGATCTGGACATGCTGTCGGGCTACTGCGCCGGATGGTCGCTGCGTACCCTGCTGAATGAAGGCCTTAACGGCATACCGGGAAAAGTGGAATCCGGCGCGCCCAAGCACATGTCCAGCGCAGTCGGGCAGATCGTCAACTTCCTGGGCACACTGCAGAACGAATGGGCCGGCGCCCAGGCATTCAGCTCCTTCGATACCTATATGGCTCCATTCGTCCGCAATGACGCCTTAAGCTATGGACAGGTCAAGCAGTACATCCAGGAACTCATCTACAACCTGAACGTGCCCTCGCGCTGGGGAACGCAGACCCCTTTTACCAACCTGACTTTCGATTGGGTCTGCCCCGAAGACCTGCGCGATCAGACGCCGTTGATCGGCGGCCGGGAAATGCCGTTCACCTATGGCGAACTGCAGGCTGAGATGGACATGATCAATCGCGCCTACATCGAAATCATGATGGCGGGCGACGCCAAGGGCCGGGTGTTCACCTTTCCCATCCCCACTTACAACATCACCGGCGATTTCGACTGGCACAGCCCCAACGCGGAATTGCTGTTCGAAATGACGGCCAAGTATGGGCTGCCCTATTTTCAGAATTTCATCAATTCCGAACTCAAGCCCAACATGATCCGTTCCATGTGCTGCCGCCTGCAACTGGATCTGCGCGAGCTGCTCAAGCGCGGCAACGGCTTGTTCGGATCCGCCGAGCAAACCGGCTCGCTGGGCGTGGTCACCATCAACTGCGCACGGCTGGGCTATCTGCACGCCGGCGACGAAGCGGCGCTGCTGCGCCGCCTGGATGAATTGCTGGAACTGGGCAAGAACAGCCTGGAGATCAAGCGGGAAGTCATCCAGCGTTTGATGGACGACGGCCTGTTTCCCTATACCCGGCGCTACCTGGGAACGCTGCGCAATCATTTTTCCACGCTGGGCGTGAACGGCATCAACGAAATGATCCGCAACTTCACTCACGACGGCCATGACATCACGGCCCCATGGGGCCATGCCTTCGCCTTGCGGTTTCTGGACCATGTGCGCGCCCGCATGCTGGAGTTCCAGGAAGCAACCGGTCACATGTACAACCTGGAAGCGACCCCGGCCGAAGGCACCACCTATCGCTTCGCCAAGGAAGACCGCAAACGCTGTCCCGGCATACTTCAGGCCGGCACGGCCGACATGCCCTACTACACCAACTCGTCGCAACTGCCGGTGGGCTACACCGATGATCCGTTCGAGGCGCTGGAGCGCCAGGACGACCTGCAACGCAAATACACGGGCGGGACGGTGCTGCATCTGTATATGACTGAACCGCTGTCCAGCGCCGCTGCCTGCCGCGCCCTGGTCCAGCGCGCGCTGGGCCGCTTCAAGCTGCCCTACATCACCGTGACGCCGACGTTTTCCATTTGTCCCGTTCACGGCTATCTGGGCGGCAGCCATAAATTCTGCCCCAAATGCGATGAGGAAATCCTGGCGCGCAAACTGCGCCAGGCAGCTTGATCCGTTTTTTTCACACCACTCAAGGAGAAACCACCATGACATTCCGCACACAAGACCCACGCGCCTCCCAAGCCACACCCACCCTGTCTGACGGCGAACGTCAGCCATGCGAGATCTGGACACGCGTCATGGGCTACCACCGACCCATGTCCTCGTTCAACATCGGCAAGAAAGGCGAATTTCACGAGCGCAAATATTTCAGCGAGCGCGAGGCCCGGCTTGCGGCCTGACGCAGCAGCGCGGACGGAGCCCCGGCGCCGCAGCCTGAAGGTGGGCGGCGTAACGCCGTTCACCGCAACCGACTACCCGGGCCAGCTTGCGGCGGCGGTATTCGTGCAGGGCTGCCCCTGGCGCTGCGGCTACTGCCACAATCCCCATTTGCAGGAACGCACGCCGCACAGCCCCGTACCGTGGGAAGACGTGCTTGCACTGCTGGAGCGGCGTGTGGGCCTGATCGACGCGGTGGTGTTCAGCGGCGGCGAGCCCACCATGGATCCCAGCCTGCCCGAGGCCATCCGGGAAGCGCGCGCGCTGGGTTTCAAAATAGGCCTGCATACCGGCGGCACCCATCCCCAGCGGCTTACCGAAGTCCTGCCCATGCTGGACTGGGTGGGGCTGGACATCAAGGCCGGCTTCGCCGACTATGCCCGCATCACAAAAGTGGCGGGCAGCGGCGCGCCGGCCCTGGCCAGCCTGCAAGCGGTATTGGCCAGCGGGATCGACTATGAATGCCGCAGCACGGCGCATGCCGCGCTGCTGCCGGAACACGAGATAAAGAAGATGGCGCGGGCTCTTGCGGACATGAAGGTGCGCAGCTACGCCTTGCAGGCGTTTCGCAGCCAGGGCTGCGAGGATCAAGCCTTGAACGCGGCCACGCAGCCGGACTATCCCGGTGCCGCATTGATCGAAGACGTGGCCGCCTTGTTTCCTGTGTTTACGCTGCGTCGGCATTAAGGCTGCGGCAAGGCAGCTATCGAATCGTGCAAAGCCCGGCGCCGCGCATATTCCTGCCAGGCCGATACCCCCATGCTCAAGCCAGAGCCTGTTTATTGGCGTATAAGCCGCGCTTCTCTATCGTAGAGGCCATGATCTTTGACGAAAGAAGCGCGCCGGACTGAAATTGCCCGGGGCGAACGCAGACAAATCCATGGAGTCCAGGGAGTTCTTCACCAGCAGCCCCAGCTCGGTATCGCCTTCCATGCTGAGGCGGCGACTGAAAAACAGCGTGTCGGGATCTTCCCTGCGCTGCATCAGCAGATAAAAATCGTGCACGTTCGCGGCTATGGTCAAGTCAGGTTGCGTCGCCGGAGCTATGGCCTTGAAGCTGGTGCCGCTCCACATGAAATCGAAAGCTACGCCGGCATCGCGAGGCTGTATGCGCAAGGCCTTGCCCTGCAGCATGCGCAGCGTATCGGCCGGCAGATGCGACGCAAGCATCAGGTTCAGACCCGCGGTGAATACCAGCGAACCAGGATAGGCGGGTAAATGCGACAGCAATTTTCCCAATGGCGCGGGAAAAAGAGGATTTCCGGTAGTCATGAAGTTTCCTGCGGCCGGGCATCAAGCCACGTAGGCCACGACAGTGAAGTAATGGCAGGCGCTGCCGCCCAGCACGAATAAATGCCACACGCCATGGCCGTAGCGCCATTTCTCGTCGGTGGCGTAGAACACGATGCCCACGGTATAAATCAGGCCGCCCGCCGCCAGCCACAGAAAGCCATCCCGGCCCAGGGCGTCGACCAAGGGAACGGCGGCAACGACGGCCAGCCAGCCCATCAGCACATAGATAAGCAGGGACAGGATGCGTCGCCCCTTGGCCAGCCATATCTCCTGGACGATCCCGAACAGCGCCAGGCCCCACACCGCGCCGAACAGGGACCAGCCCCAGGCGCCGCGCAGGCTGACCAGGGTGAAGGGGGTATAGCTGCCCGCGATCAGCAGGTAGATGGCGCAGTGATCGAATTTGCACCAGATTTTCTTGGCGCGCCCGCGCAGGCTGTGGTACAGGGTCGACGCCAGATACAGGCAGAGCAGCATCGTCCCGTAGATGCTGAAGCTGACGATTTTCCAGGGATCGCCCAGGCGCGCCGCCATGACGATCAGCAGCACGCCGCCCACCGCTGCCAGGCTGGCGCCCGCCAGATGGCTGATGCTGTTGAATCGCTCGCCGTAATACATAGAATATCCGCCCTTTATGCCACCAGTTGTTCGAGCCCCGGCTTGCCGTGCCAGTAGCCGTTACAGGGCCCTGCGGGCATCAGGGGCAGCGCCCGCTCGAAGGCCTCGCGTCCTGCAAGCGAACCATCCGCCACCTGCCGGAACAGGCCGGCTATCTGGGCGGTATGCTCGGACTGCGGGCTGATGCGCAGAATATCGACCCGCAGGTCTTGCATGTCTCGCAGTTCGTTCAGCAAGTTGTAGACCAGCGCCGACTGCGTCTGTATGCCGTTCAAGACAAGGAAGGGTTCGTTTTCCCGCGTCCTCAGCAACAGGCCATCGGGATCGTCCATGCATACGTACTGGCAATTGTCCTTGGGGATATTCCGGTGCCTGGCCGTAAAGCAGCGCGCCGAAAACGCCAGCGGCATGCGCCCATAGGCAAACACCTCGGTTTCCATGCCATCGGGCCGGTCCCGTTGCAACTGCTCCAGACCCTCGCGACCCATTTCCAGCGGCATGACCCATCGCCGCGCACCCAGCCCGGCAAGAATCTCCAGGGTCGGACGACTGTAGACATTCAGGAAGGGACCGGCGACGAAGGGCTTGCCATCCAGGCAATGCACTGCGCCCATGTCATTGGCCTCGACCTGGAAACGCCCATTGCCGGCAATCTTGCGCATGGTGGCCAGGTCCTGCCCGGATTCGAGCAAAACTTGCGTGGACAGCACGACTTCCTTGCCGGCGTCGGCCAGCATCTGGGCGATTTCCAGCCAATCGGGCAAGCGCAGCTCGTGCCGGCGCGAGCATACCGTTTCGCCCAGATAGAGGATATCAACGGGTGCGTCTCTCATGGATTCATAGAACTGCATCATCGTTACGCGCGACCAGTAATATTGAACGGGACCCAATGCGATTTTCATAGTATTGAAACCTCGGTGTTGCTATTAGCCACGACTTCTTTCCCCGCCTTCTGCCGATTCATTTCCATGGACGGTGATAAGCGCCCAGGGTATGCTGCTGGCCCTCGGCGACCTTGTTCAACTCCGCCATCCACGCCGGCTTGACCGAATAACGCTGCTGGCTGGCCAGGCACTGGTCGATGGCATCGCGCCAGACGCGCGTCACTTGCGCAACATAGGCGGGGCTGCGCTGCCGCCCTTCTATCTTGAAGGCGCGAACTCCCATTTGCATCAACTTGGGCAGAAGTTCCAGCGTATTCAGGCTGGTGGGTTCTTCGATCGCGTAATAATTTTCGTCCGCGACGTCGAATCGGCCCTTGCACAGGGTGGGATAGCCGGCGTTCTCGCCATCGGCATAGCGGTCGATCAGCACGCCGTTAAGCCGCGATTCCAGTCCATCGGGGGTCTGCTGCCAGCGCACGGATTTGGCCGGCGAGCAAACGCCGTGCGTATTGGGCGATTCGCCGGTCACATAAGAGGACAAGGCGCAACGGCCCTCCACCATGACGCACAGGCTGCCGAAGCCGAACACCTCGATCTCGACCGGCGTATTTTCCGTCACCTGCTGGACCTGGGCCAGCGACAGCACGCGCGGCAGGACGGCGCGCACCACGCCGAAATGCTGGCGATAGAAATTGATGGCTTCGTGGTTGGTGGCGGATCCCTGCACCGACAGATGCAGGCGCAGTTGCGGGTGTCGGCGGCTGGCGTATGCCATCAGGCCGGGATCGGCCACGATCATCGCATCAATGCCCGAATCCGCCGCGCGGTCCACCGCCTGGCGCCATTGCTGCCAGGCGCGCGGCTGCGCATAGGTGTTCAAGGCCAGGAATACCTTGCGCCCCCTTGCATGCGCATAGCGTATGCCTTCGGCAATGGCCGCCTCGTCGAAATTCAGGCCGGCGAAATTGCGCGCATTGGTCGCATCGCGAAATCCCAGGTAGACGCAGTCGGCGCCGTTATCGACGGCCGCTTTCAAAGCCGGCAGGCTGCCTGCCGGACAAACCAGTTCGACGGCGGGCGCCGCCTTCGAAATGACGGATGTGGCTGTTGTCATGAAGAGTCCTGCGGGATGGTTCAGGCGGGAAGCAGCGCGTCGGCGACGCGCACAGAAGGCGCCGCGACCGCGTTCAAGGCCGGACGGATGCCGGTAAGCAGATATTCGATCAGCTCGCGCACAGGACGGATGGCATTGCCGAAGGGCAGCTTCTCGGAACCCCGGAAAAAAAGACCCCGCTTGATATCGCCCGCCAGCGCGAACGCCAGCTGGGTATCGATGCAGAACTGCCCATGCTTGCTGATGCCATCGCGCAAGCCGCAAGAAGCCAGGCAATCGAAGCCCACCGTGCAAGGACGCTTCTTGGCGATGCGCTGCAGCTTCTCTTCTTTTTCCAGATAGTTGGCCAGCCATGGCGTGCGCACCGCGCGCGCCGGCAGGCCGGCCACGCTCATGAAGGTGACGATATCCTCGGGTTTGGCTTCGACCAGCACCTTCTTGAAGTTGGGATGCGCATCGCCTTCTTCGGTAACGGCAAAGGGCGAGCCGCATTGCACCGCGCTGGCCCCCATGCCCATCAGCCTGACGACCTGTTCATGGCTATGAATGCCGCCACCGGTAATCAAGGGGATACTTTCCTTTTCCAGATCCAGTTCCTTGAACAATTCCAGGGTGCCTTCCAGCACGTTCGCAAAGGCGAAATTGGGATTGTCCAGGCTATCGGCGGTCGGTGCGCCTAGGTGGCCCGCCGCGTACTTCGGGTTCTCGATCACGATGGCATCCGGCAGGCGGTTCTTGCGCATCCATTTTTTCAGGATCAGCCCTATCCCGCGCACGTCCGACAAGATGGGAATGATCGCCACCTTGGAAAAACCGCTGGTCAATTCGGGCAGGTCCAGCGGCAGGCCGGCGCCCACCACGACGGCATCGGCTTCGCTTTCGCAGGCCTGGCGCACATACGAGGCATACTCGGATACGGCCCGCATGATATTGACCGCCACCAAACCCTTGCCGGCGGCCATCTTATGGGCGGCCTTGATTTCACGATCGAGCGCAAGCAGGTTGGCCGAGTCGATCAGTTCCTTATTGCGCGAACGGCCGGTCTGCACCATGAGGTCGGGATGGTGACGGCGCAGATCCACGCTGGAAATCGTGCCCATCGCCCCCAGCGAAGCGACCGTTCCGGCCAGCCTGTGGGCCGACACGCCAACCCCCATGCCCCCCTGCACAATAGGCAACAGCGCCTTGCCTTTCAACTTGAGTCGTTCCAATGCGGTCTGCAACACGGTAATTGTCCTTGCTTGATAAATATTGGCGTATGAACGCAGTTGCCACTATGTAGGCAAATGCCGCCAGCTTCCTTAATAAATATCAAGGTTCCCGCGTTTACCTGGATGTGAAAATACAGCATTCGCAATGGGGTTATGCCGCCCGGCAAACCTGTATATGTGTAGGGTTGAGCTTATGGAAAACACAAAAGAAGACAGCGTTCTGGACGTAGGCGGGCTTGCGCCGCCGGAACCTCTGGAACGGGTACTGGACGCGCTGGAGGATCTTGCGCCGGGCGCGCGCCTGCGCGTGCTCATCGACCGCGAACCGCATCCCCTATATGGCATTTTGCGCAACAACGGCTACGACTACTCGTTCAACGCCGGCCGCCGTCCATACGAACTTCTTATCCGGCAAAAAAGCTGATGCAGCGCGCCCTGTCGTTTCAACAATCCCCGGCCCCCGGCGTTCCCTTGCGCTTCCTGTTCACCGCGCCGCTCTTCGTCCTGCTGGCCGCCTTGCTGCTGCTCTGGTCAGGTCCCGCCGCGCTGGCATCGCGCTGGACGGGACAGGCCTTGGCATTGACGCATCTGTTTACGCTGGGCGTCCTGGCCAACGCCATGACGGGCGCCCTGATGCAGATCCTGCCGGTCGCAACGGGAATAAGCGTATTGGCTCCCCGGGCGACCTCGACGGTCGTGCATGCCTTGTTGAGCCTGGGCACGCTGGCCCTGGCCGCCGCCTTTCTTTGGCTCCAGCCATGGCTGTTCGCCTTGGCGCTGATTTCGCTGTGCGCCGCCCTGGGCTGCTTCCTGGCCGCCTGCGGCGGGGGATTGTGGACATACCGTAAACAGGCCACCAAGGGCTCGACGGAAATTCTGGCCACCACGCGGCTGGCGCTTGCCGCGTTGCTGGCCGCTACCGCCATGGGTGCAATGCTGGCTGGAAGCTTCGCCTGGCCGCAGCCCTTTTCCCGAATGTTCACCAACGCGCATGGAGCCTGGGGCCTGCTCGGTTGGGTGGGGCTGCTAGTTATCGGCATCGCTTATCAGGTCATCCCCATCTTCCAGGTAACCGAAATCTACCCCAAGCGCCTGACACGCTGGCTGGCGCCGGCGATTTTCGCCTTGCTTATCGCCTACATGGTCAATACCATTGCCCCGGCAAGCCTGCGTCTTGAAATCGACCTGGCCATAGGCGCGGCAATGCTGGCCGCCTACACCGTTTTCGCCCTGGTCACTTTCCGGCTGCTTTGGACACGCAAAAGACCCAAGGCCGATGCCACCACCCATTTCTGGCGAACCGCCATGCTTTGCCTGGCCGCTTGCGGGCCGGTCTGGCTGGCCCATGCCGCGGGCGTCGCGGATCTTTCCATCACCTTGGGCATGCTTTTCATCGTGGGCTTCGGCTGGTCCGCCGTCAATGGCATGCTGTACAAGATCGTTCCCTTCCTGCTGTGGTATCACGTGCAGAAAGACCTGGCCGTCGCGCTGCGCGCCGTACCCAAGGTCAAAGATATTATTCCCGATGCCGTGGCCGCAAAACAATACTGGGCCCATCTGGCCGCCGTTCTGCTGCTGCTGTCGGCCAGCCTGCGGCCGGCAAGCTTCTCGCAGGCGGCGGGCCTGATGCTGGCCGTCTCGGCGGCATGGCTGTTCGTCAATATGATCAACGCCCTGCGCCTCTATCAAAAGGCCAGGAAACAGATTGCGCTGGCCCTGGCGCAGTTGCCTCAGCCTTGATACGCACCCAGCCTGGCGATATCCAGGATGCAGACTTCGCGGCCCTTCACGCCGATCAGCTCGTGCGCGCACAAGTCATGCAGAATGCGCGAGAAATGTTCCGGCGTCAGGTTCAGGCGCGAGGCAATCACCGTTTTGCTGGTTTCCAGGCGGAAGCGGTAGCCATTCTTGCATTGTTCATCTTTCAGCAGATAACCGATGACGCGTTGTGTACCTGAACGCAAGGAATAGGCCTCGACGTCATTCATCAGGCTGTGCAGACGCTGGCTAAGGCCGGCCAGCATCTTGCGCGCAAAGCCCGGATGGCGGTCCAGCTCCTGAAAGATGACGGCCTTGCCGACATGCAGCAACAGGCTGTCGGCCAGCGCCTGGGCGGACACGATATATGCCTTCTCCATGAACATCAGCGCTTCGCCGAAGCTGTCGCCCGGTCCGATCAGCCGGACGACTTTCTCGCTTCCGCCCGGCGATACGAACATCAGCTTGATCTGCCCGTAGACCACGGTATGCAACCCTACGCAAGGTTCGCCTCGGTGAAAAACCATCTCGCCCCGCGCGACCTGCACTTCGGTCGTGCCCGAAGCCAGGTTGTCGAGCCCGTGTGCGTTCAATTCGTTGAACAGGGGTAGCCTGGCCAGGAAATCCTGGGTACGCGCCTTGCCGCTTGTCGTCATATTGCTAGAATCCCGTATCGATATCATTGCGCCACGCCAAGTTGGCGCAAGGCTCTCATCCTAAAAACCATGTGATCAAAGTCCTGTTCAACATCGCCGGAACCCTGGCGCTTATCCTGGCCGTATTGGGACTGTTCCTGCCCTTGCTGCCCACCACGCCCTTCCTGCTCCTGGCGTCCGCCTGCTATATACGCGGCTCCGAACGCATGCACCGCTGGCTGATGGGTCACCGCATACTGGGACCCTACCTGACTGGCATACAAACCGGCAGGGGTATCCCCATCCGCGCCAAGGTCATTACCTTGATTTTCCTGTGGGCCACGCTGGCTGTTTCCGCCTGGCATGTACCGCTGCCCTGGCTGCGCCTTTTGCTTCTGGTGCCCGGTATCGGCGTCACGATCTATCTGCTCCGGATGAAGACCTTGCCCAGTTCCGGAAAGCACGCCGGCCGCAACGACGGCGCAACTAAATAAGCTTGGAGTATGTCGATACCGTGGGCTGCCCCAGATATTTATCGAAGACCATGCCCATGGCCCGCACGAACAGGCGCCCCTGGGGTGTGACGCTTATCCCCTTGCCGTCGATCCGCAACAGGCCGGAATCCTTGAACGTATCCAGCCTTTTCAACTCGGCGCCGAAATAAACCATGAAGTCGATGCCATAGGTCCTGTTCAGCATCTGGAAATCCAGCGGCATGCTGCACATCAGGGTCATGATGACATCGCGCCGCAGCACATCGTCCAGGCTCAATTCGAAGCCTTTCTCGATGGGCAGCCGGCCTTCGTCCAGCACCTGGTAATAGGCATTCACACTGCGCACCGACTGGCTGTATGAATCGCCCACCTTGCCGATGGCCGAAACGCCCAGCCCAATCAGGTCGCACTCCGCGCGTGTCGTGTAGCCCTGGAAATTGCGATGCAGGCTTCCGTCCCGGCGCGCCAGATTCAGCTCGTCGTCCGGTTTGGCGAAATGATCCAGTCCGATATATACATAGCCCGCTTCCAGAAGCCGCCGCGTGGACATCAGGAATATCTGCAAACGCTCTTCCGCGCTAGGCAGGTCACCGGCCGAAATAAGCCGCTGCGCCTTGAACCGGCTGGGCAGGTGGGCATAGTTATACAGAGCGATGCGGTCCGGCGACAGGCGGATGACCTGGTCCAGCGTGCGATCGAAACTGGATAGAGTCTGCTTGGGCAGGCCATAGATCAAATCCGTGTTGACCGACTGAAAACCCGCATTGCGGCTGGCATTCAGCGCTTTTTCCACCATTTCCAGCGGTTGGATGCGGTTGACGGCCGCCTGCACGTCGGGATCGAAATCCTGAACTCCGAAGCTGGTCCGGTTAAAGCCCAGTCCAGCCAGCATGGAAAGCGTTGCTTCACTCACCGTTCGCGGATCGATCTCGACCCCCAGTTCGGCATCCGGCGTGAATTCGAAATGCCTGCGTAACGACGCCATTAGCCGCGTCAGTTCGGCCGCGGTCAGGAAGGTGGGAGTGCCTCCACCTAGATGCAATTGGGTGGTCTTTCGATCTGGTCCAAGACGGCCGGCCACCAGATCCATTTCCTTGTCCAGATAGTCCAGATACTGCGCCGACCGGCCATGATCCTGCGTGATCACTTTGTTACAGGCGCAAAAATAACAAAGCGATTCGCAAAAGGGCAGGTGCACGTAGACCGACAACGGAGGGTTCGCTCCGGCATCGGCGCCGGCCCGCCGGGCCAGGTAAGCCAGATAGGTCTGCTCATTGAAACCGGACTTGAAGCGGTCGGCGGTAGGATACGAGGTGTAGCGAGGCCCGGAATGATCGAAGCGACGGATCAAGGTTTCGGAAATCTCGATATCTGGAAAAGAAACCGCGTCATGGCTGACGACAGGAATACTGCTATCCATTGCCTTTCTCCGATCAAGGCTTGTTAACGGAAAAAACGCCACGGCCATTGCTTGTGCAGCGCGCCGCATACGCTGTTCTTGAATACCTTATTGTGAAACCGTATGCCCATATCTTTTTTGACCTAGGTCAAGCAATTGGCCGATACCGGCCAAACGCGCGCAATATAGGCCTGGCACAAGCTTTCTCAAAGCTGAACAAAACATATCGTATTATTAAGGCTGGATTCACCCACTTCACCCTCCGTCCTCGATGTCGTTATTCTTTATACTTGTCTTGCCTTTCGCAGGCAGCATCATCGCTGCTCTGTTGCCGTCGAATGCGCGCAAGCTCGAGGCCTGGCTGGCCGGATTCGTTGCTGTTCTTTGCGCCATCCTTGTTTTCACGCAGTTTCCGAACGTGCTCGACGGCCATGTCGTCAAAGCGGTCGTGCCTTGGCTGCCCGAACAAGGCGTGGACTTCACCTTGCGCATGGACGGCTACTCGTGGCTGTTTTCCATGATCATCACGACCATGGGCGCGCTTATCGTGCTTTATGCGCGCTACTACCTTTCGCCGCAAGACCCCGTTCCCCGCTTCTTCTCTTTCTTTTTGGCTTTCATGGGCTCCATGCTGGGCGTGGTGCTTTCCGGCAACCTGATCCAGCTTGTGGTGTTCTGGGAACTGACCAGCCTGTCGTCCTTCATGCTGATCGCCTACTGGCATCATCGGCTGGACGCGCGGCGCGGAGCCCGCATGTCGCTGACCATCACGGGCGCCGGGGGGCTATGCCTGCTGGGAGGAATGCTGATGGTGGGGCATGTCGTGGGCAGCTACGACCTGGACGTCGTCTTGTCCTCGGGCGACGTCATCCGCAATCATCCGTGGTACACGACCATGCTGGTGCTGATCGCCCTGGGCGCCTTGAGCAAAAGCGCCCAGTTTCCGTTCCATGTATGGCTGCCCAATGCCATGGCGGCGCCCACGCCGGTGTCCGCCTATCTGCACTCGGCCACCATGGTCAAGGCGGGCGTCTTTCTGCTTGCGCGGTTCTGGCCCGTCCTGGCCGGCACCGACGAATGGGCCTGGATCATCGGCGGCGCGGGGCTCTGTTCGCTGGTGCTTGGCGCCTACGCCGCCACCTTCCAAATGGACATGAAGGGCGTACTGGCCTATTCGACCATCAGCCACCTGGGCCTGATCACCTTGCTGCTGGGCATGAACAGCCGGCTGGCCCTGATCGCCGCCGTATTCCACATGATCAACCACGCCACCTTCAAGGCCTCGCTTTTCATGGCGGCCGGCATCGTGGACCACGAAACCGGCACGCGCGATCTCAGCCGCCTATCCGGCCTGTACCGAAGCATGCCGATCACCGCCACGCTGGCCGTCGTGGCGGCGGCCTCCATGGCCGGTGTGCCCCTGCTGAACGGGTTCATTTCCAAGGAAATGTTCTTCGCCGAAACGGTATTCGTCAGCGGCAACTGGTTCAATCGGGTCGGGCTGCCCGTCGCCGCGGTCATTGCCAGCGCATTCAGCGTGGCTTATTCGCTGCGTTTCGTGATGCAGGTTTTCTTCGGCCCGCCGCCGCGCGACCTGCCCCGTGCACCTCATGAACCGCCCTTGCGCATGCTGATTCCCAGCGCCATCCTGGTCCTGACTTGTCTGGTGGTGGGCATGCTGCCCAGCTTCACCCTGGGACCCTTCCTGCATAATGCCGCCGTGTCCATCCTGGGGGCCGATACCCCGGTCTACGATCTGCGCATTTGGCATGGCTTCAACCTGCCCCTGGCGATGAGCTTCCTGGCCCTGGGCGGCGGCATCTGTCTGTTGTGGCTGCTGCGGCACCTGCACCGGGCACATCCGGGCAGAACCCCCTTCATCTACCGCTTCGATGGCCGCCGCACATTCGAACTCCTGTTGGAAGCGCTGGATACCGCATCGGCCTTCGTGCTGGACTGGACACGATCGCCGCGCCTGCAGCCGCAGCTCTTGCTGGTGGTTCTGGTCACCTTCTTCGTGGCCATGCTGCCTCTGTTGGGCGGCGCCTGGCTGGAGCCCCAGATATCCACACCGGTCGATCCCTTCTTTGCATTGATGTGGCTGGCGGGAGGCGCTTGCGCCATCGGCGCCGCCCGCCAGGCCAAATACCATCGTCCGGTATCGCTGCTGCTGACCGGCGGCGCGGGCCTGGTCACCGCGCTGACCTTCGCCTGGCTTTCCGCCCCCGACCTGGCGCTCACGCAATTGGCGGTCGAGGTCGTGACCATGGTGCTCATTTTGCTGGGCCTGCGCTGGCTGCCGCCGCGTGTCCCCGGAGACGACGAACCGCCGCCGCTGACCAGCACCGTGCGCGCCTATGTGCGCCGCTTCCGCGACCTGATCATCGCCGTGATTGCCGGCGCGGGGCTTTCCGCCCTTGCCTACGCCGTCCTGACGCGGAACCATCCCCGAGGCATTTCGTCCTTCTTCGTGGAGCAGTCGCTGCCGCTGGGCGGCGGGGCCAATGTCGTCAACGTCATCCTGGTCGATTTCCGCGGCTTCGATACCTTCGGCGAGATCACGGTACTGGGCATCGTCGCCCTGACGGTATACGCGCTGCTGCGCCGCTTCCGGCCGCCCCCCGAAAGCATGACGCTTCCCAAGGCGCGCCAGCGCCCCTTGCCCGCCAACCGTTTGCTGGATGCCTTCGCAGAGCCTGATCCCAAGGCGCCGGTGCCCGACGGCGTCATGAAGGTGCCCGCCGTGCTGGTGCGCCTGCTGCTGCCTCTGGCCGCCCTGATTTCACTGTATTTCCTGATACGCGGACACAATCTGCCGGGCGGCGGATTCGTCGGCGGGCTAATCATGGCCACCGCCATCATCCTGCAATACATGGTCGGAGGAGTCATCTGGATAGAAGCCCGGCCCCGCATCCATCCGCAGTACTGGATCGCGATGGGCCTGCTGGCGGCCGGCGCCGCCGCCATGTCGGTCTGGTGGGCGGCCAAGCCCTTCCTGGCCGCCAACAACCTGGATTTGATACTGCCCCTGGTCGGCCACGTCCACCTGTCCACCGTGCTGCTGTTCGATATCGGGGTGTACATGCTGGTGGTCGGCGCGACCGTATTGATGCTGGTGGCGCTTGCCCACCAATCGCTCCGGCTGTACCGGAAACCGGCGGCAACCGCCGCCACCACCGAAAAAGGAACCGCTTAATGGAAATCGTGCTTGCCCTGGCCATCGGCGTGCTTGCCGGTTCCGGCATCTGGCTGCTTTTGCGTCCGCGTACCTTCCAGGTGATCATGGGGCTATCCCTGATCTCGTACGCGGTTAATCTATTCATATTCAGCATGGGCCGGATTACCCTGAACGCGCCGCCCGTGATCAACACCGACTGGGCGGCCGACGCCAGCCATTATGCCGACCCCTTGCCGCAAGCTCTGGTGCTGACCGCCATCGTCATCGGCTTTGCCACGACAGCGCTGTTCCTGGTCGTGCTGCTGGCCTCGCGCGGGCTTTCTGACACCGACCACGTCGACGGACGGGAGGCCCGCCCGTGAACGGATGGATGCAGCATCTTCCCATTCTCCCCGTCGCCGTGCCGCTGATGTTCGGCGCGGCCATGCTGCTGCTGAACGATACGCAGCGGCATGCGCGGCTTGCCTTGAGCTTCATTTCCATCGCGGCCCAGATTTACTTTGCCATCACCTTGCTAAGCCTGTCGGCGGGCTACATTCCCAATGATTGGCCCGACGGGGTGGGCGTCTACTTGCTGGGCGACTGGCCGGCGCCCTTCGGCATCGTGGCCGTGGTCGATAGGCTGTCGACCATCATGCTGCTCCTGACCTCGGTGCTGGGGGCCGCCACGTGGATATACGCGACGGCGCGCTGGGATCGCGCCGGCGTGCATTTCCATCCCTTGTTCCAGTTCCTGCTGATGGGCCTGAACGGCGCCTTCCTTACCGGCGACCTGTTCAACCTGTTCGTATTCTTCGAAGTGCTGTTGACGGCTTCCTACGGCTTGATGCTGCACGGGTCCGGCAAGGCGCGTGTGGCTGCGGGCCTGCACTATATCGTCGTCAACCTAGTGGCGTCCTTCCTGCTGCTGATCGCGATGGCCCTGATATACGGCGTTACAGGCACGCTGAACATGGCCGATCTGGCCCTGCGGGCAGGCCAACTGACCGGTACGGAGCGGACTCTCTTCGAATCGGGGGCCGCCATATTGGGCATCGCCTTCCTGATCAAGGCCGCCGCCTGGCCGCTCAATTTCTGGCTGCCGGCCGCCTACGCCAACGCCTGCGCACCCGTGGGCGCCGTGTTCGCCATCATGACGAAAGTGGGCATCTATGCCTTGCTGCGCATAGGCTCCCTGCTGCTGCCCACAGGCGCTCCCGCGGCGTTCGGCGGCGAATGGATGTTCCCGCTGGGCATGGCCACCCTGATATTCGGCACCGTCGGCATCCTCGCCGCTCCGCAGGCCGATCGCCAAGCCGGTTACTGCATCATCATTTCCTCGGGAACGCTGCTGGCGGCCCTGGGCATGCCGGGTGTCGTGCTGACCGGGCCCGCCCTGTTCTATCTGATCAGTTCCGTGCTGGCGCTGGGCGCATTATTCATGTTGCTGGAAATGGTCGAACGCACCCAGGCCTTCGGCGCCGATCTGCTGGCCGTCAGCCTTGAAGCCTTCGACCTGGAGGATCCCGAACCCGCCGACCGGTCCGATGACGTGGTGGGCGTCGCCATCCCCGCCGCTATGGCTTTCCTGGGCATGGCCTTCATCGCCTGCGCCTTGTTGATAACCGGCCTGCCGCCGCTGTCGGGCTTCGTAGCCAAATTTTCCCTGTTGTCGGCGGCGCTGCAAACCTCCAGCACGGATACGCCGTCGGTGGCAGCCTGGTCGCTGGTGGCCGCCGTGCTGCTTTCGGGACTGGCCGGCATCATTGCGTTGGGCCGCACCGGCATACGCCTGTTCTGGAGCTCCGAAGACACCATCACGCCCCGCCTGCGGGTCAACGAGGCCGCACCGGTCGGCGCGCTGATCCTCGCCTGCGTCGCCCTGGTCTTCTGGGCCGGACCCGTCATGCATTACATGGGACAAACCGCAAGCTACCTGGACCGGCCCGCCTCGTACATCAATGCCGTGCTGACGCAAAGCACCACACGCACGGTGGAACCAGGGGCCACCCAATGATGAAACGCTTTCTAGCCCCCTTGGCCATGCCCCTGGTACTGCTGATATTGTGGCTGCTGCTGAACGACAGCTTGTCCATAGGAAACATCGTGCTGGGCGCCATCCTGGCCGCCCTGCTGGGCCTGGCGCTGGCCGCCTCCAAGCTGCGGCCGGTCAGGGCCTATCCCAAGCACCCACTCACGATACTGCTGCTTATATGGCATGTGGCGGTGGATATCACCAAATCGAATATCGCGGTTGCCCGGCTGATATGGCTGGGCGAGCGCGCAGGCGCCACGCCGGGGTTCCTCAAGATTCCGCTGCGCATACGCGATCCGCACGGTTTGGCGGCCTTGGCCTGCATCGTGACCTACACTCCCGGTACGGTGTGGTCGGATTACTCCGAAGCCGACGACCTTCTGACCCTGCATGTGCTCGACCTGAAAGACGAAGCCCAATGGTTCCGGACCATACAGCAACGATATGAACGCCCCCTGATGGAGATCTTCGAATGAACAGCCTTGTATACTGGGCCGCCACGTTCGCGCTCGGATGTTTTGTGATTGGCCTGGTTTTTGCCGCGCTGCGCCTGCTGCGCGGCCCCGCGTCCACCGATCGCGTACTGGCGCTGGATACCATGTACATCAACGGCATGCTGATTCTGCTGGTGCTGGGCCTGCAATTCGGCTCGGCGCTGTATTTCGACATCGCCCTGCTTATAAGCCTGTTCGGCTTTGTCGGATCCGTGGCCATGGCCAAGTTCCTGCTGCGCGGCGAGGTCATCGAGCCATGATGGATACCTTGCCCCTCTGGGTTGCCATCCCCGTCGCCTTGCTCCTGGTTGCCAGCGGCTTTCTTACCCTGACCGGCTCGCTGGGCTTGTTGCGCCTGCCCACCTTCTACACCCGCATCCACGCACCCACGCTGGGAAACACCCTGGGCGTATTCGGGGTGCTCCTGGCGTCCATTCTGGTCTCCTCCACTCTGGAAGAACGCTACGTCGTGCATCAGATACTCATCACCGTATTTCTGGTGATCACGTCGCCGGTGACGGCCATGCTGCTGATGCGCGCCGCCATCAAGCGCCAGAAACAACCCGCAGCGCAACCCGTCCAGGCCTTGCCGACGGACGCAAGCCCGCCGGCACAGCCGCCCGCGGACGACCGCAAACCCGCCGCCGGGCAAGACTAGAGCATTTTCGGTTCAGGTGCTTACGTGCTTGCGGGTTCTGGCGGCGCGATATTCAGTGGTGACTCAAGATCCGTGTGCGGTGCTCTCTGACGCGTGCCGGGTGGCGAGTTCGCGCCCGACCCCCGGCGTAAAGCGGCTGCAAGGGAACCCCGAAGGGGCGCAGCGATCCGAGCACGGCCCCGGCCCACCGGCTGCGCCGGTTTGATAAGCTGGAGCAGAGCCACACGCTTACCGGCCATAAAGCTTTGTAAACACTTGAACCGAAAATGCGCTAGGCCGCCTCGGACGCAACGGCGTTCCAGGCGAGAAACGTTCACTTACAACGCTCCGGGCCAGCCCTTATATACTTCTTTACAGGGTCCGCCGTCCAGGCGGATTCATGTTCCAAAGAAAAGGAGTATGTATATGATGCTTACTCGATCAACATTCCTTCCGCGCCTCCTGGCATCGGCAAGCCTTATCGGTATTTGCCTGGCCGCGCCGATCGCCATAGGGGCCGGCACCGGCGCCAAGGCCCAATCCAGCGCCGATATCGAATCCCGTTACAGGCTGGACGTCGAGCGCTGCAACACCGGACAGACCAATCAGGACAAGGCCACCTGCCTGCGCGAAGCCGGCGCGGCGCGCGACGAAGCACGCCGCAGTCGCCTGAACAACAGTAATGAGTCCTATCGGCAAAACCAGACTGCGCGGTGCCAGGCCCTGCCCGTGGCCGAGCGCAACGATTGCATGCTGCAGATGTCCGGCCAAAACACCAATGTGGAAGGCAGCATCGGAGCAGGCGGCGTTCTGCGCGAAACGACCATCACGATTCCTGGCACGCCGACGCCGGCGCCCGGCGCCGCGCCGGTAACGCCGGCTCCCGGACTGACGCCCAATCCGCCACCCGTTACACCGGCCCCCTCCTTGACGCCGGCCGTACCGAGTGCACCGGCCGCACCAGGCACCACCATCACCCCGGTTCCCGGCGCACCCCGCTAAGCGGCCAAAGCCTTATCTTTTACGCGCGACCGGCCTGGCGGCCGGCGCGCATTTTCATAATTCCATCTGCATGCCCATTTCCACCACGCGATTGGGCGGAATGCGGTAGAACCGCGTGCTGCGGCTTGCGTTGCGCGCCATGAAAGCGAACAAGCGCCTGCGCCAGGCTTGATGAAACGACAACTTGCGCACCACGATGACGGTCTGGCGGGACAGGAAGTACGAGACCTGCATGGGGTCCAGATTGATTTCGGGATAAGCCAGCGCGATTTGCTCCAGTGCCTGCGGCACATTGGGCTCTTGCTTGAATCCCCAGCGCGCCACCGCTTGCCAACTGGTCCGGCTCATGCGTTCCAGCCGGAAGCGTTCGGAGAAAGGCACATAGGGCACATCGGCGCTTTCAACAGTCAGGAACAAAGCCTGCTCGTGCAGTACCTTGTTGTGCTTCAGATTATGCAGCAGCGCGGGCGGCACGGTGTTGACGATCATGCTCATGAAGACCGCCGTGCCCGGCACGCGGGTGGGCGGATATTCCTCCAGGGACTCCATGAAAGACTTCAATGGCTGGTGGTCGCCCGCCAGGTTCTCGTGTATTTTTTCGCGCCCCTGCTTCCAGGTGACCATCAGCGTCAACAAGGCCGCGCCCACCAGCAAAGGCACCCAGCCGCCGTCGAAAAGCTTCAAGGCGTTCGACGAAAACAGCAAGACATCCATCAGCAGGAATCCGCTGACCAGGCAGAGCCAGGCCAAGCGGCGCAAGCCCGTTGTCTGACCCGGCAGAACCGCAAAAGCCAGCAGCGAGGTCATGAGCATGGTCCCGGTCACGGCGAACCCATAAGCATGAGCCAGGCCATCGGATGAACCGAAGGACAGAACCAGGACCAGCACGGCGATGAAGAGAAGGATATTCACGCGCGGCAGGTAGATTTGCCCCTCTTCCTGGGCGGACGTATGCAAAATGACCATGCGCGGCCAAAATCCCAATTGGACGGCCTGGCGGGTAACCGAGAAGGCGCCCGAGATCACCGACTGCGAAGCGATAATGGTGGCCACCGTGGCCAACGCGACCAGCGGCGCCAGCCCCCAGTCCGGCGCCATCAGGAAAAACGGGTTCTTCAAGGTGGAGGGATCGGCCAACAGCAATGCGCCCTGGCCGAAATAGCACAGGACCAGCGCGGGCAGCACAATGCCGAACCAGGCGCGCCGTATGGCCTTCCGGCCGAAATGCCCCATGTCGGCATAGAGCGTTTCCGCGCCGGTAAGCGCCAGCACGATGGCGCCCAGCAACAGGAAGGTTTCCCACGGCGCGTCGCCGATGAATGCCCAGGCCCACCGGGGATCCAGCGCCTGAAGCACGGAAGGTTCAAGGAAGATGCGCCATGCGCCCAGCACGCCCAGCGTCAGGAACCAGACCAGCATGACGGGGCCGAACAGCTTGCCCATGGCGCCCGTGCCGCGCGATTGCACCGCAAACAAGACCATCAGCACCGCCACGGCGATGGGCACGACCCAATCATCGAAGCGATGCGACACGATGCTGATCCCCTCGATCGCCGACAGCACCGATATGGCCGGGGTGATCATGCTGTCCCCGTAGAACAGGCAGGCGCCGATCAGGCCCAGAATCATCAAGCGCCAGCGTGCTTTGCCCGACTTGCCGCGCAAAGCCAGCTCCATCAAGGCCAAAGTGCCGCCCTCGCCCCGGTTGTCCGCCTTGAGTATGATGGTCACGTACTTCAGCGACACGACCATCATCAGCATCCAGAAGAGCAGGGAAAGCAGGCCCAGGATATCGGCCGCGTCCTGCGTGGGCATGCGGGAAAGCGCAGCCCGTATCGTATACAGCGGGCTGGTGCCGATATCCCCATAGACCACACCCAGCGCACCCAGCCAAAGCGCCGAGTGCGAAGAGGAGTTCGACGAAGGGTGTTCCTGTTGCAGAGCCGTCATGATTGCCTATTCTTGTCTGCTAAGTTTTGCGCCTATCCGGGGCCCCGGAAAAACCACGGTAATGCGCGTGCCGGGAAATTCCGGCCGACTGGAAAGATTCCACCATGCTCCGTGCGCTCGCGCTATTTCACGCACAATGGCCAAGCCCAGCCCCGAACCCTCGGCATTCGCGCGCGGCGAACGATAGAACGCCTCGAATACCCGTTCAGAATCGTCGGGATCGATACCCGGGCCGTTATCCTCGACGGAAAGCGACGGAGGGTTGGCGGCGACCTGCAGTTTGATGGTCGTGGCGCCGACACCGTATCTAAGCGCATTGTCGATCAGATTGCTCAGCAGCTCTTCGAGCAGCAAGGAATCCACATCGACCCACACCGGCTCGTCCGGCGCGATCAATTGGATTTCGACATGCTGGCCACGGGCGGCGGGTATCCATTCCGCGCCGCTCACGCGCACCCATTCGCACAGGTCCACGCGCAGAAAACTGTCTTGAGGCCGGGTCGATGAATCGGCGCGCGCCAGCACCAGCAATTGCTGGCCCAGCCGGATCATGCGATCGGTCACCGATTTGATCCGCTCGGCGCGCTCGCGAACATCGTCGGGCAGCGGCCGGGTCAACATCAATTCCAATTCGAGCTTCAAGCCCGTTAGCGGAGTGCGTATCTGGTGCGCCGCATGCCCGATAAAACGTTTTTGCGCCTGCATGGAGTCGTCCAGGCGCAAAAGCAAGTCGTTGAAGTGCGTCAGCAATGGAGCAACTTCCGTTGGCAGGCCCGCCATATCGAGTGGTTGCAGATCTTCGATGCTGCGCTGGTTGATTTCACGGGACAGGCGGTTGATGGACGCCAATCCCGAGCGCACGCCGGAAATCAACACCCAGGCAAACACGGA
Organism: Pollutimonas rozaliensis; assembly: GCF_048751585.1. NCBI lineage: Bacteria > Pseudomonadati > Pseudomonadota > Betaproteobacteria > Burkholderiales > Alcaligenaceae > Pollutimonas > Pollutimonas rozaliensis. The sequence continues at coordinate 9,208 of NZ_JAZHOB010000003.1, read as the reverse complement.
AATCAGCAAGACCTGACTGACCACCATGGTCCAGAAAATATCGCGCAGCACCCATGTTTCCATGGTCATCTTGCGCGTCATGACCCAGGTAGCGCTCAGGTCCAGCACAACCAATACAATGACGGCTGGAAACAGGCGCAGAACCAGATGGCGGGCCAGCGAACCCGACGGCATCCATGCCGTCCAAAACCTACGCAGCACTTTCCACGTCTAGGAGATAGCCGAAGCCTCGGACAGTTTGTATCCCCGCGCCAGTGCCTTCCAGCCGTTTACGCAAGCGATACACATAGACTTCGACGGCGTTTTCGCTGAAGTCGGCATCCCATGCCGACAGCGAATTGACGATTTGCCGCTTGGTGACCACGCGGCCGACACGCGCCATGAGCATTTCAAGCACGGAAAGTTCTCGGACGGATAGCGACAGGCGTTCGCCGTTGACGCGCACCTCGCGGCCGACGGAATCAAACAGCAAAGGCCCAGCCTCGATAAAAGGCTGGGCCTGCCCGGAACGGCGGCGTCCGAAAGCGCGCACCCGCGCCGCCAGTTCGGCCAGTTCGAACGGTTTGGTCACGTAGTCGTCGGCCCCGGCATCCAGCCCCGCCACCCGGTCTTCGACGCCATCGCGCGCGGTAAGGATAAGGACGGGAACCTGTTCGTTGCCGGCGCGCAGCTTGCGCAGGATGTCCAGGCCGCTTTGCCCCGGCAGATTCAGGTCGAGCAGCAGCAGATCGTAGCTTTGGCCGGCGATGGCTCCTAAAGCCTGATCGCCGTCGGCAAGCCAGTCGACAGCGTATCCCTGTTCAACCAGGAATTCCTGCAGGGCGTGGCCAAGAGTAGTGTCGTCTTCGATAACTAGAACTCGCATGGTGTGATTCTATATCGAAGCGCGCCCGATTGTTATGACCGGGCGCGATATTGGGGTTCTGCGTTACAAACCTGACAAAGGGCTTATCGAAGCCTTACCGGGATGGCGGGGCTGCCTGCGGCGTACCGCTGGCAGGCGCCGCCTTCGCCGGAGGCGCATTCCCGGCAGCAGCGGCGGACCCGCCATCGGACCCTGGACGCGTAATGAAGCCCAGGCGCTTCAAGCCGGCCGCCTTGGCGCTGCTCATGATCTGCGCAAGCACTTCATAGCGCGTGTTCAGGTCGGCCCGGATACGCAATTCAGGCTGGGGATCGAGCGCCGTTTCGGCCGCGAATTTTTGCGTCAATTCCTCGGTGCCGACGGCAACCTCGTTCCAATACATCTGCCCTTGCGCATCCACGGCCAAATCGATGATCTTGGGTTCCTGTTCGACCGGCTGGGCACTGGCTTGGGGCACATTGATCTTGATCGAATGGCTGAGCAAGGGCGCGGTGATGATGAAAATCACCAGCAAAACCAGCATCACGTCGATCAGGGGCACCATATTGATCTCGGACACCGTATGGTTTGCCCCGTTGCTATTGTCGAAGCTGCCGAATGCCATCATTCACCCTTGGCCTTGGCGGCCGCAAGCGTCACGCGGCGCACCTTGCCGGTCGATTCGTATGCCTGCTGACCGGTTGAAAGGAAAGTAAAAAGATCGTGGGCAAAGGCGTCCAGGCGAGCCAGATAGACGCGATTGCCTCGTACGAAACCGTTATACGCCAACACGGCGGGAATCGCCACGGCCAGGCCCAAGCCGGTCATGATCAGCGCCTCGCCCACCGGACCGGCAATGCGGTTGACCGTCACGCCATCGGACAGCGCGATGCCGATCAATGCATGGTAAACCCCCCAGACGGTACCGAACAGGCCGACGAAAGGCGCCGTGGAGCCGATGGAAGCAAGCACCGTCAGGCCATTCTCCAGACGCGCCGTTTCCTCGTCGATGACCTTGCGGATGGTGCGAGTCACGAAGGCGCCAGTCGACCCTTTTTCTTCGAGCTTCAGCGCCCCATATTTGGCATGGTGGTTGCTTGCATGGATGGCATGGCTGGTCACATGCGCAAACGGCTCATTCGCGCCGTGCGTGGCGATTTCATTTTCGACCTGCTCCAGCGAGCTGGCTGCCCAGAACTCGTTCAGAAACTTCTTCGAACGGCTGCTTATGCGCCAATTGACAAAGCACTTGACGAAGATCAGATACCAGCTGGCCAGAGACATCAGGACCAGGATGCCGAACAGCGACTTTCCGACCACATCGCTTTGTGAAATGAAATGCAGCATGCCGCCGCCCTGCGCGACATCGGCCGCCGATGTACCGGCGCCGGCAAGCGCAGGCGCCGCCGCGCCGGCAGCCGCGGCGCCCGACTGCACGGCGGGAGCCGCTTCGCCAAGCTGTGCCAGCACATGCATTGCGCTATTAACTAGATCGAACATTCTCGCGTCCTATAAAACGAAATCAAAAGGGATGTCGGCCATGGCCTGGTATGCAATGCCGTTTTCTGTGTATGGCTTGAAGCGCGCGCCACGAGCCGCCTTCACAGCCGATTCGTCCAGCCGTTCGTAGCCCGACGACGATCGCACCGTCACATTCAACACGGTGCCCTGCGCGGAAATCAATACGCGCACTACCACCCTGCCCTGTTCGCCGCGCCGCTCGGAAGCGCGGGGATATACGGGGCTGGGCCGCTTGCCCAGATAATCGACCTTGCCGATCAGGCGCGGGCGATCCGGATCCACCGGCGCGGACGGAGCCTTGGGGGCAGCCGGCGCCGCGGCCTTGCCCGTGGGCGCCGCCGGAGGCTGGGCGGGTTCGGGTTTAGGCGCGGGCTTCACGACAGGTTTCGGCTTGGGCTTGGGCTTCGGTTTAGGCTTGGGTTCGGGTTTAGGCTCCGGAGGAGGCTCGGGAGTGATGCTTTCCGGCTCGGGTTCTTCAATCACCGGTTCGGGCTCAGGCTCGGGTTCCGGCTCGACCACAGGCTCCGGTTCCGGCATGACTTCCGGCTCGGGCTTGGGAGGCGGCGGCTCGGGTGTGGGTTCCGGAATGATCTCTTCGACCGGCTCGACGGCGGGGGCCGCCTCGACCACCTCATCGGCGATTTCAACGAAACGCACTTCGACCGTTTCCGGCATGTCGATTTCTGGCTTGACGGAAGGGGAGGACAAAATTGCACCCAATACCGCAAGGTGCAGGCCCACCGCGGCAGCGGCCCCTACCGCTTTGACCAATGCGGGGCGAAGTTTCGGTTGAACACGGGAACGCGGCATGAATCCAGCAATGAAAAAAGTTGTACAGCGTCAGTATCGTGCACAAACGGCTGTTTTTCAGACAAGGCTAGGATAATAACAATAATGCGAACCATTCGCAATAAATTAGATGCCATGCCTGTTAAAAAACTGCCAAAGCCAAACAGGATCAAGCAGAAACAAAAAAAGCCGCTTACGTTTTATAAGCGGCTTTTTTCGATTTGCAGTTTTAGTGGTGGGTGCTGACGGGTTCGAACCGCCGACCTACGCCTTGTAAGGGCGCCGCTCTACCAGCTGAGCTAAGCACCCATTTCTACAGGTTGTAATTCATGCTGCTTACAACCCTGGGGCCACTACATTTGCTGCAAAACGCGGTAAGACAAAAATTATAGCGTACCGCGTCTTGCCTTGCAACAAGGCAGAACCTTAGTTGACAGCGTCTTTCAGGGCCTTGCCTGGGCGGAACTTAGGCACGCGCGCTTTCTTGATCTTGATGGCTTCGCCCGTACGTGGGTTGCGGCCGGTACGTGCTGCGCGCTCGGATACGGCAAACGTTCCAAAGCCCACCAAGGTTACCGAGCCTTTCTTTTTTAGTGTAGTTTTTACGGCGCCGATAAAGGCTTCGAGTGCGCGGCCGGCATCGGCCTTCGACAAATCGGCTTTGGTGGAAATGTGTTCGATAAGCTCTGTTTTGTTCATTAAGGATTACCCCTAAAAATTATTGTAGCCAAGCTTCGTCTGAAGGACTGGCTTGGCGCTTGATGAAAATATACGAGGCACAATTATCGGCGCTGATCGTATTACCCACACAGGACCATGCGGGTGCAGCCCACTAGCATATTCAAACAATACACACGCGGCTGGCTAACGCGTATTAAGCCTTTGAACGCCAAGCCTGTCAAGTAAAAAAGCTCCCAAAACCCGCATAGTTACTGACTTTTTACTTGCGCACAGCAACATGATGAAAATTTGCAATGCTTTTTTGAAAGGCATGCCGCCCAGCCGGATTTGTGGTAAAAGCCGCCGCTTCTTTCCGGCTATTCCAAGGCTTGAGCGAAGTCGTCAATCAGATCCTGTGTATCTTCGATACCGATGGACACACGCAGAAAATTGTCGGAAATGCCCATCAAGGCGCGGCGCTCGGGGCCCATTTCGTAGTAGATGGTATGGGCCATCGGCAAGACCAGCGTGCGGTTGTCCCCCAGGTGCGTGGCCAGCGCCAGCACCTTCAGGCGGTTCAGGAAATCGAACACATCGATCTCGTCAATCAGTTCGATGCCCATGAGCCCGCCGTAACGGCCGCCGAACAGTTGCGCGGCCCGATCATGCTGCCCATGCCCCGGCAAGCCAGGGTAATGAACCTTGGCGACCTTGCCATGGGCGCTTAGCGCCTGCGCCAAAGCCAGGGCATTCGAGCATATCTTTTCCATCCGCAATGACAGCGTTTCCGCGCCGGCCGCCAGGCGATGCGCCGCCTCGGACGACAAGGTACCGCCCATGTCGCGCAGCCCCTTCTTCTTGATCTGAGTAAGGCCCCACGATGTCGGCTTGCCCTTGCGATAGGGCTCGGCGATATTGCGATAGTCCGACCAGTCGTACAAGCCGGTGCTGGTCACCGCCCCGCCCAGCGCATTGCCATGCCCTCCTATATGCTTGGACAGCGAATTGACGACCAACGTGGCCCCCACGCTTTTACCCGTGCAAAGCAAGGGGGTCACCAAGGTGTTGTCAACGACATACACCAGGTTTTCCTGGCGGCACCAGTCTCCTATGGCCTTCAAGTCGGCGATCTGCGTTCCGGGGTTGGCCAGCGACTCGGTAAACACCATTTTGGTCTCGGGCCGCAAGGCGGCCACGACGTTGCGCACATCCGTCGCATCGACCATCGTCACCTGCACCCCCAGATCCGCCAGCGTGCCTAGCAAGCTATTGGTGTTCCCGAATATGTGTTGGCTGCTGATCAGGTGATCGCCGGCTTTCAGCAAGGTGAAAAATATTGCGGCCAGCCCCGCCATGCCCGTCGCGAAACTGACCGTGCCTTCACCTTCTTCCATTTGAGTGATCTTGGATTCCAGTGCCGCGGTGGTTGGCGTGCCTTGCCGCGCATAGGTGAAGCCCGCCTTGCCCTGGAACACCGCCGCCAATTCACGCGCATCGGTAAAAGCATACTCGGACGAAGGGTGCATCGGCTTGTGAATGGCGCCGTGCTCTACCGACGAGCGGCGATCAGAGTGGACGATGGTAGTGGTAAAACCGTTTTTAGCCATGATGTCAGGACAGCGATGAGTTAAGGAAGGGAAAATATCGGCCGATGCAAAAGCGGGTGCCTTGCACGCGAAAATCGATGGGCAGGCCTACAGCGGATTCAGGCTTGCCTTTGGCGCACTGTCTCGTACAGGCACACCGCGCTGGCGACGCTTACGTTAAGGCTCTCTACCGAACCCTGCATGGGAATGGCCACCAGTTCGTCGCAGGTTTCGCGGGTAAGGCGGCGCATTCCCTCGCCTTCCGCGCCCATGACCCATGCCATGGCGCGGCGCGCATCCACGTGGTGCATGCCTGTCCCGGCCTGATCGTCGGTGCCCACCAGCCAGACATCGCGTTCCTTCAGCTGCCGCATGGTGCGCGCAAGATTGGTGACCATAATATAGGGGACTGTCTCGGCCGCCCCGCAGGCTACACGTTGCACGGTGCTGTTCAGCCCCACCGCCCTGTCGCGCGGCGCAATGACAGCATGCACGCCGGCCGCGTCGGCCGTGCGCAAGCATGCGCCCAGGTTGTGCGGGTCGGTCACGCCGTCCAGGATAAGCAATAGCGCGGGCTCGGCGCGGTCTTCCAGAACATCCAACACCTCGTTCACATCGACGGCCAGCTCGCGGGCCTGGGCCAGCGCCACCACGCCTTGATGCCGCGTGCCGCGCGCCAGACCGTCCAGCCTGTCGACCGATACCGGATGAACACGGATATTGGCGGCCTGCGCCTGCTCGATCAAAGCCTGCATGCGTTTGTCGCGGCGAGATGCCTCGACATAGAATTCCTTGATGGAGTCCGGCGCATAGCGCAGACGGGCAACCACCGCATGGAAGCCGGCGAGGACCTGATGAGACGACATGATTTTCCTTAGAGTTGGGGCGTCCGGGCGCATTCGATCAGCGCCCGGTGATGGGATTTTAACCCCGCCCCGTCAGCGGCGGCTGCGCCCTGACTTCTTGGGCGCCTCGGCCTTGGCGCCACGCTTGGCGGCAGCCCTGCGCTGGCGCGATGTCGTGCCCTTCAGGGCGGCCGGCTTGGCCGGTGCCGCGCGTTTGACCTTGCGCTCGGCGGGCGCCTCCGGCTCGATGGAAGCCTTCAGCTCTTTGAAGCCGGTACCCTTGACCAAACGGAATTCGATGCGGCGCGCTTCCAGGTCGACGCGGGAAACCTGCACCTGCACCGCATCGGTCAAGCGGTAGCGGATGCCGGTGCGCTCGCCGCGCAGCTCGTGCATGGCTTCGTTGTACTGGAAGTAATCGGAACCCAGCTCGGAGACGTGCACCATGCCCTCCACGAACAAGGTATCCAGCGTGATGAATATACCGAAAGTCGCCACACCGGTGACTCGGCCGCTGAAGACTTCGCCCACATGCTCCTTGACGAACCAGCATTTCAGCCATGCCTCGACATCGCGTGAAGCATCGTCGGCGCGGCGCTCGCGGGCCGACAGCAGCAAGCCCAGTTTTTCCCATACCGCGTGCTCGCGCTCGTTCTTGGGCAGAGCCGCAACACCGCTGACATCGGCCAGCGCGGGCAGATAGCGCTTGCCGCGCAGGACGCCCTTGATGACGCGATGCGTCAGCAAGTCGGGATAGCGGCGGATCGGCGAGGTGAAGTGCGCATAATGTTCGTAGGACAAACCGAAATGCCCAACCTGCTCTGGACTGTAGATGGCTTGCTGCAAAGACCGCAAGCACATGGTCTGGATGATCTCGAAATCGGGCCGGTTGCGCGCCGCCTTGATCAAGCGCGCGTAATCGGTGGTCGACGGATCGTCGCCGCCGTCCAGCGTCAACCCCAGATTGCGCAAATAATCACGCAAGGATTTGAGCTTTTCCGGCGTGGGCCCCTCGTGGACCCGATAAAGTCCCAGGCGCTTGTTGCGCGTCATGAATTCCGCGGCGCAAGTATTGGCAGCCAGCATGCATTCTTCGATCAGCTTATGGGCATCGTTGCGGTTGTACGCCTCGATGCGCTCGATCTTGCCCAGGGGGTTGCACACGATGCGGGTCTCGACCGTGTCGAAATCGATGGCGCCGCGCTTGACGCGGGCCTCTGAAAATAACTGGTACAACTCGTACAAATTCTGTATATGCGGCAAGACGGGCCGCATGGATTGCGCCGCCGGCCCGGTGGGCTGCTGCAAGGCAGCCCAGACGTCGCTGTACGTGGTGCGCGCGTGCGAATGGATGACCGCTTCGTAAAACTGGTAGGCGGTAATGGCGCCGGCCTTGGTGCCGGTGGCGGTGACCGCCATGTCGCAGACCAGGACCAGCCTGTCGGCGTCCGGGTTCAACGAGCAGATGCCATTGGACAGCGCCTCGGGGAGCATGGGGATGACCCGGCGCGGGAAATAAACGCTGGTGCCGCGATCAAGCGCGTCCTCGTCCAGGGCATCGCCCGGCTGCACATAATGGCTGACGTCGGCAATGGCCACCAGAAGCCGCCAGCCCGGCTTCTTGCGCTTTTCAGTACCCAGTTCGACGGGCATGCAGAACACGGCGTCGTCGAAGTCGCGAGCGTCCTCGCCGTCGATGGTGACAAAAGGCACATCGCGCAAATCGACACGACCCTTCAGCTCGGACGGCTTGACGGTGGGCGGGACTTTTTCGGCTTGCCGCAGAGCGGCTTCGGAAAACTCGTGCGGCACATCGAACTTGCGCACGGCGATTTCGATTTCCATGCCGGGATCATCGATTTCGCCCAGGACTTCGACCACCCTGCCCAGGGGCTGCGTATGGCGGGTCGGCTGCTGGACGATTTCGATGGATACGACCTGGCCGTGCTCGGCATCGGACGTATCCGACGCGGGGACAATGATGTCGTGCTTGATGCGCTGGTCTTCGGGAACCACGATAAAGGCTCCGCGCTCTTTAAGAAAGCGGCCCACCAGCTTGTTGGTGCGCCGCTCCACCACTTCGACGATGGTGGCTTCCGGCTTGCCCCGGTATTCGCCGTCGGGCTTGGCCAGCACGCGATCGCCGTGCAATACCTTGAGCATCTCGCGCGGGGACAGAAAAAGATCGGGACCGCCGTCGTCGCGCAATAAAAAACCAAAGCCATCGCGATGGCCCTGTACTTTTCCGGCGATGAAATCCAGTTTGCTATTCAACGACAACTGACCTTGCGGATTGACAAAAAGCTGCCCGTCACGCTCCATGGCCTTCAGGCGGCGGTCGAACCCGACGGACAATGGCAGCGAAGCACCCACCGCTTTGGCTAAATCCTTGAGGTCCATGGGTGTTTCGGAGGACCGCAAATGCTGCAATATGACTTCCCGACTGGGCACGTCCGGATCGAAGTCCGGCGGCAGCTCGTGCTGGCCAGCGGTGTTTTCTTTGTTGTTAGTGTCGTTTTTAGATCGTTTGATCAAAGGTTGTTTCCATAAATTAAAAAAGTACGTTATACTTTGCGCCTTCTAAAGTGGCGCCTAACGCAGTAATTATCGCAATAGCGATGTAGCAACAGCGATCGCGGTAATGCAATAGGCGATAGCATACACTTTATGCCCAGGTGGCGGAATTGGTAGACGCGCATGGTTCAGGTCCATGTGCCGCAAGGTGTGGAGGTTCGAGTCCTCTCCTGGGCACCATCGCTAAGTACAGAAAACCCAGCTAAGCAGCTTGTTTAGCTGGGTTTTTTGATTTTACGATCGGTGAAGATCGTTTTATTAAAAGGCGGGCCTACCCCAATTCATAATTTGGTGTATGATTCGCCCTCGTTGTGCCCAGGTGGCGGAATTGGTAGACGCGCATGGTTCAGGTCCATGTGCCGCAAGGTGTGGAGGTTCGAGTCCTCTCC